>NZ_CP126110.1:3104609-3725531 GCF_030123405.1 Neobacillus sp. WH10
TTATGAAAAGAAAGAAGTATTTAGCTGCCAAGTATACAAAGGCGAAATTGATCAGTATGAAATTGCTGAAGACGGAGGCGTTTCCTTCCGCGGGATCATAAACGGTAAAATGGGCTATGCCTATTCCGAAAAAATCGATGATGCCTCCATCCCCTTCTTGTTAGATAACGCGAAAGAAAATACACAGATCATGAATGATGATAATATTGAAGAAATTTTTGCTGGCAGCAGTCACTATGAGCAATGTAACTTTTTTTCTACATCCCTTAATGACGTAACTATTCCCGAAAAAATACAATTTATTAAAGATGTAGAACGTGAGTTACTGGCACAGGATCCTAGAATTGTTGCTACGGACTATTGCATGATACGGACTGAATCGGTCTCTAGAACCCTTGCAAATAATAAAGGATTGTCCTTAACTGATCAAATGAATTTTTTGTATGTCATCGTTGAAGGCATCGTAAAAGACGGAGAGGAAACGAAAACATCATTTGAATTCAAAGTGACAAAAGACTTCCAGCGCTTAAATGCCAAGGAAATTGCCAAAAAAGCTGCAGATGAAGCACTCTCACAATTAGGATCGAGAACTATTGAGAGCAAAGAATATCCGATTATTTTAAGAAATGATGCAGCAGCAAATCTTTTGGCTACGTACTCGACTAATTTTTCCGCAGAAAACACGCAAGCAGGTATTTCGTACCTAAAGGATAAGCTTGGAAAGCAAATTGCCGTCCAAAAGATTACCATTGTCGATGACCCGTTCATAGAGGATGGCCTTGCCAGCAGAACCTTTGACAGTGAGGGTGTTGCAACAAAGAAACTTACATTAGTCGAATCGGGTGTTCTGAAATCCCTGCTTCACAATCAAAAAACAGCAAAAAAAGAGCAAACGGAAACCACAGGACACGCGTATAAAGATTCATATAAAAGTGTTGTCAAGGTAGGCCCATCGAATCTTTATCTCGAGCCCTCCACGACTCCATTTGAAGCAGTGCTTTCTTCTATGGACGAAGGTATTTTGATTACTAAACTACAAGGCTTGCATTCAGGAGCTAACACAGTTTCTGGTGACTTTTCACTTGCAGCAAATGGATTTTATGTAAAGGACGGAAAGGTCCAATACCCGGTTAACCAAATGACCATCGCGGGTAATTTTTATCAATTACTGCAAAATGTCGAAGAAATTGGAGCGGATTTAATATTCCCGCTTTCGCCTGTTGGTTCTCCATCAGTTTTAGTTAAATCTTTGGCGGTTACGGTTGAGTAATCGTGTTTTTTGGTGGGTGTCCCGTGTGGGCACCCGCTTTATTTGTGAAATCAAATTTTCTACCTAAAAAAAGCGGTTAGCACTTTTCGGAAAGCAAAATTCTCCATTTTATCAGCGGATTTTTGGTATGTATCAGCAAAATCACCTATTTATCAGCGAAAAACGAGATTTATCAGCGAATCGAGATATTTAAACGATCATCGCAATTAAAAAATTGAAAATTGGAGTCAGTCTTTTATTCGCGCTCTATCCGCGATAAATCTTAAATCAGGTTTAGGCATTTTCTTTTATAAATGATGACGAAAGAGAATTCCTAACGCGCTTAAACTAATGATGGTAACTTTTTTTATACTTATATCAACTCTATTTCCTTTCATATATTTTATTTTCCCTATTTCTATTTTCTTTTGGTTTCGAAAAAGAAACTTCGCGAAAGGATTAATCCCGTCACATACAGAAATAAAGCAAAATAGGCCGGCAGGATATGGATAAACGTTGTATATCCAATGATAAAATGAGTCACAATGCCAGAAACGAACGCCGGTATTCCCCCGATTAGTAACGTTTTCCAAATCCATTTTTCCCCTTGATGAAATCCCCATAGTGAAATCATGAGCACAAGCAATCCAACACTAATTAAAGCACTGCCAAACCCAGCTCGGTCATGCGCAATCAGAGAAATAAGCCGTCCATTAACATCATTTAATTGATCTGGTGTCATACAAATAAAATCGATGTCAGTCGGCACAAATACATTGGTTGCGCCAATAAAAGAAATCACCAAGCCGCCAATGATAAATGAGAAACCGAGAACGACAAAACAGAGTTGTCCCCATAAACTTTTTTTCCATGTTGGATGATTGGTTCGATTTTTCGATATCGGAGATCGATTTGAATAATTTGTTTTTCGCCGCCCGATCATAAAAAATGGCAAAAGGACGATCCAAAAAATAGCATGAAGCCAATCAAAATAACCATAAGCAATAAACAGCAAAATACCTAAAAAACCAACAGTTCCTCCTAGATGAATGGCCTTACGAGCCCAATGATATCCAAACATTACCGCGTGGCGTGCTAGTTGCATATATAAAACTCCACCTGAAATCATCGTTCCGGCCAGTGTCATCCGATCATGAGCCATGAAATAAAAGATCGTTGGATTGATGACGATTAGTTCTTCGCGAGTTAACCCTAAAAAAGCTTCATCATAAGGAAGAATTACGAAAGACAGGCTAAAGAATAAAGCAATCAATCCGCCAAGAGTAATTAGGAGACCAAATAGCCAATACCATATCCAGCCAGATCTCTTTTCTTGATGGATACATAATTGATCCTCGATCGCTTCATTAATTCTTTTCGGCAGACCTGGCCCTGAAAGGACGTAGCCATTCGTAAGCAAGATAAGCTCAACACCCTCTGAAATGAGTGTGAGCGCATCTTCTGGCTCCAATACTCCCCCTGAAATCATTAATGGTACATGGTCAAATCCATTTGATTTAAGACATTTTACTGTTTGAATCAATTCGGTTGTTTGCTTAACTGGAAAGGTCTGTTCTTTTTCAACACTTTCAGTTCTTTCCTCTAAAAAAATCCCATCAATACAACCAGACTCTTTTAGTTTTTGAATGAGAGGCATGTCATGGTAAACACTACATTGTTGAATAGAAAGGAAAATCGGCTTACTTTTCATTACGCGCTTCATTGCATAAAACTGTTCACTCTCGTACATTTTTTCTATGATAAAGGCTGCTCCATAAGGAGAAAATGACGGTAATATGCTGACTGTTTCCTCAAAGGACAGCTCTTGACCTAAACGAATAAATATCGGTTTATTAAGATGCCTTAATGCTTGCAGCCTCTGTAAAGCCTGCTCAATTCCCATCGATTCTAATGGATTGGGAAAGATAATTTCGTCTTTATTTTTTGAAAATCGGGCAGGATTTTCAGAATGATTCGGAGTTCTAGTTATGGGACCTATTTCAATAAACCCAAAACCTAAGTGAGAAAACGCCTTTGTCCCCGATAAGAACGGATCTATTTTCCCACTTAATCCAATAGGATTGGAGAATGTGAGACCAAATAAATTCTTTTTAAGTGCTGGCGATGGAGACATATGACCCAAAAACTCAATGAATGCAGTTCCACCCGGCAGAGATGAAACTATGTTCATCCCCCGATGAATAAACTCTCTTCCCAGTGCATTTGGCAGCCGTGATACCAAAGGTTTAAAAATTGTATGGTATGACCAATCAGGCATATAATCAACTCCGGTAATCAGATACAAACAATCTTTATTTCTATTATAACTAGAATGAGTTTTCAGTATAAAGACAAATTCTTGAATTTTCCGCCTACTCCACTTCATAAAGTCACATCTCATTCTGTGACGAATGATTACCCATTTAATGATAACAAAAAATTGAAGTGTTATAAGTTTGGATCAGTTAATTTTTTTAGCCTCCTCACTAACAAAAAAAACTTGTAAAAACACGCAAATTATTTGCGTGAACTTTTTTGCGGAAAATTTTAATATATCTAATTTCACTTGTATAAAAATGAATTATCTGTTATATTAGCAATCAATTAAATACTTTCTTACTTCAATACCTTTTGAAGTGAGGATAGAGGCGCAAAGACCATTAGTACACAATTTGAGGATAATGAGATCCGGTGATGATTGTGGAAAGGGGAATTTGCCGAAGCTTCATAGAATCTCATTGTCTTGAAGCTGGTTCTGCTGTTGAACAAGCACGGAACTGTCATATAGGGAACTATATGGAGGGCTATCTCACGCATAGGAACTGGTTTTTATAATGTTTCTACCGCAACAGCGAGCCCTCGTTGTTGCTTTTTTGCGTCAATTTATAATGGTCGCAGCCCCCTCTAATTAGAAAAATGATATAAAGGGTGAGTATAATGAATTTTGGCCAAGTTTTAACAGCTATGGTTACGCCATTTGATCAAAATGGTGAAATTGATTTTAACGCTACAAGAGATTTAGTAAATTATTTAATTGCGAATGGTTCTGATGGATTAGTCATTGCAGGTACAACCGGTGAATCCCCTACCTTAACAACCGAGGAAAAGGCAGCTTTATTTAAATTTGTTGTAAAAGTAGTGGATGGAAGAGTACCGGTCATCGCTGGAACAGGTTCTAATAACACGAGGGCTTCCATTAGTCTAACAACACTTGCGGAGGAAGCGGGTGTTGATGGGATCATGCTTGTTGTTCCATACTATAACAAACCATCTCAAGAAGGCTTATTTCAACACTTTAAAGCAATCGCAGATTCAACCGTCCTACCAGTCATGCTTTATAATATCCCTGGACGGAGCGTCATCAACATGTCAGTTGATACAATTGTTCGTCTCTCAAAGATTGACAATATCGTCGCGATAAAAGAAGCAAGCGGCAACTTAGATGCCATGGCAGAAATTATCAGCCTTACTGCAGATGATTTTACGTTGTATAGTGGCGATGATAGTTTAACATTACCAGTTTTAGTGATTGGTGGAGCGGGAGTAGTCTCTGTTGCTTCTCACATCATCGGGAATGAATTACAGGAAATGATAAATAACTTTAAAAATGGTCATCTAAAGGAGGCAGCTTCAGCACATCGACATCTGCTCCCGATTATGAAAGCCTTATTTGCTGCACCTAATCCAACACCGGTAAAAGCAGCATTAAACATGACCGGGATTAAAGTTGGCAGTGTCCGCTTACCATTGGTACCATTAAACAGTGAAGAAAAATTAGCACTACAACGGGTTCTTCCAACAAGCAAAATTGAAACATTAATTTAATGATTTTACAAAAGGCTGCCTTTCAATTTAGGCAGCCTTAATTATTGGTACAACTCGTGTCAAACTCCTATATCTTTCAATATCTATAAAAATGATAACAAAAAAACGCAAATAAGTTGCGGTTTCTCGCAACTTATTTACGTTTATTAATAGGTTTGTTATTCCAATAGCTAAAGCGAGTAATCTCCTTTGTTAAACTCCCTTGAATGCTTGTCGATAAATCTCAGCTAACTCGGTTACTAACGGAAGCTTTGGATTGGCAGTGGTACATTGGTCTTCGAAGGCACGGTCTGCTAAGAAGTCAATTTTGCCTTCGAACTCAGTTTTATCAATATTATTAGCTTCTAAGCTCATTGGGATTTCGAGTTCTTTAGCCAATTTAATGATGGCCTGAACAAGACTTTCTACACCTTCCTCAGTCGTTTTTGCAGGTAAACCTAGTGTTCTTGCAATTTCAGCATAACGTTTGTCTGCTTTAAAATGGTTATACTTTGGAAATGCTGTAAACTTAATCGGTTTTGTTGCATTATAGCGAACTACATGCGGCAAGAGAACAGCATTCGCGCGTCCATGGGCGATATGGAATTCAGCACCTAGTTTATGCGCAAGACTATGGTTAATTCCTAAAAAGGCGTTAGCAAAGGCCATACCGGCAATTGTTGAAGCATTATGAACCTTTTCACGTGCTTCTTCATCACTGCCATTTTTGTAAGCTCTTGGCAGGTACTCAAATACCAGCTGAATAGCTTTCATCGCAAGACCGTCAGTAAAGTCATTGGCCATACAGGACACGTATGCTTCAATTGCATGTGTCAATACATCCATTCCTGTATCGGCTGTAATATGTTTCGGAACCGTCATAACGAATTGAGGGTCAATAATTGCAACGTCTGGTGTCAATTCATAATCAGCAAGCGGATATTTAATATTTGCTTCTTTATCGGTAATAACAGAGAATGACGTTACCTCTGACCCCGTCCCTGATGTCGTCGGAATAGCCACGAATTGCGCCCTTTCTCCAAGATGAGGATATTTAACGATTCGTTTTCGAATATCAAGGAATTTTTGTTTTAAGCCAAAGAATTCTGTATCTGGATATTCATAGAACAACCACATACCTTTGGCAGCATCCATCGCAGAACCGCCTCCCAATGCAATAATGACATCCGGCTGGAATTTAGCCATCATTTCTGCACCTTTCATAACAGTTTCAATCGAAGGATCAGGTTCCACTTCTGAAAAAATTTCGCAGTGCACATAATCTGGACGCTTCCTTAAATAGTAAAGCACCTTATCCACATAGCCTAATTTCACCATTCCAGGGTCGGTGACAATAAATGCTTTCGAGATTTTCGGCATTTTAGCTAAATACTGGGTAGAATTCTTCTCAAAATAAATTTTAGACGGAACTTTAAACCATTGCATATTGACATTCCTCTTAGCCACTTTTTTAATATTAATTAAATGAATTGCTCCTACGTTAGTTGATACAGAGTTTCCGCCATACGAACCGCAGCCAAGTGTTAAAGAAGGAATATACGCATTATAAATATCACCAATGGCACCTTGTGAGGAAGGAGCATTCACGATGATTCTTCCGGCTTTCATCCTTAGGCCAAATTCTTTAATGACAGTTTGATCATTGGTATGAATCACTGCAGAATGCCCTAAACCACCAAACTCAAGCATTTCTTCAGCTCTTTTAATGCCTTCTTTATGATTGCTAACCTTATAACAGGCTAAGACTGGGCTTAATTTTTCTCTTGATAGCGGATGACCAGGACCGACACCTTTTAATTCCGCGATTAAAATTTTTGTATTTTCCGGAACGGTAACACCTGCCAAGGCAGCAATTTTTGAAGCAGCCATCCCAACGATTTTTGGATTTACGGCACAGGCCTGTTCATTAATGACTAATGTTTCAACCTTTTCTTTCTCTTCGTCATTTAAAAAATAACAATTGTTCGCAATCATTTCCTTCTTAACATCAGCGTAAATTTCTTTATCGATAATAACAGCTTGTTCTGAGGCACAAATCATCCCGTTATCAAACGTTTTTGATAAAATTAAGTCATTTACCGCTTGATCGAGATTGGCTGTTTTTTCAATATAACAAGGGACATTCCCTGGTCCAACTCCAAGTGCAGGTTTACCTGAGCTGTACGCGGATTTGACCATGCCAGCCCCGCCGGTCGCAAGAATCATAGATATTTTCGTATGGTTCATCAGTGCTTGGGTAGCTTCAAGAGATGGTGTTTCAATCCATTGAATACAATTCTCCGGTGCTCCTGCCTTAATAGCCGCATCTCTTAAAACTCTCGCCGCTTCACTGCTGCATTTCTGCGCTGATGGATGAAAGGCGAAAATGATTGGATTTCTCGTCTTAATGGAAATAAGTGTTTTAAACATCGTAGTGGAAGTTGGGTTTGTGACTGGTGTAACCCCTGCTACCACACCTACCGGTTCAGCAATTTCAATGATTCCTTCATGGACATTTTCGTTTATGATTCCAACGGTTTTATCATATTTAATATTATGATAGACATACTCTGTCGCAAACATGTTTTTAATTATTTTATCTTCATAAACTCCTCTTCCAGTTTCTTCAACGGCAAGTTTTGCAAGGGGCATATGCTGATCAAGCCCAGCTAAAGCCATTTGCTTTACAATTTCATTTATCATCTCTTGGTCAAAGCTACGGAATTCCTCCAATGCTTTTAAACCGTTCTCCACCAAAGTATCAATCATTTTTGTTACAGGTTGCTTCTCTTTTACCAATTTTTCTACCACTGCCATGACAGTCCCTCCAATTGTTTAAATGCTTGTTAATTAGCTGTATTCTTTGTGAAACATTTCACAAATAGTGTTAAAAAATATAAAAGGGGTTGTTTATTTTCCCTTTTGTTACTTTCTAATTGTTTAATACTTGTTAATTTGCCAAATTCTTTGTGAAGCTTTTCACAAATAGTGTTAAAAATTTAAAAGGGATTGCTTCTTTTCCTTTGTGTTACTCACAAATTGTTTAATACTTGCTAAATAGCCGAATTCTTTGTGAAGCTTTTCACAAATATAATTAAAAAATGTAAAAGGTTTTGTTACCTTCCCTCGTATTACTCACAAACTGGATTTCGTGGGATCTTTTCAAATATTATGTCGGTTAAGACTTTTGAATATGTTTTTACAATGATCACATAATTGACTGTCCAAATATAAGCAGGAATTTCTTCATTTTCTTTAAATAACATGGCTTCAAATTCATCACCTACTATTTCTTCAAATACCTCCTGGGTATATGTTTCAGAATCAGTAGAGAAGGTCTTCCATTCACAAATCATCATGTTTGATCACTCCTTATTCCTTTTATGAATACATCATAACATGAATTTATGATAATAGTTTGTGAAATATTGAACAATCTATGAAAATTGATGATCATTTACAAAAGATAGGTCTATATCTTATGAGAGCATGTTTTTTATTTAACCATGCTGTTGCAACCATCTAAAATCAGAAAGCGTTTACAATTAAATTATTATATTAATATAATAATGGATTCTTCCTATAAAAACATACAACATCAATAATCAATATTTTAACACTAGTCTTCACCGAGTTTAATATGGTATAAATTTTATAGTTGATTTGTCACTCATTTTAAGAAAATTGCGCTTCAACGGAAATACTTAAATGGAAATGGAGCCGATATAATCAGTGATTTTAGTAATTGATAACTATGATTCCTTCACGTTCAACTTAGTCCAATACATCCGAACAATCGGCGAAGAGGTCGTTGTGATTCGGAATGATCAGCTTTCCTTAGAAAAAATAGAACAAATGCAGCCAGACCATCTCCTTATTTCTCCAGGACCTGGTAATCCTGATTCAGCTGGTCTATGCTTAGATATCGTGAAAAGGTTTTATAAAAAAATTCCAATAATGGGTGTATGTCTGGGTCACCAAGTTATTGCGCAAGCGTTTGGTGGAATGGTAATAAAGGCATCAAAACCAATGCATGGAAAAATCTCATTTATAACCCATGACCAAAATGGGATTTTCCGTGATATTCCTTCACCATTACAAGTGACAAGATATCATTCATTAATCGTCGATGAATCTACCCTTCCCAAATGTCTAGAAATCAGTGCAAGAAGTGAAGATGGTGAAATTATGGCGCTCCGACATAAGCATTATAAAGTAGAAGGAGTTCAATTCCATCCTGAATCCATCTTGACAGAAAACGGATTACAAATGTTACTGAATTTTTTTATAAAAGAATGTAAGGATGAAAACAAATCTTATGAAAATACAACAACCTCTCTTAGCCTTTGAGTTTGCTGACTCGAACGGGAAAATAAGACCGCTTACTTTTCAAGACCCAATCAAGGTGATTAGGGCCGACATTGACGAGGTGCTTCCTTGCTTTCAACTTGTTCAAGATGCAGTCGATAATGGGTATTATGCTGCGGGATTTTTATCCTATGAAAGTGCATCAGCCTTCGATTCTGCTTTTAGAATCAAGGAAGGAAGTACAATGCCACTCTTATGGTTTGGAATTTTTTCAGAACCATTGCACCAATCAATTAGCAGTACTGGTCCTTATACACTAACAGAATGGAAACCATCTGTTGACATGGATGATTATAATCAATCAATTTTATCTATTAAGCAATCGATTGAAAATGGTGATACCTATCAAACAAATTATACGATACGTCTAAACTCCCACTTCCAAGGTGACGATATTGCTTATTTTGAAAAGCTAAAAAGTGCACAAGCTTCAAATTATTGTGCTTACATCAACACCGATGAACATAGTATTCTATCTGCCTCTCCAGAACTGTTTTTTCATTTAAAGGGTGATAAAATTACCACACGGCCGATGAAGGGAACAATAAAAAGAGGGAAATCAGCTGCTGAGGATGAAGCAAACGCTAACTGGCTGTACCAGTCAGAAAAAAATCGTGCTGAAAATCTGATGATCGTCGACCTCCTGCGAAATGACCTAGGCATGATAGCCGAACCAGGTACTGTTTCCGTTCCAAAGCTATTTGAAATTGAACAATACCCAACCGTTCATCAAATGACCTCAACGATTACAGCAAAGGTTTCCAGTAATACGAAAGTCGTTGATATATTTAAAGCGCTTTTTCCTTGCGGGTCCATTACTGGCGCGCCAAAGATTAGCACAATGAATATTATCTCAGAGTTAGAACAGGAACCGCGTGAGGTTTATTGCGGTGCAATTGGTTTTATTACACCTGACAAAGAAGCCATATTTAATGTCCCAATTAGAACCGTAATGATTGAACATCAATCTGGTCAAGCAACTTATGGTGTTGGCGGTGGAATCACATGGGATTCCACTACTGAAGGTGAATATCAAGAAATTCTGGCAAAAGCAAGTTTACTTAAAGAGAACAGACCTGAATTTCAATTACTAGAAAGCTTGTTATTAAGCAAGGGTAACTATTTTCTATTTGAAGAACATCTCAATCGCCTAAAAAATTCAGCTCAATACTTCGGATTTCGATGCGATTTAGCTGAAGTCAACAATGCTTTAGACGCATTTTCAAAGCAAAATCAACATGGTGAGTTAAAAGTACGTCTCCTTGTAGCTAAAAACGGAGACATCACCATCGAAGCAAATTCCTTAACACACCCTGACCTACTTTTAAAAGTAGTACTTGCCAGCAAACCGATAGAAAAAAACAATCTCTTCCTCTACCATAAAACGACACATCGAAATATCTATTCTCAATTTCAAATGCAGAAGCCCGCTGATATTTTCGATATGCTCCTTTGGAACGAAGATGGAGAGTTAACTGAGTTTACAAATGGAAACGTCGTCTTGGAAATGGATGGATCCTTATGGACACCATCATTAAATAGTGGCTTGTTAGCAGGCACATTTAGAGAAATGTTACTCAAAAATGGAGAAATCCGCGAAAAAACATTAACGATTACAGACTTACAAAAAAGTACGAAAATCTGGTTTATCAATAGTGTGCGGAAATGGCTAGAGGTTCAATTAATTAACCTTTAAGACAAAGAGAACAGTGCGGCACTGTTCTCTCTTTATTTTTTGTATTTAATACTTGAGAAGGTTATATCTTAACCCTCAATTCAACTTAACTTATTGGTTGTTAAAATAGAAATTTAATCTTTTAAAAAAGATTAAACCGATGTCAACCCAAATCCAATTATAAATAAAAGCAAATAAAAAAATGCCGCCCGTTATGAGAACTGAAAAGGTATCTGACACGGCAGGACCTAAGACCGGAAATGAAAAGCCATATAATAAGCTGATGATACCAAGGGTTAGCAAAATAGCACCACTTCCGATGATACTGATCCTTTTTTTGAAAACGTAAAAAGCAACTCCAGTTCCAAATCCCAGCAATCCTGTTGTAAACGGGAACACAATCAGCTCACTTGGCTGAAGGACAAGAAGCAAGAGATTCGTTAGAAAAAAAGACATTAGTCCGACCGGAAGCGAAAGCATGGTACAAAAAAGAATCGGTGCTGTTGCAAATGGACTGATAAAATATCCTATCCCTGGTAAAAAACCGCCTGCAGCTTGGAGAACAGCTGCTATACTAGCGAAAAGTGCACCTAATACAAGCTGTCTCGTTTTTGAATGTTTATTAAAGGCTAGTTGGGTAGATCGAACATCATCAGAAATTGATATAAAAAAATACATCGGTTCCACCTCGGTCAAAAAGTTCTTCGTATGGTAAATATATTAACGATTTACTGTTGACGGAACCGATGAGGCAAATTTCATAACGGCTGTATTCTTAATTTACTTAAAAATAGTTGAAATTACTTGGTCGAGTGTCATTTCACTATCCACAACATATACACCTGGGCGTAATTTATTCTCTAGACCTTTTTGCTCTATATCCTTTGAAAAAGCAAATGCATCCTGCACCAAATTTGCTTGTACAAGTGTCCTGCCGACATCAATACTTGTCATGCCATCTGAAACATTAACAATCACTTTTGTAACAGTTTTGGCGGGCTTGTTATCATCTGGTGAAGCTTGTTTTTCTGCAGATGCCTTAGCATCCTTCATTACCTTGTCATATTCATCTTTCGTTTGTATGACATAGCCTTTCTTTTCAAGCTTATTTTTCATCTCTTTTTCAGTTATTTTTTCTGTTGTACGGTTTTCGGATGTTTTTGCGGATGCTTTTGGGGCATCACTTTTATCAGCAAAGTACACAGCGCCGCAAATAGTTGTACTAATTAGAATTCCTGCTGCAAAGCTGCTTAGTAAGTTAATTCTCATTGGCAGCCGCTCTCCCTTCTTCCATTATTTTCTGGAATGGTGCAAGCAGTTGTTCGATTTCATTTTCTGTTACTTCTTTCATCTTTGCAATGCTCTCAATCGAATAATTGCGTTTATATAAATCTAGTATTTCACGCTTTAAACGTTTTTCTTCAGAAGTAAGTGAAATCCCCGCTTCTTTCGTAACAACTTCCATGTCAATCTCAATATTCCGAATTGACTCTTGAAGCGCATTAATCTCCTTCATCGTGGATATGTGAATCATATCAATTTGATTATGTTCTTCTTTTGCCACACGATTGGATTTTAAAATAGAAATGATTAGTAATATAGCAGAAATTGCAAACAATACTACTAAAGTCCATACCATCAAATAAATTACCTCCTATTATCGAATACAAGTCCTTATTATACATCCAAAATGTTTTTTTTTCGATTTGTATCTCAAAAATGCGTAAAAAGTCTTAGTTTCCTCACAAATTTTGTGGGTTAAGGAAATCATTTCTTACTTTTGAATTAGGAAAAATAACATATGAAAAAGCACTCCAAAGAGTGTTGTCAAAGGTTTCCATCCATTACTTTTTAAGAACGAAAATTCGATCAATTTCATGAATTTCTTCAATTATTAATTAGGAAATAATTCACCTTACAAATTTAGGTAAGTGCTCTAGAATAATTTACGCCATAAATAATCTGATGACATTATCCATAAACTATATTTACATGTTATGGATAGGAGTAGATCATTCTTGAAAAAAATAATATTGTTTCCTATTCTTTTAATCATCTCTTTTTATTCCATTCAAAATCATGCTACCGCTGTTACGAAAAGTCGTGAAGCTTACGAAAAAACAGGGAATGTAATTTGGGAAATAAAAACTAAGGAGAAATTGGTTGCCATTACATTTGATGATGGTCCCCATCCTGTTTTTACTCCGCAAATACTTGAGATTTTAGCTAAATATAACGCAAAAGCAACCTTTTTTGTTGCAGGGAATAAAGCTGAAAGATTTCCTGAAGTTTTAAGAAGAGTAGTAAAAGAAGGTCACGAAGTTGGCAATCATACATATAGTCATTTAATAACTAGCAAAATCACTGCAGTAAAATTAAAAGAAGAATTAAATCGAACAGATAATATCATCCAGATGATTACTGGCACTAAACCTACTCTTTATCGGCCAGTAGCAGGTATTTACAATGATGTAATTATTAATACAGCCATTAAAAACGGAAAATTTGTCATCCTTTGGTCATGGGATCAGGATCCTCGAGATTGGAGGAATCCACCTGCAAACCAAATTACTCGATATGTTACAAAAGGAATAAATCCAGGTGATATCATTGTCCTACATGATTGGCATGGTAGCGAATTTTCACAGGCATGTCAAACGGTAATGGCATTAGATGATATTTTGAGCTATTTATCCAGTAAAGGATATAAACCAGTTACCGTTTCTGAAATGCTTTATAGGTCAAAAACTAACTATCCTGAACCTTTTTACCCTTTCCGTTGAATCGTTTAATGGGCCAATCCCTAGTACGGTAAGGTTTTAGTTCGATAGGTACTGACCAAACGAATTTGTATTCAGAAATAGGACAAAATATATTCGAGCAATTTGATTGCTCAAAAAATGACGTCGGGAGTGATGTATCATGGCTAGAAACAAACTATTGGTTCCTGGTTCAGGCAATGTTCTGGATCAAATGAAAGAAGAAATCGCCAACGAGTTTGGAGTTCAACTTGGTGCTGATACGACCGCACGAGCAAACGGTTCAGTTGGTGGCGAAATGACTAAACGTTTAGTCGCTTATGCTGAACAATCATTACGAAATCAACAAGGTCCATAACCTGTGATTTCAACAAGAGGGTGTCCAATTGGGCACCCTTTTAATTTATTTAACAAAGAGGATTTTGATTTCATTTTCAGCCTCAATCATTCTGCCAAAACGATACCCTTCAATAAGAACGTGTCGTTCATGGTCACTTAGTCGACGTTCCCATTTAGTTTCTAAATATAAAATAACTTCGTTATAGGAAATTTCCGGATAATTAAAAGGATTATTCATTAATACTTCTCCATTCTTTTCTTAATCCCACACCTGTCTTAATAGTCTTGTCCAATTTATTTAGATTTTAAAAAGAAAAATAGGGTCAGTTACCAGGAGCAATTAAGCATTAGCTCACTGAGGTACTGACCCAATGGTAAAAGGGTTGGGCTACTCTATTCGGATTTAGCTATTCTCCTTTTTCCAATATTCATAAATGAATTCTTGGAACACTCGATTTAATTGTCCCTTTTTTTGACTCTTTAACCATTCTACTTGGTCGATTGGCAGTTTTAATTTTAAATTAATTTCTTCAATAGGCATTTCCACTTTTCTTATTTCTGCCAATGTAATGCCATCTTCGATATTTGGAAACCATGAATCATTCTCGTTCACCTTATCGAAATCTTCATACCCATTAATGTCGTCGAGTTCACAAAATAAATTAAGCTGTGGTAAACCACCTGACAGGATTTTTACATACATGATCGAGTTTATGATACGACCATCTTCCAATTCAATATCAATAAAAAGGTTTTCTTCGTTTTTGTATTTTTTTACAGCAACCTCAGTCACAATTAGATCCAATTCTAAAGTAATTCCCGAGCTTGATTCAAAAATGTAGATGGCACTTTTAAATATATGAATACTTTCACCATCAATTTTTATTGTTTTGATTCCAACCATAAACCGTTCCCCCATACAGTTGTTTCATTCATTCGGTAACAGACACTTAATGGATATAGGTATGATTCGCCTTTTTGATTAATGTTCTCATTTGGTGCCTAACACTTATTTTACATCTTTTTAACGTTTCCCGTCACGATACGAATACTAGCTTTTTTAAAGCCTTGGAAAGCATCCACAGCTGCACAGATGATAAATGTAGCAATCGCTCCCCATACGATCCATGTTACTGGTTTGTCAACTTGAGTAAATAAATTGGATAAAAAGCTGCTAAATGATGAAGTGAACAAGTCGGGGTCTGTTATTATCTTGATAAATAGGAGCGATGATACAAATTGAAAAATAGTGTTGACGATTGCTAGTTTTATTGTCCATTGTTTAACGGTCCATTTATAAATGGCAATTGCGATTTCCATGCAAACCGTGATGACCACAATTGGCCAATAGGCATCCAATACCTCTTGATTCAATGAGGGGGTTACAAAAACGAGCCCCTCTTGACCCTTTTCATACAAACCTACGATGCTCGAAGCATTAAAATAAAAGGTTACCCAAATCACAGTCCAGAAGAGACGGCCATACACTTCGATGTTTGGGATAGCCTTTTCCTTTGGAAAGGAAGGTATTTTTTTCAAATCATCAGGTGTCCAATCCTTAAACCATGTTCCCAGCGGCATATGTTCTTTGATATCCACACGCTCCAGAATGGCAAACACTGCTGTTAACCAGAAAAACACCAGCATCCCAGTTCCCAAAACTCTTACAATCCCTTCTCCAACTGCTTCTAATATTACAGTTAATACTGCTTGGTCTCCAGAGAATGTAACCATTTTGTCAACAAAAAAGGTAATTAACGTTATTGTCACAGCGAGTGGCAAAATCCATTTTAGTAATTGAACGTAAATACCAAAAAATTGGGGTCCAATAAGATGCATCGGACGATCTAAGTATCCACTTGCCAGCACAGCCGGATTACCGAGTTTTTTTAATTCTGCTGTTACATCTTGTTCTGTGTAATCCTCTGGAAGCATATCTTCAATCGTGGAGCGCAGCTCCCGGGCAATATCTTCTCTGCTTTTTTCAGGAAGCCTCCTGGTTACCTCCTGTATATATAGGTCAATTAAATTCATTTTGATCATCTCCTTTAAATAATTCATAAAGTTCCTGAGATAACTGTTCCCATTCTTTTTTCAACTGCAGAAACACATCCATGCCGTATTTACTTAAGACATAATACTTCCGCGGTCTACTTTCGGTCGTATCCCAGCTGCTCGTCACCAGATCTTGTTTCTCCAAACGGCGAAGCAGTGGATACAAAGTGCTTTGATCAATAGTTATTCCGTTTTTTTCCAATGATAAGACAAGAGAATACCCATATTGTGGGGAACGTAATTGACTTAATACTGCCAAAGTCAATGTCCCTCTTCGTAACTCAGTCCGTAAAGAATTCAGCAATGTACTCAACTTCTCACCTCAACTTTCAATATATTATATACTTTATGTCATATACTATGCGTCATACACTATTGTGGTTAATAAAATATTAACATTTTTTTAAATGATTGGCAATATTTCCTTTTTGCTGGTTTTTTTAGAAAAGAAATGAATAAAAACAGACCGAACATTAGCAACTTGTCCGGTCTAGCAATTTACAGTATTGTATATACTGTTGAAACGAAGTAATCATTCAGTCTCTTTATTTATTGAAAATGGAAATAGACAAAAAAGAGTGTCCAATTTTGACACCCTTTCTTCAAAAAAATCTTATGATCATTAGGAAAAATTATGATTGTCTTTCACACCATAACCATTGCTTTTCAATACTTTCTTTAGTGTCTCAATATGATCATGATTTTTCGTCTCTAATGATAGCTCCAATTGTGCATATCCTGGGTAAATATTTTCGCCAACATGTTCGAGAATCACAGATTGTATATTCGCATCTAATTCAGTAATAAAACTCAATACTTTTTGAAGTTGACCCGGCTTATCTTTTAAGATCAGTGAAAAATTTGCATATCTTCCTGACTCAACCATGCCACGTTCAATAATCCTTGAAATAAAATTCACATCAACATTCCCACCACTTAATATAGCAACCACTTTCTTCTCTTTAACATTTCCTTTTTTATACAATAATGATGACAATGCAACAGCACCGGAACCTTCAACTATCAGTTTATTCCGTTCTAACAGCATGAGCATGGTTCTGGCAATTTCCATTTCATCTACACAAAAAATATCATCTACATATTTTTGAACAAGTTCAAATGTCTGCTCACCTGGTTTCTTGACTGCAATCCCATCTGCCATTGTAGGGCTAGATTCTACCATGACAGGCTTTTGTTCTATTAATGATTGTTTCATACTCGGACAAGCAAGGGCTTGGACACCGTAAACACGAATTTTTGGGTTTTTCTCTTTGACTGCCAAGGCAAGACCCGCAATAAGTCCTCCTCCCCCTATTGGACAAAAAATCGCTTCTACATCAGGAAGCTGCTCCAATATTTCTAAGCCCACTGTACCTTGTCCTGCAATAACTGCTTCATCATCAAAAGCATGAACAAAGGTTGCTCCCATACTTTCTTTTAGTTCCAATGCGTAAGCAAGGGCATCATCAAACACATTCCCTTGCAATTGCACTTTTGCCCCATATTGTTTCGTTGCTGACACTTTACTTAGTGGAGCACCCTTCGGCATGACAATCGTACAAGGAATCCCTAGCATTTGGCTAGAAAAAGCAACACCCTGTGCATGGTTCCCAGCAGAAGCAGCAACAACACCTTTTTGTAGTTCTTCTTTCGTCAATGACATCAGCTTATTATAGGAACCCCTTACTTTAAACGAGCCGGTTTTCTGTAAATTTTCAAGCTTTAAATATACTTCGTTATTAGATGATAGACTGCTAAAAGTCTTTGAATAATCGAGCGGAGTGGAATGAACAATTCCCTTCATTTTTTCACGTGCTAGGATCAAATCGTCTAGGCTAACCAAGTCAAAACCCCCTGCATCCTTTTTTCTTATTTTAGGATGCACTGGAAAAAGTAAACTATTCTACTAAAATGAGAATATTGGGGTCTTTCCCACCTCAGCGTTAAAGCTTTTTTCCTTGAGGTCAGAGCCTGTAGCTACCATTATTAAGCTGATCCCTTATCCCATCTATTATATCGAGTGGCATTACTCCATAGCTAGATAGAGTTTTGGCCTTTTCTTCTCCAGCACGTGCATGTATATAGCTTGCAGCAATTAAAGAATGTACCGGAGAAGCTCCCTGTGCCAGGAATGAGGCTATCATTCCAGTAAGTACATCCCCGCTTCCCCCTTTTCCAAGAGCATCATGACCATATGGATTTATGTATACATCCCCATCAGGAGTTGCGATAATTGTTCGATGTCCTTTTAACAGCAAATATACGTTATGATCTTTCGCAAAAGTCTTGGCAATTTTAATTCTGTCCTCTTCCACTTCTTTTACTGTTAAATTCATTAATCTGGCCATTTCTCCTGGATGAGGAGTGAAAAGCACATTCCCCTTATATTGTCGTACTAAATCCAAATCGTTTCGAAGTAAATATAAAGCATCCGCATCTACAACAATCGGCTGATGGATAAGAGAAGTGACAAACGATTTGACCCACTCCTCACCACGAGGAAATCTACTCATCCCAGGTCCAATCGCTACACAATCAAATTGATGAAGCAACGGAGCCATTTCATCTATTGCTTTTTCACTAAAATGACCATCCTCTTCTGATAGCGGCAGGAATAACGACTCTGGATTCTGAGCTGCTGCCATTGGATAAATACTTTCTGGAATGGCTAAAGTAACTAATCCCGCACCAGAGTGTAAGGCTGCCCTCGCAGTAAAAATTGGTGCCCCGACAAAGGAACGGGAACCGCCTACAACAAGGGCATGGCCGAAAGTTCCCTTATGACCATGCTTAGGTCGTAACGGCACTGAACCCTTTACAAGTGATTCTGTTATCAATTTTGGCATTGCTAAACCTAATTCTAATTCTATAGCAATCGTTGGCGGCACAGAAATGTCAACAGCCTTCCACTCCCCAATATACTTTGGCCCATCATGTAAAAAGAATCCTTTTTTCGGAAATACAAAGGTTATTGTCTTTGTTGCTTTTACTGCGATACCATTTACTTTCCCATTATCGCTGCTAACACCTGAAGGAATATCAACAGAAATGAGTAATTTCTTCCTTTCATATTCATTTACCATTGAAATCACCTGGGATAAAGGTTCTTGTACAGGACGATTCACTCCTGTTCCAAGAATAGCATCAATGATGATGTCTGCCTGATTCAATTCATTTCGAAGTTCTTCAAGTGTATTTTCCTGAAGATAGAAGATTGGTAAGCCGCGCTTGGTATACACATTAAGATGAACTTTTGCATCTCCCTTTATTCGATCAGGGTTTACCAACAAACATAAAAGAGGCTCCATTCCTAAATCCCAAAGCCTTCGAGCAATGACAAATCCATCACCGCCATTGTTTCCACCCCCAGCAAGTACAATCACTCGCGGATTATCACATGGTGAATCTGCTAGGATTTCCTCTACTACCTTTGCTCCTGCATTTTCCATTAACACCACCCCAGGCAAGCCCAGCTTTTCCATAGTATATTGATCCATTTGCTGCATTTCCTTTTGGCCTGCAATTAACATGGACATCCCTACTTTTCACATTCTTTTGATTTTGGCAATGTGGCGTGTTGTGTCTACTTAGTAAGCAAATCCTCCAAAGCAGATTGGAGTGAAGGGAACATGAATTCAAAGCCTTCTTCCATTAACACTTTTGGTACGACGTGTTGACCTTCAAGAACAAGTGTACTTTTTTGTCCAAGTACCATTTTCATGGCAAATGAAGGAACGGGCAACCAATGTGGACGATGTAATACTGAACCAATTGTTTTACCAAAATCCTTCATATTAATGGAAGATGGCGAAGTGACATTGACAGGACCACTCAATTTTTCATTTTCAATAGCAAATGCAATGGCTCGTACAACATCCGTCACATGCACCCATGACACCCACTGTTCGCCTGAACCAACTGTACCACCTGCGAACCATTTATATGGTAGTGCCATGAGAGGAAGTGCCCCGCCTTCATTGCCAAGCACAACGCCGCATCTCATAAAGACGGCTCGAATGGAATGCGCTTCTACTTGTTTCGCTTTGTTCTCCCAGTCATGTACGGTTTTACCTAGAAAATCATTTGCCGTTTCTAATGAATCTTCCGTATACACCGCATTTACTGATGGCGGGTAAATGCCAATGGCGCTTGCATTAATAAGTACAGAAGGCTTTTCAGGCAATATGGCGATAATTCTTAATAACTCATCTGTTGCTTTCATCCGACTGTCATAGATTTGTTTCTGATGGCTCGCATTCCATCTTCCATCGTTTAGGGAGACACCTGCTAAGTTAATAAATATATCAGCATTTTTAATTTCATTTTCAGGAGAAGTTCCTTCTTCAAGCCACTTCACATAGGACACATTCCCCGAAGATTTTTTATCTTTTCTTGTTAAAACAGTTATAATATGCCCTTCACTGAGCAGGAACTCAGTTAATTTCTTCCCGATAAATCCGGAACCACCAGCAATAACGATCCTCATTTTTCCCCTCCAATCCAAAAATTACTTTTATATTTATGCGAAGACAATGTGGAAGCCCCCTGGAAGGTATGAGTTGGTTCCACTAATTAAAGCCCCCATAAAGGTTCAGAAATATCATTTCGTTAAAATTTTCATTAAGATATCAACATCTGCACACCAATTATTTTCATCAATTTGATTTTCCTGTAGCATAAGGCCGGTAACCACGGAAAAATAGCAAAATAATAGTTTATAAGGGTCACCTTCACAAAATTCGCCTAATTGCTGCCCTTTAATGAAGAGTGGGATGAGTTGTCCAATGGAGTCTTTAGCTGAAAAGTGTTCGATTATTTGCTTTGCCTTATCTGGAACCTCATCCGAAACGCTTGCATGGTGTATTAGCATAAAGGAATATTTATTACTTTCATCAAGGATACTTTGGGTGAACGTTCTGATTTGTTCTTTAGGCGTTCCCGGCAGTTGGTGGACATGTTCAAATGCACTATTTGCCTCTTCCATTGACTCTTGAATAAGCGTAATAAAAAGCTCTTCTTTTGATTTAAAATATCGATAGGATAAGCCCTGACTGATTCCGGCCTCAACAGCAATCATACTCATTTTCGTTCCGACAATTCCTCGACGAGCAAAGACTTTTAAGGCAGCTTTTTTAATCTGTTCAATCCGCTGCAAGTGTACTTGGTCCAGCTTATGTTCATTTGATGGTACCATTCTACTTTCACTCTCCATTATATGGATGATTATTAAGGAGTATATCATACTTTTAAACAGCTCTCGACCATGATTCTACAAGTCGAACCGATCTGTGAGCAGAGTCTGTTCTTTACTAACGTTCCAGAGCCGGTTGGCCGCTTTCATATCTCGAGCAGGTACAGATGGGAGTTCCACTTTTTTGTCGGCGTAGTATTGTCCTGTTTGATGACTGATTTCGTCTGTCTCAGCCAGCCACACCAATGTTTCTGCTCCCTTTTCAGGGCTGCGTGAAAACATCTTCATTACTGCCATCGTTGCACTTGCCAACATCCCGTTATTTTGATTGAAATTTGTTGCCACCAACCCTGGGTCAAAGCAATAGCTTGTAACACCAGTCCCTTCAAGTCTTTTTCCAAGTTCAGCAGTAAACAAAATGTTCGCAAGTTTAGACTGACTGTACCTTACTGTCGGCCCTCCCGTTAGCTTCTTTAGAGGTTTGTAAAGCTGTTCAGCCCCCAGGTCGTTAAAATTGATTCCCATCTTAGCCATCTTATGACCATGAGAAGCAGTAGTAATGATACGGGCTGGAGCACATTCCTTCAAGCGATTAAGCAATAGCATTGTAAGAAGAAATGGTCCAACATGGTTGACTGCCCAAGTCATTTCAATTCCGTCGTCAGTCAATTGATGGTTTTGAAACAGCGCACCAGCATTGTTTATAAGGACATCTACTCTAGGGAATTTAGCTAAGATTACCTCGGCAACTTGGCGTATCGATTGCTGGGAAGCCATGTCTGCTAAAAACACATCAACCACTGCTTCCCTGCCTGATAAATCGTTGATTTGTTTCGCTATTTCATTTGCTTTTGCATCATTCCGAGCGACGATTCCAATGTTTGCCCCATGAGCAGCAATTGCTTTGGCCGCAGCGAGCCCAATCCCGCTAGTCGCACCTGTAATAATCACATATTTTCCATTTAAATCCCACTTTGAACCTGTTTTTATTTTATTCATTGAAAAAACTCCCCTTTTCCTAAAATTGAATGAACCGTTCATTTATTTTGATTATATGAAAAATTTATAAAAAATGACACTCAGCTTTGAAATTTTTTTATTGACTTTGTTCGACACAGTATGAAAAATTGGACATTCCTTTGGCGAGTTAAACTTTAAGTCACCGGAGGTCTCCCCCACAATATAAAACTGATTTCCCACAATAATTTCTCTTTTCTGTCCATTTAAGATTTAATAGATGACGATCATAAACTATATTAAATTTCCTAAATTTTGATACTTATGAGCATAACCTGCACTTGTTACGATTAAACCTACTAAAATATGATCCATTCGCAATCCCAAATTCAAAGAAGTTATAGTATGTGCTTTTGCTACTGAAATATGCTGTAAAAAAACCAAAACTGTTATACAACATTTTTCGTCTGTACTATATCAAAAAGTTACATGATTTGATCCTGATGTTTAAAATAATGCTAATAACAGTGAAAAAAATAGTTAATTAGCTATTCATAGGTTTTAACTTAATAATCTGTTGTAATTAATTTTGAGTCCTGTTACAATAAAAATACAATAATTTATTGAAAATTTATAATATTAAATCTCTAATTATTGAGACTAGATAGGAGGAATATATTTGTCAAAACTGCCAAAAATCAATGACTTAGGTTTTTTTGAAATCCGCCTTGAATCGATTGGCGGATTGGGAGCTAATTTAGCTGGAAAAATGCTTTCCGAAGATGGAGTTGTTGGAAATGGATTAAACGGTGTCGGTTTTTCATCCTACGGATCAGAGAAAAAAGGCTCCCCTGTTAAAGCACACATTCGGTTTTGCGACCCGGAAACAAACATCAGAGACACCACACCAATTGAACGCCCTCATGTTGTCGGCATTTTCCATGATTCCCTTTTTAAAACCATTGATTGTACAAGCGGGATTTATCCCGGCAGCACCATCCTAGTAAATTCACAAAAATCTCCTGACGAACTGAAGAATGTCATGAAAATTCCTGGGGGCACGATTGCCATCATTGATGCTACCGGGATTGCTTTAGAAGAACAAACAAAAGTCAATACCGCAATGTTGGGAGCGCTTTATCGAATCTTGGACTTTTTAGACCCTGAGTCGATGAAACAAACGATTTGTCGTACGTTTGAGAAAAAGTATCCGCACCTTGTGGAGCCCAATATCCGTACGTTTGAGCGGGGGTACAATGAAGTCGAATTCAAAACATATTCGCTAGATGATGAGTTCGAACCTAAACCATTTACTAGAACAGAACCGCTCCTCGGCTATCAAACCCAGGCCATTGGCGGTACGATTACAAATCCAGGAAATAGCATTTTAAAGGATCTAAGCATTTCTCGTGCCGGAATGCTGCCTCATTTTCACGAAGAAAAGTGTATTAACTGTGCAGCCTGTGATACCGCATGCCCGGACTTTTGCTTTGTTTGGGAAGAAAAAGCAGACAAACGTGGCCGGCCGCAAATGTTCCTTCAAGGTATTGATTACCAATATTGCAAAGGCTGTTTAAAATGTGTCCATGCTTGCCCTGTTGAAGCATTAACTAGAGAAAGAGAATATAATGACGGCTACGCTGACATGCATCGTGTGCCACATCTATTTGATTTGGCCATCCAAAATTAAGGAAAGGACGGGATCTTCATGTCCATTAAATTAGATCAAGAAAAGGTATCCATGCTTCCGGGATCAGTTGAACAAAGTATTGTTTTTGAATCAGGCAATGAAATGGCTGCCTATGCAGCGCACCAAATAAATTATCATGTTATGGGGTATTTTCCGATTTCTCCTTCCACAGAAGTTGCCCAGTTCCTAGATGGTATGAAAGCCAAGGGAGAGCACGATATTGTGTTGATTCCTGCTGATGGAGAACACGGATCAGCCGGCATATGCTATGGGGCTTCGACTGGCGGAGGACGGGTGTTTAACGCAACCAGTGCCAATGGGTTTCTCTATATGCTAGAACAACTGCCTGTTCAATCAGGAACTCGATTTCCAATGGTTTTGAATTTGGTCAATCGGTCAGTATCCGGTCCATTAAATATTCATGGAGATCATTCAGATTTATATTTTGCTTTAAATACCGGATGGCCAATTTTGATGGCCCGTGATCCGCAAATCGTCTATGATATGAACATTATCGCAATTAAGCTAGCGGAAGATCCAGAAGTACGTTTACCGGTCATGGTATCGTATGACGGTTATTTCACTTCCCATCAAAAAAGACGGGTCCATGTTATAAAAAACAAAGAAGATGTCCATAAGTTTATCGGTGATCCACCAACAAACTTCCCTCACGCACTAGATCGTGAGAATCCGGTGACAATCGGTCCATATATGAATGAACCTGACTATATTAATAACTGCTATCAACAATCAGAAGCCATCTATAATGCGGAGAATGTCTTCGAGAGAATCTCGAAAGAATATGCAGAATTAACAGGCCGCGAATATCCAATCCTTGATTTATATCGTATGGAAGATGCAGATGTTGCTGTCTTTATGTTGAACTCAGCCGCCGATGTTTGTAAAGACGTAGCCGATCGGCTACGCTTACAAGGGATAAAAGCCGGGGTCATTTCTCCAAATATGATTCGCCCCTTTCCGCAAAAACAAATCGCTGAAGTATTAAAAGACGTGAAAGCGATTACAGTCGGGGACCGTGCCGACTCTTACGGAGCCCATGGCGGAAACATGGCCTTAGAAATTAAAGCGGCACTACAAACAATAGGAAATGTTAATACAAAGGTAATTAACCGCATCTACGGATTAGGCGGCAAAGATTTTTATGCAGACGACGCAGAACACTTTTTCCAATTAGCACAACAAGCAGCCGAAAATGGGGTTGCGGAAAAGCCGTTCGACTACTTCGGGCATAATCCCGGCAATTCGGAATTCGCACCAAAGCGCATCTTAAATCCGATGAAAAAAGAAGATTTGAATACTGGTTTAATCACCGTCACACCTGATGAAAATACCGGTGAACTTAAGGTAAAAATCCCTCCGCTAAGAAGTTTAACGAAAAAACCAAAACGGTTAGCTTCTGGTCACGGTGCATGCCCAGGATGCGGAATTTTCTCTGGTCTAGAGTTGTTTTTTAAAGGAATTGAAGGGGATATTGTAGCATTATTCCATACCGGTTGTGCCATGGTTGTGACAACTGGTTTTCCATACAGTGCCCATAAAGCGACATATATCCATAATCTATTCCAAAATGGCTCGGCAACGTTATCGGGTCTTGTGGAAATGTTTCATGAAAGAAAACGGCGCGGTGAATTAGCTGACTTAGGTCTGAGCGATGATTTTACTTTTGTTATGGTTACAGGTGACGGTGGAATGGATATTGGGATGGGTCCTGCCATTGGAACTGCATTACGCAATCATAAAATGATTATTCTCGAATATGATAACGAAGGATACATGAATACAGGCAGCCAGCTCTCCTATTCAACACCAATGGGACATATGACAAGCACCTCAAATGTAGGCGGCTTCCAAAACGGAAAACCCTTCCACCACAAGGATACCGCGCAAATTATGGCTGCTACCCATATCCCCTATGTGTTTACTGGAACTGAAGCATTTGACCGGGACCTATTAAAGAAAGCCGCAAAGGCCCAGTGGTATGCAAAGAATGAAGGGTTAGTATACGGTAAAATCTTGATTACCTGTCCATTGAACTGGAAATCAAAGGATGAATTAGGCCAGACAATTGTAGAGGCTGCTGTAAACTCCTGCTTCTTCCCTCTCTATGAGGTGGACCGTGGAATCACTACCATCACATATGATCCAGAAGCAAAAAATAATCGCTTAGCCGTAACAGAATGGTTGAAGCTAATGGGGAAAACGAAACATTTGCTAAAAGAAGACAGCAAAGACATGCTGCAAATGTTTGAGGATGAGGTAGAACGCCGTTGGAATCGACTCAAAGCGAAACACGATAGCCCTTATCTATAAGAGGATTTAAAACGATTACCTTGAACAGAGAAGTGTTCAGTTTTTAGTGCAAAACAGTTAAATGACATAGAAAATGGCGTGTAAAACTGCTTTCAGTTTTAGCACGCCATTTTAAATATTCATATTCTAAATGACAATCAAATTAAGGTTTCGTCTATTTTCAACTAAAGCGTCCGATCTTGCAATAAGAAAAAACGCCGATAATGATAGCTAATCATTATGCAGTTTTGCCTGTTAAAAGTCCGAATGCGAAGGCTATTGGACAGGATATGCGGAATTTTGAGGTTAGTCTTAAAAGTGGACACGTAAAAATGAGATTTAGTTTATAATACAATCATCATTTAAAAGGACGTGTTCACATGGGTAAACATCACACTCAAGAGTATAAAGAATATGTTTCAAAATTAATTGTGGAGGAAGGCAGAAAAGCTTCAGATGTAGCTTATGAACTTGAGATTTCAGCTAAAACGATAAGTAGATGGGTGGCAGCTTACAGAATGAAAATAAACGCTGAGAAGACTGGTGAGAATTATATTACACCTTCAGAGCTTGAAAAATTAAAAAAACAACATGAGAAGGAACTACAACAGTTAAGAGAGGAAAATGAAATCCTAAAAAAGGCCATGCACATCTTCACGAAAAACCAAGAGTAATATATACCTTTATTCAAGCTCATTCTGATGAACACGCTGTAGTGAAGATGTGTAAAGTGCTAAAAGTTTCATCAAGTCGCTATTATAAATGGCTAAATAAACAATCTAAACCTCAATCTAAGAAAGATGCCTATCGCCTAGAGATCCAGCAAAAAATTTGTAAATCATTTCATGAGAGTTACGGGACTTATGGAAGTCCTAGAGTTCATGATGACTTAGTTGAATGGGGATATACGATCTCACAAAAAACAGTAGCTCGTATGATGAAAGAAATGGGATTAACCGCTACACCAAAAGAAAAGTTTGTGATTACGACAGATTCTAATCATGATTTAAACACTTATCCTAATTTACTCAATCGTCAATTCAATGTAGAAGAACCTAATCAAGCATGGGTATCTGATATTACGTACATTTGGACGCTTGAGGGATGGGTTTATTTATCATCTGTTATGGATTTATTCTCCAGAAAGATTGTAGGTTGGAGTCTTTCTTCGCATATGAAAAAAGAGTTATCTATACAAGCGTTGAATATGGCTATTATATCTAGGCGACCTGGTGAAGGGTTAATTCATCACTCTGACCGTGGTTCTCAGTATTGTTCCCATGATTATATTGATAGTTTGAAAGAGAAAAAAATGCAAATTAGTATGAGTAGAAAAGGCGATCCTTATGATAATGCTTGTATTGAGTCTTTCCATGCCACAATCAAGAAAGATTTAATTTACAGAAGACGTTTTACCACTAGGGCAGAAGCTGTAAAGGCGATTAATCATTATATAGGTAGCTTCTACAATGAAAAAAGGAAACATTCAACATTAGGGAACTGTTCACCTAATCAATTTGAGAGAACTCACCAAAAATTAGCTTGGGGAAAAATCTCATAAGCAAGTCATTTAGTGTTAGAAATAGTCAATTATGTTTTTCGATTGACTATTTCTAACACTGGACCAAACGAAGTGCGGTAGTTGTTTTGTTTTTAAAAATCTCAAATTTTAGTGTCTACTTTCTTGACAGAAGTCCAATTTTGCCTTTGATTGTCCGAATCCATGACTTATTCGGACTGGTCTAGCAAGACATTACCCTCTCATTGTCCGAATACGAGGCTTATTCGGACTGGTCAAGCAGGAAATTGCCTTCTCTTGTCCGAATGCGAGGCTTATTCGGACTGGTCTAGCAAGACATTACCTCTCATTGTCCGAATGCGAGGCTTATTCGGACTGGTCAAGCAGGAAATTGCCCTCTCTTGTCCGAATGCGAGGCTTATTCGGACTGGTCTAGCAGGAAATTACCTTCTCTTGTCCGAATACGAGGCTTATTCGGACTGGTCAAGCAGGAAATTGCCTTCTCTTGTCCGAATGTGAGGCCTATTCGGACAGGTCAAGTAGGAAGTTACCTTTTCTTGTCCGAATGCAAGTCTTATTCGGACAGGTCAAGCAAGAAATTGCCTTTGATTGGCCGAATGCAAGGCTTATTCAGACAGGCTAAATACAAAATATCCTCTATCTTAAAACTTTTGTTGGTTATTTCTACAAAAATCCTATTTTTTCATATTTTGTAAAAATATATACCAATCTATGATATTATTTAAATATACAGATAAATCTGGGGGGGATATTAGAAATTATGAAACGATTAATAACCATCGCGATAACTTTATTAGTTATATTAGGTATAAGTTTTGGGGTAGCACATTATACCCATACAAAATTCATTGATTTTTCATTTTTAATTGGATTAGCAGTCACTGTAATAATTTGGTTTTTCACCTCAAAGGGAGGTTTCACATCTCGACATACAGATTTACAAGTTCAAGGAACCACAGGGATAAAAGTCGAGCAACAAAAATTTGAGTTTTCACCGAATTTGGCTTTTATAACATCCTTGGCGTACACCATCATTACATTTGCAGCAATGCTTTATCATTACAGAAGTTATTTGTAAATGTTCGTTTGATAGTAAAATTATAGTGAAATTTAAAAGAGCTTGGGACCCAAGCTCTTTTCTTATGAATTGATATGCGATTTATACTGTGTATAATGTGCGAAATCACCTGTAATTTATGTTGTTTTTTGTGTTTTCTACCTCACAAGTAATTCAGTAGGGAGATACCTGGCTTTGGTCAAAAACTATTTATTCATAAATGCTTCGATTTCTTCAACAGAACGGAATATATCTTTTGAAAGGACTTCGTGACCTTCCTCGGTAACTAAAACATCATCCTCTATCCGGATTCCAATTCCTTCTTCGGCTATATATAAACCAGGCTCAACGGTTAATACCATTCCAGGTTGTAAGATTAAGTCCTTATAATTGCCAACATCATGGGTATCTAGACCAAGAAAGTGGCTGACACTATGATAATAATAATTTCCGATTTCACTTTCTTCCTTGATCAATCCAACTTTTATGCACTCTTCTGCAAGCACCTTTTTTGTATACTCATTTAGTTTGGCGTATGGGACACCTGGTTTTATCAATTCCGTAGTTTCTCGTAATGCTTTTAGAACAATGTTATAAAATGTTTTTTGTTTTTCGGTAAATTTACCATTCACGGGAAAAGTATAGCTTATATCGCCATTGTAATAGTTATATTGTGCACCTAAATCAAGCAGAACAAGACTGCCCTCTTCAACTGTTGCATCATTTTTTTCATAATGAAGAACGGTTCCATTTTTTCCGCTGGCCACAATCGTATTAAACGCATAATGTTTAACACCTTCTGACTTAAGAATAAAATCAAAATAGGCCTCAAGCTGATATTCCTTCATGCCAGCTTTGGCATGCCCCATTAAGTTTTTGATACCTTCAAATGTGATCGCAATTGCCTTTTTCATTTCTTGGATTTCTTCAGGTGTTTTATAAACACGTAACTCGCAAATATCAGGATACACATTTTTAATTTGAAGGAATGGATAATTCGCTTGGATTTTACTTGCAAATTGTTGGGCTTTTGTTGTTACAAGATCTAACTCCCTTCTTTCGAGATCTAAATATACATTCGTTAGCGAGTTTGTAAAGAGAATCCGCGACAATAGGGATTCAAATTGTTCAATAAATTGAATATGACTGATTCCGGAGACTTCTTTAGCTTCTTCCTTAGAAATAGACTTTCCAATCCATTTTTCTAATACTGGGTCTGATTTTTCAATAAATAGATGCTCTTCAACAGCTTTATTTGTTTTATGTACAAGAAAGATAATATTGGGTTCGTCAATCCCTGTTAAGTAATAAAAGTTCCGGTTTGGCACAAACTGATACGCCTCATCTGCAGATTTTTGGGGGGCTTTTCCAGCAAACAATACTAGCAGCGAATCATTTTCCAGCTTCTCATATAAACGATCACGATTTCTGATATAAAAATCCTTATGCAAAACCATTTCCCCTTTTCCAAAATTTAATAGTTACATAGATAACTATACTATAAAACAAAAATTCGTACTAATTATTGTTTTCGAACGTATCAAAAATTTCAGTAATACTCTTACTGTTGAGTGATTACACGAAGACAGCAAAAGAATATGGGAATTATACGTCGCTTATTATTTTTTATGAAACACCACATGAATTGTAAGACATATATACAGTTGAAATGTTTGAACAATTGTTCTAGCAACAGTTACAGTGTTTAAGTGAGCATGAGGAAATGGAATGGCCGAAACATATTCCAATCGATCCGCATAATCCTATTTGGGAGTTCTGTTACAATGGAGAACAGTTCTTTATGTAAAGTGCGACACCCTCTCACCAGTATAGAAAGAGCAGATACTTTAACTTTTTTATGCTAGCGATCACGCCTAGATGGGTTCTACAAGAGTTTAATAAGCATGAGATACTTGCAAAAAGTATTAAATCACAAATTCGAAATAGGCTGGAAAATTATGATTCTATTGAAATTCACACCGATTTAAATAGCTATGAGAACTCCGACAATTACAAGTGGAGGCAATATTTTTTACGAGATGATGAAACCTCATTGTCACATTGTCTATTTCAACAAATACTAAATAAGAATGTTGAATAGATTTTCAATTAAAAAGCGCAAGAATCCTTGCGCTTTTTAGCTACATCAATTTGATATTTGTTTTGAATCTATGTCCATCCTTACCTCTAATTTTCTTAGTAGATACGTAAAAAGCATAACAAGTGCTAAATAATAAACTCCAACTACGATATATGTTTCCAATTGACGATAATTTGACGCTGCTTCACTTAGGGCTGAACCCCACAATTCGGCCATCCCTACATAGGCAACTAAAGAAGAATCCTTTAATCCAATAATAAACTGATTCCCTAATGGTGGAATAGAAAATTTAAAAGCCTGTGGTAAAATAATCCTCCTCATCGCAATCGGGTAGGTCATTCCAAGTGAGCGCGCTGCTTCCATTTGCCCTCGATCAATCGATTGGATCGAGCCCCGAAAAATTTCAGCGATGTAAGCTCCATTATGAATAGCTAATGCTAAAGCACCTGCCCAAAACTGGGAAAATGTTACGATTGAAGCAATGCCAAAATAAAGAATAGCAATTTGAACAATCAAGGGCGTACCCCGAATTAAGCCAATATAGAGGGTCGCTAGTTTGTTCAACCATTTATTTGTGGAGATTCTAAAAAAAGCAATGATGAGTCCAATCAGGCAGCCAATTATTAACGAGGTAATTGTTAATCTTAAGGTAAGCAGGGCAGCGAAAATGAAAATTTCGTAGGTGTCTAAGAAGATTTGTATAATGATAAACACCCTCTCCATGATTTGATCAAAGAGTGTCAACGGATTGACACCCCCGTTTACTTACCTATTCTCCCAAAATACTACGACCGAACCATATATTACTTATTTTTTCATAGGTTCCATCCTTTATGATTTCATCAAGGGCCTTATTTATCTTGTCAAGCAGTACCTTGTCTTCCTTTCGTACAGCTATTGCCTGGTCATCATGTGAAAGTGGTTTACCAACATCTTTTATCTTTATAGTCCCTTCTTTAATGATTGGCAGTCCGACCATTTGATCCGTTATGACAGCATCAAGTCTTCCAGTTGGCAAATCCATAAGTGCTGTTATGTCACTGTCATACTCCACCACATTGTCCTTTTCTGTATGTTGCAGCGCTATTTCCTTGTAGGTACTTGCCTTTACAACTCCTATTTTCTTTCCTTTTAACTCAGCCACAGATTGAATATCTTGATTGTTTTCTGCAACAAAAATTTGTGCACCTGAACGATAATAGGTATGAGAAAAATTTACAGATTTTTTGCGCTCATCTGTGACAGTCATACTTGCAAGAATTGCATCATATTTTTTCGCTTTTAATCCTTGAATCAGTGTTTCCCAAGGATTGGTTACTGGAACTGGCTTCATTCCCATTTTCTTAGCCAGTGCCTTGCCAATTTCGACATCAAATCCTGCTAATTTACCATTCTCTTTGAAATTAAATGGCTTGTATAACCCACTCATGGCATAATGAAATTTCTTTTGCTCCTTTCCAGTACTTTTTTCTGAAGTCCCACAAGCAGCTAACATGATTGAAACCAAAAACAAAGAGACGAACAGCCCTAACATCCATTTTCTCTTCATAGCAACCTCCTGTTTTTTTAAAGAATCTTGTTTAAAAACTGCTTTGCTTTCTCATTTTGTGGATTGACAAAGAATTCATTTGGTGGTGCTTCTTCTAAGATTTTACCATCCCCCATAAAAACTACGCGATCAGCAACCTCCCGAGCGAATCCCATTTCATGTGTGACAACAACCATGGTCATTCCTTCATTAGCAAGCTGTTTCATCACTTTAAGAACCTCCCCCACTAATTCTGGATCAAGAGCAGATGTAGGTTCATCAAATAGCATGATTTGAGGTTCCATCGCGAGTGCACGAGCGATAGCAACGCGTTGCTTTTGCCCACCTGATAGATTCATCGGATAGGCCTTTGCTTTGTCGCTTAATCCCACTTTTTCAAGTACAGTCATGGATTTTTGTTTAGCTTGTGATTTGTCCATCTTTCTTACGGTTACAGGCGCTTCCATGATATTCTCCAACACATTCATGTGTGGAAAAAGATTAAAATGTTGAAAAACCATACCTACTTCCTCACGAACCTTATTTAGATTTGTTTTGTCTGGGTTGATCGTTTCTCCCATAAGTATGATTTCACCTTGATCAGGCATTTCAAGAAAGTTGAGACAACGAAGCAAGGTACTCTTCCCCGAGCCACTAGCACCGATGATCACTACCACCTCTTTTTTAGCTACGGACATGTCAATGCCATGTAAGACAATTTGTTCACCGAAAGACTTCACAAGGTTTCTGATTTTTATCATGTCACCCTCCTTTAGGAAATTTTGAAGTAGACAACTCACCGGCATTAATAAAAAAAATTATTTTTGAAAATCAATTTCTAGACATACAAAATTAATTTCCAAGAAATAATCTATAACTTTTATATAGATAATCCTATTTAATAGGACCGGAATATATTCGTAAGATAGACCAAATGTAATGTCCTTTTAAGGGTAGGGACGGTGAGAAAAGGAAAAAAATAGAGGAAATCAATATAATAAAAGAACCTCAAAACATATTGTGAGGTTCTCTGTTCTTTTACATTGAGTAGTTTATCTACTTGTTTTTAAACATCGAGAAAATTCCACAAAACCGGCTGGTTTATCGTAATTCAAGCGGACTTGGATTCACAACGAACCCCTTTCTGTTGAAGTAAAGCACTAATTTGTTCAAGTTGTGCGGCTTTCTCTACCACCAAAAAATTGGGCTGGAATAAAGTTCTTTTCAGTTTAATTGTCAGCTTATAGGCATTGTTTATTTTTGAATCAAGCCCGTACAAATTATGCCAACGGACGATTTGTTCTGTTTCAACATGCTTAATTTGATTAAAAAAAACAAATTTGCCATTTAAAATGATACCTTTAGGTAAAATAAATAGGTTGCCGCGATGGCGAATCGAATTAATGATGATAAAAAACAAATAGGCCAAACTAAAATAGGATGAGCCAATCCTATCTGAACTAACGACTATTAAGAAAAGAAGCAATAACATAATAAGGGCAGCTAAGGTCCCCCATGTGACATACCGATATGATTTTGTGTTTTTAGAAAGAGGTTCCATCTGTTTCCACTCATTGGGAATGATTATGCCTGCGAAGTCACTTTCCTTTATTGGATAAATGGCTTCTTTTGAGACATCTGCTGCTTTCTTCAAGTTTAATAGATTTAAAATTAAATAATAAATTCCATAAATAAATATCAAAGTAAAAATGAAATTCGTTAGAATCACCAATCATTCCTTCCCTTATGGGATACAATGGTTATATTTCCCACAAAATCATGTATTCTGTCAAACAGAAATGCTATGTCCTTTTATCGTTTCTGGCAAAAGATTGTTTGCCGTCCCTCTTGTTTATTTTCTTCAAACATTAGAACTTTCCAATCTCCAAATTCAACTAACAGTTCTTTAGGCTGTAGTTTATATTGATTAGATACTCCCTGGTTCATGCTTTGAGGTGACTGATAGTAAGTTTCCATAAAAAAATAACCATTCTCTTTTATAATTCTTTTCACATTGGGGAAAAGTGTGCGGTCTAGGTAATAGGTTATTACAACTGAGTCAAAAGAATTATTTTGCCAATTTAGTTCATTCCATTTTGTTAGATCACATACAATGGGGTGAATGTTTAGCTTATCGTTTATTGCTCGTTCTTGAATATAGTTGATCGCAACATCCGATATATCAACTGCCTCGACTTGAAAGTTTATGCGGGCAAGAAATAAACTGTTTCCGCCAAGACCACAAGCAATATCAAGAGCAGTTCCTCCATTAAGATAAGCAGAAAGGGTCTTTAATCTGGGATTCGGTGCAGGTTCAATCAGATCAGACAAACGATCTTTATGTTTCGTATTCCATTTCGATCTAGTGTTCATTTGAAAGCTCCCTGTAATTTTTGTTCATATTAATCCATTCTACATTAGTTTTATCCGATTGGTACCACCCCATCTACTGTAAGCAGGTTTGTGTATTTTGTACTGGTTTTCATGGTTTTAGGTTTTAAAAGATTGGGTGGAAAAACAATTGGTCAGTTCCTGGGATTTTTAGTTTAAGCAAAAAAATTTACACTGTGATTTACAAAATGAGTCAACAGGATTGGCAACGATAGTATCTATTATAAAATAGAACAGCTAGGATGAGTAGACTCTTCCTAGCTATCAGTATAATTTAACAAATTACTTAGGTGGCACTAATGACCGACTTAAAATACAATTAGAATTTATCGCGGGCATACTAGTACATTGATTGATTACATACTCTTGCACTGACCGGTTATGGAACCACTTATGCTATTGGATGCTCCGAAATCGGTAACTTTAGCGCTGTTTCCATTGCATGATAGCTTACCATATACATAGTTTCCGGCCATGATTGGTCCATAGTCGCCGAATTGCTTATTCACTGAGACTTGGTTGTTGTCGGACAAAGTTAGACCACCATTAAATTTGTTCCCTGCTAGAGTCACATTGTTGGCCGTACCATTAATCTGGGATTGCCCATTCACAGTTGTACCAAACAACTGAATCACGTCAGCTTTGTCCGTCTGTATACCACCATTAATATAGCTGTTAAATATCACTAATGATGCACCGTTCTGAACAATGACACCACCGCGGACAGTAGCGTCTTTTAGGCAGGTGACTCCATTTGAAACGACTAGACCGCCATTGTGGCTGCCTGTGACAGTAGTCGTACAAATAGGTAATTTACCAGGCAGAACGGTTGCTTTAAACTTTTCTGCTGTGCCAATATTTCCAGTAGCATCGATGGCCCTGTGCTCAACTGTATGCGTACCAAAGCCAGGCACGAAGGGACCACCAGGATCTTGCTCGGTATAGGACTGCTCAAAGGTAGCCTTCGACAACCCGCCGGTACCGAGGTTGCCATATGTCAACGCTTTCACATCGGTCCCTGAGTGAGTGAACTTAAACGGCGTTCCCTCCGGCTTCTCGGGGAAGCCAAAGTAATTGTACCAGCCGTCACCGTTTAAGCGGAACTCACCTACGACGTACCCAGGCTGGTCGTCATTTGGTTTAAGAAGCATGTCAAATTCGTTAAAGTAGACGTTATGCTCAGCCTCACCTGGTAAACTTGTAAGCGGTTCAGTTAATGACCTTGGCGCTGATGGCAAACCATTGTCCACAGTCCAAGTAATGATGTCCTTGTTACCATTTGGGTTAGCAGGGTCGGTAACCAATGCTGTTAGCTTAGAGGCTCCCTTAGGAAGCTCCAATTTTCCTAGATCAAGAAGTCGGCTGTTGTTTGTTCCTGAGATCTTTTTACCGTTTAGCTCCCAGGTCACATCCAGCACCCGGTCATTCGGGTTGGTGGTTTCGACGAAGGCCACCTCATTGTTAGCCAGGGCATGGTCCGTCACAGAGGAGTAAGTAAATTTCACATCCACCATCGTCTTTGGAAGCGGCTTACCAATTGTCCACTCTCGTGTCTGAGTCATCCTAGGACCATTTAGATAGTTTGTGTCGCGGACAAAATCAGTATTGTCCTTCACTGTTACCTTTATTTTGTCACCGGTCTTTAAGTTTAAATCAGCTAGCTTAAGATATCGGCTGTTATGAGTTTCTGATAATATATTGCCATTAACTTCCCAAGCAACATCAAGGGCATGGAACCTTGGATGCATTGTCTCGACCCACACGACATTGTTCAGACCGACCTCACCTACAGGAGTTGAAGACAATGGCATCATATTGGCATTGCGCATACCGGTAATCCGTTGCGTCATCTGTTCCCGACTGACCTGATCGAAATAGAAACCAGTATGTCTCATCATTGAATGTTCACTTGGACGCCAGACATTGGAGCTATAGTAAACCCCACTCTCATAACCATCAGAATCGGCAGCTCGAATGATGCCGCCAGACTCACTCTCTTCACCAAGCCAGCGCCACCATTTGGCCTTTTTCTCCAACATCTGCTCAGAGGACAACCGTGTGTGATGGTTTGAACTCGGCTCACTAATTGGATGTGGACCTCCTGGAACTCCACGATTATAGTAGGCATATTCATCTTGAAGATTACCAAGAGAGTGCCCTAACTCATGCAAGGAGACTAGCGGACCTTGAGGACTGCCGCCTGATGTAGTGGCGTGAACACCTCCAATGCCACCATATGTAAAAGTATTAGCGATTGCTAAAGTCTGGATGTTCTGGGCATTTGAAGGGATACCAAGTGCGAGTGCTACATTCTCGTTTAGGATCTTTGTTCGTGCTTGTGTGCCACCGGAACCATAGGTAATTCCACGAGCTAGCTTATCTGCGGGGCATTTACTTGCAAACTCTAGGTTGAAGACGGTATCGCGACGGACATTTCCGTCGTCTGGGTCACAGCTGATACCGGAATCTTTTGAAGGGGTTTGGACCATATACACATTGAAGTAATAGCGATAGCTTCGAAACGGCTCTACACTCCATTGGACGTTTAGGTTCCTTTCAACATCCTTTTGAAACTTGTCCATTTCGTTTGCAGTATAGCCATCACCGAAGATAACTAAGTTGAGTCGATCCTTTGCCGGACCAGTGATTTGGAGCGGAACAACATTTACATCTCCCACCTGTAGTTCTTTTCCCGCGCTTTGTGTTGCTTGCGATTGCAATTTCTCTTCTTCATTAGCAGCATATCCCATACCCGGTAAAGGTATGAGAAGAGCAAAGGTAAGAACAATCGAAATAAGAGCATGATGTCTTTTAAACATGCAATCCCTCTTTCATTTTATAATCACAAGGCCTTGTGTTATGTTCATTTTGGCATATAATAGGGGAATAATTCAATTGTTTTCAGATTATTCGTAAAATTGGTAAAATAGCCCTATTTTACTGGTAAAAAGTGAATAATAAATACCTTTAAATCTAAATCACTCATAAAATTTAATTGATTCTATATAAAATGCTGCAGCCTAAATGAGGCTGTAGCATTTTAAGAGTTTACATTATATCCATACTATTTTTTTATTTGGACAATCGATGACTTGGTTATAAGTACTTGGTTCTTAATGAAATTATTTCTTTTTTTTCAATTTCGCTTCTGCTTTCTTAATATTCTCAGCAACTCTAAATTTAACGATCTCGCTTATTAATTCATACGGAATTGGCTTTCCAAAAGGAAACTGTACTGCCCCTTTTGAACTTTTATATTCCGATAATTCATGTTTAAAAGCAGCGATTCCACTAGAAGTTGGATAAAATCCTATATGTTTTTTATGGGCAGCGAAATGCACCAGATTTCCATGAAAATAAAAAGTAGGCATTTGATAACTAATCTTTTCTACTGCATCTGGAGCTGATTCTTTAATAACATTTCTTACCGTTTCGAGGTTTTCCTGAACTTCTAAAGAGAATTGTAAAATATAGTCATCAATTGTTTTAAACGTAATCTTATTTCCCTCCATAATTTCTCCTTTCACGGACGGTGTCAGGCACCATATTAATTGTTTCCTTTAATCTCTTTTTCTTACTATTCCATCATTCTACTCCACCTAGTAAACACTTCTGTATCGACTTTTTCTTATATTGATATTTAGAATTTGGAGTTATAACAAAATTATACCCCCTACTATGGTCGAGGGTAAAATAAAGATAGATTAGCCATGTTATTGACACCATTTCGTATTCCTTGTTATGATTCCCTTGATAACACATTATTCACAACATTCGGACAGCGAACATAATACTTGTTGCACCAGTAGCCTTTATACCACCTACGAAGAGGATTTGGAAGGTAGTCCAAACTCTCAAAATCTTTATGACAGAAAAGCAGTCTGAGAAGTTGGCCAATGAAAGTGAGGTCGTTGTGTGGTATTTTTTCAGAACAATCCAAAAAAGACAAAAAAAACAGACTAATATAAAAGGAGATTGAATAAATGGGAAACCAAGAAATCGGAGCGCAAGACAAGACTACTGGGCTGGAAAAAGAGATTCAAACCGATTTTCAAAAAGACATGTCTTATGGCGATTATCTTCATCTTGATCAAATTTTATCAAGTCAGCATCGACTTTCGAATCATCACGATGAAATGCTATTTATCATTATTCATCAAACGAGCGAATTATGGATGAAGCTAATACTGCATGAATTGAATGCCGCGATTCAGTGTATTCTTCGTAATGATTTGGAACCATCATTTAAAATGCTGTCACGCGTTTCAAGAATTCAACAGCAATTAATCCAATCATGGAACGTTCTTACTACTTTGACCCCTGCTGAATATATGCAGTTTCGTGATAAGCTTGGGCATTCTTCCGGATTCCAATCCTATCAAAACCGCCTAATTGAGTTTGCTCTAGGACAAAAAAATTCCCACACCCTAGCTGTTTATAAACATCAGGCTAATTTATTTGAATCCTTGACTAAGTCACTTCAGGAACCAAGTATTTATGATGCAGCCATCTCAGCACTTGCTGCAAATGGATTACCTATTGATGATGAAGTTCTGATTCGGGATTGGTCGCAAAGCTATGAGCCAAATCTTAGTGTCGAGGAAGCTTGGCTGACCGTTTATCGGAACACAGACAAATACTGGGATTTATATGAGCTGGCAGAAAAACTGTTAGACATCGGGAATCAACAGCAGCTTTGGCGCTTTAATCACATGTCAACGGTAGAAAGAATTATCGGCCATAAGCAAGGTACAGGCGGCTCTTCCGGTGTACCTTATCTAAAAAGAGTTCTGGACCAACAATTTTTCTCTGAGCTCTTGAGTCTTCGAACGAAGCTATAATTAACTTAGTCACAAACGATAGTGGAAATGCCATCTTTTGACCTATGAATTTAAGGAAGGATATTTCAAAGAGGCTGGACAATCAGATTCCTGGCTGGCCGGGAGATACAACTTTCAGCAATGGGTATCAGTTAATTTTGTGCCGGGAGATTATGAATTAGCAGCCCTCGTGCTCCCATTAGTAGATGCAGATGGCAGTCTTGTCCGTTAGGTGATTGGAAAGTTAAGATAGGCCTTAACAATTTGTTAAGGTCTTTTCTCGTGTCGGTTGGCAGTGGATAATTGCGGTCTGACGAAGGTGTGCTAAAGCTTAAGCTTATTTGGCGGACTGACCCCGTTTGCTATAGAAAATTCCCTCGATTCATTTTTTCTGAACGGCCAAATCCGGATACAATTCGGCTGTTGTATGAATATAAATATATTTTTGTTCATTATTTAATCTTTTTATGGCCAAAGCTTTATGTATGTTAATTCCTTTAGCTACCCACTCCTGTCAAAATCTGAATATTTTTTTGGTTCACCCCTTACCATATATTAGTCTAAAAGTTTTTCTAACTCTGAAGTGGTTATCTATCATAATCCTTTTATTTCACATCAAATCCACCATTTTTTATGGAACAATGCGAGGTATTTTGACTGCTTCCTCTTCAAGTACATGTATTCCTCCGATTACTTCATATGCTGAACCAAGTGATACAAGCAGATCTCCTGTAATAGCAAGTTTTTGCTCTTCGATAAGTTTTACAAAATCCGTTTCTTTTAATTGTTTTGATACAGACACAGCCTCAAGTATTTGTCCAATCGTCCTAATCCAAACACCCGTTAGTATTTGTTGTTCACCTATTGTATTCGCATCTTCCTCGATAAGAAAAAGCTCTGATAAAGCTTTAAGTTCAATAATATTTCCTAACACTTGAACCCAAAGTCCGAATGCAACCTCTTTTTCTAATTGTAAAATTTTTTTACTTTTATTATCGGTGAAGTCTTTTCCGTTATGGTTCTTATAATTTTGATAATCCATTATTACCAACCCCAGAACTAAATTTTTGTTTATTTTATGTGAAACAAATACAAGTGTGTATTTCTTCCTTACTTAGTTCGGTCAGTAAATAGGTTTGTGAGCAATGTATTTCCTCTTCTTTTTTCAAAAATTTCACAGCTATTTATCATTTATGTTGATTTTGTACTACTAACGGTATTAACTTTTTGTCTAAAAAATACAATTACCGCTAACCAATATGAGTGACGAAAGTTTTTCCAATAAGAAGAATTTATTTTGAATATGATTTTTAATGAAGATTATTTTTTCTATTTGCAACATTGTGGAGAGTACGCGTAGAAAAGCCTCGTGCATTTAGATGTTATTAAATTTTTGTCATAGTAGTGAAATTAGTACATATCAATATATCGAAATGAAAATATCAATTTCAGTGATGAAGCTCCGATTTTCGTGCTTCATCGATGGCTAACTGGTGCGTTTATTAAAAAGTGGGTTCTTTTTTCGATAACACAGAAAAAGCAGGGTTATATTATGTTATAATAACCCTGCCTTTTTTGTCTTCGTTTTGGTATAACTATTTTTTGATAATTTTAAGATCTATGAAATACAAGTGAAAACAGTTTTCCTCTACCTATTTATCTTCCCTTAATAAATAATCATTACCATCCTGATCTTTAAATGAGAACATGTTTCCAAACGGCAACCTTAACATTTCCTCTACTTCTACTCCATTTTGTTTCATTTCCTCATAAGCTGATTCGATATCTGTTGTACTAAAAAGTATGGATGTGCAACTTTAGAAGGTTGATGTTGTTCCATTGCAGACTTAGAATAAAGAACTAAAGTGGTAAATTCGTCTTCGCTTGGTCCAACTTCTATCCAAGACGCGTCTGGGCCCATTGGTTGTTCAACTTTTAAGACAAAGCCGACTTTATTTAACCAAAAATCCTTTGCCTCTTCTTGATCTTTTACGTATACAGTAATTTTCCCAACTTTATTAATCACAGTATATCTCCTTTTAATCATTTAATTGTATAAATCAGTTTATCAACCCAAAAAATTAAAAGCAATTTTTTAATTAATTTTTGTTATGTAAATCTTCTATATTGATGGAATTATATTGAAATAACCAGCTGATCGTTTAACACTTTTTTATAAATACTACAATAAATGCTACAACAAAAACCTCTCCAAAAAGCCTTCCACTTATAAACTTTTGAAGTATTTGTAATAGTTGAAAAACATTATTTATCTTCTATTAAAACATCGAGATCCTTAACATGAACTGCATTTCCAGTAATTTCAACATCATAATCCTCATTACTTTTCGAAATCTGTACCATTACCCTGCCATTTTTTTTAATCTCAGTTCCTTGCTCTACTATTAGATGTAGAGGTTCAACAAAATTGTTGTTTATTATATATTTAGCAAAATAGGCCCCCATGACTCCTGAAGCCGTTCCTGTAACCGCATCCTCAATAGTACCGGAATATGGAGAAGAAAAGTGCCTTGCGTGCATATCAGTATTGGGATCAAAGGTTTCCATACAGAAAGGATGGATCGAAGATTTGGGCATTTCTTTTAAAATAGTTGGAAATTCTTTATTATTTGGATTCATTTTTTTAAAAGCACCAAGTTGTTTTATGGGAACTAATAGTGTCCATGTACCTGTACTTCCATAGACAATTGGTAAATCATCACGAAAATCCGAGACGTTTAATCCAATTGAATTTGCTAAAGCTTCCCTTGACCCTTTAAATTCTTCAAATTGTGGTGAAGCCTGTTTCATTGTTATCAATATTTCACTATCAGTTGTTGTAATAATTTTTAACGGTAATATCCCGGCTTTTGTTTCAATTGTTAAATCCGTTTTATCGCCCAATAATCCTTTTGTTTTTAACGCATAGACTGCAGCCATTGTTCCGTGACCACAAAGGGGCATTTCATGTCCAGGTGTAAAAAACCGGATTTGAAAGTCAGCTACATCCGACTTAACAGGAAAAGATGTCTCATTGAAACCAACTTTGAACGCTATTTCTTGCATTTCTTGATCAGTGAGGACATCTCCGTTTATAACTACCCCCGCTGGATTACCTTTATTAGGTTCTTTACTAAACACATCAAATTGATGCACCACTACCGATTTCACTCATATTCCCCCATTCTTCAAAATAAAAAGCTTTTATTATTTAGCATTCATTACTGATGCTTGTTTCACTAATCGAACAGTTCGTGCAAAAAGAAATAGAGGAAATGCCGGAACAGTCCCTATTTTTAAACTTAATACTAAATAAGTAGACATTAAGAATTTTAGCTTTTTCGTTCAGCTCATTAATCCAATAAAAAAGAGAAAATAAGAATGGCAGCGATATTCAACTTATACACCCGTAAGTTAAATGAATCTTTATTTAGATAAATCCTAACAAATCATTAATATGTTTCCAACTTTTAATTATTTTTCTATATCTTTTTTCTACTTCCATCTTTTTTGTTGGTTTCGACATTGCCTACCTATGTAGCAAACTTTAAAGAAAAAAGCCGGCTCACCAAAAGTGATGCCGGCCATTTCGTCTATTTTCCTAATTGCAGCATTACCGTAACTGTTTCAGAGCTTGTCGTGACTTTAAAGCCTTGTTTGAGTGCCAATTTTACTAAGATGAGGATATAACAAAGGATTGATAAAATACAGATTGCAAAAGCAATTCATTGCAGCATAGCATTTTTCTTACAAATTCGGGTTAATAATTGTGTAATACTCTCTGCAAACTCTTTGTTTCTTAAAAAAACGTTTACTAATTTATCTAGTTCTCGTGAAATACCCTCCATTAATAGTTCGTATAAATGGAGGGTATCATGTTTATTTGATTTTTTACTTTCACTTAGCTTTTTTCGGCTTTATCTTTCTTCTTGTTTTCATCAATTGGTGCAGGTGGAATGCTCTGGTCATTTGCTGTCAAATCAATGCCAAAGTCTTTCGCAAAAACCATATGGGTTTCCACGAGAACATCCTTCGTGTTTTCATCAAGGTTGAACACCCTTGCACCACGCAAGCGATTTCTTTCAGCTCCTGATAAGCCATATGTACCAAAACCTGCGCTGCCTGAATAGCCAAGCAAAATTCCATAATAATTGCCCATATAGGTGTTTACATGGTCATGTCCACAAAAGACGCCCTTTACATCTCCTCTTTCCAGCATCGCCGAAAACATTCCGCTGTTGATGGGACCTGGACATTCATCTTCGTTTCGTTCCCCAACAATATTGTGTTTTTTTAGCGCTTTGGCATGATGGGCATCTGTTCTTCCATCAATACTTCCAAACCACATAAATCGATGTTCCCAGAGAGGAATATGAATAAATACAAGTGACGGAACCTTATGACCCCATTGCTTCTCCAATTTTTTAGACGCCTCATAATACCAGCTTACCTGATCAAAACGGAGCCAATCCCATGTCGGGTACCCTGCAAAATCCTGACCGGCTATTGTTTGTGGAGCATATCTGCCACTATCAAGCAGCCAAAGATTGAAAGCTCCATCCGTTCCCTTAGAATTTTTAATAAGCATGTTCATATTTCCGTTTCCAGTTATGCCCTTGATTCCGGGTTTGTTCATATTGTGTTTATAGGACATATAAATTTTGAGCATGTCCTCTTCATCAAGACCACTATTTGGAGTGGAATCCTCATCGTGATTCCCAAACGTAATCGCCCACCTAATACCTCGTTGCTCCATCGGTTGGGCTATATTATTAATGGCTTGTTTCATTGCAAGAGGTGTGTCGCAGCCACCAGTAATGTTGTCTCCGTTAAGTACAACAAAGTCTGGTTTTTCCGTATCTAGTACTTTTTCCATCAATTGTACTGTTCGGCGATCAATGTACTCATCGTCTTGTGTATCATTAAACTGTACAATTTTGAATTTTCCATCTGGATTAAATTGCAGGAAGCTGCCCTCATGTGCTTCGGCATGGGCGATACCAGTGAACAAGTCACTAGGAATCCCAGCTGACCCAAGTGTTAAGGCAAGCGTACTCATTCCTCCAATTTTGATAAATTTCCGTCTGTCCAATCCTTTTTGTGAATCGTGATTAACCATTATAATACCTCCTCATTGATTTTATTGATTATTTAAAAAATAAATCTATCAATAGAATAGCAACGAGTTATTAATTCTCTATTTACTTATTGTAAATTTTCGATATTAATATGGTAAAAGTGAAAGAATCTACCAGATTCCAGTAACTCATCGGACAAAAAATAGAGACATGTCTTCCATGTCGAGAGCCACCTCCTGCACAATAAATTTGTGTCATATGACGTTAGTTTTATTTTTCTGGAGGTTTTTTTGTGATTAAATATCGTGAAGTTCTGAGGCTGCACGCTCAAAGTCTCAGTATTCGCAGTATTTGCCTCTAGCTGTGGTATTTCTAAAAATACTGTTATGAATGTACTCAAACTAGCCAGGGAGTTACAGAAATCCTAGCCTCTTGATCATTTCACTAATTGACTCAAACCCAGAATTGACAATGGCTTCTATCACCCATTATTTGTCTTTTTATAACGGGACCAAACAACAACTGGAAGGAGCAGTAGAGATAAAAAGCCTCCTGCAAGTGAGAGTGTTGCAAAACTTGATTGGGCAGCAACCATCCCTGAAAGCGCTCCTCCAGTTGCTCCAGCTAATGCAATCAATACATCTACAGTTCCCTGGGTTTTTGCGCGTGAAGTGGGATGGGTTGCGTCTACGATGAGCGCTGTGCCGCAAATCAAACCGAAGTTCCAGCCAAGCCCAAGCAAAGCGAGTGCGATGATAAGAAATAGCATTGAATCTGCAGGTGCAATTGCAGCAAAAACACCGGCAGCAAGAAGAGTAGCACCAGAAGCAATTGCCATTGCTGTTCTGCCGATCTTATCAACGAGAATGCCAGTCACAAATGATGGCAGGTACATGAAGGCCACATGAATGCTGATGACCATCCCTACCTCACTTAGTCCATGTCCATGGTGCCTCATGTGGACTGGTGTCATGGTCATAATGCCAACCATAACCATTTGAGTTAAAATCATTAGTGTAGTTCCAACTATAAATCCTCTTCTTTCTATCCTTTGAGTGCTGTTGGAGTTTACAATTGAAAGATCTTCCTTTTCCCTGCTTTTCACTGCTTCAATGACGTTAGCCACTAGGAGAGGATCGGGGCGGAGAAAAACTAAAAGTACTAAACCGGCTAGAATGAATGCTACGGCGGCCAGAATGAAAGGCCCTGCTAAAGCAGGCACACCAATTGATACAGCAAATCCTCCCATTACATCAACCAAGTTAGGTCCAGCAACAGCTCCGAACGTGGTCGAGACCATGGAGATACTGACAGCTGTCGCCCGCTGTTTAGTACTAGCCATGTCAGTACCAGCATAGCGTGCTTGAAGGTTTGTTGCTGTACCGGCTCCATAGATTAATAGAGATGCAAATAGCAGCAAAATATTATTTGATAATGCTGAAATCACTACTCCGATAGCACCAATACCACCTGTCAAGAATCCGGCAGCAAGTCCTAACCGCCGTCCAAAACGTTGAGAAAGCCTTCCGACAAGATATGCTGCTACAGCCGAACCCAAAGTAAATAAGGCAGTGGGAACCCCGGCAAATTGATCTGTACCTAGCATTTCTTGAGCAATCAGTGCTCCAACAGTAATGCCCGCTGCAAGTCCGGCACCACCAAAAATTTGTGAAATGACAACAATGATTAACGTTCGTCTATATAACTGTTTTTGTTTTTCTGGAGAATCTATGTAAGTTTGCAGCCAGTCCGGGTGACTTTCTAAAGCTTTTGAATCATCAGCGTAAAGGGACATCATTCAGTCCGCCTTTCTATTTTTTTGAACCATTTTCTTTATTGGATTTTTCGTTTTGTCTGTATTCATTATTCTTCATTTCTTATTTACAGACTCGATATACACAAATAAATCACTGTAGTATTTTTTAACCTTCGTAATCGTAATATCATAAAACTCCAAAAGATCAATGGTTTTTCTATTTAAAGAGCATCCATCACAGATTTTTTTCCAAACAGGTGTTAACAACTCCTGAAGAGCTGCGAGAAAACGATTTTTCATTTTAACATGTTCAAAAAGGAGGATATTCCCTCCCGGTTTACAAACTCTTTTCATCTCCAAGATTGCTTTTTCCGGATTTGGGATGGTGCAAAAGACAAGAGTTGCTACAACGGTATCAAACGTATCGGCTTCAAACGGCAAATTTTCTGCACTTGCCCGAACTACTTCAATTGGGACAAGCGATTGTTTTTGTTTTGGAATTGATTGCTCTATCATATGCAAATTTGGTTCTACCGCCGTTACTCTTTCGGCAGTTTTATAAAAAGAGAAATTCACTCCAGTCCCCGATCCCAATTCAAGGACACTACCCGTAGCATTTGCTAAAAGTTCCTTTCGAATCTGATTAAATTTCTTTTTTTCCAATGGCTTCATAAAAAAGTCGTACGATTTTGCAAATATACTACTCATACTTTTCAACTCCAACATCATTTGTGGACCGCAATCATATTTATGATTTATTTTATCATAGGACTTTGTTAAATAAATGTGTTGTTGCGATATTTATTGAGGGGATAGGATAGCTAATAATACGTATACATTTTCAAAAGTAATATTTGAATCAACGTGGATGAAAAACTTGATACATCAGCAAAATTAATCTTTTGATTTTCGGAAATATCGCTCATCGCCTCAGCCTGTAGCGAAAAATAGGTGTGTTGTCTGGCGAAGCATTTGATACAATGTGCATGAAAACGATGCAGTTCATTTGCACGCCCTGTGGTTGGAAGATACGCTCAATAGCTTGGGATGATGAAAGAAATGGCTTAATCATTCCAGAAAGGTATCGAAATTAAAAAGACTCTCCTCTTGAGGAGAATATCCTGTCGATTTTAAAATACTAGGCGAAGTAATCTACTTTTTTCAAGATAAATGGAAATAGGACTCGGCCCGAATTGCACATTCCTCTCTAATCCCAGGCTTAGCCAATGAATCAGTGTGAATATAATGGATTTTCATTTTTTCTACACCTTTCTGCTAAACCAAAATTCTTAGAATCTCGCAGATAAAATATTCCGTTCCCAATCACTTACATAGCGTGAGTACTTATCCTATTCCGTTCTTTTTATTTTAATGAATTCTTCCCAAATGGATCTGCCGATAGTTTGTGCCAGTACAGAATCTTCTGCCAAACAATCAATCGCTTCCTTAAAGGTTCGTGGCACCCAGCTTATACCTTTTTCCTTTAATTGAAACTCGCTTGCGGGGGGTGGAAATGGCACAATAAAGCATTAGGACGGTTCTTTTGCTTCTTATTTAAAGCAGCAAGTGAAACGTCTTTTTTATTTGACTTAATAAAACCTTTCCTATTTTTAATTCGCTGAATAGCCTATGTTATTTTAATGTTTTAAATTTTCGCAATAAAAATCAATAGCAGGTCTTCCGTCCCATATCACCAGTTATAAATTTCCTACATAAGAAATTCTGTTTAGGTACTTGGTATGGACCACTAGTTGTATAGTTTACTTTCTAAAAACCCTTAATTATAATAAAAGTCAAAAGATTCTGTAAGGGAGAGAATAACATGATAAAGTTGAAAAGCAAATTAGGGCTGATCCTTGCTATTTGTGGAACCATAACCGTTTCTACTGCTTTTGCAGCAACAGATGTAAAAACTACAGAAGAAACGAATCCGAATCCTATAATAGCCCCTATCAAAACGGATGAACCAACCTCTTATCGACTCAAACAACTAGAAGAAATTGCGATGTATTATTATTGGCATGGAGGGGACCTCAAAAAGGCGGAAGAAGAGATTTTCAAAGGAATAACACTTAAAGGCAAATATGACGTAGTCGAAGCTGCTTATAATGAAGCAACCATTCTCGATCCACATAATCTGGACCTTAAATTCTCGCTTGCATCGACGCAAATTATCCAGAAAAAAATCCCTGAAGCACTAAAGACATATAGGCAGATATTGAATCTGGATCCCCTAAATTTCAATGCAAATCTTCTAAACGGAGTTTATTCAAAAATTAACGGGGATGAGGATACATATAAAAAATCAATCTCCACTCTAAAGCAAATTGACGCTCATAAAACGAAAGAATATCTTCAAAAATTCGAAAGAACAGACGCAACCATAAAAGAAAAATTAAACACATCCGTTCCAGGAAATTTACCACAGAAAAATCATGCAATCGTGATACTTGGATATGCTCTTGCTGATGATGGAACGATGAGAGAGCCATTAATTGAACGATTAAAGGCAGGTCTTTCAGTCGCAAACAAATACCCAAATTCAAAAATCATTGTTACTGGCGGAGTTCCAAAACAAAGTAATACAGAGGCAAAACTAATGAAGGAATGGCTCATTTCCAACGGAATTGATGAGAAGCGGATAATACCTGAGGATAAATCAACAGACACAGTGGAAAATGCTCTCTTTACAACTGCAATCCTGGAAAAAGAAGGTTTGAAAGATATCACACTTGTAACAAGTGCTAGCCACATGAGAAGAGCCCTCACAATTTTTAAAGAGGCCAGCAGCTTTTACGATAAAATGAATGCGGGTAATAGTAAGAGAGCCTTTACAAATGTTGTTTATTTAGATTATCCATCTTTAGAAGAAGCCAACAAAGTAACAAAAGATGAGATTCTGGTTATTTATCGGGATCTTCTAAGAGCTTCAGGTATCTGGCAATATCCAGGAATGCAACGATAGACATTCAATTGTCAAAGGCTAAACCAAAAAGTTTACATTTTGGTTTAGCCTTTTTTATGTATAAAATAACAAAGGCTTTTTTTAAAAAATAAAATTCCAGGCTACCGAGAAAAACTCGACTGCCTGTTCCTTCAAACCATATTTACCAATTTCATCCCTCTTCTCAAATAGATCATTAGTCTATAGAATAAACTAACGTGGTTTTTTTGTCCCATTTTCTTCAAAGCAATTAACGAGGATTATTCCAAAACTGGCTTGTTCGATTTTTTAAATATATGATTTATTTATAATCCACTCGTCTCTACTCCTAACGGCATGACAAGAGTATTTTTGTATCTTAGCAATTGAATAGATAGCTTTACTACTTTCCATTTTTCTACTATTATAATATGCTAAAAAGATACCTGTTCATCTCTATTGTGTTTCACATTTCATGAAGTGAACAGATTAAATAATTGAAAGTTAGAAAAGGTTAAAAGGAGTTAATCACATGATCAAGGTTTTATTTGTTTGCCTTGGAAACATTTGTCGTTCACCGATGGCTGAAGCAATGTTTCGCGACTTACTGAAAAAAGAAAATTTGACCAACAAAATTACTGTCGATTCCGCTGCTACTAGTTCATGGCATATTGGATCTCCTCCGCATAAAGGAACTCTTGCTATTTTAAACAAATACAACATCTCATCAGGTGGCCTTGTTGGACGCCAATTAACAAAGGAAGATTTCGAAAAGTTCGATTACATCATCGGTATGGACGAAAGCAATATAAAAAACATATCCGCGATAACCGGCTACCCAAATCATCCAAAAATCATTCGTTTACTCGACTTAACTGACCATAATAAAGATGTTCCTGATCCTTATTACACTGGTGATTTTCAGGAAACCTATGATCTTGTATTAGAAGGATGTCAGGCATTTTCCCCAAACGGGACAGGCTGATAAGGGAAAATCCACCTGAGTCGTCAACTCAAAGGTGGATTATTTTTTTGCGTTAAATGATTGTATAGCTTCGATTAAACTAGCAAACGTAGTAGTAATTGTATATTTCAAAAACGTCATTCAGCTTCACTCCCTTTCAGTTTGGGAGCGTACCGACCATCATATTCAATTACTCTTTGTTTACCATGTTAAAAAATTTATAAGAACATACGTTTTTTGATTTGATGACATATACTAAAAATTGGTCTTGGGCTCTTCGTAATATTAGAACTTATTCAAATAATGGACTTACAGCTTTCTCATTATGAATACGATCAATTGCCTCTACAAGCAATGGGGCAACAGATATCGGTTTTATTTTTTTGATTTTTTTCTCTTCTGGTAACTCAATTGTATTTGTCACAACTAATTCACTAATCGGTGACATTTCAATTCTTTCAATCGCCTTACCAGTTAATACAGGATGAGTACAGCCCGCAAAGATCGATGTTGCCCCATTTTCCGCTAACGCCTTTGCTGCTAATGTAATTGTTTCGGCTGTATCAATTAAATCATCAATAATAATGGCATTTTTACCTTCAACATTACCAATGACATTGAGGATTTCTTCATCACTTTCCTTAATTTTCCTTTTATCAATTAAAGCAAGTGGTGCATGTAATAGCTTTGCCATTTTTCTTGCTCTACCGATGCTGCCATTATGCGGCGCGACAACGACAATATTTTCTAACCCTTTGTTTTCAAAATACTGTGTAAGGATAGGAACGCCAAAAAGATGTTCCACTGGAATATCAAAAAAACCTTGAAGCTGAGTAGTATGGAGGTCCATTGTTAGAACTCTAGTTGCTCCAGCAGCTTCTAGAAGATTAGCCACTAGTTTCGCTGTAATCGGTTCCCGAGAACGAGCTTTTCGATCTTGGCGCCCATACCCATAGTAAGGTATGACAACATTAATATTACTAGCAGAAGCCCTTTTCAAGGAATCAATCATGATAAGAAGCTCCATAATATTTTCATTGACAGGGTAAGAAGTGGATTGAACAATAAATACCTCACTGCCTCGAACACTTTCTTCAATATGAATTTGAATTTCACCATCACTAAATTTAGATACAGAGCACTTACCCAACTCACAGCCTAAAAGCTCGGCCATCTCGGCTGCAAGTTTTTGATTAGAATTCAATGTAAACATTTTAAATCTATTATTTAGTTGATACGTCACCTTATATCCTCCACACTATGTAGATTTCTAATTGCCTTTGCTTTCATACTTCATCTTATTTTACTATATAAGACAATATAGTGGTAGGAGATACACCATTAAAAACAACTATTTCCGTTCTTGAGGATTTTGTTTGTTAATTTATTATTGTGTTCGCAATTTTATACGGCGGATATTTCCTGAAACTGTTTCAGGTAGTGCCTCTTTGGTTAATCTCTGTTCTTGGTAGTATTGAAAATAGCTATCATGCACAAAATGTAGCAAAGGAATTGATTGAATCATCCATGTTCCTCACTTTTGTAATAATTGACTGAGGTTCTTTAATGTATATAATCTAGCCGTAATGATGAATAAGTCATTGTAGTTATTGGTAACGTATTCATCGATTATGTTGATTCCTTTTCGAAATTGGTCCACTAAATAATAAGTGTACTTTTCATCCCAGGAAAACTGATTTATTCTAAGTAGTTCATCGGCTATTATTTGAAACTTAAAATCCTCCATCCAGAGTTTAATTTGATATATTTTATCTTTGTCTGTATGAAGACTGTTTTTAGTTTTATAACTTTTTTGGATATATTGAATAAAACCATTTATTTGTTCAGCCAGCATATTCGCTTTTTGCATCTCGAAGTTCATTGCTCCCTCTCCTTAATGTCTAAAAATGAATACGGTATTTAGAAAAGTGTATGTTTTGGGACAGTTTAATAACACCAACTTTTTGCTGGTATTACTCTCACTAATATTTCAAAAAATTTTCGATTACCATCAATTTCCCCCTTCCCGTTTCTTTAATATGGTTCTTTTTCTATTATTCTTTTGAATTACCAATTTAATTAATTTTTATTTCAAGACAAGTTCATCAATGCAGCTTATTGTTTGTAAGACAGAACACTGTAAATACCGGGTGGCCAAACACAAAAAACCGAACATGCAACAACATGTCCGGTCAGCCAATAGCATGCTCTCTCAAGATGTTGGCTACTTTAGTATCATTATTCATTCGAGGCCGGTTACCTTGGCCAGCCTTTTATCATTACATTTTTTCACATTAACGAAACAAGTTTGTTTTCGCCACTTCAATTATTTCATTTCCGTGGCCATTTAATACGGCTTTAAGCATCCAAAGGGAAAATCCCTGTGCTTGATCATAAGTAATTTTAGGTGGTAAGGATAATTCTTGTCGGTTTACTGCAACATCAATAATTGCTGGACCGTCATGTTTAAACGCTTGTTGCACTGCACCTTCAAGATCTGCAGGGTCTTCAACGCGAATACCTTCCAATCCCATTGCTTGAGCAATGGCTGCAAAGTCAGTACTTACTAGTTCAGTACCTGTTTCAAGATATCCTGCTGCTTTCATTTCCAATTCAACGAAGCTTAGGGAATTATTATTGAATACAACGACTTTTACTGGTAATTTGTGTTGACGAAGAGTAAGTAAATCACCCATTAACATCGAAAGCCCGCCATCTCCGCAAAGGGCTACAACTTGCCGGCCAGGTTGGGCAATCGCTGCGCCAATAGCTTGTGGGAGAGCATTTGCCATCGTTCCATGATTAAATGAACCAAGCAGGCGGCGTTTTCCATTCATTTTTAAATAACGAGCGGACCAAAGTGTCGGAGTACCAACGTCACATGTGAAAACAGTATTTTCATCTGCCAAATCACTGACGACTTTTGTTAAATATTGTGGGTGAATGGGTTTGCGACCTGGTTTACCAACTGCAAGCTCATCAAGTCCTTCTCTAACTTTTTTATAGGCATTCACATGTTTTTCTAAATATTGATCGTTATCTTTTTCGTCAAGAAGTGGTAACAATGCTTCAATTGTATCTTTCACCTTTCCAACCACTCCATGCGCTAGCGGAGTACGACGTCCAAGATGTGCTGATCGTATATCCACTTGAAGAACGGTTACATTTTTAGGATAGAATTGTCTGTATGGGAAGTCAGTTCCTAACATCAAGAGTACATCGCAATCCATCATCGCATGATAACCTGAAGAATAACCGATCAATCCAGTCAAACCTACATAATATGGATTATCATATTCAAGAAATTCTTTCCCTCTAAGTGCTACGACCATTGGGGATTTTAATTTATGACAAAGATTCATTAACTCATCATGTGCTCCAGCACAGCCTCCGCCACAAAGCAGTGTCACTTTCTGGCCGTTATTTAGATATTCAGCTAGTTTCTTTAAATCATTATTGGACGGACGAATCACAGGTTCTGCTGTATGGACTGGAACGTGGGTAACTTCCACATTATCGTCTAATGCTGCAACATCACCGGGAATAACGAGAACGGAAACGCCACGATTTGCGATGGCCGTCTGCAATGCCAAATTTACCATTGAAGGCATTTGTTCTGCTCTTTGTACTGTCTCTATTGAGTGAGCGCAGTCTTTGAAAATAAGTTCCGGACGTGTTTGTTGGAAATATTCACTGCCAATTTCACTGCTTTGAATATGAGCAGCAATGGCAAGTACAGGAATACGAGAATGATTGCAGTCATAAAGACCATTGATTAGATGCAGGTTTCCAGGACCGCTGCTACCCGCACAAACGGCAATATGATCATTTAAAAATGCTTCAGCACCTGCTGCAAAAGCAGCTACTTCTTCATGGCGAACTCCAACCCATTCAATTTTTTCCGAACGTCTTATTGAATCCAAAATAGCATTCAATGAGTCGCCAACAATACCATAAATTCTCTTCACCCCAGCATTTACCAAGGTTTCAATTAAAACATCAGCTATTGTTTTTGCCATTTTCTTCTCCTTTTTTATGGTTATTTGAAAAATTGATCTCAAATCACCACTTTAACAATTTCCTGGAATAATTTTTAAATTTTACTTGTAGCATTTCTACTTTCACTTTCCTTTATGCACTCTAAAATGATAGTCAGGAAATGAATCGGCAAATCTGGCTTTTTTACATGATGTTAAAATAGAAACATGGAGTCCTCTTTTTTGGAACAAGTCCGGTACAACAATAGACGGTTATCCAAAGGGGTTTGTCTACTTTGGTAAAATAATTCCCCTGGAGCTGGTTGTCTCTAGGGTCGAATATTTATTTGCTAATCAGATTTTATGCTCATAAAAAGTTATCATAAAAACCAATTAGAACATACGTTTCTTTTTAGAACTTGATTTTTGAACGTATAGGAAAATCTAAAAATGCACATCAATTGATGGACGTATGGATTAGCGTTCAAACACATCTACCGAGATACTCAATTTTCTGTCTATCTGGGTCAATGATTCTCCAATTGAATCATTAATAATATATACTCCCTTTTCATGGTCGTAAGGTGTATCTCCTATATTTATTATTATCAGTGGTACACCCTGCCTTCTATATTGCGGGAAGGTAGAGAATGGAGTTACCTTAAGGCTTGTGCCTAATACCAAAATACAATCAGCCTGATCAATCAGCTGAATGATTGTATTAAAACCCTCAAATGAAAACCACTCACCTGTATCACCGAACAGAACAACTTCCGGTTTAATATATCGATCCCTTTCCCTTTTGGTTTTACAATAGCTGCAGACATAAAAACCCTCCATTGTTGGAATACGAGATACCATTTCCTCTGTTGGGTAGACTTTTCCGCAGTGTAAACAGGATGCGGTTTTCATTGTTCCATGAAACTCTATTACGTTTTTACTGCCACCTTTTTGATGAAGGCCATCTATGTTTTGTGTAATAATATGCTGAACTTTGCCTTGATCCTCCCATTTTGCCAGTATTTCATGTCCCTTATTCGGAATTGCATCAGGGTGATAAAGATGTTCCATGGCAAACTGATAAAACTTCGCCGGATTTCGATAAAAAAAATCAAGAGAGAGAATGTATTCAGGTGCTATTTGATATACGCCGGTCTTAGACCGAAAATCCTTGATTCCTGATTCTGTACTGATTCCAGCACCAGTCAGGACGACAATGTTCTTGGCTCTGCCAATGAGATTTGTACAAATTTCTAAGCTGCTGTCCATGTTAAACACTCCTAATTAAACGACAATCTAATTAACTTTGCTTGTTCTATTTGTTTTTCTATAAATCACAACGTTTGTCCAATATTTCAATATCCTCGATACTCACTTCCCCAAAAATATTATTTGTAAGTTAGACAGCTCTTTCTAATGTTCGCTCGCCAAATTCCCAATACTCTAATCAATATATTAATACAGTTTGGATTTGGCCCTTTAATGTTAATAATTATTCTTAATAATCATTGGTCAACTTCCAATATTTGTATTTTTCAAGGTCTCTAGAAATTTGTTTTATGGTAAAACCAATAACTGCTGCATCATCAATTAATCCTAAACCAACAATGAAATCTGGAATAAAATCTATAGGGGAAACAAAATAAATGATAGTAGCTATTATCATTATAATTGAACCTGTTGGTATCTCCTTGTATTCACCCTTTTTCCATGCATTAAATATTTCAAATAAAAGTTGTAACTTTTCCCATACTTCTCCAAGCTTCCTTTTTTTCTCATTAGCTTTTTTCTTTGCGCTATTAAGTAGATTCACAGCTTTTTCTTTATCGTCCATGTATTCTTTTGCTTTTGATTCATATTTTTTATACCCTTTTTCATAATCCTTCGTATTTGGCATTTTATTTTCCTCCTTGTATACTTTTGGAACTTTTATAAGAAAAGAGGATACAGCTCCAATCTTTATTTACAATGTCCTCTGTATTTGATATCAGTATCACTTATTAATTATTTTGTTCGATACGAAAATTATAATTCTATTTTTCTTAGGTGTATTTAACCTCATTACATAAGTTTGAAAACTAGATATTCTTATCATTTAATAAAGAAAAGAGAAAAAAGCGAAATCCTATGCGATTTCGCTTCTTTATTTTCTACATTCCCAGTACTTAATTCTCCCTGCTGAAAAGATTATTTTCCTTAATAATCAAATAACCTAATAAAAAATAAATGATTCCAATGGCTAAAATTAAATATTCAAACGAGTCGCCTAATGCTCCTAACGAAATGAAAAAAAACACGAGAACAAGAAACCCGAGTAAAAAACAAAAGCTAGCAAATGTTACTTTACCTGCGGTTTTTTTAAGGGTAAAGGGCCCTCTTGCTGTAATTAGCCCAATAATAACAGGGATAACTATAATCACGAGGTTAACGAAGATATTGTTATCTCTTGGTGCTTGATTAGTATCTGCAGCGAACGCTTGTTGTAAACCTGTTCCAATCAAAAACATTACACCATACCCTGCCGCTGCAATGATCAATAAAGTCCCTAAAACTAGTCCTAGGATCTTTGAGTATGCCAGTTTGCTCATTGTCAGTATCCTCCCTTTGCATGAATGTATGCTCATCATTGAACAATGAGCATACATTCTGCATCGTTTGCTTATTCTTCTATGATATTTAGTTTTTCTAAAACATCCATGGTGATGTTTCGTGCTTTTGTTCCGCTTCCATCCACGTTGGTCGCAAAAACCCAGTTAGCATTATCGGTTTCGATATATCCTACATACCAGCCTAACCCATAATCTGACAAACGTGTACCCGTTTTCCCATGAAGAACATACGAATCGGCTTCATCATTAATCATAATTCGCTTAACCGTTCTCATTTCCTGCTTGCCAAATGGAAGTTTTTCTTCTACGAGATTCTCCATAAATTGAACTTGTTCCTGTGCAGATATTTTCAGACTGCTATCAAGCCAGAAATGTTCTATTCCGCCGCTAATATCTCCGTTACCGAAATGGATTTTTTTCATGTATGTTTGCATTTGTTCAAAACCTATGTCACGAGCCATTTGTTGATAATACCAGATCACAGAATGTCTCATCCCTGAGGCTAGTGTATGATCCTTGTTCCACTCTGGAAATTCACGAACCACGCCATCCCAGCGCTTCACTTCGTATTCATCATTTACAGCTTTTGTTTGCAAACCTATTAACGCATTTGGTACCTTAAAAGTAGACTCTGGTGTAAAGCGGACCTCGCTTCTCTCTTTGTTATATACATAGATTTTATCTGATTTTAAATTTTTCACTACAATCGTACCTTGTGTACCAGCAAATTCTTCCTCGACTGACAAGTCTTTAATATTCATATTTTCACCCTTTACAGGAAGGTCAAATATGGTTCCTGTAAAAAGCAGGGCGATTGCAATTATCCAGTATTTCACATGTTTCATTGTCTATTCTCCTTTGTTTTTTGACTAGTCAGGCAGCAATGTAGGCCTCCACAACTGCAATTTCAAATTAGTTTACTAGTTTGATAGTGTAAAGTATACTTTTTCCAGTTATGAAATGAAATAACAGTTTTCTTGCTTTGTACCCTTACAGATTGGAAAGGTTGGAAAGAAAAATGAAAAAATATCAGGAAATTGTTGGACTGATCGAACAACAGGTAACTCAAGGCATATTAGTGTCTGGGAGCAAATTACCTTCTATAAGAGCTCTGTCAAAAAAGTATTCTTGCAGTCACAACACAGTTATCAAAGCCTATCAGGAATTAGAAAACAGGCACTTAATCTACTCCATGCCCAAGAGTGGATATTATATAGTAGAAGACTTTCCATTGCGTGAAAGAACTGACAACAAGCAGGGGAAAATTGACTTTTTATCAGCGGGACCTGATAAACAAGCAATGCCATATCAAGATTTTAAACATTGTATCAACCAGGCAATTGAATTATATAAAGAGGACATGTTTACCTACTCTGAGTCTCAAGGATTGTATTCCCTGCGTGTGGAACTGGCCCGGCATTTACAAAATTTACAGGTATTTACGGTACCAGACAGGATATTTGTGGTATCGGGATCGCAACAAGCACTGAATCTATTTGTCGAGATGCCATTTCCAAATGGAAAAACCAATATATGCGTGGAACAGCCTACACACCCTGCCTTTGTGGAGTCCATCCAGGTTCAAAATGCCAATGCTTTTGGAATCGAAATAACAAAACAGGGGGTAGATATGCAGCGTCTAGAGGAAATTTTTAAACACCAAGATATTAAGTTCTTTTACACCACTTCAAGATTTCATAACCCTACCGGCTACAGTTACTCGAATAAAGAAAAGAAAAAGATGGTAGAATTAGCTCAGAAGTATGATGTTTATATTATCGAAGATGATTATATGGGAGATCTTGATTTCAACCTGAAGCAGGATCCGATGTTTGCCTATGACCCTTCAGGTAGAGTTATTTATACAAAAAGCTTTTCTAAAGTATTGCTGCCGGGTTTAAGGCTTGGCCTGACTGTAATTCCTGAATCTATGAAAAGTGCATTTTCACAGGCGAAGTATGCCGCAGATTTACATACCCCTGTTTTAACCCAGGGGGCGCTGGAAATCTACTTAAAAAATGGGATGTTTGATGCCCACATTAAAAAGATAAGACAAATATACCGGGAAAAAGGGGAGATTTTACAGACAGCCTATAAGAAGTATCTTCCGGCTGCTGCTTCCTATACTGGTTCAACATCCGGTTTTTACTCGACGATTGTATTACCTCACCCGCTAAAAGCAGAACAGCTGATTAACCAGTTAATCATGGATGATGTGGATGTGGATGTGGATAATGCGCAAAAAATGTATTTGCCGGAATGTAAAAAAGAAAATGTAATCCGTCTTAGTGTTTCTCAGGTAGAAAATGTTTCGATAAATAATGGTATTCAAAAAATTGCCAAAGCAATTATGAAACTCACTACGAGGTTAAATGTCAAAATTTGAATCTACCCATAAAAATAAAAAAACAGATAGGGTAAACATAAAACTTTATGATGAAAAAAAGTTCTTGTTCACGAACATCGGTTATCATAAACTTAAGAAATTCATAAATAAAAAAGACCGACTATGCTGCTTCATGTCCGGTTCAGCAATAGAGAGTTCCCTCAAAGGTAACCGACTTAATTTGATGGAAATAATCCACCTGAGCCTTTATGAACTCAAAGGTGGATTATTTTTTGTTCACTAAGAGATCAATTTCACTTATTCAGTTGCAAAACTCTTTCCATTAAAATAATAATCTGATTCCCTATATGTACTAAAGGCTACTTCTACCTCCGGGTCTCGAGTGAATGAACGTGTTTCGTGACAATGTTAGCAAATACATCTTGAACTTCCTGCCCCCTTCCAGATGTTATCCTACCAATCTTCAGAGTCCGCTTGTGATCCTCCGAAAAGGATCCCTTGTGTAATATAATCTACATCCTGTCTAAATTTCAGTTCAAACAGTTTGGCATCGAGACTGAGTCAGGCTTCGTCACGCAACATATTGATAAATATAAGTCATCTACACGCATATTGATTGTCGCATTAATTGCTTTAGCCATTTCAACAGCAATCTCTGTTATGATTCCCGCTAACGCAAACAGTGCAACTCTAATTATCATCATGGGCTTTGTTGCTTCATTCGTTGTATATATGCTTCGCGGTGCCTATTTTGTCCAATGTCTCATCCATAATTTTCTCCCACCTTCATAATTGACATTTCTATAAATAGTTCTTCTTCATATGCTGTATCAGATACAACTATAATATTTTCCCCTTTATACAAATTGTGACAAATTTCCTCCAATTCAATATAATATAATTGTAGTGATAATTTAATAGCATTGTAACCAATTCGAAATTTTTGGGATGCAAATTTCAAAAGGTTAACATTAGAAAACGTTGATATATAGGTTATCCGGTGCGGAGGGAATGTTTATGAGTACGCTAAATGAAACAATTGAAGAAATGAGTCAAGAACGGGTTAATCGATTCAAACCGCGTGCAAAAAGGAATTTTATTATAATTGGATTTATTATTATTATTGCACTCCTATTTGCGGGAATAAGCTATTATCAAGCAACACGGTTCAATTCACAAATTACAATTAATTACACAAAAGTCGGTGGGCTGACTGCTGATCAGGCAATAAAAAAATTAAAAACATCTTTATTAACAAACAGAGTCTATGTAGGACAACAACAAATTTTAGACGGAAAAGAAACAGAGATGGGATTTACGGAACAAGATTTGCCTGAAATCAAGAAATTATTAAAAAGCCAGTGGACCTTTTTTCCTTCCTCAAAGGTTCAAAATTATTTGTTGGTACCTGATAAGATGGATCAGTTTCGAAGCCAAACGTTGAAAGAGCAAATAGAAGGAAAGCTCTTATCAATGAATAAGGAACTAAAAGCTCCCCAAGATGCGGAAGTGAAATTGGAACAGGGTAAAATTGTCATCTCCAATAGCATTGATGGAGAACAGTATGATATCGCGAGTCTATTAGAGAATTATCAGAAACAGAAATATAACAGTGATATCAAACTGCAACCCGTCTTGTTACAACCAATTAAAGCGGACAGTCCGATTGTTAAAAAAGACGAGAACATTTTTCAGGAACTTCTTCAACGCACTGTTGATTATAAGGTACAAGACCAAGTGTATACCTTAAATGCTAGTGAATTAATAAAAGATGCCTCTTTGTCAAAAGATAAAAAGATCACAATCACTGCGAATGACATTAAGAACAAGATAGATGAAATTAATCGTTCCCAATCAACATTAAATAAGAATTTTACATTTAAGACCCATTCAGGCTCGGTCATTTCGGTAAAAGGTCAAGGCTATGGCTGGGCAATAAATACTGATAAAGAATCATCGAGAATTCAGGAAGCTTTTGAAAAAGGAGAGAAATCAATTTCTGCTTCTAATATTTACGGAAAGGGCTGGGGCAAGGAAGGCATTGGTTACGAAAATACCACGAATAATGGCATCGGTGACACGTATGCTGAAGTGTCCATTGCACAGCAGCGAATATGGATTTATAAAAATGGACAATTAGTAGTCACAACGAATGTGGTTACAGGCAAACACAGTACCATGGAAGATACACATCCTGGAGTTTGGTATATTCTTTATAAACAATCACCACATACCCTCAGGGGCAGCGCAGTTGGTAATCCTAATTATTCCGTTGATGTATCTTATTGGGCTCCCTTTACGAATGATGGACAAGGATTCCACGATGCCAGCTGGCGGAATAACTGGGCAAGTAATGCCTATCTTAGTGCAGGATCAGCCGGCTGTGTCAACACACCCCCTAGTATAATGAAAACCGTGTATGATAATCTTAGTAAATACGATCCTGTTATTATTTATTAAGAAGGATGTTTCTCACACATCCTTCCAAGAAAATCAAAAAGCCTAATTTCTCACTTGAACTGCCCCGTAAATGTTAGACACCAATCTGACGTTTACGGGGGTTTTTTTATGACCAGTAAAACGCGAAAAAACTTCGCTAAGAATATCAATTCCTTCAGAACTTAAAATTCAAAAAGTATCCTAAAGAAATGACGCATGTCAAAATAAGATAAATGACTTTTTGACATACAGATTAAAGTTATCTTTCTACTGGGGGCAGAACCAGACACTGCACGACGAACCCTAATTTGACCAACAAATGGAAAATAGACCGATATCTATTTCGAATCGGTCTGTTTTTTGCACAGGAAAGGAATAGATCACATGGTTATATTCTTCTTGAGCTTCTGTAATAGCTAATTTCGAATATACTTCAAACGATTGTCTACTTGCAGGTCCAGAACAAGGCTGAATGAAGGCATTATCGATTCCCTTTTTTTTCAACTAGTCTTTGTATCTAATTGAAAAACAACATACCACCGAAGGTTAGAAAGTCATTGGAATACTAGCAATGAAACGTACCACTCCATTATTGTTATAAATCAGCTTATCTGGATCAATCGCCAATTTTAAATCTGGGAAGCGCCTAAGCAAAGTACCAAAGGCAACTTTTGCTTCCAATCTTGCAAGCGGAGCACCCAAACAGTGATGAATACCATTGCCGAAGGCAAGATGATCGTTTTCACTTCTCGTAATATCGAATACTTCAGGATTGGAAAACTGTTTTGGATCAAGGTTCGCAGTGCCAAGAGAGAATAGAACCATTTCACCTTTACGGATGTTTTTCCCATGCATCGTTATATCTTCACCTGCAAAACGCCAGCTGATCATGAGCGGTCCAGCATAGCGAAGCAGCTCTTCGATAGCATTTGGCAGCAAAGAAGGATTACTACGCAACAATGCTAATTGTTCGGGATGTTTCTGCAAAGCAACCATACCATTTCCAATCAAATTGGTTGTGGTCTCATGTCCAGCAGTAATGAGTAATTGGACGGTAGAGAGCAGTTCGGGTTCACTCAGTTTATCATCTTGATCGTGTGCGTGTATCAAAGAGCTCATTACATCTTCCGCTGGATGTTTTCGTTTTTCTTCCAATGTTGCTCCAATAAGGGAGTAATACTCTCTGATCCATGCCATATGGTCTTGACTAGGATCTGCCTTTATACTCATCCACATATCATAAATTTTCTCTTGATACAAAACAGGTATTCCTAACATCTCGGCAATAACCCGAAATGGAAGTGGAAAAGCAAAATCTGCAATAAGATCCATCTTCCCTTTTTTCTGTACTGCATCCAATAATTCATCTGTAATCTGTTGAATACGAGGTTCTAAATTCGCGATCATTTGAGGGGTAAAAGCTTTGGTTGTTAACCTGCGCAAACGAGTATGATCAGGTGGATCAGAGTCCAGCATATTTGGGAAATTTATATTCCATTCCCACTTCTCAGATCGATCTTCTAAATCTGGTTGATCTTGTGTAGGCTGTAGCTTTCGCACATCTCTAATAAACCGAGGATCTTTGAGAATAGCTACTATATCCTCATGATGAATCGCAAGCCAGGCTGGCCCCATTCCATAATAATCATCAAGACGGATAAGCGGCTCTTGTTGTTCCGATAGTTTTTTATAAAAGCCTACAACATCCTTCATATTTTCTGGCGAACTAAAATCTTTTGTTGTAATCTTCTTCATTTGGTTCCCCTCTCTTTACTTTACTATCAGCCCTATTGTTTTAAACTACAAATTTTCTTTTGTTATTCATGCTTGAAAGCCCTTTGTCAAAAAGGTGTATTCGATGCATCAAAGAGTATGAATATTGGCAATCAAAAGCTGACTCACCTCCTGTTCTGGGTAATCAGAATGAGAAATGTCCTGCTGCTTCCTTCTTTAACTATTTCACACCCGCTTCTTATACGCCCACATCGCAAAGATATATGCCACGAGCATGATTCCGACGCACCAGGCAAGAGCGATCCAGATACCGTTGCCAACAGACCCTTCATACAAGAGGGCACGCATCGCATTCACGATTGAAGTCACGGGCTGGTTCTCAGCGAACGTACGGACAATTTTAGGCATGGTTTCGGTGGGGACAAAGGCCGAACTGATAAACGGCAGGAAAATCAGCGGGTACGAGTAGGCTGTCGCCCCTTCCATAGACCCCGCCGTCAATCCGGGAATGACCGCCAGCCATGTCAGCGCCAGCGTAAACAGCCCGAGTATCCCAGCTACCGCGAGCCAATCCAGGATATTAGCGCTGGAACGGAAGCCCATCAAGAGCGCGACGAGGATAACCACCACGACAGTAAGCGCATTGGAAACAAGAGAGGTCAACACGTGAGCCCACAATACCGACGAGCGCTTGATGGGCATGGTAATGAAACGCGCCATCAGCCCGCTCTTTACATCCGTAAACAGCCGCACGGAAGTATAAGCGACGCCGGATGCAATAGCCATCAGCAGGATTCCCGGCAATAAATAATTGACGTAGTTGTCCGTGCCTGTCTCTATGGCGCCGCCAAATACGTATACAAATAGCAGCATCATCATAATCGGCGTAATCGCCACCGTGATAATCGTATCCGGGCTGCGCATGATGTTGCGCATTAAACGTCCAAGTAATACCCCTGTTTTGCTTTTCATTTACATCTCCTCCTTTTTGCCGATGATCGCGAGGAAAATTTCCTCCAATGTCGGCTGCTTCTCGATGTACTCCACTTTCGTTGGCGGGAACATCTCTTTAAGTTCGGTAAGGGTACCAGTCGTGATGATTTTTCCGCCATGCAGGATGGCGATACGGTCCGCCAGTTGTTCGGCTTCCTCCAGGTACTGGGTCGTCAGCAAGATGGTCGTGCCGCCGTCAGCAAGCTCCTTGACGGTATCCCAGACTTCAATCCGCGCTTCGGGGTCAAGCCCTGTCGTCGGTTCGTCGAGAAAAATGACTGCTGGCGTCCCGATCAGGCTCATGGCGATGTCAAGCCTGCGCTTCATCCCGCCGGAATATTTGTCCGCCCGGCGGTTGGCCGCATCGGTCAGGCTGAATCTTGCAAGCAGATTGTCGGCGACTTGAGCGGGATTGGAAACTCCCCGCAACTTGGCGATCATCATCAGGTTTTCCCTTCCTGTGAGCATGCCGTCTAAAGCTGCGAACTGCCCTGTCAGGCTGATGCTCTGGCGAACATGATCCGGTTGACGCTGGACGTCATAGCCGCAAATACCTACTTCACCGCCATCGGGCTTCATCAGGGTCGAGAGGATGTTGACCGTTGTCGTCTTGCCCGCTCCATTTGAGCCCAGCAGTGCGAAAATTTCGCCACGTTGTACCTCAAAATCCACCCCCTTTAAGACTTCCTTGTCTTTAAAGGATTTTTTTAACCCTTTTACAGAAATCGCTACATTGCTCATAATTTTTCCTCCTTATAATAAGCGCCTTGCGGAGCTAGATTGCCTATACTTCCCTACTTAGTATTACTGGTAATCCGTACAACTTATTACCGAGTTAAAAAAATTACTGAATAACGAAGGTGGCAATTCACATTTGTAACCAGCTATTCAGTCGGTATTATCTATTGAATCTATTTTTTTCCCAATCGCTTCATGATACTCTGGTTCAAATCTTCACGATACTTGGCGATATAGGTTTTAGCGTTTGCCACTAGTTCATCGGCAAAGGACGCCACGTCGTCCCCAGTGATTTCCAGCACTTGTCTGCCTTCCGCCGCACCGGCTTCGAACAACTCGATTAATTCATACTGCATGTGCAGCATATCCATCCCGTTGCCCGCTGCGAAATTCCACATGTAGTTTTGAATTTTCTTAAATACAAACTGGTAGTCCTCTGGCAGGGCTTCAACCCGTGCCATCATCATCTTGTATTCTTTTTTATCACCAACCATCTTTTTGAACATTTCCATCATGTTATTTTTCCTCCTTTTTTTTAAACTTTGTTTTTCCGTAACCTTTTTCATGGCCTTGTTAACTTCTTGGTCAACAGATTCTTGATAGATGTCAGCGTAAGTTTTTGAATCTTTGATTAGATCGTCGCAGAAAGCCGCTACGTCACTGCCCGTCACTTCGAGCACGCTCTTCCCCAAGGCCGCGCCCTCTTCAAAAAGATCGATAATCCCTGAGAGCAAACCTGTCCCGTCGGTTAGCTCAACAGGGCCGACCTTAAAGAAATATTTTTGAATCTCTTTATAAACAATCTGATAATCTTTCGGGAGCGCTTTGACACGCGCCACGTGTGCTCGCCACTCTTTTTTGCCTTCGATGATATCTTGTATTCTCATTTTATCCTCCTATTTACCTAATTTTTTAGCGATGTTATTGTTGAGTTGCTTGCGCCACTTGTCGCGAAAAGACTTTGCCCCTTCTTCGCCGACCAGCGCTGAACAGAAGCCTTTGATATCGTCACCCAAAACCTCTTGTACACTCTGACCGTCCGCTGCCGTTTCTTCGAGCAGGCCAAGCACATCGTCAAGAATTGGCATGAGGTTGCGACCGGTGAAATCTGAGTGCGGCCAAAGATTAGCATTAATTTTTTCCCATGCCGCTTGATAATCAGCCGGTAGCTTTTTGGCTCGCGATTCAAAAGTTTTCAATTCTTTAGTCATGTCGCTTCCTGTGATTTTTTCCCAAAAATTCATTATTTTCTCTCCTTTAACTCGTTGATTTTTGTCGCAACAAATTCCCATTTTTCCCAGAACTTTCTCAATTCCTCACGTCCCGCGTCATTGAGCGTGAAAAATTTTCGCGGCGGTCCCATATCGGATTGCTTTTTCGTAATTTCCACCAGCTTGTTTTTCTCAAGTCGTACCAATATGGTATAGACTGTACCGTCTACAACATCCGAAAATCCTAGCGCATTCATAAAGCTGAACAAGACACTCCAAAAATTGCGGATGGAATATCTTATGAAGCTAGATTGACTTTAAGACGTTGATTTTTGATGATACAAAATCCCATTTTTTCCAAAACAATTCAAGTTCCTGGCGGCCAGCCTCATTAAGTGAGTAAAACTTGCGGGGCGGCCCCATATCTGACGGTTTCTTTTCAATGGTCACCAGTTTTTTCTTTTCTAATCGCACGAGAATGGTGTAGACCGTCCCTTCCACGACTTCGGTAAACCCAAGCTCGTTTAGGCGACGGGTAATCTCGTAGCCATAGGTTTCATGGCGGCTGATGATTTCCAGCACGCAGCCTTCCAGCGAACCCTTCAGCATTTCAGTTAAATTTTCCATGTTCAGAGTCTCCTTTACCTCCCCTACTTCGTCTGACTTATATTCAGTATAACATAGTACTAAGGGAAATTTTTACTGAATAGCTTTTGGGAAATCACGCTATTCAGTATCACTTATTACAAGTACATTGTAACACCGATTAGTAGGGGGTGTCAACTATTTTTCTTAAAAATATTTTGCAACCTCACTATTCAGTGACGTCGGTATCCAGTGTGACTTACTACAAGTATATCGTAACACGTAGTAGGCGAACGGTCAACTGGATTTTCTAAATATTTTTTAAAACCTGCTACCCCCTTGAATAAAAATGAAAAGATCAGGTATTAAACAATAGTTCTCTCCAACAAAACCCTTTTTTGTTGATACCTCAATTGTAATTATTAATTAGCCCTCCCTTTCTAGCCACAAGCAGATGGCTGAAAAAATAAACACCATCTACAACAGGAACCAAATTAAAACGAAAGCGCCTGCAATTTAGGCGCTTTCGTTTTTTTGTTTAGCGGTCACTGATTGTAATGGTTAGAGTGTCTTCGATTCCAATCGAAATCCTTCTACGACGACCTCTTCATCTACCTCCAACAATAGGCACCGTTTTCCTTCGTACGTGATATATTTTAGATTTTTCAGGTCTTTCGGGTTGATGGTTACATTTGCCACCTTGGTACTTATTTTTATATTTTTAGGAATTAAACTGCTTGCTTTGAATTCATGTTTTTCGTCCGCTACAACGCTTTTAAAGGCATGCTCCACTTTGGCTGTTTCCACATTTTCGACACCGCTGACCGTTAATATGCGTTCGATGTCGCGATGATCCAACGTTGAGGGTTCACTGTCTTCCTTTTCCTGATTCTCCTGTACCACCCGATCGATTTCCTCATAAACATTCGAAATGACCGCGGAATCCACTTCGTCCCCGATTACTTCTTTTAAAATAAAGTCAAAGCAGTCCTTATCATCCTGCGCAGTCATAATGTCTTCACAATCAAGCACCTTTTCAATAAAGGTGAAATCGGGTTGATTGACTTTCCCTGCACAATAGAGAATATGGTTCACATCTGCTGCATTGTCGTTAAAAGTAGGGAACAAAAAACCTGACATTGGCGAGTCTAAATTAATAATAGGATCAACGATATGATAGGATTTGAATTCTTTTTCGATATAATCAAACATCAAGGATTTTTTCGGAAGATCGGTTTTATTGAGGCTGCAAAGGATAAACTCATTGGAATAAACCACATCCTCCCCGCCTTCTTCGGATTCCTGGTTCCTCTTCTTAGTCGGTTTTCGATATTCTCCGCGGATAAATGTCACCACTGTATCAAATTCATAAATAGTATGGGAAAATATTTTCCCGACGATGTCCAGCATGTTATCTTGCCAATCCTCTGAGTCCGCTCGTAATCCTTCGAAAAGGATCCCTTGTGTACTATAATCCACATCACGCATGAATTTCAGTTCAAACAGTTTGGCATCGAGATGACCGGTCAACACCTTTTTAAAATTGGCCAAAAACAATTCTTGTGCTTCGTGATCTAACAATGGAAACGGCTGACAGACTTGATGATAAATCTCAGCTGATTCCTTCTGCACATAAACATTGAAGATTTCTCGAATATTCATCAAATGATTGTCTAATTTAAATTGCTTACGGATATTAGCGATGTCTTTTTTGTTCATTTGTTTCAACTCCCATCCCTGATTATACTGTTTAGATGGGAAAATCTCTATTTTTAATTTTTCGATTTTCAGGAATGGGTGGCTGGAAGTTTGTATTGTCATCCATAAAAATTTGTTTTATATAAGTACTTTCCTGCATATTGCAAATACTAGTAGTGTTAAATATGCCATTCGGCACTTTCTTGGCAGATATTAAAAGATAAGCCATCCGCTTTTTTTACGATCTTAATGAATATATCAGGAGGAATATTATTTGGAAAACGAAAATTTTGATCCTTTTCAAAATCAAACAAACGCAAACTTAAAGAACAAAGGAAATGAACAGGTGCTTGAAACCAGTTCTACTGGATATGGGCTGGAATCAGTTTTTAACGACAATTCTAAAAAAACGCGGTCCAATCAAAATGAGAAACATTAGTTGCATGCTTGGTACTTTATGAAAAATAGTTTCTTATTGTAGCCTTAGAAGGTAATTGAGGTTGCAATCGAGATCGGAATTTGTTGTCCGGCCTCTTTTAGATTTACATCCGTTTCCATATATTGAATTAAGAATTACTGGGAAGCACTGATTTACGACATAAATATAACTGGAATACAAAGAGAAAGAGGGTCCAAGCATGTCTTATACCTATAACTTATACAGTTCGGATCAATTGGGATTAACAAAATCCTATCATATTCAAACCGATTTGCCGCCGCATAAATTTAGGGCCATCATGATGGAATTTAGGCGTGGAGGAGAAAAAGATCCGAATGTCTTTTTGAAATACATGATTGAACAATTCCAAGATGGCTTTCACTTATTTGAGTATGATGATATTGTGCAATATGATGCCGACCAAGAAAATTCGGCGATCCTTGCCAACCTATTAGACCAACATGATCAAACTATTTAAAAGAAAAAGAACAGGCTATAAGGATTTCAACATACCCCTTGATTTAATCCAATCAGAGCTACTTACCGTCTAAATCACGATCACTATACTTCGAAAAAGTAATAAAAAGTAAAAAGGCACTATGAAATGATAGTACCTTAGCAATTTATCATTAAATGGTTGGAGCATTCATTCCCATTTGCGTCCATTCTTCTCTGGCGGGCCCATAAAGCCCGGGAACCCTTACTCCTGCCTGACGCATGAGAACGGTCATTTGCCCACGATGATGAATAATGTGTTTGACGATAAGTGACAGTGTTCCAGCTTTTGTCATTGTCCTACCGAACACATTCACCTCTTCAGTAAGAGAGCTGTCAGTCCATTGTTCCTTCACGGCGTGAGCTACGTCGGTGCTTACTCTTCGAAATGCCCCTGCTATTTCCTTCGCTGATTCTGGAACGTTTTTAGCGTTTTCGACTGTGGGGACCTTGATGCCAAAATCGATTAACATTCCAGGTGTACTGGTCACAATATGCCAGGCAATTCTCCCCAATGTTCGGTCGTCCGAAGAAACTCGTTGCTGCAAGGAACTATTCTGTAACGCATCCACTAGGCTTTGAGTTAAAGCAGCTTCTTGATTCCAATCCTCGATGAATCCAGCTATTGAAGAATACATTGATCTAATTCCTCCACTTTATAAAAATTTATTGGCTTCCCGGTCCTTCTTTAATGCTTCATCATTGTGGAAATGAAGACAATTCCAGGTTCCCTTCCAAGTATTTTCTTTTAACCTTTAATAAATGCATGTTTTTAGAAAAATGTCTGAGTAAATCCATCATCAACTAAAAATTTTCTCTTCTTAGCATCCTTCGATGTTTATTATTTATTACACGCAGTTTGGGATCTTTAATTCATTAAAAGATTTCTTTTATGAAAGTAAAATTCTTAAGAAGTTCACTTTCATTGATCGATATTCTATTCGTTAAATCTTTCGTTCGCAATACAAACTCTTTAACCCCAATAAATTCTGATTCACTAATCAAGTAAAACTGTGTTCCTCTTTTATATTCATTAAACTGCCTTTTTAGTCTATATACCTTCATTGAATAACCTCTAGATGATGAATTAAAATGATTATTTGTAAATTCCAAAAAGCCCTGAGAGTGAGTAGGATATATTATATGAGCTAATTAATGAACAACTAAATAGTCAATAATTTTTTGCGTAATTCATTTTAAGAGAACCGCCCCCCCATGTCTCATATTAACTTCATTTTATACTCTGCCCGGAATGATTCTCTTGGTTGAAGCCTATTGATTCCGAATTTCTCCTTCAAGTTTCCAGTTGTATTGTATGTATCAGCAATACCATACCAAGGTTCGATGCAAACAAACGGAGCAATCTTACCATCTGTGTATTTCGACCAAATTCCAACAAACGGAAATCCTTCGAACCTTACTTCTACACCATGATTCGACTTATTCGATGCCAGTGTAACTTGATCGATATTACTATAAATAAGTGCATCATTCGCAAAAAGAGAGTCAGTGAGTGGAATTGTTAATAAATCATTAGCCATTCCTTTTTCTCTAATCAGAGAATTCTCTATCTCATATTCCATCTCATTCTTATTTGCAGCAGGAATAATGTGCAAACTATAGTCCTCTATGTTTTCATTTTCTAAGAGTGGAATCCTGAATGCAGGATGGGCACCAATAGAAAAATACATCTCTTCCTTGGTTTCATTTACGATTTCCCAATGAACAACGAGGTTGTCCTCATTGAGAGTATAACGAATAATCGCTTTGAAATCGAAAGGATAAACATGAAGGTAACGTCCGCCAGACTCGTAACGAAAAGAAACGTCTGTTGTAGTCTGCTCATCCACCTTAAATTCCACATCACGCAAAAAGCCATGTTGTGACATTTCATATGTCTTACCGTTGAGTTGATAGCGGTCTTCCTTTAAGCGTCCTACAATCGGAAATAAGACCGGTGAGACGCGTCCCCAATAGGCAGGATCCCCAGTCCACATGTAGTCCAGTCCACTTTTCTTATGCTTCACTTTACGTACTTCTGCCCCATTATGACTGATCTCCACCTTCAACCAATCATTTTCAATAACAATCATCATCTTATCTCCCTCATCTCTAGTCTTCATTGTTTACTTTTATTATACCGAAAGTCTTTTTTTTCAAAAACAAATGCAGGTTTAACCTTCCTAAATTTTTGTACCTATTTCTCTTGACGGGATGCTTTCAAAAAATCCACCCCTTTATGAAATGATTCTATCATTAATCCATCAGTTGATAAAAACCATAATATCCCTTAAGATACTCCTGTGGATGGGATCATAATTTTTTTATATACAATGTAAATATAAACATAAATTAGAGGTATTATATGTTCCCATTAAAATTTGGTTATCGAACTATCAAGACTGCCATCGGTGCGGCTGCAGCGATTAGTATTGCTCAATTTTTCAGCTTGAATTCCTTTGCTTCCGCAGGAATCATCACCATCCTATGTGTACAGAATTCCAAAAAGAAATCACTGCAGGCTGCATATTCCAGATTTTTCGCTTGCATGCTTGCCATTGTTTTTTCTTTCATCCTATTTGAAACGATTGCCTATAATCCGGTTGTGATTGGATTGCTGCTCTTGATGTTTATTCCTTTTACCGTCCGATTAAAAATATCTGAAGGGATCGTAACCAGTTCAGTCAGCTTTAATTATTGGAGAGTATATCTTATTAAGTTTAAAAACTTAATTAGCTGCAAATAACCCTCTCAAACTTAAATTCCGAATTTGAATCCTAGTCTAAGCAAAGCTGCTGCATCTACAACAAATATTTAACATCATCCATGAAAAACGATAAAATAAAGTGGTAAATGCAAATGGAAAGGAAGATAAATCAATTATGGAAAAATTAATGTTTATTGAAACCGGGATGGGGATTGATGTGCATGGTCAAAATATTACGTCTGCAGCAGTTCGTGCCGTAAAAAATGCCATTCACTATAATTCGATGCCAGGTATTCGTTCGGTGCTCCCTGAAAACAGTTTAGATAATATGAGGGTGAATGTGAAACTCGCCGTTCCTTGTGATAAAGAAAAACTCGATATTACGGCTGTAAAAGAAGCATTGCCATATGGGAAAGTTACGGTGGAAGTAATGGATGGAGGAATGATAACAACCAGCGGGATTGTCCTCGAGGATAAGGGAGATAAAAATGATCTAATGTACATAGTCGTTGCTTCGGTAGAGGTAGGCTATTAATTTTGAGCAATTCGTGAACAATATCTAATTTTAAATATCAAAGGCATCTGTATTCAATCTGGTAACATTCCAGAACTGAGTCCCCCCCCTACCTCCATCTATAAATGGAGGTCTTTTTTATATCTCTTCACCACCGCTTTTCCTTGTTTACATTGCAGCATTATCTATTTTTTCAGCAAAATACCCAATCATAAAGGCAACTGTAAAAAAAGAAATGCCATTAACGTTGAAAAATTAAGGATTGAATTTATGTCCCAACCATGTTAAGTCAATTTCAATAATGGTACAAGCACCTCTCTTATACCTTTCGAACCTTTGAACAACTATACGGAACATCCAAACCTTCTGGTCAAAAATCAGCAGATTAACGTTTGAAAGATTTCCGATAGAATCGGTAAAATGCTATCAATCTTTGTCTTGAAGCAATATATTTTTCTTAAAATACCTGCCATCCGGTGTCCCAGGCCCCAAAGTGTATGAAACTTGAAAGAAAATGCTAGAAAAAAGATAAGTTTTTTAGAAAATTTTTCGCTTTATATTACTCAGTTTAAATAGCTGGGTACGACCAGTAGCCATCATCCCGTCATAATAAATAACTTATTTTTAACATTAAAAGAGTCCGCTTAGCAAAAGATTTACATTTTTATGACAATTATCTATTGAACTATACAGACTCTTTTCAATCAATAGTGTAAAAATCATGTCAACTCCCCCACCAATATCCAGGCTGATAAAAAATATATGGTTCAATTCATTTTTGTGGAATTGAACCGCTTTAGGGTTGTTAATAAAGAAATACCATTTCTTATAAAAAACTGTCAAGTTCCTAAATCAGGTACCGCAAAAGGTTCGGTAAGGCTGGTTTGATGGCGCAGGCAATGTGCAGTATTCTTTCTTTTCAGGGGTATACGTGTAAGGCTTTGAAAGAACATTAAGCAGCCTCTCCATTACACTGTAATCTCCTTGTTCCACTGCAGCTTCTAGTGCCTCTTCTACCCTGTGGTTTCGAGGTATAACCGCAGGATTGCTGTTTCGCATTAATTGTTGCACGGAGGCTTTCGATTCCTCCTGCCTGCTTAGTCTCGCCTGCCACAACTCATTCCACTGAGAAAATTCTGGTATCCCAACCAAACCTGTTTCTTCCGGCTTATCAAAAGTTAATGCGTTGAGGGTATTGGTATAGTCTGCTTGATTTTTCTCCATCAAAGTAAGAAGGTCATTTATAAGCGATTCATCTTCAATCTCTTCATTAAATATTCCCAGCTTCGCTCTCATTCCCTCGAGCCAATTTACTTGATATAACTTAGAAAAATTTGAAATCGCATCCTGTGCCAATTCGACAGCCTGCTCCTGTTTGTCATGTAGCAGCGGCAAAAGAGTTTCAGCAAATCGCGCAAGATTCCAGCCGGCCATATAAGGCTGATTGCCATAGGCATAGCGGCCTTGTCTATCAATGGAACTGAATACCGTTTCTGGGTCATAAGCATCCATAAACGCGCAAGGACCATAATCGATCGTTTCTCCGCTAATGGTCATATTGTCGGTATTCATTACTCCATGAATAAAACCAACCAATTGCCATTTGGCAATCAGTGCAGCCTGACGCTTGATTACTTCCTGAAGCAGCGAAAGATATCGATTCTTATCCGCTTCAATTTCTGGATAATGGCGCTTTATTGTGTAATCGGCTAGGATCTGAAGTTCCTCATCTGAGCCCCACTTTGCTACGAATTGAAAAGTACCAACGCGCAGATGACTAGCGGCCACCCGGGTAAGAATGGCACCAGGTAAAGCTGTTTCGCGGATGACGGGCTCTCCTGTAGTCACAACTGCTAGACTACGGGTCGTAGGAATTCCAAGCGCATGCATAGCTTCGCTGATGATGTATTCTCGAAGCATCGGTCCAAGGGCCGCACGACCATCCCCTCCGCGGGAATATGGGGTTCTACCAGGACCCTTAAGCTGAATATCTACCCGTTCATCCGAGGGAGTGGTCTGTTCCCCAAGCAGCACGGCACGGCCGTCGCCTAACATCGTAAAATGCCCGAATTGATGTCCCGCATAAGCCTGAGCAAGTGGTGAAGCACCATCAGGAATCCGGTTTCCTGCAAACACCGCTACACCATCTTCGCTTTGCAGTTCTTCAACGTTCAACCCGAGGGTTGCAGCCAAAGGTTCATTGAGAATGATCAGCTTCGGTGCACGGACTGGGGTTGGATTGTGACTGGTAAAAAATGATTTCGGTAGACGTGCATAACTATTATCAAAGTTCCATCCTTTTTCTTTATTCATCATATCTCCTTTCCTCCTGTAGTCTTTCTGGATCTAGTTTTTTCTTATGTATAAACCAAAATCATAGTGTTTTTATTTTTCCACTTACCAAAACAACACCATGCTGCCCTTTTTAGTGTTTGCTTCGACATATTAATATATTCGTTCCTCGCTAAGATGACTAAAAAAGACCTCAGACTCTGATTGGATGACTTCCCTGGAAATTTTTTAGTAATCTTTAAACTGCAAATGTTATCAATAGTAAAACATAGGGGAGAAATTAATTATAAAAATGAAATGTCCACCGGAAATCGCATGGGTAGAATTAGTTTCGGTATCTTTACATTCCTTTTTACCTGTTATATTTTTATTCAAGTGTTTTTAGCTGGTTAGCTATTTTAGATAATCCGGTAATCTGGGTAAAGTAAATCGGATTCGCTTGCCTTTTCCTTAGATGGTGCTTTTTATTTTTATATCAAATATAGTAGGTAGTGAATATTTGATGGTCATATTTATAGCCATTCTTCAGGTACTGTGCTAGTGTCGGCAATGGAGTAGGCAGCGTTGGTAATGGCTTCCGCTAAAGTATCTCCAGTTTCGCAAAAATCATTAAAGCAAGCCATTGAAACTCCATTAGTTGAATAGGTAAACCCTAACTTTTCCAATCTATCGACAATCCGCATCGCGTGGTCAAGATTTTGCTCGGGTTGAAACTCAGAAACAGGAATGAAAACGCCAGTTTCATAATCAAACCATCGATCCCATCTATTTAATTTCCAACCTAGAATTCTGCGTGCTATTATTTCTATTTTATTCATAGCTTTATTTACTCCTTATCTCTTAATTATTATATTTTATCATTTTCATCATATCGGTCCTAAGCAATTATTTAATGAGAAAGCTCAAATTAATAATTGTATGGAGCCATACCTCTCGAATCATTTATACATCCCTATCACTTTCCCGTTTATACCACCCATTCGGGGAAATTTTATGACCACAATGAATTTTTCTTTTTCACTACCATATTTTGATTTGAGTATTTGGATAAAAGTATATTGGCTAAAATCAGAAAGACGATGAGAACCAACTCATTTATCCAACATAATTTCCGAAAAAAAACTGTCGAGACAATCTCGACAGCTAAATTGGTTCAGATAATTAAGATTAAATGGAGTTTTAGCATAATTTCTGCCACATTCTTGTGGTATCCGGAACTGAGCTAAGTTCGACAATTGAGTAGGCGGCATTCGTAATCGCTTGTGCTAACGTCTCACCAGTTGCACAAATGTCATTAAAGCAAACCTTAGAAAGACCTTTTATTGTATAAGCAAATCCCAAATCTTGTAAACGATCAACAATTAGCATCGCATGGTCAAGGTTTTGCTCTGGCTGAAAATCAGACTCATGAATGAATATCCCCTTTTCATAATCATACCAACGATCCCATCTGTTTAACTTCCAACCTAGTATTCTACGTGCGATTGAATCAATTTTTTTCATTTCCTCTTCCCCTTTTTTAATTTTTTTAGATTTATTGATTATTTGTTATATAACAGAATGATTAATTAATTGTAATTATATAACACACTAGGTTTCATTTCCAGTATTTATTAGAAAATTTTTGAAAATTGATGCTACAGTAAAAAGCCCAATCCTGGATAAAGATTGGGCTCTAACGTATAACAATATCTTATTTTGTGCTTAGCTCATTCTAGATTGTACTGTTTATCGCTGCGATATATAAGCCTGTATTCCTGTTCATGCTAATTCTCTTGGTACATTGTGACATATTAAAATAAATTGGTTGTGGAAGAAAACTCAAAAAATTATTAGATTCTTTTTTTCACATCTTCTCTTATGGATTCAATTATTTCATCTGATAAATCTGCCGGAAAAGAGGTCCCATCCTTGAACACCCAGGTATTAATGATTTCGAGGTCTGCTTTTTTAAAAGTAATGCTATAGTTATCATAGTTGTGGGTAAATTCAGCTGTCACATATTCTTCGACAGCAAAATCATCATCTATAATCATATTTGTCATTTTATATGCCTTCATGATGAAGTCTCCTTTTACTTAACTTTCTTTATGTATAGCGTTAACTTAATATAATTGTTTATTCACTTTTATATATCAACATAAAATTCATCTCCATGTAGAAGGCTCCGCCACTTTTTCAGCTGTCATTTCTTATTGGGTTATTCATTCATAAAACGATCGACAAACATCAATTTATACTTAGCGCCGCTGTTAAGACAAAAAATGCTAATAAAAAAACCATTACCTCCCACATGAGAGGTAATGGCTTCGAAGTTACTTATACAGCTTTAGTAAGACTAGTAATGGTTTCTTGCTTCACTTTAACCTGACCTTTTCTTAAACTAATCATAGCCATAAACGAAATGCAATAAAGGATAGCTAGATAGCCCATTGCAATGGTGACAGTAGCGTGCTGTAGAATGAATCCTACTAAAATAGGAGATAATCCCCCTAACGCTCTTCCAAAGTTAAAAATCGTGTTAGTTGCTGTGCTGCGAATTTCTACCGGATAATAATAACTAATTAATGCCCCATACCCAGCAAACATTCCATTCGAGAAAAATCCAACGATGGCACCGCCAATTAAAACTCCTGTGCTTCCGGACGCATAGGAATATAGAAATACAGCCACGGCCGATGCTAATAAAAAGAGTCCATACGTCCTCTTCATTCCAAGACGATCCATAAATTGTCCAAATGTCAGCATACCTGCAATCATCCCAACAGCCGTACTAATCGTCCAAAGGGCAGAACTTGAAACCGAAAGCCCTTGTGATTGTTGCAGCATAGATGGCAGCCAAATCATTAAGCCATTATAGCCTGCAATTTGGACCGTTGCCATTATTGCTAATGCAATTGTAGTTAGGGCTGTTCTTCTTGTTGCAAACAATTGCTTCAACTTTCCTTGTTTTGCTACTAGATGGTTACCTTTTTTCGAAGTCAGCCATTCTGGTGACTCGTCTAAGTTTTTACGCACGATAAAGGCAAAAATAACAGGGATAATTCCAACGAAAAACAATCCCCTCCATCCCCAAGTTGGAAGAAGGATCGCACTTAGTAGTGCAGCAAGGATCACACCAAATTGAGCACCAACACTCACATAAGAAGAAGCCCGTCCTTGTTTATTCTTTGGCCATGCTTCTGCAACAAGCGCCATTCCAATTCCATATTCTCCACCGGCTCCTAAACCGGCAATAAACCTAAAAATGTATACTTGTTCAATATTTGTTGCCAATCCGGTTAACGCCGTACCAATGGCAAACAATAGAATCGTATAAGTAAAAACTCTAACTCTTCCAAACTTATCGGCTAAAATACCGAAAATCATTCCGCCAAATAACATTCCCAAATTAGTAATGGATGAAATAAGTCCACCAGTTGCTAAGTCAATATGAAATTCTGCAATGATCATGGACATGGCAAAGGAAATAAACATGATGTCCATACCTTCTAATGTTAAACCTGCTACTGATGCTACCACTGTTTTTTTCTGATAATTCACTTCTGTTATTCTCCTTCCAAGCCTCACTGGACTATGATTAAAAGATAATGTGGCAAAAAATAAAATACCCTTCCATCCAAAGGACAAAAGGGTATTCATATATACATAATAAGATAATATATACGATATTTACATTTTGCCCTTTTTGGCCTCTCTGGACCAGATTAAAGGAAATTTATTTTTTCTAATACTACCACGACAATAACCTTGTGACAATAAAAACATTTAAATTTTTTATAGAAATCAATTAATAAAGTATTCAAAAAATGGTCTCAGTCCTCTTGAACGTAAAACTCTAGTTCACTGGGGGACAGACCCACTTTTAGAAAACGTTCTAATATAAAGACCGATTTGTATTTAGGTACAAACCTCCTGAGGACTCGTCCTTTATGAATTATGCCTTAAGAGCTCCAGTTATATCATAGTTACTCAAATCAATCTCTGTTTGTCTTCCTAGTACTAGTTTGGCTATTTCTCTACCGAGATAAGGTCCACTTGTTAATCCAGATGCCCCTAAACCATTAGCTAAAAAAATTCCCTCATAATGGGGCAAAGCCCCTGCAACTGGAAGAAAGCCCGGGGAAACAGGTCGAAAACCTACCCGTGTATCAACAAAGGTACTATTTGCTAAGCCGGGAGCCGTTTCTAAAACCTTGCTTAAAATTTCATTCACTCCGCCAGCAGTTACACGGGTGTCAAATCCAGCCTCATTTTCGTGTGTTGAGCCGACAATTACACGGCCATTTTCTAATGTGAGCAGATATTGATTATTGGGCGGCATGACAACTGGCCAAGAGCTCGTATCTGTTTCAGGAATTTCAAGGTGAACGATTTGCGCTTTTTGAGGTTTTACTAAGAAATCAACACCTAGTGGCTGTAGAAGTTCATATGCCCATGCACCTGCGGTTACAATCACCTGATCAGCGAACAACATTTTTTCAGAGAGCTTAATTCCAATCACTCGATTATTTTTACAAACTAGGGACGAATTCCCTTTCAGAAAAGTGACCCCGCGCTTCATGGACGATCTAATCAGTGCTTTACACAATGCTCTACCATTTACGCGTGCTCCGCCACTGATATAAACGGAACCAAATTCCTCCGATAACGGTGGAAAAAGTCTCTTCGTTTCTAAAGGAGACAAAATCTTAATCTCTCCAATTTCAGGTGCATCCTCCCGGCGTATTCGCGCTCTCTCGGCCATCTGTTCTAGTTTTTCCATGTCTGTATGAAGGCTTATGGCCCCTACCCGCTTATATCCTGTATCTTTTTCTCCGTCTGCTTCTAATTGAGCGATTAATTCCGGATAGTAACGAGCTCCGCCTTTTGCCAACTGATACCATGCTTTGTTGCGCCGCTGCGAAAGCCATGGACAAACAATTCCTGCGGCTGCATCAGTAGCCTGGCCTGAATCCTCTCGATCAACTAAGATAACCTCTGCACTTTGTCTAGCAAGGTGATACGCGGTCGACGCGCCAAGAATCCCTGCACCAATAATGATTATTTTTTGCATATTACTCCTTTTTCGATTTTATTTATTTTTGGGTTCCTCTCAAAAAACATTATGACTTCATTTAAATTAAACTTTCCAGCTTCGCGAAAATCATTTAATTATCTCTTATCTGAATGCAATTTAAGCATATTGCTTATACATTTAAACTAGATTGGTTACAATTCTACTAGAAATGGAGGAAAAGATTATGGTTCGATTTTTTGCTATACTATCATGCATATTTTTACTATATTTTTCAGGACCTATTATTGAACAAAAGTTTGCGAATTCTGATTCTGTTAAGGCGATTGATCAAGTTCAATCTAAAATAAATGAAATCAAAACCAACCCAGAAATACTTACAACCATCAATACTCTATCCGAAAAGATGCAACAATTATTAAAACAGCTTGATCTTCATTTAAAAGAACTTCCGCTAACACAACAAAAAGATGAACCGACAAACAGAGAAAAAACAAACTTAAAAACCCCGACCGAGCAAATCTTTTCGATTCATAATGTTGAACTCGGTGAGACAAAAGAAGATATTGAACACATATTAGGACCGGCAAACCGTTCTTCCCTAAACGAATATGGGGCAAAATGGTATACCTACCATGACAAATATCGAGACTTTTTTATGGTTATGTATGATGAAAAAAATAAAGCAGCCGGTTTATACACGAACCAGGATTTAATTACGTCCGCCAATGGGATTAAGTTAGGAAGCTCGAAAGAAAATGTACGAGCAAAACTGGGGGAACCACTTACCAACATACAAAAAGGATTGACGATTTATCAATTACAAAAAAATAGCGATTATGATGTGTACCTACTTGATGGTGTATATGTAACTATTTTTTACGATAAACACGAGAACAATACTATTACAGCGATGCAATTAATCGACAAAGACATTGAACAAAAGAAACATGAACTATATTCCGAAGCAAGTACGGAATTAAAAGAAGGCTTTGAATACCAGTTATTTGATTTAACGAATGCCTCACGAGCTGAACACAAGCTTCCTATTCTCTCATGGGATAACCGTGTCAGGGAAACTGCCCGTAATCATAGTACGGATATGGCTGTCAATCAGTATTTTGATCACACAAACCTTAAAGGACAATCACCGTTTGATCGAATGAAGGAAGATCATATCATCTTTTATTTGGCCGGGGAAAACCTTGCCTACGGACAGTTTAGCAGCATCTTTGCCCACGAGGGTTTAATGAACTCACTCGGCCATAGAAAGAATATATTGCGTAATGGATATGAGTATTTAGGTGTGGGCGTTGCCTTTAATGAACAATCACAGCCCTACTACACTGAAAACTTTTATGCTAAATAGTGGTAAAAGGGAGATTAATACTTCACTGCGGAAATAAACACAGCTTCTGATGGTCGATTTAAACTCCTTTTCATTTTCCATTTTCAGATATTCCATTGGTTCATATTTATACAAAGTGTATCATTTTGGGTATTTTTGTGTCCGATTGTGCTGCAAATTTAAAAAAAGTATCAGGCACCATCTAATTTTATAGATGGTGCCTAACACTTTTTTATCATGAATATTATTTCAATGCGCTAACTGCATTAATTAATCCCTGACCGGACTTTTCATCATATCCTGGTTTGAATACATCTTCAGAAGAGTTCAAAATGATGTGTTTTACCTGGGCAGGATTTAGTTTATCTTTACCGTGTTGAGCAATAATAACGCCGGCAAGTGCAGCAACTTTTGGAGCCGCCATGGAAGTACCTCCTTTATAGCCCCACCCGCCAGGTACTGTAGCATAGCATAGGTAAGAGTTATCTCTTCCCTCTTTTGTTTCAGGATTATAGTTAGGGCCTAGATCTCCGCCAGGAGCCATTACATCAATTTTTCCTACTCCATAGTTTGAGTAGTATGCCAGATTCTTCAATTTTCCTCCTGCTGAAACTCTTATCAAATTCTGACTACTCGGGCTTCTATGTGTTGCACCTTTATTATCACCTGAAAGTTTTCCAGGGCTGCTTATATCTACGCCATTATTCCCAGCAGATCCAACAACCGTAACACCTTTTTTGATTGCATAAGTAATTGCTCGATTAAACATTTGCACATCTGCAACAACATCTTTTGTTGCAGTTTCAGGATCCTGGAACCAATCATAGCCGCCTAATGACATATTTACAACATCAACATTATCATCAGCAGCAGTCATCAATGCTTCAGCAATATTAGCAGTGGAAGCTTCACCGGTAGGACCAAAGACACGATAAGAAGCCACTTTTAGGTCAGGTCCCACTCCTATTGTTCTTCCTTTTGCTGCAATTGAACCCGCAACGTGTGTACCATGGCCATTTTCGTCCTTAGGATCTGAATACCCTGGAACAAATGACTTCCCGTAAGCATAATTTGCTTTTAAGTCTGGGTGGGTATAGTCAATGCCTGTATCGATTACTGCAACGACAATATCTTCCCCAGAAACTGGCTTTCCTGTACCTCCAGGAAGGTTCCATGATTCTCCATTATTTGTAACTTGTTTAATATCCCATTGATATTTTTCATATAGATCCGGCTTAACAGATGCGGCATCCTCAAAGGAAACCGTTGCTTCCGCAGCTGGTGCCTCAGCATAAACTTTGTTTTCTGCTCCAGCTTCAGACACGATTGAAGACTTTTTAACTTCCTTTAGGAAATCAGGATTGCTAGAGGATACCTCAACAGCCCCTAATTTTTCCAGCTTATGTTGTACCTGACCGCCAGCTTTTTTAAGTAAATCCTCATAACCTGATGGTAGTTTTGCATCATCTTTAAAAACTACTATGTATTTCTTTTCTACTGATTGGGCATGTCCTACACCAGCACCACTAGCAAAAACTGTAGATGCACACAACGTTAGGCCAATAGCCCCTGCTAAAAATCCTTTTTTAATTGTCATTTGTTGACCTCCTTTATATTTTCTAATTTTCATTATATTGCAAATTATCAGTTGGGTAATCCTTCTTTTTTCGACAACAAAAAACAGTATGTCCTACTTTAGAAGTACATAAAGTGTATTTTCTCCCACTAGTTAATTCCAAAATAGATAAATATTATTATTTTTTCTTTTGAAAGGAATGGAATTTCTGCAAATTTTGTAGAAATTCCAGTTCTATTTACTTAGCTGGTTTTATTGAAAACTTTGATTTTCTAAGATTTTTTGTAATACATCAATGATGATCCTTTCAAATAAATGACAAAAGCTTAGGGAACAGTCACTTTCACTGTTACCTAAGCTTTGGAAATCTACTATTTATTCTAAAATTCCTACTTTATCAAAACCACTGGCAGCAGCTGCTGCTTCAGAACTTCCTTCACCATAAAGGTCGGTAGCTGATTGAATGATTGCCATTCTGGCCTGACTAAAATTAGAAGTTGGGGTTAAGTAAGTAGTTAGTGCACGGTAGTAAATTTTTCCAAGTTTTTCCCGTCCAATTTCCTGTGCCGTTTGGTAGGCGGCATGGTTGATGATGGAGGAATTAATGTGAACACCGCCATTATCTAAATTACGTGGAAGATCATAGAACTCATTCATGTGAGAAGGATATTTCCCTTTTCCATTTCCATACGGTACATAGGCTGCTCCCACTGAATATTTACTTGGATTACTTAAGCTGCGCAACGATTCTCTGCCGCTAGCTTTGGCACCAGGACCCATAATATCTTCGCCAATTTCCCAATTGGCATCATCGATTAATGCACCAAAGATATCAGAAAAAGCTTCATTTAGTGCCCCGGACTGAAAACGATATTGTAAATTAGCCGTATTCGTCGTAACGCCATGGGTCATTTCATGAGCAGCTACATCAAGGCCAGCCGAAAGAGAAATCATGAATGAGCCATCTCCATCACCATATGTCATTTGACGACCATCCCAAAATGCGTTGTTATAGTTCGTTCCAAAATGAACAAAAGATTTGATGGCCATGCCTTTATCATCTAACGAATTCCTGCCGTGTTCATCAAGGTAATAGTCGTAGACCTTTTCTGAATTATAATGAGCATCGACTGCAGCCCGGTCATAATCCGTTTTGAATGATGCACTATTACTAGTAAATAATGAACCTGTTGGTGCATCATAGGTAAATATTCCACCTAAGCCTTCGTGGGCATAATCCGCTAATTGAAAGACTGTACCTTCATTAGGATTTTTACTTTGAGATATATGTAGAAGTCTATGTGCTCCTAATACTCCTGTCCCATTTCCAGTTTGCGATTTGATTTCATCTGCGTCCATTATGGCATTATATTGATCAATGACCTCTCCTGAATGTGCATCCACAAAGACAAACCAGTTTCCAGGCTTTTCACCTAGGAAATTGACATTAACTTTAAAGGCTAAATTATTTTTCCCCTCAAATGGATAGACTACAAGTTCAGTTGTAGGATCATATTGTAATTGAGCTGGAGCCTCAACAGAAGACTTCGCTGCCTCCAATGCCTTTTCACTGCTTACATCTGGTGATGTATTTAGTGACCCTTCATCTACATCCTTATTTACGGAACCATTTACCGCGACTACCTCATTCTTTTCATTATAGTGGACAATAACTTCAGCACCTTCTACCGGTACTCCATTTTTGGTTTGATTAAAACGAACATGTGTCATACCGAGATTATCTTTTATCGCAGTTTTTTCTTTTAAATTCGTCTTAGTATTACTGATTCCTATTTTATTTTTCTTTTCTTCTAAATAGTTAAGGGCATCAGTCGCATTACTAGTAGTGCGTTTTTCTACATGCTTCTCTTTAACAAAAATCGGTACATTCGCATTTTCATTCCATTTTTGTATAACGTTTGCCTCAGGTTGTTTAGCTAGTACATTACTAAATGGAATGGTTCCTGCTAAAAGTGCTGTTGATAACACAACTGGAATAATTAACTTCTTCTTCAAAAAATTACCTCCTTAACGTAAATTAAAATTAGTATAAAACTAAATATTCATAATTTCATGATTAATTAGAATTATCTTATTATAAATTACTAGTTTCGTTAGAAAGGCATTTTATATGAAAAATGAAGGACAAATACTCATAAATTGATCATTTATGTTCCCTGAGATAAATCCAGCGACCTATTTTAAGGAGAAAAATAGGTAAAGAAAGAACTATTAAAAACGGGACTTGTCTCCCAGTGCATTAAAGCTTAGGAACGCAGGAAAATCCCTGCAAGCATATAACAAGCCACTCTGCATAAAAGCGGGTGACTGACCTAATTCGAGCGTAAACTCAAATAACATTAAAGTCCTAGATATATATTTTGATTTAAAAAGGAATATAAGGAAAATATTCTTATTAGTCTAATATATTTTAAAATAGAAAGGAGATGATTTTTTGTATCAAAGTGATCGTATTATTAAAGAAAAGCCGCACCTGATCACACGTAGTTTATATCCAGAAAACCAGGAGACTCCTATTCACTTTCTAAAAGAAAATGTAACTCCAAGTCCATTAACATTTCGAAGAAATCATTTTCCATATCCTTCGATTTCGATTCAGACTTACTTTCTAACCATCACAGGTCATGTAAAAACCCCTGTTACTTTACATTACAATCAAATCATCTCTATGCCCTCCCGAACCGTGACCTCCATAATAGAATGTTCCGGAAACAAGCGTGCTTATTTCGAGCCAAAGGTATTTGGTGAACAATGGACAGAGGGAGCAATAAGCCAAGGCGTATGGAAGGGGGTACCGCTATCTCATCTCCTATCCTTCACTGGAATCAATGCCGGAGCACGTGAAGTCGTTTTTCTAGGGGGGGATTTCGGACTTAAGAACGGAGAGTACGTTCATTTTGAAAGAAGTCTTCCGCTTGAAAAAGCGTTAGATCCTAATGTAATTGTCGCATGGGAACATAATCAGAAACTGCTTAGTCCAAAACACGGTTTTCCATTTCGATTAATTGTTCCAGGCTGGTATGGGATGGCATCAGTGAAATGGTTAAAAACAATACGTGTATTGAATCATCATTTTACCGGTCCTTTCCAGTCAGATGACTATGTCTATTATCCTCATAAGGATCAAGATAAAGATTCATTTCCTGTGACTACTAACCGTGTTAATTCCATCATTCAACAACCGCGTGACCTGCAAATCCTAAAACCTGGAATACATGAGATAGCTGGTTTAGCTTGGACAGGCGAAGGCGTAATTACTTCTGTTGAGATCAGTTTTGATAATGGAGAAACGTGGAAAACCGTACACCTTCATGACACACCTCTAAAATATCAATGGGTGAAGTGGTCTTTTTCCTATGTTTTCGAAAAAAATCACGAGTACAACATCATGGTACGTGCCTTTGATTCATTTGGCCGATCACAACCTGATAAAGCATTCTGGAATCATAATGGATACGGATATAATGAAGTTTCAATGGTTAAGATACAAATAGAAAAATAGCTTTCGTTTCTATGTCAATCCATTATTTTACAATGGTGATAATTAACGGGCACCAAAGACACCACGGTGTTTTTTTGTTTGTAAAACTATAAAGGAATAATGAAAAAAATTGTACTTTTACACTCGAATGGGAAAAATTAATTTGAGGAGGTGTTTGTGCATGAAAAATAAGGAAAATGAAGCGATTGAGGCAAATCAAAAAATGGATGATTTTTTTTATGAATCTGGATACAGGAACATGAAAGGAGATTCTGATATAGAAACTGCAAATCTCGAAATCCAGGAGCAGTTTTATGGAACTGACAAAGAAGACCATTCTCTTCCTTTTCATGTTGATATCAACAATCCCCCCATAAAAAAGTAAAAAAAAGCCTTTTTTGTGCTCTTTTGCATAAAAAAGGCTTTCCATTTTGGCGATTCTAGATGATTGAGAAACTCCAGCTCCATTGAAATTTCGAAAAACATTTTCTTATTCCTTTGGTATATTCTGCGTTCTAATCACTATATCAAGAAAAAAATACCCATCCATTATTTTTCCAGCATTAATTTTAAAATGAGTTCATCTGTTTGATGTGTACCTTCGTTTCCAAGTTTGCAGAAGCTTTCAATACTTTTTTCTACATCATCGTGAATAAACCCGTCAGTTGATTTTATTTCTTGATGATTAAGTGCTAATAGAGCTGACTGGACAGCAACATTTGAACACGTTGAGACCTTCATGGCACAACCGGCCTTAGCCCCATCGCAAATCATTCCTGATACGTTGCCAATTGTATTTTGAATCGCTGCCTTAATTTGCTGAAGACCTCCATTTAGTAAATAAACAATCGCTCCACTCGCCCCCATCCCGGCAGCGGTTACACCGCATAATGCAGAAAGACGGCCAAAATTAGATTTGATATGAATGGTTATTAGATGGCTAAGGGCAACAGCTCGAATCATCCTTTCCTCGGATACTTGCAGCTTTTCGGCTGCGGCAACAACAGGAAGTGTAACAGCAATACCCTGATTTCCACTCCCGGTATTCGCCATCACAGGAAGTGTTGAACCTGCCATTCTCGCATCTGAACCTGCGGCGGCAAGGGACATTGCCGCAGTGGCCAAATCATCAGATAGAATTCCTTTTTTTACATTTACTTTTATCGTTTTTCCAACATTTAAACCATAATCTCCAGAAAGCCCTTCTAATCCTATAATTTTATTTAATTCGATACTCTTTCTTACAAGAGCTAAATCGTTAAGATCAGCAGTTAACACCCATTCATATATTTCATCAATTGTCAGGGCTTCCAATTCCTCTTCATCGGTTTGGATTCCGATATTCTCACATCCGCCAAGATACACAGCATTCCCATCTACTTCGATTAAGGTGATATTGCTATGATTATCAGAAATTACCACCCTAGAGGTCTTCTGATCTGTTTCTACAATGACTTCAATATAAAGTCTTTTTGGTGTTTCCGCTTGACCGGCAGTTACTTTACCTGCTTCAATGAGATTTAATGCCGTCCGTTCATCCTTTTTAGTGAGCCCATCTAAAATTTCCAATTTTTTATTTGGATTTCCAGCAACCGCTCCAAGGGCAGCTGCGAATTCAAGACCTTTTGCCGACATTCCTGGAATCCCAACTGATTTTGCATTTTTAATAATATTTCCGCTTGCTTTAACACTTATTGCCTGAATTTGACCACTTGCATTACTCTTTGCCGTTGCTGCTGCCAATGCAATTGCAACTGGCTCTGTACAACCAAGTGCAATTACTAATTCTTTTTCTAAAACGGCCAATATTTTGTGCTTCCCCATTTCGAGCCCCCTGCTAAAAGATAACGTTTCTAACATTTTATCATAATAGTACCTTAGTTTTTTAGTCTTTTCTTTGATTAATATATGATCCTTGATTCTTAAACTTTTATGAAAAAATGTTATACTTGCTTGGGATATTCATACTTAACAAAGCAAGATTAACATCTTAGGAGAGTGTTTTATGAACTACAAGGTTGTCATCTTAGATATAGACGGTACCATCCTTCCACATGGAAAATCAATTAGTCATCCCACAAAACATGCGATCCAGCAGTTACGGGATAACAATATAAAAGTTGTAATTGCTACGGGGAGAGCCCCTTATTTTTCAGAGTCAATTATTGAGGAAACAGGAGTAGACTCTATGGTCTTTTTTAATGGTGCCTATGTCTACCATGAAGGAAAAGAGATTTACAAGAGCGCAATTGAGAAACATGTATTAAATAAGATACATCTTTTGTCTAATGATTATCATCATCCACTTACTTTTTTAGGTGGTAGGAGCTTTAAAGCTACTGATTTGAGCCATCCATTCGTATTGGAGGCGTATCTCCAAAATCCATGGAAGCCTGAACTTGCGCCGCCTCAATTTTGGATGGAACAAGATATTTATCAATTGTTCCTTCATTGTGATGTAGAGGAAGAGGTAACCTACCAATCAAAGATTCCGGAATTAGATTTCAGAAGGTGGACCTCTACCGGAGCTAGAACATGTGATGTGAATTTAACCAAATCAAACAAAGCAGTGGGTCTTACAAAATTATTAGAAAAACTCGGCATTGCTCCCGATGAAGCTGTTGCATTTGGGGATGGTCTGAATGATATTGAAATGCTTTCTTTTGTAGGAATGGGAATAGCCATGGGGTCTGCCCTTGATAAAGTGAAACAAGCAGCCAATATGGTAACACTCTCCGCTGAAGAAGATGGAGTACGATACGGTTTAGAACGAATTGGTTTAATTTAACTTATCGGCATTTCCAAAACAAAAAAAGGGGTCATAAAATCAAAAAGAAAACACAAAATAAATAGTAGCTAATCGGCACATATTAAATAAAAAGGTTTATTAATCATTGGATTTTCCTACATTAAGAACGAATTTCTGAGATGTAATTTTCTATTTCAAGTAGTAAGTATTGGAAGATATTCATGATTAAAACATTGAGGATGAATCGTAATGGAAGAGGTAGTTTATACAATACTCCGCACAGTCGTATCCATTTTAATCTTAATGACTTGTTTTTTATGGTTTGGAAAACAAATCAACTCACATATTAACCTTTATAATTTTGCATTTTCAATTACCTTAGGTTCTTTTATTGCCAACATGGGATTTGATCTAAAATTAAAATTTTTACCTATGCTCACTGCTTTTTTAACACTAATTCTGCTCTTTTTTTCATTTTCTCTTATTTCTTCCAATAATAGGATATTCCGAAAATGGTTATCGGGTAGGCCAACTGTTATCATTGATAAGGGAAAAATCCTCGATTGTAACATGAAAAAAATTAGGTATACCCTTGATGATTTAAATCAACAGCTAAGAGAATTGGGAATATTCGATATAATTGAAGTGGAGTTTGCCATATTGGAAGTGAGCGGAAAGTTATCTGTAATGAAGAAGACAAAATATCAAAATACGACGAAACAAGATTTTAATCCTACTATAAAAAATAATGATGTAACCATTCCGAAAGAGCTCATCATGAATGGAAAAATGATCGAAAAGAATTTTAATGCTGATTATTCCAATAATTGGATCATTAACCAATTAAATCAAAGAAACCTAGAGCTTAATGATGTTCAATATGCCGTCATTTCCTCTACAGGTACTTTATTTATTGATATATATCATGATAAATTAACCTCGGCTATCGATCTTGAATAGAAACTGTTTTCAATTACCGCAATCACATAAATTTATTAAGGATACTTAGACAAAAAGTTAACGCTAGATTTCTCCAACAAAGATAGCTAAACCAGAAAAAGGACAGTGAGTCCGATCATCACAGTCCTTCCAAGTTTTATTCTTTTATTAGGTTTACTGATTTGCTATCCTGACTGGTCATTTCCTTTTCTATCTGCGCTAATTTTGCATCAATTGTGCTGCGGTAGAAGGAACTGTTCACCTTCTGTTCTAATCGGTCAAGATAGTTTTCAATGTCCTTAAACTTTGAATTAGATTGTGGTGAGTATGAATCAGATTCTAATACTTGGTTCATGCCGAGGTAAGCTCGTGTTACATTTTCTCGACCCATTAATTCCATCCGACGAAGATGCATATCCTTTAATTTATGTTTCATTTCTTCATGTTTTCTTTCTAATTCACTTACCTGTTCGGATACTTGTGCTAGTGAAGCGTTTAGGCGCTGCGCACGCTCTGAATATTGCTGATGCTCTGCTGTTGCGAATTGGCAGAGCTCTTCTTCCCCTGCTTTTAAGGCAATTTCAGCTTGGTACTTTCTTTTTTCGGCTACTTCCATTGCCAGGCTATACTCTCTTGCGAATTCATCCTTTAATTGTAATTGACGTTCAATTAATTTACCAACCTTTGCCGTTTCCTGCTCACATTGGCGGAGGTATTGATTGAGCTTACCAATCGGATTTTGTTTTTCTTTTTGATGAAGAGTTTCATTTAAATCAGCAATGATGATATCTTTTATTCTTGTAAATAGGTTTGTCATGTTAAAATTCTCCTTATTAATTATTATTTTGTTAGTTCATTCCATTGTTTTTCAAAACTTACAAACGGATCCTTTTCATTTTTCGGAGCAGCCTCTTTGTTTTTGTTCCAATTTTTATAAACGAGATAGAGTACATAAGCAGCACCCACTCCAATAAGAGCTGGTATTTGGAAGATCGTTGCTGAAAGTACCATTAAGCCGATGATAATTAACCCTATTTTCCTACCTGTTGATTCCGTCTTTAAAAACTGTTTAAAAATGAAATATAGAATCGCCAGACTAATAAGTAATCCAACCATGGGGCCAATCGTTTCGACTAAGATGATTGCTGCAAGGCCCCCAGCTAAAAGTAAACCAAATTTTTTCATTTTATTTTTCCTCCTTTATTTTGCTAATCAATTGGTTTTCCATATCTTGATTACATCTTACCTTTTTTCTACAAGTTTCATAATTGCGCTTGAGCTTGATTTTTCTATCGGACCTAAGACGTAGCTGATGCGGGACTAACAAACTGTGAGTGGTTCCAGTGACAACATAGAAAAAGGACCATCCCTAATTGGTTAGTCCTTGACTTAAATATATTAGATTACATTGCTAATTCCAGAAACGATGGAAGAAACGATATGCCTTGAATCCCATTGTCCTTCGGAAAAAGCCACAATTGGGTATTTTTTCGGAAAGATCTTTTGATCAATTTCCTCGATCGAGTGCCCTTCCTTGTAAAGATGTCCCACTTCACCGGATAGATTCTCAAGATAATCTAACTTTTGCTTCATCATGCTTTTTCCATTTTGGATGTATCCAGCATGAGAGCAAAACAGCGCTTGAAAATCATAGGTAAGCAGCCTGCGAATGGAATCAATAATGACGGGAATAGATTCACTTTCCATAATGACTTTCGTTTTCTTAGTTACGAATAAATCACCTGAAAACAATCGGCCTCTTTCTACATCAAGAAGAGCAACATGATCATCAGCATGGCCTGGTGTATAGATGACTTTCCATTCTTGACTGCGTGATTGAATCACCTCTTTAAGTGGCAAGGCATTAAACTCTGACCGCACTCCCCAGGTAATTTGGCGATACTTTGGATAGGGACAAGGTTCGGCACAAATACTAATACCATTTGGATGTACAAAGATTGGAACATTTTTGTACTTCTGAATCCATGGTGCTAAACCAGAATGATCCTCATGGCTATGAGTCAATGCTACCAACTCAAAGCTTAGTTTCTCATAATAAGGAATGAGATTCGTTTCCAGACGCTGTGGGCCTGTATCAATTAACATTCCATCAACTAAAAAAGAATAAACTGTTCCTAATATAATTCCCGAACTTTTAATATCCCCCTTTAAACACATTACATCTTCTTTGTTAAATACTTGTATCATGATCGTTCATGTTCACTCCTTTTTCATGGATTAACCTCGAGGAATTTACCCGTCACCTTGGGCTAGCGGCTGGATGAAATTGGACATATTATCCGTTTTAATTTTCAGAATTATCAATTTAATGGTATACGAAAATGAATGAATAATCAATCATTCAATCAGATCCATTTTCTAAGTACCGGTTTGGCAATTGTGAAGAATCCCACCGTAATGACTTCTGTTCGCAACAGGGTTTTTTTCTTGCAATATCGTTTCGGGTCCTAATCATCCGTATTGAGTATCGTTCTCCCGATTTCTTATTCGAAGTGGGCTCCAATAATCCCGATTGACGATCATTTTTTTCTTCCTAGTTTGTTTCGGGTTCAATAACGTCTATAGTGACCCGGTCTATCACTAGAAAAGAGATTCTCTTTTTCTATGTAATAAAACTGTAATACTAATCTATTGTTCAAATTCATAGAAATAGAAACTAATAAGAGATTCATGAGAATCAATTAGGAGGAATAGAACAATGAAAAAACTAATTGCCATATTAACAGTACTAGCAACACTCTTATTTGCATCCCCAACTTTTGCTTATACCGTTAAAAGTGGGGACACGATGACAAAGATTGCCAAAGAAAACAATCTAACTTTACAAGAATTATCAAGGCTTAACCCGCAAATTGAAAATCTTGATTTGATCTTTGTTGGTCAAACTGTTCATACAAATAATCCTGAACCGGAACCGGCAAAACCAGAAATAATTGTAGGATACTCTGAGTACGAAATAGACCTGCTGGCCAGATTGGTTCGCGCTGAAGCTGAGAGTGAACCTTATCAAGGAAAAATTGCAGTGGCCTGTGTAGTCTTAAATAGAGTAGATAGCCCATCCTTCCCTAATACGATAAAAGAGGTCATTTATGAAAAGGGGCAATTTCAGCCGGTTCAGAATGGTCAAGTTAATAAACCTGCTGATGAGGATTCTATTAAAGCCGTACACGCAGCAATAAAAGAAAACCGAAATTTTGCAGCAGGGTCGTTATTCTTCTATAATCCAGCCATTGCTACTAGTCGTTGGCTCGATTCCAGAGAAACAACTGTCGTCATTGGTAATCATGTTTTTAAACAATAGGTTCTGTACAATTAAGAAAAAAGATAAGCCCTTCCTAGAAAAATATCTCGGTAGCTTGATTTCTCTACCATAATTTACAGCACATATTTTACCCTTTGTATAACTAAATCAATTGTAAATCGCGTGAAAAATCTGTAAATATACAGTTAGAAATATGACAGAAAATTAATGATACGGTTACGTAGTGTTAAGATATGGAAAATCGGCTCTTTTTTTCCTCGGAAGCTTGTATGATACTACTGTAATAAAAATTTCAAGCGATCAAGGAGGAATAATAATGAAAGCTTTAAAGAAGTGGTTATTTGCTTTGACGTCAGCATTGATGGTACTTGGAGCTGCAGCTGCATGCTCTAACACTAGTACGGAAACGGATGATACGAAAACAGAACAAACTGATGATGGTTCTCAAACTGATGATAATTCTAGTGAGTCTGGTCAATAACTTTTCACGTTAGAATGAATATCTTCAAGTTCAACATGAACATTAAAATAGTCCTTCCAAATTTTTTTCTAACCGTTTAATAGATACTATTTTTTATAAATAACAGGTTAGAAAAACAGGAGCCGTGTTCCAATACGCAGTTTTTACAATGAATTATTTTGCCTAGACAAACACATCATTCTCTCCCATACATAGGCTATTTTAAAATGTCTGGGAGGTTTGTTTATGGAGAAAAACCAAGCCCCTAACCCCAAAACGACTAGGTCGAAGTGGCAGCTCTTTGAAGTGATTGGGATACTATTAGTTTTCGGTTCATTATTTCTTCTCATATTCGCACCTCATTCACTGTCCGAGTTATTTAATACCATAATTAAAGAAGTCAAACCAATCGTCGTCGATATTTTTCTAACAAGCGAAGTTGGCATTGCCATTATTGTAAGCGTGATCGTTGGCCGACTTTTGGAAAGATTAGGATTTACAGATGGGTTAATTCGAATCTTTGTGCCCATTATGAAGTGGTTTAGGATTAATCCTTCGGTAATTATTCCGAGTGTGTACAATATCCTTGGTGATATTAACGCTGCTGGAAAAATTTCAGGTCCAATCCTTGTCAAAGCGAAAGCAACGAAGGCAGAACAAAAAATTGCAATCGCTGCGATGATTCAATCTCCACAATCGTTTGCCACCTTTGTATTAGGACTTATCGCACTGACTGCCTTCAATATTACTGCCCTCCCACTTGTAATTCTATCCATCTTTGTTCCAATAATTGTCGTACCGTTTATTTTATCAAGGACCATCTACCGTGATACCAAGACAGTCGACCTTGAGGAATTGCCCCGTTTCACACCAAACACCAGATTTTTGCAAACCATTTTTTCATCTGCAAGAGAAGGGGCTGAACTTTTATTTTTAATTATCATTCCAGCAGTTGCCGCAGTGTTCTTCTTTATCGGAGCCTTAAAATTTATTGGTGTTTGGAGTGTTATTGAATCAAGTTTGTCATCCATCCTCACATACTTAAGTATTGAACCTAGCACAGGAATTGTCTCAATTCTCGCCGCCCCGACACTTGCCGTTGCCCAGCTCACAGACCTTGCCAGCAACATTGACCCGCGGTTAGTTGTCGGCTCTTTTGTGTTAGCCAATTCCGGTTTACCATTATCGGTTATATTTGGCCAGGTTCCAGTCACATGGGCTGAATCATCAGGACTCAATGAACGAGAAGTATTGGGAGCAGCGATTATTGGAATGGTTCTTCGTTTTATTACTGCATGTGTGCTCGGATATTTTTTAACTCCATTTTTGGTGTGATAAATGATGACATACATGATACGCGGAAAGAAAATGGTGACAGTGAGTAAACTTGGTACTATTGATCAAGGAGCCATGATAATTGATAATGGAAAAATTATTGCAGTTGGACACTGGGAGAGTTTAAAGGAAAAATTCCCGACAATAAATGTAATTGATTGCTCTGAATCTGTCATTACCCCTGCTTTAATTGATTGTCATACCCATTTACTGGAGTTTGCCCCAAGTTCACTCTACCCGGTGACACCCGAGACGCATTTTTGGGCAGGTAGATCCATCCTTTTCCATGCCTTATCATGTGGGATTACGGCACTGGGTGAACAGATCTGCGGCCATCCACTTTGTGATTTTTCAATAGAGGATTATCGAAATGCAGTGAAACAATTACCAATTGATGTTTCGTTCGCTGCGACAAGCATCTCCATCGGTTTTGAAAAATTAGCTCATTTTACCTCGGTGACACAGTCAAATGCGGTTGAACAAAAGGATTTAATCGATGCGTCTCTCGTAACAAAAATCGCTGAAGCAAGTGATTACCCCGGTGAAAACATCTTCATTAATGCAACACCCGCCAATTTCACTGAAAAGGAAGTTCCAAGAGCAGGAGAAATAATTTATTCATTAGATAAGTTAAAACAGATTGTCGATATCTATCACCAATTCGGAAAACAAATTGGCTGCCATGTCGCTGGTGAAGAAGGAATCGATTTAGCATTGAAGGCAGGGATTGATGTTCTGCACCATGCACATGGAATATCAGCTGATCAATTAGACATTGCAGCCCAACAAGGAGTCAAGATTGTAGCTACACCAATGGGAGGTACCCATCTTCCGCCAAATTCTCCTGAAGAAATTTTAAGGTTTGTAGATAAGAAAATTCCTGTATCTATATCAACAGATTCTTACCTTCCTCCATATAAGAGTGTATCTTGGCTGCCCTTCCAAGACCAAACCTTAAAAGGTCCAGAAGTCTTAATGCTCATTGCCCACTCCTCTATGCATCTTTTACAGCATCAAGGTATTGAAGAAAATGAGATTTTGGCATTGTTAACTGCTAACCCAGCTACTATTCTTGGAAAAAATCATGTGTTTGGACGGCTGGAACCTGGGTTGGAGGCAAATTTTTTAGTTGCTGAGGGAATACCCGGGTTAGAAATAACAGAGATTAATCAAATTAAAAAAGTATTTTATCGGGGAATAAAAGTGATTGATCGTGGATAGAGCGCCTTATTTTGAATATTCTAAAAATATTTACGTCTAGCAAATATGCTTCAAAAGTTAATAATAGCCGGCTCGATAAAGCACCTTTGACCACTCGGCTTTTAATAACAATGAAAAAGGCCTTCCATGAAGGAAGACCCACAAACCTTATTATTTATTGAAACTATTTTTAATGTCCATTAAATACTTGAGAATAACTGCGATACCGCCAATGTAATAAAAAATAACAAGTGTCCAGTTAGTTGGATCCATTGGAGTCATTGCTGCGATAATGTTTAATGGCAAGACGAAGTATAAAATATCTTTCAAATAATCTAATACAAAAGATAAATCGAAAGACCCCTTCATAAATGTTTGTAATAAAGAGATAAGAAGATTAATGCTAATAAGTCCAAATACTGCCCACATTGTATAAAGCATCCAGCCTGAGAGTGTAACGCTCATTGTTCATCACCACCTTTTCTATATACTATTCTGGAAATAGTGGACAGGTGATAATAAACTATCATTCCAATAAAAAAATTTCTCAAGTATTCTTAAGGTAATAGCAAAAGGACCGTCCTGGGACGGTCCCTTAATTATTTGTTTTATTAAGCTGTGAAAATTTTATCTAGTTTTTGAATTCCATCGACTATTTCGTCCCTCCACTGAGTGGTTCTTGGTCCAAGAAATCCAAATATTAACAAGTTTTTTGATCCATTACTATTTCCCAATAAAGTTTGGTGAACGCTTTTCAATAAAAGCACGGATGCCTTCACGCGAATCCTCGCTCTTAAATGCACCTTCTGAATATCTCCACTCTTCACGAAATGCAAGGTCCATAGGCAAATTCAGTAAACGAAGAACGGCTTTTTTTGTACTTTGGACAGCTATTGGACCATTATTGCAAATAATGTCTGCAACTCTTTCTACTTCCTCCATCAATGTGCCCTTTGTTACAATTTTATTAATCAGACCAATTTCTTTTGCCTCTTGGGCTGTTAGTTGTTCTCCTGTAAGTAATATCTCCATTGCTCGGCAATACGGAATTTGCCTTACTAGCCTAACAAGCGATCCAGCTGCTGCCATAATTGACCATTTAGGTTCAGGTAGTCCGAATCGTGCATCCTCGGTAGCAATCCGAATATCGGTTGCCTCCAATATTTCCATCCCACCTGCGAGGCAAAAACCATTAACCGCTGCAATAATTGGTTTCCAAACAGGAACATTTTTTAGTACCGCAGATTCTGTTTTTTCTGGATCAAGTTTTCCTTCAATTATTAATGGAATAGTTTCTTTCAAATCCGCACCCGAACAGAATGCTTTTTCTCCTGTACCTGTCAGGATGATAACACGGATATCACTGTCATGCTGTGCCTCAAGAAAATAACTGCCAACCATTTCAAAACCTTCTGGTGTCATCGCATTCATTGCATGTGGACGATTAAAAGTAATATACGCTTTATTTCCAACTTTCTTATATAAAACAGGTGGTTCCATCCAAGCTTCCTCCTGATTTCTTAAATTCTATTTGCCTATCTTTTATTTTAGCAATAGGAAAGCATTTTTTATAAATGAGTATGTTTCAACCATTGGCCGTTGTCCGTTCTCTCATCTACTTTCCTCCCAATTAACCGTTATGGATAAAAAGACACAAACAACCTTTCGAGTACTTCACCCACATCCTCAATACAGGCTTACTGTTTTTCTTTGTTTATTAATGCTTTTGAGATTCCAATGATGCACGGTTCACCTGTTTGCTTGAGGATAGCCTGTTTTACTGTCACAACTCCTGTTCCGTTGTCTTTATCCATAAGGTCGATGACTTCTAGCTCGACATGGATGGTATCGTTAATGAATACTGGATGAATAAACCGAAGCTTATCAATTCCATAATTCGCTACAACGATATCCGGGTCCATTTTCGTTAGACCTACTGCAAAAGAAAGAACCAACATCCCATGGGCAATCCTTTGCTTAAAAAAAGAATTCTTTGCGTATTCTATGTCCGTGTGCAGTGGGTAAAAGTCACCAGTAAGAGATGAAAACATGACGATATCTGTCTCAGTAATCGTCCGTCCTCTGGACTTCCATCGTTCGCCTATTTCATAATTCTCAAAATATTTATCGTACATGTTAATCCCCTCTCTCCCACTTAAGCTTTCTGTCTTAAGACCGTTTTTAAAATTTTTCCGGTTGCATTGCGCGGCAAAGCATCGACAATTTCAATCTTCTTAGGGATTTTAAACTTGGCAATTTTTCCATTTAAAAAGGTTTCCACATCTAAGGCGGACATTGGCTGACTACTATCTTTTAAAGCAATGATTGCTTTAATCGATTCTCCCCATTTTTCATCTGGATAACCAACAACAGCAGCCTCCTTTATTTTCGGATGACGAAATAAAAACTGCTCAATTTCAATAGGATAGACGTTCTCCCCGCCTGTAATGATCATATCCTTCTTGCGGTCGACAATATAAATAAAGCCTTCTTCATCGAATTTCGCCAAGTCACCTGTATAAAACCAGTCATTTTTAATGGCCTCCTTCGTTTCTTCCGGTTTATTCCAGTATCCTACCATCACGTTTGGACCATTAACAATTAGTTCACCAACTTCTCCATGTGGCACATCTCGGTCATTTGGGTCAACAATACGGACATTGGTATGGATTGGCGCTTTTCCGACTGAGCCATTTTTGCGAACCGTATTTTCTTTGTCAAGGATACAGACAAATGGAGCTGTTTCTGTCAGGCCAAAGCCTTCATAAAACGGAATATCACGTTTTTGAAAGAATTCAATCACCGTTATCGGACATGGTGCGCCTCCAGAAACGGCCAATCTGAGTGATGAAATATCGTATGCTCCAAAATTTTCGACGGTTGTTAACGCTTGCCACATAGCTGGAACAAGGAAGATACTGGTGATTCTCTCATCATGGATTTTTTGCATCACGCGATTTGGAACAAACTGGTCTTCCAAAAAGATGGTGCCACCTACATAAAGTAATGGTGTTGTTATGACACTCATTCCACCGATATGGAACATTGGTGCAACAGATAAGGTACTATCACTGTAATCAAATGCAATCGAATTGATGAAGTTAATAGCATTCCACTGCGTATTCCCATGAGATAACAAGGCGCCTTTCGGTCTGCCAGTTGTACCAGATGTATACATCATCATATGAATATCATCTAGTCGGATATCAAATTCAGGTTCTTCATTTGCAGCGTCAGCAATTAAATCTTCGTAGACAGAATCCTCTTCATGAGGATCGCTGCCAACGTGGATGTATTCTAGCAAACTTGAATTTTGGGTCCGCAATTGATCGACCAATGGTTTCATCCTGCCATCATATATAAAATGGTAGCCCCTAGAATCATTTACAATATAGTTGACTTCATCGACACTCAATCGGAAGTTGATAGGAACAAAAATAGCGCCAATTTTTGCACAAGCAAACAATGACTCAAGCATCTCATTTGTATTGAATAAAAGCGCGTTGACCCGGTCACCTTTTCTTACCCCCAAAGAAAGGAGTGCATTGGCAAAACAATTTACCCTTTCATTTAATTCTGAATAAGTATATCTTTTTTCATTGTAAACAATTGCCATACTGTCTGGGCGTGACTTACTATGCTTTACAATCCAGTTTCCAATTCCCTTAACCATTTCTCTTCAGCTCCTGATTGAAATCTATTTTTTACTAGCTTAAAATGGTGGAGTGTTTCTTTGCTGGAAGTGGAAAGTCTTTATTTTCAAAAGTCTCGTATCTCCTGATTAGTTCTTTTCGTAATTCACTTGGAATAACAAGATCATCAACAACAAGCTCCCCTGACAACTTAACAATGTCATATCCTGCCCTGTATTCTTCTCTTAGTTCTTGTACAAGTGCGGCTCTTTCTTGTGGATCAGTTACCGCCTTGATTTTATTATAATAAACTGCATTGACTGCAGCTTCTGGTCCCATTATTGCGATTTCAGCAGACGGCAGTGCAATCGTTGTATCTGGTTCATACGCTGGGCCCGCCATCGCATAAATACCTGCTCCATATGCTTTTCGAACAATAACACACATTTTCGGAACATTTGCCGTGGAACTAGCATAAATGAAATTCCGCCCTTTTCTTAAGATTCCCTCCTGCTCCACCTTCGTTCCGACCATAAAGCCAGGAGTGTCACATAAATAAAGAAGTGGAATATTGTAGGCATCACATGTCCAAACAAATTTTGCCCCTTTATCCGCCGATTCAGGGAAAATTGCTCCACCTTTTTGCATCGGTTGGTTAGCGACGATTCCGACTGTCTTTCCATTCAATCTTGCAAAACCTGTAACTAGTTCTTTGGCATAATCTGCTTTCACCTCTAAGAAACTATTACCATCGACAATTGCTTCAATTAATTTACGAACATCATAGGCTCGGTTAGGCTCCATCGGAATAATGTGGTCTATTTCTTGCGGATTTCGGCTTGGTTCTACTACAGGAAAACTAGGCGCTTTTGCCTCAAAATGATCAGGTAGATAGGCAAGCAGTTTTTTTACAATTTCGGCAGCTTCCTCCTCTGATTTAGCAATAAAATCAGCCGATCCGCTCTTCGATGTATGCATGGTCGCACCACCGAGCTCTTCAATATCAACTTTTTGCCCTGTTGCCATTTGGACCATTCTCGGTGATGCAATCGCCATTCCTGAAATTTTGTCCACCATAATCACAAAATCAGAAAATACAGGCATATAGGCCGTTCCTGCAAAACATGGTCCATAAAGGACAGCGATTTGCGGAACACGACCTGAAAGCATACTGTGATTGTACCAAATTTTACCTGCTGAGTATTTCTCTACATGGTAGCCGACGGCTTCATCAATACGACCGCCAGAAGAATCAATTAAGTATACAATCGGACGGCGCCCGCGGATTGCTGCCTCTTGAATTCTTAATATTTTTTCGCCATGGTATTTACCAATTGATCCTGCCTTGACCGTATAATCACTCGCCATAAAAAAAGTTAAGCGATTATCTATTTTTCCCGTTCCAGTTACTACTCCGTCTGCTGGCAGTTTTTCTTTATTAGCATTTGCAAATAATCCAGTTTCGTAATAGGGCTGTTCATCATCAAAATAAAGTTTCAATCGATCACGAACAAATAATTTCCCCAATTTCTTGATTTTTTCATGATCAGGTCCACCCTGATAAATTCGTTCTCTTACTGCGAGCAATTTTTGTTCCCGTTCCAATACATACACCTTCCCTTTACATTTATTAAATTACGATTTTCATAGGCTGGTTATGAGAGGATTCCCAAACGTTTTGTCAAAATTTCATACATGATTTGTGTTGTTCCGCCTCCAATTGTTTGGATACGGGCATCACGCCATATCCGCTGGATCGGGTATTCCATCATGTAGCCATTCCCTCCATGTATTTGCAATGCCTGGTCGGCCACTCGATTAACCATTTCCGTTGCATACACTTTTGCCATTGTTGCCTCCGTCACACAGTTTTCACCTTTGTTGTATAAGTAAATTGCACGATAAGTGATGTTCCTCGCTTTTTCAATATCGACTGCCATGTCCACTAGTTTATGGCGAATCACTTGGAACTCAGATAACGGCTGTTTGAACTGAATCCTTTCCTTACTGTATTTAATGGCCAGCTCCAAGGCTTTCTCTGCTGCACCGATACAGCCCAAAGCCATCGTCAATCTTTCATATTGAAAATTTTCCATTACATAAAGAAAACCCTCATTTTCATTTCCAATTATGTTTTCACTTGGAACTTTCACATTATCAAAGAAAATTTCGCTAGTATCAGATGAACGCCACCCTAATTTTTTCAACTTTTTCCCAACGGAATATCCTTCTGAATTCGTTTCAACAATAAATAAACTCACATTTCGATGGACAGGATCCTCCCTCGTCCTTGCTGCAACAATCACATAATCAGCATTGACTCCATTTGTGATGAACGTTTTGGATCCTGTTAAGATGTAATAATCGCCAGCTCTTTTGGCTGTTGTTTTAATTGCAGATACATCCGATCCACCACTAGATTCTGTTATGGCCAGTGCTGCAATTAATTCACCTTTAATTCCTGGAACTAAGTATTTTTGTTTTTGCTCATGGCTTCCATATTTCCAAATATTCGTCATTGCAATCGACGTATGGGATCCAATTGCTGCTGCAACTCCACCTGCACCACATTTTGCCAACTCTTCTGTGAACACGGCTTCCATTATTAAATCCAGCCCGCTTCCGCCATACTCTTCGGGAAACTTGATGCCTAGGTATCCTAGTTCGCCCATTCTTTTATACAAACTTCTTGGTGTTTCCCCCTCTCTTTCCCACTTCTCGATATTTGGAACCACTTCTTTTTCCATAAAAGCTCTGACACTTTTACGAAACATTTCATGTTCTTCAGTAAACATCCAATGTGACATGAGTACCCCTCTCCCTTTTTTACAAACCGATTTGTTTTGCGATAATCTCTTTCATAATTTCATCGGTACCGCCGCCAATTCGAGCCAATCTGCTATCTCTCCAGGCTCTTTCAACTGGGTATTCATCCATATACCCATTGCCTCCAAATATTTGCAGTGCTCGGTCCGCTACCCAATGACCCATTTGAGCGGCTGCCAATTTAGTCATAGAAATTTCCTTTGATGGAACTTCACCTTTTGAAAATCTGTAGGCAGTTGCATAGGTCAATTCTCGGCAAACCTCGATTTGGGTCTTCATTTCTGCCAGCAAGTGGGCAATCACTTGAAAATTTCCAATTGGCTGCTTAAAGGCACTCCTGGTCTTAGCATAGTTCAAAGCCATTTCATAAACATGTTCGGCACAACCAATTGCACCAGCTGCTCCAATCATTCTCTCCCCTTGAAGCTGCCACATAATTTGATAAAAACCTCTGCCTTCTTCTCCTAATAAATTTTCATGTGGAATACGCACATTATCAAATATTAGTTCTGCGGTATCAGAGGAACGCATTCCGACTTTATCCAGCTTTTTACCGACAGAGAATCCGGGGCGATTTGTTTCCACAAGGAATAGGCTGATTCCGTTTGGTCCAGGGTCGTCAGAAGTTCTGGTAACCAAGGTCACAAAATCTGCCCTCGTTCCGTTCGTTATAAACGTTTTTGTCCCGTTGATGATCCATTCGTCTCCAACACGCCTTGCTCTCGTTTGGATTCCCATTACATTCGAGCCATTGTTTGGTTCTGAAATACCAATAGCTGCAACCTTCTCCCCTTTTAAGGCAGGTTTCAAGAAGCGCTCATGCTGGTCTTTCGTCCCAAACTTATAGATGGGAGGGGTTGCCATATCTGTTTGGACAGCGATTGCCATTGGCAATCCTCCGCAGCCGCATTTATTCATTTCTTCGGCAAGGACAAGACCGGAAAAATAATCGCCTCCTTGACCGCCAACTAACTCTGGATAATGCAGTCCTAACAATCCCAGTTCACCCATTCTTGTAAATACGGACCGTGGAAATATACCTTCCTCTTCCCATTCATCGATAAAAGGGGAAATCTCCTTTTCAACAAACCTTCGGATCATATCCCTTAGCTGGTCATGTTCCTCTGTAAAATATGGTTCATACGGCATACCCTACTCACCTCTTTTTTTTACTTTCAATAATTGATCATCTATTTCAATTTCTAAACGAAGCATATTGGCGCCAAAGCATTTTCCAAGGTTATCAAGCCGGAGAGTGGTGGAGCCTCCACCATCTAATGCCTCAGTGCAAACAAAATTCAAAGCAAGGATATTTGGCAATTCGTAACGAGTAACCTCCCCTTCTACAAGTCCAGTAAAATATTCTTTTACCCTTTCAGCTGTCAACTCTGTTAAAAAAGCTTGATAGATTGCTTGATTTGGAGCAAATACTCCGACATTCACTGTGTTCCCTTTATCGCCAGATCGTGTTTGGGCAATATCCTTCAGCTTTACAATTGCCATCCATTACACCTCCACGACTTCGACTTTCACTTGATTTTCAACCTCTTCCCGTGGAAGCAGCGTTGACCACATGCCTAACAAAGCTCTTGGAGAAGCATTACCTGCAAATCCACTCATGGATGGAGGACCATTTAATGCGATTGGAGGAAAGAGTCGGCTAAAACGGGCTGCTTCCTGCTTTGTCTCGGCACGAACAACCATTCGTAAGAATACTTCATTTAATTCACTTTGACTGTCATGTGCAAGAGGACCACTCAAGGAGTTATAGCCCATAAAATCTGTTCTAACCTCCTGATAATTCAAGTGATATCGCTCCAATTGGATACGAATGATTTCATCGACTTTCTTCGCTTTCAACATTGCATCAGGCCATGAAAATCCGACGATGACCTGGCTTGCATAGCCATTTTCATAGCCCATGACTACTTTCAAAGTATCCGTCCTTGGTTTTCCTTTTACCCCTGTTACACTGACTTTATTGGATCCAGCATTTTCTAATTTGACATTGGTTAAATCGACAATGACATCTGGCGTAATATAGGCCGAAGGGTCATGTATCTCATAGAGCATCTGTTCCTTAACCGTATCAACTGTTACTAATCCGCCTCGATCTTCTACTTTACTGATGATAAAATTACCATTTTCGGAAACCTCCGCAATCGGATATCCCATTCGGTCAAATCCTTCAATTTCCCACCAGTTTCCGCTAAAATTTCCACCTGTTGATTGTGCTGAACACTCTAATAGATGCCCCATAAAGACTCCGCTTGCCAGCTTATCCCACTCGTCCGGACTCCAGCCAAATTCATAAATCAGCGGAGCAAGGAACTGGGCAGTATCAGTTGTCCTTCCTGTTACAACGATATCAGCACCACCTTCCAATGCCTTAACAATTGGCTCTGCCCCGATATAAGCATTAGCAAATTCGAGCCTTCTTTTTACATCCTCAATCGATTTCGCAGTTTCTAAATGATTCAACGGATACCCTTTCTCTAGAAATTCTGGGATTCTGTCCAATACATTGTCCCCTGTTACGACAGCGACTTTTAAACCGCTAACTCCCATTTCCCTTGCGACCCGCAGGATTTCCTGTTGGGCTCCTATTGGATTAATTCCACCGCCATTTGTTAAAAGCTTAATCCCTTTTTCCCTAACATAAGGAAGTAAAGCTTTCATCTGCAGTGGGATATCCTTTGTAAAACCAGCGTTTTCATTTTTCCGTTTATCCTTTACCAAAATAGCCATTGTCAGTTCAGCTAAAGCATCGAAACAAAGGTATTGAACGTCTCCTTTTTCCGCTGTTGCAACAGCAGCTTCTATGGTGTCTCCATAAAACCCTTGGGCAGCACCGATCCTTACTTTTTTCATCTAATATGTCCTCCCGCCTTTAATCGTTACTAATCTTTACAAGACAATCACCTTCTTGGACAAACTCACCTTCTTTGGTGTTAATCGAAGCTACCACCCCGCTGTGTGTCGCTTCAATCGGGATTTCCATTTTCATTGACTCCAGAATGATTAATACATCGCCTTCCTTCACCTCATCATTTTCTTTCACCTCAATTTTCCACACGCTTCCTGCCATATTAGATAAAATTTCTACCATTTCAATCACTCCCTCTTTTATTTTCCGCCCCATATTGGCTCCCGCTTTTCAAGAAAAGCAGTTGCCCCTTCTTTTACATCTTCACTCATAAAGGACACCAGTCTTAATGTCGTTAAATAATCAAAAGACTTCTGCATATCCATCTGTTCTGTATTGAAAAATGCATCAAAACTTAACTTGACTGCCAGTGGACTGAAACTGGCGATTTTCTTTGCAAGTTTCATTGTTTCGGTCTCAAGCTCATCCGGATTGACAACCCGATGAACCAAGTTAATTTCTTTTGCCTGTTCTGCTGATAAGATTTCAGCAGTGAGCATCATCTCCATCATTTTTCGCTCACCTACGGCACGCCGTACCCAAGGCATGATGACAAATGGAACCAGCCCGAGCTTAAGTTCCGTCAACCCTAACTTTGCCGAGGTGGAGGCCACGGCAAGATGGCACATCGCGACAAGCCCCGTTCCTCCTCCTAATGCCGGACCATTTACACTTGCAATTAATGGGGTTGTGACCTCAGTCCCCAGCTTAAACAATTCAGTACTCTCCCGCCCTTCAACATAAAGCTCTGGGGCTGTTTTCTCTAAAATTTTTTTGAACTCATTTATATTTCCTCCAGCAGAGAAGGCTTTTCCGGCACCCGTAATGATGATGGCTCTAATATTTGGGTCCTTGTCTGCTTCCCTAATGGCATGAATTAGTTCTTTGGTCGATTTTTCAGTTAGAGGATTTCTCATTTCAGGTAAATTCAACGTCACTTTAGCAACGCTTGCAAACTCTTCATAAAGGATTGTTTCATAGATCATGCACTCACCTCTTTCTTTTTGATATTGTTGCATCACTATCCATGTATCTTGCAATAACTGTGCCAATTTTCAATAAAATCATTCCTTCCCTTTATTGCCCTCAAATCATGCTCGAATCGTGAATTTCATCCAAAACTTCTTTTACAAACCATGAAGAAAGATTATGAGTTGTGTACGCTTGCATACAAAAGTGAACAGTTGTTAAGAGAAGTTTACAATGTAGCGTTTGTATAAATTTCATGGAGCCGTTATAATAATTGTTATAAGAAAAATAATAATTTTCAGACTATTAAAGGTGTGATGGATTTTTGAATGTTAGCAGCTTTACAACCGTTAATTTTGTCAATTTAACCCTTGATAGTACGATTCGTGAAGCCATATCAGCATTTCTTACACATCGGGTGGACATCGGCTGTGTAACCACTGATAGAAATTTACTCGGCATCATTCATAAAAATGCCATTTACCGAGCATTGCTGAATAATTACCCACTCGATTCTCCTATTCGACCACTTATCAAAAAAAATGTTGTCACCATTCAAAAGGATCAGTCATTATTAGAAGCAAGAGAGATAATGATTGAAGGAAATGTCAGCCAAGCTGTAGTTCTTGACGAACATCAGAAAGTATATGGCATCATGTCGAAATTAGATTTGGTAAACTCTAACATGACTGTATTAGCTGATACCCTAAACCGAATGAAGTCATTAGTTGAAAACCTTCAGGATGCTGTTATTTCAGTTAATTCAAATTTGAAAATTACGACGTTTAATCAAGTTGCCCTCGACCTGCTTCGACTAAATGGCAAGTCATTAATGAATTCACCTATTGATCGGTTTCTTCCCCATTTTAGAAGATGGTTAATTGAAACGTTGAAAACCGGGGAAATTCAGAATGCAAAAAGAATCAGTTTTGAAGACCTATCCGTCATTGCATCTTTTATCCCTATCAGAGAAATGAACAAGGTTACCGGGGCAATGGTTGTATTACGGGATGTCACTTCCTATGAAATCATTGCGAATGAATTAGAAACCACCAACCGGTTAAAGAAAATTTTGGACAGTGCCCTTGAACTGGCTTATGACGGGGTGGCTGTAACCGATCAACACGGCCATATTACCATGGTCAATCAAGGGTTCAAGGAACTCTTCGCTAACGATTATCATAAGGAAATCCTTGGAGCGTCTATTTCAAAAATTGCACCACAGATTCCATCGCACCTCAGTCTGATGTTTGATAAAAAAATTGATGGTGAACTCATTCAAATCAATGATCAAAAATGCATTGTTGCACAAATGCCCATTTATCAAGATGGACAAAGACTGGGAGCCATCTTTAAAATCATTTTCCGGCAGCTGGATGCTTGGAGAGATATCCTGTTACACATGGAAAAATTAGAAAGCGAAATTTCTTATTACCGTGGTGAATTATTCCGTATCTCTAAAGATACGAACCCATTTGCCCATGTCATCTCTCAAAATCCTCAAATGAAGAAATTTAAACAAGATGCTGTCATCGCCGCAAAATCTTTATCCAATGTCTTGATAACTGGTGAAAGTGGCACTGGTAAAGAATTGTTTGCAGAAGGCATTCATACGATATCTGGCCGAAAAGGAACCTTTATTAAGGTTAATTGCGGGGCTATCCCTGAAGAATTATTGGAATCGGAATTCTTTGGTTATGCGGATGGCGCTTTTACCGGGGCGAAAAAAGGGGGCAAACCTGGAAAATTTGAATTAGCCGATAATGGAACGCTTTTTCTAGATGAAATTGGGGATATGCCTCTATCCTTACAAGTAAAGCTATTGAGAGTCCTACAAGAACAAGAATTTGAAAGAATTGGTGCAACCAAAACAACTAAGGTAAACGTCCGAATTATTTCAGCAACAAACAAAGACTTATCTGAGCTTGTTAAACTAGGAAAATTCAGAGAGGATCTCTATTACCGTATCCATGTTATCCATTTACATATCCCGCCTTTAAAAGACAGACCGGATGATATTCCCTTATTGTGCAGTCATTTTATCAATAAGATTAATCGTAAAACAAGCAAAAACATCATTAGTGTTTCCCAAGAAGTGATAAAGAGCTTTCAGCAATACCATTGGCCCGGCAATATAAGGCAATTGGAAAATGTTTTGGAACGAGCATTCCACTTTTGTCAATCCAATTTGATACAGTTGGAGCATCTGCCTAAAGAGTTGAATTTACTTGATGGACCAGCTTCCCCTCCATTATCAAAAATGACAGATTCCGATTTTACCATTAATAGGAAGCAATCCATTAGCCAGACTGAGAGAGAAATTATCCTCCAGGCCTTAAAGAAATACCACGGAAACCGCACAAAAGCCGCAGAAATATTGGGAATTAGCAGGACAACGCTTTACCAGAAAATGAAAAAATATCAAATTAAAGAAGAATTTGAGTTTAAAATAACCTCAACATAGAATTTCGAAAGTGACTTGACTGGTGCTGGATCTGGACAATCCTCAAAGTCCAATGATAACTGAAACAACCATATGGGAAACTGCCCATATGGTTGTTTTTTGTCTACTTATTGTAATTGTTTCATATATTCCTGTTTTAAAATTGACTTTTGTATTTTCCCTGCTGGTGTCTGTGGCAGTTGCTTTACGAAAACAATTTTCCTTGGGACTTTATAATCGGCCAAATTCTGTCTACAGAATATATCTATTTCCTCTTCCGAAATTGTTGCACCTTCTTTTGGGATAATATAATATAGGCCGACTTCACCAAGAAACGGATCTGGGACTCCAATTCCTGCTGCAAACGAAACTTTTGAATGGGACATAAGAATGTTTTCCACCTCAGTGGGATATACATTATATCCTCCTTGTATATACATCTCCTTCTTCCGGCCTTTTAAATATACATACCCTTCATGATCAAGATAGCCAATATCACCAGTATATAACCAGCCATTATCTGAAAATGCTAATTTTGATTCTTCGTCAAGCCCATAGTATCCTGCTGCTCGGCAATTCCCTTTTACCGCTATTTCTCCAACCTCACCATTCGGTACTTCATTTAGTTGACTATCGACAATCTTAATTTTGAAATCTCCAATTGGCACTCCTATACTATCCTGCACCTTTTCAAGAGAATCTGTCAATTTTGTCAAAATACAAGCACCGGAGGTTTCACTTAGGCCATATAAATTGATAATTTTGGCATTTGGGAAGCGGAATTGAATCATTTCACATTGATTTGGATCGACATTAGATCCACCAGCTATGCAAATTTTTATCGAGCTTAGGTCATATTTATCAATATCCCTATGATTAAGTACCATGAGAAACATGGTAGGCACCCCTGCAAATATCGTGGGTTTCATTTGATGAATCTCGTTCAGCACAGTTTCTGGAATAAATTCGGGAATCAATACAACACTTCCAAAACTTAACAACAGGGCATGTACGGTACAGGTAATTCCCCCAACATGGTTAAGCGGCAAATTCCCAACAGCGCAATCATTTTTCCCGATGGATAAGTGCTCTGCTTGTGCTTTTGCAGACTCTAAAATACTTCGGTTTGTAATCATCGTCCCCTTTGGCCTTCCTGTTGTACCGGATGTGTAGATGACAATGACTGTATCATTTTCCATTACTGATTTTTTACAATCCTCTAGCTTTCTTCTTTCAGCAGGACGATTTAATAATTCCTCGAAAGATAGACTTCCTTCAAAACCAGATTCTATGAAAATATACTTTTTAACTGTTGGTACCTTTTCTTGATAGTTTTCAAAGAAACTTGCAAAATTAAATCCTTTGTAGCCAGAGATTGAGACAATACCTTTTGCTTTTGAATTGTTAAGCATATATTCTAATTCTGTTTCACGATAGCGGACATTTAAGGCCACTACACCCACGCCAATTTTTGCGGCTGCAAAATAGGTATAGATCCACTCAATCTGATTTAATGCCAAAATCGCAATCGTATCTCCTTTTGTAAATCCTTCCTGAAGCAGTGCTGAAGCTAAAACATCCGTAATTTCATCAAGCTCTCGATATCTGATGCTTTGTCCATTGCAGAATAAAAAAGGCTTATCAGGAAACTTTGCAGCTGCATCCGCTAATACTTTATGAACAATCCAATCTTGCAAAACCGTCACCTTCCCATTTTATAGTAAAAAACGGAGATTAAACCGGGTGATTAGAATATAGGCTTTGATACTTTTCTCTTAGAACGTGCTTTTGAATTTTTCCCGTAGTTGTCTGTGGGAGCTCCGATACAATTAACACTTCTTTTGGAACTTGGAATGACCCCAGATGTTCTTTGCAGTGGTTAATGATATCCTCCTTCGTAGCTTCCTCCCCTGGTTTCAAGACGACAAATGCCGTTACGGCTTCAATCCAGCGCTCATGCGGAAGACCCACAGCAACTGCATTTAATACTTTTGGATAGGAAATTAGCACCTGTTCAACTTGAATGGAAGCAACATTTTCTCCGCCCGACTTAATCATGTCTTTCTTTCGATCGACAAAGACGAGCAGCCCATCCTCATCAAAGTAACCTAAATCCCCAGTATGATGCCAGCCAAATTGTCTTGTGCGATTCGTTTCTTCTGGATTATTGAGGTAGCCAGCCATAACATTTGGGCCGCGATGAACGATTTCACCGACTTCCTTTTTTCCGAGCAATATCCCGTTTTCATCCATAATCGCTATATCCGTAATTATGGATGGTACACCCCAATAAGGTCCGGATTTATTTAGCTGGTCCTCTGGTTTGAAAACACAGGTAGCAGGATACATTTCCGTTTGCCCAGACCCAAGTGCAAAGTCACAGCCAAGTTCATTGATCCCTTTTTCAAGCGTATTCCGATCCATTGGTGCCATCGCATATAAACAATAGCGCAAGCTTGATAAATTATATTTTTTAAAAGAAGGATGATAGAGAAACGCTCTATACATCATTGGCAAAGCAAACATCCATGTAATCTTTTCTTTTTCAACCGTTTTCATTAATGATTCTGGCTCGAATCCTTGAATGATTACAACGGTAACACCCAGATGGAAAAAGGCAGCAACAAGTGCATGTTGAGCACAATGGAATACGGGCATCAATAGTGTAGCAATATCCTTTTTCTCCAATCCAGCCTCGATAATATTCGCCAGACTGGCAATGAACACCGCTTGATGGTTAATTAGGACTCCTTTCGGTGTTCCAGTAGTACCACTCGTAAACATAATCTGGGCAATATCCCGATCGCCAATATTTACTTCCGGTTCAGCTGTATTATTGGTTTTCAATGTATTTTCAAATTTTTCTGTTTCAAGAGCCCCACTGCCAATCACGAGTAATTCAGGACAAATGCTTGAAAATTCTTCTTTTTTCCCCTGTAAAAATACCTCGTCACCTATAAGTACTTTTGCTTGAACTTCCGATAGAATAAATGACTTTTCATTGAAAGAAACTCCAGGATTAAGCGGAACCCATACTAAACCAGCCTTGGCAATTCCGAAAATAGCAACAAGAAACTGCCAGGAATTACCGCAAATCGTTGCCACTGTATCTCCTTTTTCTAATCCAAGGTCTAACAAGTAGTGGGCAAATCGGTTACAATCATTGTTAAAGTCTTTATAGCTAATCCTTTTTTCACCCGAAATAATAGCCATTTTTTCAGGACTTTTTGCGGCAGTCCTGCGAACAATATCACCAATTGCGACACGATTCAAGATCGTAATCTCACTCACTTTAGCCTTCACCCCTAGTTTTTTGAATTATATTTGGAAAATTAACTCATTTTTCCATAGCTCACCGTAATACCGCTCCTAACATCCTGCTGAATACCGTATGGAGGAATCGAATAACGTAAGCCAATACCTACAAAAGGGAATTGCAAGAATTGTACCAACCTTTCCTTAAGCCATCCATGAAGCAGGGCTTCACCATAGAAAATATAAGAAAAAATCTTTCTTACATAGTAGACAAACATGCAGTTTTACAGCACCTGCAAATGAAGGAAAATTTATTTTACAGGTTGATTTTCTATTGCACTGAACATGGAAATAACCATCTCTTTGACCGCTTGAAATGATGGATGTATTTACACAAATGTTAAGAAAAAACAACAGTTGTACAAATTTGCAAACAGTGTTAATTGTTTTTGTATCAGGGAAAGGATTCGGCTAATCATGCCTTATACTATTCTCGTACGGAGAGTGTGAATCTTTTCTGTTGTGACCAAGGTAACAGCTAAGATATCCACTTTGAAAAGTTTACGAGCATTAAGAATGTCAAAAGTAAATACTCGGTAAGTAAATTGCACTCATATTTTAACTTGGACATATTAAAAGGTCCTTTTTTCTTGAAGATTCGGTTACATGCTACTCCTATTTAACTAATTATTAGGCAGAATTATCGGTGCAATTCTATGGCCAAACCAAACAATCAAAATGGTAATCAATCCATAAGGGAGACTTAAAATCAATTCATCAAATCCAATGATGGTTTCATTGATAAGCCTATAAAACAAATAAAGGGAATAGGGCAACGTAATTGATATGGCTGTACCTACTCCAAGGGCATAGCAACGAAAAAATACGGACTGCCCAAGATGTGTAAAAACATGAAGAAATAATAGTACATTTAAACCCAAAAATATATCATAAATTTGTTGTTCAACTACGAGATAGGAAGCAACGATATAGACAATAAATTGCATAAAGACGGGAATTGAAAATCTTGCTGCGGTCGTTTCTGATAAGTCTTGAAACACCGATTTCATTCTTTTAGGTACCATTGGTTCTAATCTTGCATAGTTCTTTTTAAACCATGACTCAACAAAAATAATTTCCTCAAAATCATGCAATAAAAAAGTAATTGGAAACAGCCATATCAAAGTTTCGAGGCTTATTTTCGAATTGACCCAATCTAACATTCTATGCATCTCTCCTAAATTAATTATTTTCTAAAAGATTAATTAGCATTTCTAAATGAAGTTGTATCGTAATCAAATCCCCATCTCCCATTATATAGTATATATGTATTAAAATGGTTTGGAAAATAACTTTTTTCCTAGAACAAATCTATTAAATATATGCTGAATCGCATCCCGATTTAACTAAAAATCTTGTTAGGTTAGGTTAACAATCTCTCTACGTTACATATCACTACACCTTAAATATTTATTTTTATAATGTAACCGCTTTAATTTTCCTAATATTAAAAAAATATGATATATTCAAGTAAATAAAAAATGGAGTGAGGAAAAATGAAACTGCAAACACACCGAGCATTCAATTTTAATGCTGGTCCATCCGCTTTACCTATTTCCGTCCTGGAGAAAGCTCAGGCGGAATTGATTGATTTTCGTGGTACAGGAATGTCAGTAATGGAGTTAAGCCATCGGAGCCTGGCCTATGAGGAAGTACATAATCAGGCGATTAGCAGCTTAAAGGAACTCCTATCTATCCCGGATACCTATGAAGTTCTATTTCTTCAGGGCGGAGCTAGTCTTCAGTTTTCAATGATCCCTATGAATTTTTTACAAATAGGGAAAAAAGCTGGATATGTTATGACCGGTTCTTGGTCTGAAAAGGCATTCTCCGAAGCAAAATTATTTGGCGATGTTTACCATGCTGCTTCCACAAAAGAAGGCAACTATCGCAGGATTCCAAACGTTGAAAATGTGCAGTATCATACTGGTGATGCTTATTTACATCTTACTTCCAACAATACGATTTTTGGGACACAGTGGAAGGACTTCCCTGAAACCGGGGATGTTCCATTAATAGCAGACATGTCAAGTGATATTCTCTCTAAACCGATTGAGGTCAGCAAGTTTGCCCTCATTTATGCAGGTGCCCAGAAAAATCTCGGCCCATCTGGTGTGACAGTTGTTATTATACGCAAGGATTTACTTGAACAAGCGAACACCAATATCCCAACAATGTTAAAGTACAGTACGCATGCTAAGAACAACTCCTTGTATAACACACCCCCAACCTTTGGCATATACATGCTGGGAGAGGTCCTTACCTGGGCACGTGAAATAGGTGGATTAACTGCAATTGCTGAGCAAAATGACAAAAAAGCAAAACTGATTTATGACGAAATCGATGCTAGTAATGGTTTTTACAGTGGTCATGCTGAACCGGATAGTCGTTCTCTAATGAATATTACCTTTACCGTAAAAACGAAAGATTTAGAAAAGAAATTCTTGGAGCAAGCTAAACAAGAAGGCTTTATAGGGATAAATGGCCATCGTTCCATCGGCGGATGCCGCGTATCAGCTTACAATGCTGTTCCTTTTGAGGCGTGTAAAGCATTCAGGGAGTTTATGATTCAATTCCAAAAGGATCATAGCTAAACTTTTCAAGCCCTAATAATCAACAAAACGGAGGCATTCTTTAAAATGAATTGCCTCCACTTATCTAATGAATTAAGTTAATATTCACCTCATCAGAAAGAACTTTCTCCATTTTCCGTAATTTATCCTTCTTAGCTGTTCCTTCCAAAGCCTTTTCATGGACGTCTAAAAATACTTCTTCCCTATCTTTTAGGTTTTTACAAGCATTATTTATAAACAATTGTGACAAAGGAATATTTCACCTTAAAAAGTTGAAACTAGTTTTATTTTTGTACGTATATTCATTCAAAGATATTTATATATGACGAATGCGAGTTGATATGTTTTGACAAAAGTTGAATCAGCTGATTATTTAAAGAAGGAATTGAAAAAGATAGAAAAATGGGAAAAGAACCAAAAGGGTTTATGGTTTTGGGAGAAAATTGGACGATTGCCATTCGTGTTCCTTGATAAACTAACTCCAAAATTTATTCAAGAAAAAATTGGGCTGATGATTGATGAATTAGGTAGTTTCATACAGACGGGCGGGAAATATTTAATAAGTGAGAAAAGTATTCTAAAAAAGTTTACTTCCAAGGATTCTTCAATGGAACGGAATATCATTAGCCTTAATCAACTAGAGCTGTTACCGATCACCACGATGGATGAGGTTGCAAATGAAATAAGAAACTCTAGAACAAAAATGGCTACTATTCAAGGGGCAACAACAGGGATTGGCGGATTGTTTACCCTGGCTATTGATATCCCACTCCTCCTTGGATTATCACTAAAAGTTTTACAAGAGATTTCCCTATGTTATGGGTATGACCCGAAAGAAAAGTCGGAAAGAATATTCATTGTAAAATGTCTGCAATTTACCTCTTCAGATATTGTTGGGAAAAAGGCTATTTTAGAGGATCTTTCTACATTTAATCAAGACAAGCAGAACGAACAAATGATTTCTCAATTGCAAGGATGGCGTGAAGTTGTTACTACTTTTCGAGATAATTTAGGCTGGAAAAAACTTTTTCAAATTATCCCAATTACTGGAATCATTTTTGGTGCATTCATAAATAGATCATCAATTGGCGATGTTGCCGAAACAGGAATGATGCTATACCGAAAACGGAGAATAATAGAGAGGATAAATCAATTGGAAAAACTGCAGGCATAATCAGGACATAAGAATGAATGCTCCATCGCTATATCAAAAGGCATGTACGGAATGAATTGTACATGCCTTTCGTTAGCTTTTTTACAAAAAAAGAGCGATTAATAGTTCATCATCTAGAACCTAACGTGATTTTGTTTAATACTATTAACTTACTTTTTATTTTCCGTCCACAACTTCCTTCAATATTTGATACGATCGTTTTTGTTTTTCAAGATCGTAAATATATGATACGGCCATTAGTTCATCTACGTTGTATTTTTCTTGAAAACTAGTCAATTGTTGTCTAACTGTATCTTTGCTTCCCATCAGCGTCACATTGGACATTGATGTGGCCATTTCTTTTTCCATAGGATTCCATATCTCATCCATATTCTCAACAGGCGGAAGCAACTGATTCCTCGAACCACGTACCACATTCAGGAAAAATTGCTGCATCGTTGTTGATAACCATTTTGCCTCTTCATCGGTTTCCGATGCAATCACATTTAAACATACCATCATATATGGCTCTTCCAAATACTCAGATGGCTGGAAGCGGTCACGATAAATAGAAATCGCTTCTTCCATATACCTCGGTGCAAAGTGGGAAGCAAATACATATGGCAGACCTAATCTTGCTGCTAAGTAAGCTGAATCGGTAGACGAACCGAGGATATAGATTGGAATATACGTACCAACACCAGGATAGGCTCTTACATAACTTTGCTGATCTTCCGGGCCAAAATAAGTGAGCAAGGCATTAACATCATCTGGAAATGTATAAACAGAATCATTTTTCGAACGTCTTAAGGCGTTTGCGGTCATCATGTCTGTACCAGGCGCACGGCCTAGCCCCAGGTCGACACGATTTGGATAAATTGTGGCCATCGTTCCGAATTGTTCGGCCACTACTAATGGGGAATGGTTAGGCAGCATGATACCGCCGGACCCAACACGAATGTGATTGGTATGATCTAAAGTATGCTTGATTAAAATAGAAGTAGCAGAACTGACAAGTGTTGGAGTATTATGATGCTCTGCAATCCAATATCGTTGATATCCCATTTTTTCGACCACTTTTGCAAGATCCACCATGGCATCAATCGCTTGTTTTGGACCCTGGCCCTTGCGGATTGGGGCTAGATTTAAGACAGAAACAGGAATATGAATAGTTGCCATTTTTGCATTTGTCCTTTCTTTTTTGATATTCACTATTCCTATAGTAACAATTGGTATGCAAGAATCACATTTATCTGCCCATGGTGGAATCATACTAACATTTGGATATGTTGATTTTTTGGTCGCAATATCCCTATTGTACAGCTTTTTCTCGCTAGCTCTCTTTGAGGCGGGCTCCAATAACCCCTTTTTATTGGATACCTTTCTCTCATTAATTTATTTCTACTGAGTTCTTCTCCTGTTCCAACCAAAAAGAGGAGGCATATTCCCCCTCTTTAATACAACCATTATCCTGTCTTCTCGACGATCACCCAAATGCTATTTACCCTTTTTATTATTTGACTGCTGAATAGAGACATGTTTAGGGAGTTTTGGATATGACCCCTTTCCCGAATCATCAGGGCCAGTAAGGATATTTCTTTGATCTAGAACCTTCCCAGTAAACTCAATTGGATTTCTTCTTTCCATAGTTTTCCTCCAAATAATAAGGTTTGTTGTGCTTTTTCCTTAGCTTTTCTTTCCTTGATTTTTCATCCGCAGCTCTGCTTCACTCATCTTTATGTTGTTCCTAGGTTTACTTTTTCTTAGTGCCTTATTTAATTCTGCTGTGGCAGGATCGTTAGTTTTACCCCTTTGATCCATTTCTAACTCTCCTTTCATGGCTGCTTTTTGGGCTGCAATCACGTTTAGTATTGATAACTTTTTAATTTTTTATGTTGTCCATCGCTAGATTCAGTATGTTCGGAGGTTTTTTTGATAACATGGCTGTAATTTTTATAAAAATAAACATTTTAACCTTTGACATAGTAATAAAAATGATGTAAATTAGCAAATGTACGAACAATTATATATTATTATTCTCAAATATTCGTGTTTAGGGGTGCGATTCATGGAAAATGTGTTTGATTATGAAGATATTCAATTGATTCCAGCAAAATGTATAGTTAATAGCCGATCTGAGTGTGATACATCCGTAACCTTAGGCGGTCATACTTTTAAATTGCCTGTAGTACCTGCAAATATGCAAACGATTATCGACGAAAAGCTCTCTATATACTTAGCGGAAAATGGTTACTTCTATGTCATGCATCGTTTTGAACCAGAGAAGCGACTTTCTTTTATTAAAGATATGAAATCACGTGGATTGTTCGCCTCTATTAGCGTGGGTGTCAAAGAGGAAGAATATCAATTTATCCAACAATTAGCAGAGGAACAGCTTACACCGGAATTCATTACGATTGACATCGCACATGGTCATTCCAATGCAGTAATTGAGATGATTAAGCATATCAAGCAGCATTTACCTCAAAGCTTTGTTATTGCTGGAAATGTCGGAACACCAGAAGCTGTAAGAGAATTGGAACATGCTGGTGCAGATGCGACAAAAGTAGGCATTGGACCTGGAAAGGTATGTATTACTAAGATTAAGACTGGCTTTGGAACTGGCGGCTGGCAATTAGCTGCATTGCGCTGGTGTGCAAAGGCAGCAAGTAAGCCTGTTATTGCTGACGGTGGTATTCGGACACATGGTGATATTGCTAAATCTGTCAGATTTGGGGCAAGGATGGTCATGATTGGCTCATTATTTGCTGGCCATGAAGAATCTCCAGGAGAAACCATTGAGAAAGACGGCAAACTTTTTAAAGAATACTTCGGTTCCGCTTCAGAATTTCAAAAAGGCGAAAAGAAAAATGTAGAAGGTAAAAAAATGTATGTCGAGTACAGGGGATCATTAATCGATACTTTGACAGAAATGGAACAAGATCTTCAATCATCGATTTCTTATGCCGGTGGAAACAAGTTAGAAGCAATCCGCAATGTAGATTATGTCGTTGTGAAAAATTCCATTTTTAACGGTGATAAGATTTATTAATGGTCTATTTTGAAAAATTATTCGGTGGGTGAGCAAGATTATTCAATTCTTGCTCATCTTTTTTATTTAGGAGTACTCTTCTACCCCATCATATCCATTGACAGTTAAAAGGAAGCATGATACAATTTATCTCGAATTAAAGATATTTTAATTAAAGGAAATCACCCAATCAAAATACCTTATTTTTATAAGTTTAAGTCAAATAATAGGATGTCCTAATTTCTTGAGTAGTGAACATGCATAAACTGATAATAATATGGATATGCACAAAATGAAGTACATTGGAGGGTATAAAATGAACGGTTTAAAAGGAATTCACCATGTTACAGCAATAACTAGCAGCGCAGAAAAGAATTATGAATTTTTTACTTATGTATTAGGGATGCGTTTGGTAAAGAAAACGGTAAATCAAGATGACATCCAAACGTATCATTTATTTTTTGCTGATGATGCGGGCAGTCCGGGTACAGATATGACATTCTTCGATTTTCCCGGCATTCCTAAAGGGGTACATGGGACGAATCAAATATCAAAAACGTCCTTCCGCGTACCAAGTGATGCCGCCATTGAGTATTGGTTAAAGCGTTTTGATCGGTTAGAAATTAAGCATACAGGTATCAAAGAACTTTTTGGCAAAAAGACGCTTTCTTTTGTTGATTTTGATGACCAACAGTACCAATTAATTTCAGATGAACACAATAATGGTATTGTGAGCGGTATACCATGGAAAAAAGGACCAATTCCATTAGAATATGCAATTACTGGTTTAGGCCCCCTCTTTGTTCGCGTGGCTAACTTTGATTATTTTAAAGAAATGATGGTAAAAGTACTCTTATTTGACGAAATCGCCCAAGAAGGCTCATTTCATTTATTTGAAGTTGGTAAAGGTGGTAACGGTGCCCAAGTAGTTGTCGAATACAATGCCATTCTCCCACAAGCACAACAAGGATTTGGTACCGTTCACCACGCGGCCTTCCGTGTTGAAGACCGTACGGTTTTGGAAGATTGGATGAAACGGATAGAAGGCTTTGGATTCGGTACCTCCGGTTTTATCGATCGCTACTTTTTCGGGTCGTTGTACGTAAGAGTTGCTCCACAAATCTTATTTGAATTTGCTACAGATGGCCCTGGATTTATGGGAGATGAACCCTATGAAACACTTGGAGAAAAATTATCTTTACCACCATTTTTAGAACCAAAACGAAGTCAAATTGAAAATTTTGTTCGCCCGATTGATACTGTGAGGAGTACAAAGGAATTTGTAAAAGAATACAATTAAACATTCAACATCAGGCGGGGCTATTTGCCCTGTTTTTTTATCTTATCAGAATTTATATCACTGAACTTTGAGAATTGTCCAGCTCCAGCGCCCAACGGCTAGTAGACTTCGCTCTTCTCCCTACGATAAGTCAACATCGAATCGCTATCGCTCTTCGTGTTTCCTTTATCTCAGTCGAAGCGCTCTAGTCTATACGCCGCAGAACGGGCGCTTGCGCTTTTCTTATTTGAACAGCTAAGAGTACCTTTCCCCCATTTTTCTTAGTTAGGACAGGAAAACGGTAAATCTGATATAGTAGTTTAATAGAAACATATAGAAAGGAAATAAGGAACAAAATGAAATGTATCTTAATTGATTTAGACTGAACGTTACTTAACTCAGAGCATGACATTTCAGAAGAAAAGGTTAATTAACTATTACTTTATAAATTATTTTACTAATCTAATAAACCAAATAAATGTTAAATAAGGATGATACCTCTTGAAAAAACGAATTGTGTTATCTTGGAGTGGCGGAAAAGATTGTTGTTTAGCCTTGGATACTCTTATTAAGCAAGGATATGAGATTGTTTCCTTACTTACAACCGTACCTACAGAACTTGGTCGAACTTTTGGTCATGGAGAACGAACAGAAATGATAAAATTACAAGGAGAAGCACTATCTATTCCTGTTTATTTTATCGAATGCTCCTACGAAGACTATACCGATCAATTTGTACAAACTATCCAATTTTTAAAAAATCAAGAAAGAATCACCGGTATCGCCTATGGAGATTTATACTTAGAAGGACACCGTGAATGGGGTGAAAAAGTTGCTGACGCCGCTAGTGTTGAGGCTATCTATCCGCTTTGGATGGAAAAGGAAGCGTCAATTCAAGCACTTGAAACCTATGTTCGCTCTGGCTATGAAGCAGTTGTTATTCGAGTACGAGAAGATGTATTGGATGAATCCTGGCTCGGCAGGATTATCAATGAATCATTCTTACAAGATGTACAAAAGACAACGATTTGCCCAATGGGAGAATCAGGTGAATATCATTCCTTTGTATTTGACGGACCTCTTTTTTCAAAAAGGATTCAATTGGAGCAAGGGGAAGTATTTCAGCTTGAAACTACCAAGAAACTGGAGTTTAAGGGTTATCGTCTTGTAGAAAGTAGTAAGTAGAGATACGGAATGAGCTTAGAGAACATTTCTCTAAGCTCATTTTTCCTGTTATTTAAGATGTTTCTAGTATAACTATGGTTCCAGGATTTAACTTTACCTCCTCATTTCTGTCCTCATGAAAAGTTCTTGAGGTTTAGTATATTTATTTAATTAACCCTTCTTTTTGTAAAAATTTCTTGGCAACTTCTTTGGCGCTTTTACCGTTTACATTTACTTGATAATTCATCTCACGCATTTGATTGTCAGTGATTTTTCCAGCAAGCTTATTCAAAGCTGCCTTGATTTCCGGATATTGTTGAACCGTTTCCTTCCTTAATAAAGGTGCACCTTGATATGGAGGAAAAAGATGCTGATCATCCTCTAAAACAGAAAGATTATATTGTCTTAATTCACTATCTGTTGAGTACGCATCGACTAAGTTAATATCCCCTGATTTAATCGCATTGTAACGGAGTTTCGGTTCCATAGTTTTAACGTTATCAAATGTGATTCCATAAAGTTTTTGAATCCCGCGATATCCATCCTCTCGATCAGCAAACTCCAAGGTAAAACCTGCCTTTACGCTGTCCTTCATTTTATACAAATCAGAAATCGTCCTCAAAGCTTCCTTTTCAGCTAACGACTTAGGGACTGCCAATGCATACGTATTGTTGTAACTCATTGGTTCCAACATTTCCAGATTATATTTTTTTAACAAGCCAGTCCGTGCTTGGTCATACACCTGTCTTCTGTCCGTACTTACTGCCGTCTCTTTTAAAAATTCCGAAATGGCCGTTCCAGTAAATTCAGGGTACACATCAATACTACCAGACTTTAAAGCATTGAAAACAAACGAAGTTTTCCCAAGTCCTGGTTTAAGTTCAACACTTAGGTTTGTATCTTCCTCGATTAGCAGTTTATACATATTAATCAATATTTCCGGTTCTGAACCAAGTTTCCCGCCAATGACAATTTTTTTCTGGTCATGATTTATAATGGACGGAATGGCGATAATCAGGATTGCAGCAGAAGCCATTACACCAAAAGTAATCAATGATTTTTTGAAAGATACTCGTTCAAATTGCCTCAAGAATACGTCAATAAGAATGGCAAGAACTGCTGCTGGAATAGCTCCAAGAACAATCAGGGATGAATTATTTCTGTCAATCCCAAGAAGGATAATGTCTCCTAATCCTCCAGCGCCAATTAGCGCAGCTAACGTTGCTGTTCCTATTATTAAAACCATGGCCGTTCGTATTCCCGCCATTATTACGGGAGTGGCTAGGGGGAGTTCTACCTTTAATAATCTTTGTCTTCTGTTCATCCCCATCGCTCTTGCTGCTTCAATTAGCGAGGGATCTACCTCTTTGATTCCTGTATATGTATTTCTAAGGATCGGTAGCAATGCATAAATCACTAATGCAATGACCGCGGGTACTTTTCCAATGCCAAACAAAGGAATTAACAGGCCTAAAAGGGCTAATGATGGAATCGTTTGAAGGATGGCGGTAATGCCGATAATCCCCTCTGCAATCTTTTGCTTTTTTGTCAAATAGATTCCGAGGGGAATAGCAATTAGTATTGCAAAAAACAAAGCAATAAGGGAGAGTTCTATATGCTCAAGCAAGGCACTCCACAATTGCGATTGTCTTTCTTTGAAAACATCTGCAAATTTATCCATTGCCTTGACCTCCTTCCTGCAAACCATCTGCCATAAACTTTAATGCTGTTTGTCTTGTTATTGTACCGATTATTTGACCTTCTTTTTCCACTGACAATTGTTCATGCTCAGTTAACAATATAAGGGCCTCTCTTAACAAAGCTGATGCTGGAATTGTTACGGCAGAAGGTGACGGGCATTGGGTGGTTATAAGTTGATCGATGATGTTTTCTAACTGGACATTCTCCTTTACTGTAACTGATTGCGTTCCCACAAAATCTCGGACAAAATCATTGACCGGCCTATTGATAATTTCTTTAGGTGTCCCTACTTGAACAATTTCTCCATCCTTCATGAGGCAAATTCGGTCTCCAAGCTTGATTGCCTCCTGCATATCATGGGTAACGAAAATAATCGTTTTATTAATTTTTCGCTGTAGTTCAAGGATGTCATCCTGTAATTTTTCTCTGCTAATTGGGTCAAGCGCACTGAATGGTTCGTCCATTAGCAAAATTCCGGGATCCGAGGCTAGTGCACGTATCACACCAACTCTTTGCTGTTGGCCGCCAGATAACTCTTTTGGTTTTCGGCCTCGATATTTTTCCGGCGGTAAACCCACCATTTCCATCAATTCATCAGTTCTCTGCCGAATCTTCTCATTGCTCCATTTTTTCAATTCAGGGACAATCGCAATATTTTCTTCTATCGTCATATGGGGAAATAGCGCAATTTGCTGGAGAACATATCCCATGTTCCAGCGGAGCTCGTGGATGTTATAGTCACTAATTTTTTTATCATCGACAAAAATGGTACCGTCAGATAATTCAATTAGTCGGTTCATCATTTTGAGAAGCGTGGTTTTCCCACAGCCGCTTGGTCCAATGATGACAAAAAACTCCCCCTCCTTTATTTCCAAATTAATGGACCTAATAGCACTGGTGCCATCTTGGTATCGCTTTGTTACCTTTTCAAAGCGGATCATTCTCTCACTCCTCATTCAATCTTGTTATACTGGATTTCATCACCTTTCACAGGAAATTTATTCTTGTTACTAAGATAACAGGGAAGTAGTCGTTGAGTAAAAGAAAACGTATTCCGATGAGGTCATGTAGCCAAGCAAAATTAAGAATTGTCCTTCCATCTACTGTTCCAGTAAAAAAAGTGCTAGGCACCTTTCATTTTTTGGCGGTTACCTGGCACTTTTTTGTTCTCATGAACACCCCATGAGGGTGTAGTTAAAGATTGTTTAAGAATTCTCTAACTTGATCTGGTGTTTTTGCGTTGGCACTATGTAAGTGAGCCAATTTTTCACCATTTTTAAATACCAATAAAGAAGGTATTCCCATTACATTTTGTTCCTCAGAAATTTCCGGAAATTCATCGCGGTCAATTTTCATCCATTGTTTGTTTTGATTCTCCTCGATAATTTCATCTATGAACAACTCTAATCGTTTGCAGTCCGGACACCATGTAGTTGTAAAAATACCCACAGTTAGTTCATCTTTTGTGATTTGCTCACGGTATTCTTGCTCTGTTTTTACTTGTTTCATGCTCTTTCTCCCCTAATTCATTGTATAGTATAAAGCTCTGTCTTAGATTAAAATCATTTTAGATAGAAAGCAAGGAATTAAACCTTCTTTTGAAAAAAACTTATTACTTTTTCGATTTTGCACCATTAATAAAAACCACTTTGTTAAATACCGAAAATACCTATAATGATATTCGGGCTATATTTCTAAATTGATTTACTTTGCTCAAATTTTCTTTTGATAATAGCTGATTGACATCCAAAACATCCTCTCCTTTTATTTCTTCTTATATTCGTTCCCACCGTTTGAGATTGCCTTTTGTTAGGTACATTTTTTTTAGGACTTTAACATAAAGGGAGATATTTTACATTCCGAATTTTTTCAACCATTATTTAAAAATAATTTTGACAATTTTGTGAACAAGAGGAATAATATATAAAAAGGGGTTGAGAAATATGGAGTTAAATGCAAAAATCTTGAATACTGTAAAGGTTTCCGGCGTCATTTTACTAACAATTGGAGTTTTAACTTTTTTCTATAGTTCCTTTGTAAACGGTTACAGCAATTTAACTGGCATTTCCATTGGGATTATTATGGGGGCCGTTTTCATCTTTCTCATGGGAGTATTTTTCGTCGCAACAGAAGAAATGCTGAAAACAGCAGAAAAAGGAGTTCAATTAGCACCGACTAAAAAAAAATAGGAGCGTCATGACAATTGACGCTCCTTTTCGTTTCCCTATTAAATGTAACCCCAAATCATAGACAATAATGTACCGAATACTGTAACCAAAGCGATAATGAGTCCGTAATAGATGTTCGTGTAGATGGCTCCCCTGTCCTCCGTTTCACCTGCGTGCATGAAAATTACCAGCTGTACGGCTGCTTGAATAAAGGCAGTTACAAGGAGAATGGTCATGCCAGTTGTAATAGACATGTCTAAAAAATAAACAGCCAGTGCTATGGTAGTAAGGAGTAATGAAAAGACAAAACCCATCACCTGCTTCATCGGGAATAACTCTTTCATGTTTACATCATTCCTTTCAGGTAGACGAAGCTGAAAATAAAGATCCAAACTACATCTAAGAAATGCCAGTAAAGCGAGAAAATAAATGATTTATTGGCTGTTTCAGGGGTCAACCCGCGCTTTTTTACTTGCAAAATGATAAATAATCCCCAAAATAAGCCAAATGTTACGTGCGCTCCATGCGTCCCTAATGTAGTTAAAAGAATCGCTGTAAATGCACTGGTTTGAAGTCCTGCACCAATGTGTACATAATGAACAAACTCAAATATTTCAAAACCTAAGAACCCAAGACCTAAGATGAGTGTAATAGTAAAGAATGCTAGCATCGCTTTCTTATTGCCTAACCGCATCGCGTGGATTCCAAGACCTATGGTAAAACTACTTGTTAATAACAAAATTGTTTCAATTAAAACGGGAGTAATTTCGAAAATCTCTGCGCCGGTCGGGCCGCTTCCCGTACGGTCCACTAATGTAAAATAGGCTGAAAAAAGTGTTGCAAAAAGCATAATTTCCGCACCAAGGAAAATCCAAAAGCCCAATATTTTATTACTATTTTCTTCGGTACTATATTCAAGCGGCAGCGAGTTATCAATTTTCATTTCTTAAGCACCTCGCAAATTATTTTCTGTCTCTTCGATTTCTGCTACGGTAATGTAATGGCCATGATCTTTCTCAAATGAACGGTATGCCATACAAACGAAAATTCCGATGGTTGTTAGAATAAGCGGAATCCATAGGCTGAATACAAAGGAGAATCCCCAAACGAAAAAGATACAACTCAATATGAACGGTACACCGCTGTTATTTGGCATATGAATTTTTTCATATTCACCTTGGAATAACTCATGACCATGTTTCTTCGCATCCCAGAATGCTTCAGATGATTTCACTTGCGGCAAAATGGCGAAATTATATTCAGGTACCGGAGTATGTGTTGCCCATTCTAAAGAACGTGCATCCCATGGATCAGAAGAAATATCCCTTGAAGCGTAGCGTGTGCTGTAGTAGATGTTGTATACGATTAACGCAAAACCTACAGCTAGTCCAGCAGCTCCGATAAACGAAACCATATTCCATGGTCCAAATCCAGTTGATTCAGAGTAAGTGTACATCCGACGTGCCTGCCCATCTAAGCCTGAGAAAAACATTGGGACGAATGCAAGAAGAGTGCTTGTGGCAATGATCCATGCCGACAATTTCCCAATTTTTTCATTCAGCATGAATCCAAACATTTTTGGCCAATAGAACGTAAGGCCAGCAAGCATGGCAAATACGACACCAGGAATAATAACCATATGGAAGTGAGCGACTAAGAACATTGTGTTATGGTACTGATAGTCCGCAGCAGACATACCAAGCATAACCCCTGTTACTCCGCCAATCGTGAAGGTTGGAATAAATAATAAAGAATACAGCATTGGAGTAGTAATCTCTATTTTTCCTTTCCAAAGCGTGAACAGCCAGTTAAACAGTTTGACCCCTGTCGGCACAGCAATCGCCATAGTGGTAATCGAGAAGATACTATTAGTCAGTGCCCCTTGACCCATTGTAAAGAAATGGTGTGTCCAGACTAAGAATGAGAGAAGTGAAATAATCACCATAGAGCCAACCATTGATTTATACCCATAGAGATTTCTACGAGCAAACGTCGAGATGACTTCACTATAAATCCCGAATGCCGGCAAAATTAAGATATATACCTCAGGATGTCCCCAAACCCAGAAGAAGTTTGCCCAAAGCATATCCATACCGCCATTAGTTGTTGTAAAGAAGTGAGTTCCAAACAAACGATCCATTGTTCCCATTGCCAGTAAAACTGTTAATACTGGGAATGCGAAAACGATGATCGCATTTGTTACTAAAGAAGCCCAGGTGAACATTGGCATTTTCATCAATTTCATCCCAGGTGCTCTCATTTTGAGAATCGTCGTGATAAAATTTATCCCTGTCATTAATGTCCCAAGACCAGCAATCTGAATTGCAATCATATAATAATTCGATCCTACTGATTCACTAAATTCAGTTCCTGCCAGAGGGAAATACGATGTCCAGCCTGCATCAGGTGACCCGCCGATAACGAAAGAAATATTAAATAGCATTGCGCCCATGAAGAATAACCAGAAACTAAGGGCATTTAAGCGTGGAAACGCTACATCACGTGCCCCAATTTGTAATGGCACAACAAAGTTCATCAAAGCCATAATGAATGGCATTGCCATAAAGATGATCATAACAATTCCGTGTGTTGTGAAAATTTCATTATAATGCTGGGCATCAAGCAGCTTATTATCAGGTACAGCCAGCTGCGCCCGCATCATAATCGCGTCTACCCCACCGCGGAATAACATTAAAAGAGCAGATATTAAATACATAATTCCGATCCGTTTATGATCAACGGTCGTTAACCATTCCCGCCATAGATAACCCCATTTTTTAAAATAGGTTAAGCCGGCAATAATGGCGATAACAGTTAGTCCAATGGCAACCATCGATGCGTAAATTGCAGGACTTGCATGTGGTATGGCAAAACGATCAAAGAAATCCATCTAATTATAACTCCTTTCCAGAGATATATTACTTATCAGCTATAACTAGTAATTATTAAACTCGAAAATTATTATTGGTGATGATGTTCTGATTCAGAACTAGTTTCACTAGAATTATCATGCTTTTCCGCTTTAGAAGAATGACTTGACCCATGGTTATGTCCACCATTTTCCCCTTCTGGCGGCGGCAAAAATTCTAAATGCGTCCCAGTGTATGTGGACTGCCCCAAGTGGCCTGGTTCCAAAAGTTTAGCAAATTTTTCTTCTGTAAGTGGTTTAGCAGTTTTCTTAACCTCTTTGACCCAATCATCAAATTTATCTTCAGACATAGCTTTGACATTGAATGTATTTTCAGCAAAGCCCTTTCCACTAAAGTTTGCATTTCGGCCCATGTATTCACCTGGAACATCTGCCGCTAAGTGAAGTGTGTTGACCATGTCAGACATTGCGTATTTTTGTCCTCCAAGCTGTGGAATCCAGAAACTGGTGATTGGTCCATATGAATAAAGTTTAAATTCAATTGGACGATCTGTTGGAATATACAAATAATTAACCGTTTCTATATTTTCTTCAGGATAACTAAAATGCCATTTCCAATTTGAAGAGGAAGCGTAAATAATTAATGGTTCTTTATCTCCGTATCCCTTCGGGGTGGCCTCAACTATATTGTTACTTTGAACAGACACTATTGAAAGGAAAATTACAATTAATACTGGAATTCCAACACAAATCGTTTCAACCCAAATATTTCCTTCAATGTGAGGAGGTTCATAATCTTTGCTTTGTTTAGAAGCACGGTATTTTGTTAACATAAATATCAGAATAGCAAAAACAACAAGGACTATGAACGACATAATTCCGATAGACAACATGATGTCCTTGGCTTGTGTTTCAGCTTGCGGCCCTTTTGGATCCAAGACCATTAACGGTTCGCAACCTGTTAGCACAGTGGCTATAGTAAAAATAAACGTCAATAAAACCCATTTCATTATTTTTTTATTCCCCTTTCTATTATTCTAGAAAACCAATAGCATTTTTAATTAAGCAACCCTGTGATTAAAATCACACCTTTGCTATATCTTAATATCTAATCAGAGGAAAAGACACACATTCGTAGAATATGTCACTGAATGTTCATAATCCCTTTTTCAATAGAGAAATATAGAGCAAATCATTGGCTTTTTGGATGAGGATTTACTATTATATATGGTTTCGGTGTACAGCTACACCTCGAATATGGTTGAAATTAACAATCTATAGAAAAAAATAGGAATATAATTTTATATACATATGGGATCAAAGCTTTAGAATAACGACGAATCAAAGTTTGGATTTTAAGTAATCAAATGAAAATTTTTTTAATATATTAGAATAACAAAAGGTACTTCACATTCTATGGTACCTTTTTGATAGTGTATATAATAATACTTAGAAATCAGGTAAAATGGAGTAGGTGAAATTCTCTAGTTCAGTTAATCTTTTTAAAAGTAAAATGATTAACCCCTGATAGAGTCTATTTGCAGCCAACCTTCAAAAATAATGGTGATATTCTTTTTCGAAAATATTTGTTATAATAAAGTGTCTTTAACATTATTGAGGGGGAACTATATTTCAATGTCAGTCGAAGTAGGCAGTAAAGTACAAGGTAAAGTAACAGGTATCACTAATTTTGGAGCATTCGTAGAATTACCGGATGGCTCAACAGGCCTAGTGCATATTAGTGAGGTTGCAGACAGCTATGTAAAAGATGTGAATGATCATCTCAAAGTAGGAGACCAAGTCGAAGTAAAAGTAATTAGTGAGAAGGACGGAAAAACTGCCTTATCCATCAAAAAAGCGATCGAAAGACCTGAGGGACAAACCTCTTCTTATTCACAACGCCCACCACGTCAAGGAAGGTCAGATAACCGTTCTAAAGACTTTCGTTCAAAGGGTAATTTCAAACCGAAGGAAAGTTTTGAAGATAAAATGAATAAGTTTTTGAAGTCAAGTGAAGAGAATTTATCAAGCCTTAAGCGTAACACCGAGTCAAAACGTGGCGGCCGAGGCGGAAGACGCGGATAACTACTGCGTTTTATAGATCTCAATATAAATTTAGGCAAGCCTATATAAACAGGCTTGCCTTTTACGTTAGGATTAAACGTTTTAAAAAAATTTTACCATGTGAATCAATGCTGTATGGAACTCATTCATCATTATTTTGGCAGACCTCTAAGCGGATAAATCTGATATAGTAGTCTATAAGATTGTATGGAAAGGAATTATCACAAACTATGAAATGCTTATCTATTGATTTAGACGGTACGCTATTAAACTCAGAACATGAAATTTCGGAAGAGAATGTAAAAGCCTTAAACGAACTTCAAGATCAAGGTCATTGCCTAATTTTGAACACTGGTCGTGCTTACGCAGATGTGATTAAATTAAAGGCGATTCAAAATATGGAGGTTCCTATTTTTTGTGTCAATGGTTCTGTCTTATACTCAAAAACTAGAGAGTTGCTGTTTGAAGCGACTTTATCTATTACAACTTATAAGGAAATATTCTCAATTTTAAAGGGATTAGGTGTGGGAATTCTCGTTTATACAAATCATGGCGGCTTTCCTTCGACCTTGCCCCCATTACATGGGAAAACGAATCAAGAACTTGTACGCCTTTTTCAAGAATTCAATTATGATGAAATTCTTGAAAAAGACAATCTAAAAATCTATAAACTTATTGCTTTGGTTCACCCTGATAACCAAGAAAAAATAGCTGAAGTGAAAGCTGTATTAGCTGATAAATTTGCTATTTCAATGGCTTCCTCTTTCCCAAATAATATGGAAATTACTTCAAGCGAAGCCCATAAAGGTAAGGCTTTATTACGTTTTCAGGATATGATGAATCTAACCTTTGATGAAATTATTGCTTTTGGAGACGGTGGCAACGACCTTGCCCAATTTGAAGTAGCGACAACATCAGTAGCGATGGAAAACGCACCGCTCCATGTCAAGCAAAAAGCCGATATCATCACGAAGAGCAATGATGAAGATGGTTTTGCCTATGCTGTTCGTCATCTATTATCATTACTAAAAAATGAAGTGGAAATGCCGGCAAATTAACAAATTAGCCGTTTGCATCAGATACCTGGTATTTGGCAAACTAGATTTACTGAAATGAATAAGTCGATGATGAAAGCTTTCACAATAGTGTGGAGGCTTTTTCTTTTAATATGGTGTCATTTCCTTTCTTTTAATCTTATCTTCTTAACTGTTTAAACTATAAAAAAAAACATCTTCACATTGAATAAAAATTCATATAAAATAATTTTCATGCTACAAAGAGGAGGAATTTTCGTTGGAGTCATCACGAGGTACTTTAAAACGATCGCTTGGTGTAGTCCCCATAGTATTTTTGGGATTGGCCTATATGTCACCATTTGCGGTTTTCGATACATTTGGGGTTGTATCAAATGAAACACATGGGCATGTCCCGGCCTCATACATTTTAATTACAATTGCAATATTATTTACTGCATTGAGCTATGGAAAAATGGTAAAAATTTTTCCTGAAGCAGGATCCGCCTATACATACACAAAGAAAACGATGAATCCGCAACTTGGTTTCTTGGTCGGCTGGTCGGCATTGCTAGATTACTTGTTTTTACCGATGATCAATGCTTTGTTAGCAGGAATCTATTTATCAGCAAGCTTTCCAAGTGTTCCTGCCTGGGTTTGGATCCTTGGGTTAATATTAACTATCACGATCATGAACATTTCCGGAGTCAAAATTGCTGTGAATGCCAATATGCTATTTGTTCTATTTCAATTACTTGTCGCCATATTATTTGTTGTTTTAACCATTCGTACAATCAACGGTGATGTAAATTCAGGATTCACATTAAATCCTTTCTATTCAGAAGATATCAAACTAAGTCTATTATTTTCGGGTGCTTCGATTTTAGCACTTTCCTTTCTTGGCTTTGATGCAGTCACCACTTTAGCTGAGGAGACCATCAGTCCTGAAAAGAATATCCCAAAAGGCATCTTTTTAATTGCCTTGATTGGCGGTATTTTTTTCATCATAGTGACGTATTTCATGCAAAGTCTATATCCAGACGTCTCTGTATTCACTGATATCGAAGGGGCCTCACCTGAAATTGCGAAGCATATAGGAGGCATCCTCTTTCAATCTATTTTTACAAGTGGTGCCCTTGTGTCCGTTCTAGCATCTGGGCTTGCCTCTCAAATGAGTGCATCGAGGTTAATGTATGCGATGGGAAGAGATGGTGTTCTACCAAGAAAATGGTTCGGTTACCTTGATAAAAAAACGCAAACACCAATTTTCAATCTAATCTTTATCGGTCTATTATCACTAAGTGCACTATTTTTGGATTTGGTTGTTGCAACATCGCTAATTAATTTTGGAGCGTTTACCGCTTTTTCATTTGTGAACCTTTCTGTTATTATGTATTATGTTAAAAATAAACAAAGGATGAAACGAACCAGTTTCATTGGATATGTAATTTTTCCTATTATCGGACTTGTCTTCTTGTTTTATCTATGGTTCAGTCTCGATCAATTAGCCATCCTTTTTGGACTATCCTGGTTTACCATTGGGTTTGGCGTGCTTCTTTGGATTACAAAAGGATTTAAGGTTATGCCGCCTGAATATCAATTTGTCGAGAATAATTAAATTTTTTCATAGAAAAACGAGCCCCCAAAATAGGTTAGGCTCGTTTTTTTTATATAAGCATTAGATATGTAATTGGGCACTCAGCTAATACTTTGTTAACAGCTTCATGATTTCTTTTTTTCGATGTTTATCTTTTATTCTCGTTAAATCAAGAGCAACTTCAAACCCTTTATGTTTAGACCTTAAAACTTCTCTAACCGCATTTTTGATACTTGCTTCATCGTCCGTAACGACGATTACACTCCGCAGCATCGCCTTTCTCCCCCTAATTGGTTGGTTAAAATTTAAACAATGAATTTGCTTCCCATTTATCTCGTAACATGCCCTTCTAATAGAATCATAGTATTCTCTATTCTATATATTATTTAGCTTGATTAATTGCTTTGCTTTGAAAATAGGCTTTCACTGAATCGTTGATGAATGCCACACTAATGGCTGTTAATACAAAAAAGAGAATAGGTACCAAAATTATCCATTGGTCTGAAAATAGATAGCTAATGCTGTCACCAATGACCCCAGACCATTCATACGAAATCGACCGTGGCGGATCAATTGCATCGCCATAGGCAATGAATGAACCACCAAAGAAAAGTTTCAAAAAACCAAGATGAGCCAAAAGCTGCAGTGATTGAATAAATTGTTGACCAAAAAGCAAAATCCACTTTTCATAAACATGTGGAACGATATGTTTGAAAAAGATGCTAGTCTTACTTGCCCCAAGTATTTTTGTTGCCTCAATAAATGGTTCTTTTTCTACTTGTCTCATTTCACCTGAAAGCTGAATCGTGAGGTTCGGGATAGCAATGATTACCAAAATAATCGTTTCAAATAATGCCCGTTGCCAAAAAGGATTTGGAAACCCATCAATCGGCATCCACAACACACTATAGAGGATAAAAAACGCAATAATGGTTTGTGGAACGACTGAAAATGGTTCAAAAATGCTTTTCAAAACGGAGTATACTCTTGGTTTTAATGAATAGATAAGGGCGCTCAAAATGATCGATAAAACCATCCTTAGAATGGATACAATGAGGGTAATACCAATGGTGTATTTTGCCCCGGCTATCATCATCTGCCCAAGACTATATCCTAATCTATCAGACCCAAGTAGAAATACCGTAAATGGTGGGTATGGAGGTGCATTCAAGAGATTTCCACTTTTATCTGTATTAAACATTACCTGTTCTATTTCCCCGTTATTTATGATACTCCAGGTAAAAAGAGTGACCAGAAATAGAACACTAACAACAAATCTTTTTCTCTTTAGTAAAAAAATAGCCATCTACCCAATATCCTTTCTGTTGTCAAAGCTGATCCATTCATATATTCGATAAAGAATAAAAAATGGAACAAAGATCAAAATGCAGCCGATAATAAATGGATCTTTGCCGGTTAACATTACTCGGAGCAAGCCATTCATATTAAACAAGTAATCAACGACCAATAATGTTGAAAGCATCGACCAGAAAATAGTTTTTGAGGTTCCGAACATCCCATCAGCGATATTTCTAAGAACATGGAGATTTAATATATAGGGGAAAGATAAACCTTTTGCTTTAGCTAAGGTAATATACTGTTTCTCCAATTCTTCTTCAATGTAATGAATAATGACTTTTGTTATGTAAAAGCTAATCGGTATACTTAAGCTAATAACCGGTAACAAAACAGCCTTTTCCCTAATCGAAACAACTTGAGCCAGCTTGATTCCGGTTTTTTGATAAATCAAAATGACTACCAATTGTAATAACAGAATAAACATTAAATCCGGGATTGATTCTGCTAACTCAAGTACATATTTAATTACTTTTATTCTTTTTCGAAACACGATAAGTGATAGATATGAAATGAGAAAAGCAATCAAACAAGCTGTTACGATACCTAAACCAAGTATTTTCATAGACTCAAAATACCGATCGAAAATAAACGGAAATAACGAATTAGCGCCATCCGCTGTAAAAAAATCTCCTAAAGTAAAGACCTTTACATTTAACTCCATGATGGCATGAAAATATTCCTTTAAATGAATGGTTAAGTTCGCAAATAATACAGGAAAGGCAGCGATCAGGATAAGCACTTCCACACCGATGATACACTGCAATAATAGGGATCCAAGTTTTTTTACCACGTTCATAGGTACATCCTCTTCATAATAATAATAAGTGTTTTTTTAATAAAATAAATAGGCAGTAAATTAATTATACCTATTTCTCTCTCATTTGGCTATTGTTTCCTGAAAATATCCCATTTACTGGATCCTACTAGGAGACCTTACTCTTAATTTTTTCATAGAAACAGGCTCCCATAACCTCTATAGGAACCCTTTCTTTCATTTTTTTCATAGAAATAGGCTCCTATATTCTTTATAGGAACCCTTTCTCTCATTTTTTTATAGAAACAGGCTCCTATAATCTTTATTGGAACCCTTTCTCTCATTTTTTTATAGAAACAGGCTCCTATAACCTCTATTGGATCCCTATTTTTTATTTTTTTCATAGAAACTGGATCCTATTATCTCTATCGGATCCCTTTCTCTCATTTTTTCATAGAAAAGGGCTCGTATACCGTTAAAAGTATCTTTTCTAAAAGAGATGATGTATATTTAAATTCATTAAAGAAGGAATCAGCAGTGCGCCCCAGATTAAGGTAATTAATGCCGCAAAAATCATGGCTAGAGATGAAAATGTAGCTTCTGTTTTTCCATATTCCATCGCTTTATTTGTTCCAACACCATGAGCGCCCATTCCAAGAGCGAGCCCTTTGGCAATGGGTGTTTTAATGGACAGTGATTTAATCACAGTTGGGCCGACGACACCGCCAACAATACCTGTGATAATCACGAAAACAGTCGTCAAAGTAGGCAGACCGCCGATTTCTTTCGACACCTCAATTGCAATCGGGGTTGTAATGGACCTTGGTAGGATAGAAATAATAAAGTCATATTGTAAGTGTAGCAATTTTGACAAACCATAGGATGAAAAAATCGCTACCAACGTTCCAAATGTGATACTGATAATGATGGTACCAATATATTTTTTTATAATGGCCAAATTCTTATAGATCGGTACTGCAAAAGCAACCGTAGCCGGTCCGAGCAAATGGGTCAGCCATTTGGTATCGTTCATGTATTGATTAGCTGAAACATTCGTAACTGAAATCAGGATAATTAAAAGGATTGGTGCTAGCAATAATGGATGAAAAAGTGAAATGCTCCATTTTCCATATGCCATTTTTGAAAAACGGTAAATGAGATACGTTACAATGCAAAATACAATCATCATCAATGCAGTTCACCCCTTTTCCTTCCGGTTATTTTTTCCGCAATCAGCGCCGTCATCCCCATAACAATGACAGTGCTTATCCCAATTAACACAACAATCTCGGCTCCCTGGATGCTAAGAATTTCATCATAATTCACTATCCCTACTGCTGACGGGATAAAGAAAAGCAACAATTCTGCCAACAGCCAATTAGCACCCTTCTCCACCCACTCCAGCTTTATGATTTTAAAGTAAAGTGCCAGAAAAAGGAGAAATAATCCGAACATCGATGCTGGTATTGGGAGAGGAAATACTTCTTTTAGCGCCGCTCCTAAAAATAAAAACACATGTAAAAATAATACTTGTATAATAATTACTCCAAGTTTCATCGAAAATAATCCTTTCTATTTGCAAAAAAGGAGTAAATGTCCTCTCTTTTGCCTCACGAAATTAACTATAGAGTAATGGTACGCTGATTTTCGTTATTCGTAAAATACATATTCAGAATGATTTTCATAACTAAAAGTTATAATGGCTCTTTCAAGATAAAATCTATAAATGTCCTTCCGGCATTGGAGATATAACGATCTTTCTTTGTAAGGACTGCCAGCCTCCAAAGGATCTCTTGCTTGAGATCGATGACCTTAATATCCGTGTTTACCACCCTGTTGCATATAGATTGGGGAAGAATCGTAATTCCAAGGTTTGCTGCCACCATTTCAGTCATCAAATCCCATTGAGAGCTTTTAAACAAGATTTTCGGCACAAAACCAGCGGAAATGAAATGATTTCTCATAATTTGATACAGTGCGAATTCTTCATGATAAAAAATAAACTCCTCATTCATTAATTCCTTTATATCAACTACCTTCCTTCTGGCTAAGTGATGTTCCTTGTAGACTAACAGCTTCATATCCTCCTCAACAATGGGATATACATTAAATTGCTGTTCATCAAGTGGCAGTACCGCTACACCAAGCTCAAATTCACCTTCCTCAACACTCTTTACGACCCTTGCACCACCATACTCGGTAATATTCAGTTCTATATTGGGGTAAGCATGATGAAACTTAGCCATTACCTTTGGGAAAAATAAACTTCCGATAAAAGGAGGAAGCCCAATATTGATCTGCCCCCTTGCTAGGTTTGTCATGTCATTTAAAGTAGTTTTCATTTCATCAAGCAGGCCGATTATCTTCTGGGCATAATCTACTACCACCTCACCTGCATCTGTTAAATCACTCGTCTTATTGGTGCGAATAATCAGAGTCATGCCAAGCTCTTCCTCTAATGCCATGATGGACTTGCTCAAAGCCGGCTGAGAAATATGCATATTTTCTGCAGCTTTTGTAATGCTTTTATGCTTGGCAGCCTCTATGAGAAATTGTAATTGTCTTAATTCCAAATCAATACACCTCTAAAAATTCATTTTTAGTTTACATAACATTTTTATAGTATACTTCATTTGTAAATGATGAAAAAACATCCCCACCAATGTGGAGATGTTAAATGGTCCCTTCAGTTTTGTCCTTTAGTCTAAGGGCATTAATATTCTGCACACGAACGATTAGTCCGGTAATCAAAATGGTGAGTAATACTGGAAGCAGCCATCCAAGCCCATCATTATAAAGGGGCAAGGTCTTTTCATAAAATGAAATAATCGATTTTAACCATCCAAAATATTCGATTTCAAGCATCTGGCAGAATGTTTTTAAGCCATCGATCAGACTAATCATAAATGTAACGGTGGTGGCTGCTACGTATACGAACCGCGAATGATTAAAAAGCTTTGATAAAAATGTCAACAGCATTAATGCCACTGCCAATGGATATAACAACATTAGCACTGGAATCGAGAAATGAATGATATTCGATAATCCAAAGTTCGCAACCACGAAAGATACTAGTGAAAAGAAAACAACCCACATTTTGTAACTTAATTTAGGAAATAGAGTATGGAAGTATTCTCCGCAAGCCGTCATCAATCCGATACTCGTCGTTAAACAGGCAAGAATGATAATAATCGTTAACATAACTGTTCCTAACGATCCAAAATAATAAGATGCTGCCTTTCCGAGGACTGGTCCCCCCGTTTCAAACAGACCAAACGTTTCTGTGCTCGTTGCCCCTAAATAGGCAATGCCAACATAAATAACTCCTAGAAAGATAATTGCGACAATTCCGGATTTAGCCGATGCCGAAAGGATTCCGCGAGTAGATGTTACACCCATCGAACGAATCGCATTTATGACAATAATCCCAAATACAAGTGACGCGAGGGCGTCCATCGTGTTATAGCCTTCGAGTAACCCCTTCATGAACGCCCCGTTTGCATAAGACTCTTGTGGTGCTCCAATTGATCCAATTGGTTTTACAACTACCATAACTAATAAAACTAAAAGGAGAATGATAATTCCAGGAGATAGTATTTTTCCTACATTGTCAACGATTTTAGCTGGATTTAAAGAAAACCACAATGTGACTAGAAAGAAAACAATTGTAAAAAGAATTAATCCAACTTGTCCAAAGGCATTACCAACAAACGGTGCTATCCCAATATCATAGGCAACGGCTCCCGTTCTAGGTGCTGCAAAAAATGGGCCTATTGTTAAATAAAGTAATGAAGTAAAGATCACTCCATATATTGGATGAATCCGGCCTGCAAGCTCTTGTAAATTCTTACTTCCAGAAACACCTATTGCCAAAATCCCAAGGAATGGCAGACCAATACCAGTTATCAAGAATCCTCCAATCGCCATCCAAATGTTCGATCCTGCTTTTTGACCCAATCCTGCAGGAAAAATTAAGTTCCCTGCACCAAAAAATAAAGCAAACAACATAATTCCTATAATGAAATACCTTGAAAAAGGTAATTTTTTTTCCATATAAGCTGCCCCACCCTGAAATAAATATTTTGATAGTAGAAATGTACCATCCTTAATTGAACTTGTCCGTGACTAATAATACTATTCTTACGAAAGAAATTCAACCTATTTTAGGGATTATTTAGACAATTTCGAAATGACAAATGTTTACTGTTTTTTCAAGAAAAACAAGGTTTATCATAAAAGCAAAATAAAATGTAGATATTACCATAATATTATTTTAGAAAAGTAAAATAATCAACCCCGATTGGCTTGACCTTTTATATCGAAACGGAATTTGAAGTGGCTGATGATACTCTCATAGTTGATGTGTATACCCAAGGGGAAAACCCTCACCTTTCAGAAGTAGTACAATATAAAATTTATCAATATTTTGAAGGTAAGATTAAAAGAAACTCTTATTTAAGTCTTAGGTCTGATATATTTTTAAAACCTTAGCCGTTTTTATAACATCATTGATTTATATACAATAATGTTAAATTATGAAACGGGAGGAAATAAATATGAAAAGAAAAGTCTTTTTGGGAGTTATGGCAGCAACAATGCTGTTGGTGGTGTCCGGCTGTGGAACATTGGTAAAGGGAAAGCTTGAAAGCAGTAAAATCACGATTGAAAAGGATAAAGCAAAGAAACTAGAGCTAAAACTAAACGTAGGTGCTGGAGAATTAGAAGTCCATAAAGGCGCTGACGATTGGGTTGAAGGAAAAATAGAATATAATTATGATAAATTGAAGCCAAAAGTATTATATAAGCTTCAAGGTGATAAAGGAATTGGTACCATTGAACAGGGGAATAAACCTAATAACATTAAAATCGGTAATATAAAGAACAACTGGAAGCTAAACTTAAGCAATGAGATTCCGATTGATCTAACGGTTAATTCCGGGGCTTCTAAAACAAAATTGGATTTAAAAGGGCTTAATCTTAGCAGTCTTGATGTAAAGGCTGGTATTGGCGATATTACGATAGACCTTAGCGGAAAATGGAAAAAGGGATTTGACGTTTCGTTGGAAATGGGTGTTGGAAAATCAACTATTATTCTACCAAAAGATGTTGGGGTAAAAATCGATTCATCAAAAGGGATCGGCAAGGCGGAATTTGTTGATTTTATTTCCAAAGGGAATGGCGTTTACGTTAATGAAGCCTATGAAAAAGCTGATGTTATTATCAACCTTAATACAGAAATGGGAATTGGGGAAACCATTTTTAAATTACAATAATTTCTGGAATATTACATAAAGTGGAGCCCATTAAAGGCCCCACTTTTTTATCCTGTAATGAAAATGACAAAGCTATTTTTGAACCTCCAATACAAACTTTTGTTTCACCTTTTGGACCATGTCTTTTTCAAAAAATAAGAATGTTACTGTTACACCCTCTTTTAGAGTCGCCAATTACTGCTTCGCTTCATCTGTTAATTGAAATGCTTCTTTTTTACCTTCCATGCCCACTTCGATTGTGTGTGTCCATTTTGCCAACTAGCATCCCAGAGCCTATTGAAAGTGAATTTTTAATGTTTAAGAATGTAACTACATCTACTTTCCTTCTTTCACCGTTCAAAAAACCACCCTATAGTTTCTCTAAGATCGGAAAAAGTTCTTCTAAATTGCTAATTTCGTATGTAGGGATGACTTCATTTCGCTCTTTATTATGTCGGTTGACCCATACGGTTTTGATACCTGCACGATTTGCGCCAAGAATATCTGTCATCAGGTTATCCCCAACCATAATAACTTCCTCTTTGTTTAATGAAATGAGCGACAAGGCATGCTCAAAAATGGAGGGGTCAGGCTTTCCTCTTCCAAAATCCCCCGAAATTACAATTTTATTAAAATATGGAACAAGTTCTGGAGTAATCTCTAATTTCGTTTTTTGTAAATCAGGTGAACCATTTGTCAAAAGAAGGAGCTGATAATGACCTTTTAATGCATCAAGTGTTTTAAAGGTTTCCTCGTATACAAACGGTACCTTTCTACGTTCCTGCGGGAAACGTTCTGCTAACTCATAGCCAAAGTCATCGTCATCTACACCCATCTTCTTTAACCCATTTGTCCAGGCATCTTTTCGGTAAGAAGGAACAGTGTCTTTCATTTTTATAAAATGATCATGATTTTCATCTAAAAAATTGCCCCATAATCCTTCGAATGGGTTGATCCCAATCATTTGTGTAAAAGGGTAAAATTCATAGGAAGCGTAAAGATTTCTCGCAGCATCGCGAACTGCTTCCTCTAGTTGATTGGCATCCATTCCGTATCTGTCTTCAGCTGCTTTACACGTGGCCGCAAATGCATCCTTCACACTCTTTTGATCCCAAAGCAAGGTATCATCTAAATCAAAAAAAATCGCTTTAACCATTTTGTCAGTCTCCCCCTTAAGAATTTTTTTTAATAGTTTACCATTTTTAAAATTAAAAGAATAATAAATTTTTAGTTGTACACTGTTATTAATTGGACTCACTCATTAAAAGGATTCTCCTTCACTGTTGACACATACTTGTGAAGTTAAAGGATTTTTGCTTGTAATAAACGTCATTAGTCTGCTTTTTATTGTGAAAACTGTGATAACGAAAAGTTTACATTGGAGTTAAAGAAACCACGGAAAAAGGGCAGTGACTAAAATAAATCACTGCCCTTTTCATAAAATTCCGCTGTTAATTGACCCTCTTCGGGCCTGTCCAATACATTTCCCTTAAACGGTATTTTTGTAGTTTACCTGTAGCTGTTTTTGGTAAAGCATCCACAAATTCAACAGCTTTTGGTGCCTTAAAGTGGGCCATATTCGATCGGCAAAATTGAATAATCTCCTCTTTAGTAACTTTTGCACCAGGCTGTAATACAATAATCGCCTTCGGAACCTCGCCCCATTTTTCATCAGGAATGGCAATCACCGCCGTTTCCAAGACATCAGGGTGTTTATACAAAACACCTTCGACCTCGGTAGAAGAAATATTTTCCCCTCCAGAAATAATCAAATCCTTAGCACGATCTTGTATTTCGATGAAACCATCCGGATAAGTAACGGCCAAATCACCTGTATGAAACCATCCATCCCTGATAGCAGCCGCAGTCGTCTGTGGATCTTTATAATATCCAGCCATTACAACATTGCCGCGTGTAACGATTTCCCCCAACTCTCTCCCATTCCATGCAACTTCTTCTCCATCTTGATGAACGACCTTTGTTTCTCCATTAAAGGCTAGTTCAATTCCTTGTCTTGCTTTAATGCTTGCTTGTTCATCCGTAGATTTTGATTCAAATTCTTTTTTCCACTCGCAATATAGAATGAAAGGTGAGGTTTCCGTCAATCCATAGACGTGGATCATATTTAATCCAAGGATTTCTTGAGCTTTATGAATCAGAGCTGCTGCTGGTGGTGCACCAGCTGTTGCCATACGTGGGCTCGTATTGATCTCAATTTCCTTCGCTTTCGGATCATTTACAAGCATATTAACAACAGTCGGGGCACCACATAGTAGAGAAATATTTTTCTTCTCAAATAACTCGAGAATTAGTGGCGGGTCTACCTTTCGCAAACATACATGCGTACCTCCAGCTGCTGTAATCGCCCATACACCGCCCCAGCCGTTTGCATGGAACATCGGTAATGTATGAAGATACACATCATCATGTTTTACATTTAGATGATACAGAAAATTGGCCGCATTAAGGTAATTACCACGATGTGTTAACATGACACCTTTTGGTTTTGACGTTGTTCCACTTGTGTAATTTAACGTGAGAAGCTGGTTTTCATCGATCTCCACTTCCGGTAACTCAGTATTTTGAGAGGCATGCTGAAGAAAATCCTCATAATACACACCATTTAAAGATGTTTTATACCCCGAAACATGGACGATAATGATTTGTTCTAAGGATAGGTTGTTGATGATTTTCTCAATCGGAGCGCAAAATTCTTCATCTACAATTAACATTTTCGAGTCACTATGACCAATAATATACTCCAAATCCTCGGCAGAAAGCCGATAATTCAAAGGTACCATCACCGCCCCAAGCTGACATATACCATAGAAGCATTCCAACATATAATGGGTGTTGGGCATCATCACTGCTACATGATCCCCTTTTACTATTCCAGCTTGATGTAAAGCAGTAGAAACCTGATCAACACGCTGTCCAAATGCTTCATATGTAAACTCCTTCTCGCCATCTATTACAGCTGTTTTTTGCGGATAATATTTAACTGCTCTCCGTTTCCAGTCTAGTGGGGTTAAAGGGGAAAACATTATCATCAACTCCTCTATTTTTTTCGAAAATTCACTTTATAATTTCACCGCTATTTTGACAAAATCCTTTAAATTTAGTAAATTTTCTTAAAAATAAAAAGACAAGACTAATTTGGATAGAGCTATACCCCAAATGATTACTTTAAAGCGGAAGGATTTAATTTGGATCTTAACATATGGAGACCTATTTGTTGATAATTTTGTTACTCAGAAATAAAGATGCCAACCGGCATCTTCTATCTATTATTGCCACTCCATTTTTGTTAATTTTCTTTGTAAATATTTTCTTCTTTTCTTGATATACTGGGAAATCACTTCTGACTCGTTATCAAATATATTTATATCTTGTTTTTTATAAGGATCCTGCAGCACATACGGACGAATCACTTGGAGCATTTTTTCAACCTTGGGCATCATAAATTCGGTGGTAAATTGATGGTTCATTATTTCTTCGAGCAGGTTACGATAGCGTTTTCGAAAATGAGCTACGTCTAATAGCCTCGCTGTTAATGTATTAAAACCATTAATCGGAACATAATTTGCTTCCATTATCTTTCCGTTTACATCTCGTCCCCATGTTGCATCATAATCCCAGGGAATGACTTGGAATAAACCAGTATTATCATTCCGGTAAAGGGCATAGTTATGAACGAACCCATCATAGTTTGATGTAAAAATAATCCCGGCAATCCAGCGGAGGTATTTTTCGATGTCAACGTATTTTGGTATTTCCTTTTCAAAATCATTCTGTGGAATTGTATTAATGTTAAAGATGAATTCCTGTAAGTAAAAATCATTTGCAGGTGTACCGTACTTTCGTTCATAGCCTAGATCTAGTGATTTTTTTGTTTCTTTGTCTAAATCACTCATTAGAGAAAAGTTAGCATCACCATCGACGGCATAAAAAATACTTCCGTTTGAAAGGCTTCTTCTTTTTAAAAAATTCTCATCCACCGATTCGATTTCTAAATAAACACCTTTTGCTTTACCATTTTGCGTTAAAAAAATATGACTTGATTGCGGGGATAAAACGCCAATCTCTGAAAAGAAATCAAAGGATAATTTATTTCTGATAAGCGAAGGATCCTTGAATTCAGCGTTTAGATGTATTTGTTTAGAACCTTTAAATTTTCTTGGATTATAAAACGTAATTTGATATGATTTTTTCGGAAAATCACGAATATGAGATCCCCGATAACTTAAATCAATCTCCAATTTTCTCCCGCCTATCGTTAATTGAGCAGGAACCGGTTCATCAATCCAAATGTCTCTTCTTAGTTCCCTAAGATCGATTGGATTAATAAAAATCTTATATTGCGGTATGATTGTTACCTCGTCCATGATCTATTTCCTCCTTCCCTTATTCCTATGAAGGAAAAAGAATGCAGGTCACGACTAGATGGCATTTTTTCATATTATAGGCGTTTGTCCGATTCACGGACAACTTTTCAGACGTAAGTTGTTAAAAGAAGAGTGAGTTTTATGGACATAAATGTCAGTCAGTTTTCGTACTCCCTTTTCTAGATCTAAAGGAGGTGCAATTATGAGTGAATTTTCATCAGAGGATATTCAAAGGGCAGCAGATGATGTAAGACGCGGTGGTTTTGGAGACTTTATGTTCAGAGACCCAGGCAATAATCGCCGATCTTCACGTCGAAGAACTTCTAGGCGCCGGATGACATCCCGCAGAAGAATTTCTCAGCGTCCGATGACATCTCGCAGAAGAATTTCTCAGCGCCGGGTGACATCTCGCAGAAGAATTTTACAGCGCCGGGTAACATCTCGCAGAAGAATTTCACTGCGTCGGGTGACATCTCGCAGAAGAATTTCTCAGCGCCGGGTGACATCTCGCAGAAGAATTTCTCAGCGTCGGGTGACATCTCGAAGAAGAATTTCTCAACGCCGGGTGACATCTCGCAGAAGAATTTCTCAGCGCCGGATTACATCTCGAAGAAGAATTTCTCAGCGCCGGGTGACATCTCGCAGAAGAATTTCTCAGCGCCGGATTACATCCCGAAGAAGAGTTTCTCAACGCCGGATTACATCTCGAAGAATCACTTCGAGACGTGTTACATCAAGAAATCGCAACACGTCACGGAGAAAAACGTCAAGAAGGCATACTTCGAGAAGAATGACTTCCAGACGCCGAACATCAAGAAGAAAACATAGGTTGGTCTGCACCGATTGGCGAAACTCATCTCACGGCAATGAACAGACGAAAAGTTGTTGGAAAGATGGGAATATGTGGGAATTTTGGATTCGCGGACTCAGTTAACTGGTCTATCAAATACCAACGGGAAAGGGAGCCTAGGCGTCCTTTCCCAAATTATTATTACGGCCTATTTTTTTCAGGAATCATACAGCTCCCATCAGCACAACTGACATCTTCTTCTGTTGAAAGATCCTGAAGTACGGGTGCAGGAGATTCTTCCTCCCAAACCTTTTGTAAGGCCCCCTTGAAAGTTTCCAATGATTGCGCACCGGAAATAGCGTATTTTGAATTGATAATAAAATACGGCACACCGCCAATTCGGTACTGTTGGGCAATTCCTTCGTCTGCACGTACCTCGTTGGCATAAGCGGTTTTATCATTAAGAACCGTTAATGCTTCTTGACGATTTAAATCCGAATCCTTAGCAAGGTCTGCCAATGTTTCGACATCTCCAATATGCTTTGATTCAGTGAAATAGGATTGAAGAAGCTTTTCAGAGAGCACTGCTTCTTTTCCTTTCGTTTTCGCAAACTTTGCCAATCGATGGGCATCAAAGGTATTTGTTGGCTTCATCTCTTCAAAATTGAACGTCAATCCAACACTTGCTGCCTGCTGACCAACACTATGATTGGCTTGTTTAGCCTGTTCAATACTCATGCCATATTTTTTCGCTAATACCTCATGAATATTTTGACCACTGTATTCCGATGAATTTGGATCAAGCTCAAAGCTTTTGAATTCAACCTCTACTTGATCTTTATGTGGAAATTGGCTTAACGCCTCTTCTAACCGACGTTTCCCAATATAACAAAACGGACAAACATAATCAGACCAAACCTCAATTTTCATGACAACACCTCGTTTTTCTTTGGTTACGTTTATAGTAACATACCGCGTTTGAAATCCAATATAATGTGCTCATAAAATAGGACTAATAAAATCCCCCATTTTAGATCCAAAATATTATTCTAAAACCATCAAATATGGGAAAATAAAGCAATATTAATTTTCATAATGGTATATCTTCATCTTTAATCTCTTTAAACGACTTCACGAAAAAAGTGCATTTCATTATCCAATTCTTTTTTGATTTGTTAAACATGGTAAATTAGAACTTAAATGAGATAATATGAACAGTGATTTAAGAAATGAAGCGATATTTTCTGTTAAAGTAGAATTAAACTAAATTCATTATTAAATTTATCTGAGGTGATTTTTGATGAAGAAATGGACAAAGGAAATAGAAATTGATGCACCTATTGATCAAGTTTGGGGATTGTTAGATGGCTCATTAGAGGACATGCAAAAAATTATGCCTCAGGTAGTCGATCATAAACCAGTAAAAGTAACCGATGAAGGTGTAGGAAGCATCTATCGCCAAAAATATAAAGAAGGAAATCGGATTCAAGAGTACGATGTGGAAACATTAGAATTTTTGAATACTCCTGATAAAAAGAAATTAAAAGTAGGATTCACGCTTACAAACATGTTTGAAATTACCACCTTGTATGAATTAAGTCAGCTCAACGATCAGAAGACTATGTTTACATACACATGCACCAATCGTCCGTTGAAATCGTTCCTCAAGTTATTTTTATTTTTGGCAAGTGATAAAATAGTCGTTCAATTTTGTGAAAGAGTAAAAAAAGTGGCTGAAGAAGATAACAAAAAAATAAATATATTAGTCAAATAGAAGCATGGCTCGATGATTTTATTAAATCTATCCACCTTTCCATTACTACTGCAAGTAAATCTACTTTTCTTTACTTTACTTTAAATCAACAGGATTCTTAGACTGCCTATTTCTAACGATTTTATTAATTATTATATATTTTTCTCGTCTGGAAATAATAATCTCTATAAGGTGAACATGGAAAGGATGGATGTTTGATGTCGTTAGAATGGTTTGACAGAGTATGTGGAGAATTACAGGATCATCTTGAGTCTATTTGTGAAGAATACGATCAGGTTGGTCAAATGACAATTGAAAGAGCTGCCAAACATCCAAGGATTGAGTTTTTCGTTGATAACTCGGATGTAAACTCCGAAGAACTTGACCGTGATTTTTTCTGCTCGTTATTCTTCGACCCTCAAAACGAAGAATTTTACATCGATACCTTCGATGTCGACAGCGGGCACACGGCAAAAATCATACTTTCAGACATTGAGGAGATTATCGAGGAAGTTCACGCAAGTTTTCATGACTACATCAACAATTATGACCAATTCACAAATGATGGAGTTTATCTGCAGTCAAATGAAGAAGTTGATGAGGAAGAATGCGAAAACTTTGACGATGATGATGAGTATTTTGAGGCGGAACAAGTGAACAGCGACGATATCTTTGAGGAAATTGATGTCGATTGGTCTACGCCAGAAGTCACAGCCTTCAAGCATGAAGACGAGGTGGAAGTAACATATCAGTTTGGTATCGTTCAAGCAACAGGTGATGGTGTCCTGAAACGGGTTAACAGGATATGGACGACTGATGACGAATTAATCAAAGACGAATCCCATTTTATTTTTAGTAAAGAAGAAGCATCTACAATTATCGCCATGATTGCCAGCCACATGGATCAACTAAGCGATTTTAATTTTGATGACATGCCATAAACATAGCAGGGAGCAGCCATTTGGGTGCTCCCTCTTAAATTAATCTACTGTATAATCAATTTCAATTAGGTCCCAAGCGGTGATAATCCCTAGAGGAGCCTCATCTATTTTCCCATTTTCAGTGATAATGACACCCTCAATTTTCCTTTTCTTTTTATGGGCTTTTTCAAAAATATTTTCAACCTCAAAAATATTTATATCCTTAGCTGCAATCTCAATCGGACGATCTTTCTCGTACTGCATTATTTCTGAAACATGGATATCAGAGAGATTTACCTGGCCGCTTTCCATATTTTGTGCCATCCACTTCACAATCGATCCTGCTGTTAAAAGGCCGATGCATTTTGTATTTTTATAAATTGGAAATTTAGAATAACCGTATTCTTTAATGGCATCTGTCACTTTTAAGATGCTGTCATGAACGTCAAAATAAACAACATCTTTAGAAGCAATGGAAAGTGCATAATTTGGGCGGCTAAATACATTGGCAATTTTTTCTATATGATTAACAACCTTAACATTAGGTTCGGCAATATAGAAACCGACTTCCATTTTTTCATGGACAATTGCATTTCTTAGCCGTGCGTATTGCTCCAAGTCCTTCTTGAATGTTTCAATAATTTGATATTTTTTGGACCCAACTTTCACTAAAACTACGAATCTTTCATCATTGATTTGAACGATGTCTTTTAAGGCGTCATGAACTTGATTGTAAGCCACTTCAAAACGCTCCGATAGCAGTTGTCCTTGTTTTTTAGTTATTGTCATAATCATGCTCTCCTATTTACAATGCTTCATTATCTTCCGTATCCACCTTTTTTATGTTAAAATCAATTCTTGAAATTTTCAAGCAAAACATTATCTTATGTATATAGAAAGTTTTTTAGGTCTATCGAAAAATAATGAAAAACTCTTGCACGATTTGCAACCGATAAACCAAAAAAGGGAGCAGTATCCTATTGACACTGCCCCCTTTATTGATTGGCTAAAATAGTTACCAGCCTATCCTCTATTTTTTTACCTGTCGATTCGTCGAGCATGTTATTTAACATAATCGAAAAAATCAGTGTTTGTCCACTTCTGGGGCTCACATAACCCGAGAGAGTGCTGACTGTAGAGATGGTACCAGTTTTCGCTTTCACTTTTCCAACGGTACTGGAATTTTTCATACGGTTCCTTAATGAACCACCCACCATTTTGTTTTGAACACCAGCAACAGGAAGTGAAGATAGGTATACTGGAAACCACTTTTCCTTCTGCACAGCAAATAACAGCAATGTGAGTTGATTGGCTGGAATTAGATTTACATGTGAAATCCCTGAACCATCCCGAATCACCATTGTTTTTGTGTTTACCCCGAATTTAGCCGTTTCTGTTTCCAATATATCTAACCCCTTTTCCCAGCTTCCTTCTCCTTTCATCACCTTTCCCATTTCCTTGATTAATATTTCGGCATGTACATTATTACTCAGCTTCATAAATGGAACGAGCAATTCTGATAAAGGCATTGATTGATGGCTCGTCAAAACCTTTGCAGTATCAGGCACCGTTCCTGTTGTAATTTTTCCCGATAAAGCTATCCCCTGGTTGGCAAGTGATTGTTTAAAAAGAGTTATTGCATACCTAGTTGGATCCCACACTCCAATCCATTCATTTACTGCCTTCGCATTTACAGGAAATGTTCCTTCAATGGTTATCGTGTTCTTTGCGTGTTCCCGCTCTATTGTAATTTCCTTTTTTCCATCTTCTTTCACTGTTACAGCATTGTTAACGATCTTCACATAGTTACTTTTTGGAGTTACCTTTACATGCACCTTGTCTCCAATTTTTATTCCAGGTCTAACCTTTACCTTAACAGAACCTGAATCGTAATCAGTTGTTGGTGAGGCGGTTAGTGCAGAAATCTGAGCACCATAATAAGTGGTTTCATCGCTCCATGGCTGATCGAGTGAATAACGCACATCATCGTAATGCGAATCATCCCCGACCAAATTTCCCTTTATCCGTTTAATCCCCAGCTCCTTTATTTCCAATGCCATTTTGTCAAAATCAGCTTTTATCAAGGTCGGGTCACCTTTTCCTTTTAGAAAAAGATTACCTTTCAGCGTATTCTTTTTCACTTGTGCATCTGTAAGGACTTCGGTCGTGAAAGTATATTTTTCACCTAGGACGTTTAAGGCTGCTGCTGCAGTTAACAGCTTCATATTGGAGGCGGGGCGCAATCGAATATCGCCTTGATGGTCATAAATGATTTTACCGCTTACAGCAGAACGAATACTTATTCCTGCGATGGCACCCTTTAAATCCGGGTCATTTTCTATTAGTTGATTAAGTTGCTGAACCATATTCACATAACCATTCATGGCGTTAACGTGTATACCGGGTATAGCAGCAGAAATCACTGTGAAAAAAAGTATTACAAAAAATTTTACTCTTAACTTCAATCTTGATCCAGCCTTCCCTTTTTCTTAGAGTTTGTCCAAAAGACCAAATTTGTATCAAAAATGGGAACGTTGGATGTTTGTACCAACCCTGTGCCATTCCTCCTTGTGACCTAAAAACATACAAAAATAGCAACAATCTTTCACCTCTTGCTTAAAAACAATTATATTTTTTTAGTCCATATTCTTCATAACAGCTATGTTTCTACTGAGAAATGCCCAATTCTGTGGTGCCGCAAGACTTATTTGCCAGAAGGTCGTGCCGCTTAAATGATAAACATCAATTAAACGGTACTTTTCTATATAACTACGAATATCTTCAAACCAGACAACATGCTCCTCTACTCCACGCCAGTACCGATACCACGGGGATTTAGAGGTGCTGTCGAATTCAATTGGCGTACCGGTGGTAATCGCTTGATTTTGGGCAGCAAGGACTGATTGAGCATTTGTTTTATTGGATTGAACAACTTTATCATACCCGTAAAGCGCCATAGCGATTTGCATTTTACGCGGATTGATTTGGGTAATGGAGTACTGAATCACTTGCTCCATCCATGTAATCGGAGCAATCGGATCGGGCGGGCCGCCAGGATAACCGTAATCAATCGTCATCACCGCTACAAGGTCTGCCGCTTTGCCAATCGCAGCATAATCATAGGCACCTATAATCCGGTTGGTTGGAATATCAGCTGTTTTTGCGTGGACATTTACATGCAAAATAAGCTCGCCTAATGCATTCTTTAAATCTGTTAAAAAAATAATAAAATCACTGCGTCTTGCAGGAGGTATAAATTCAAGGTCGATGCTGACCCCGCCAAAACCTCGTTCTATCGTTAAATTCACAATACTTGCGACTAAATTTCCGCGATAGGTTGGATTTCCCAGCACCCTCCCAGCCAGCTCAGGACTGAAATCACTTCCGGTAAAATTTCGAATCATTAATAATGGTATGATGTTTAATTGATTACTTTTGGCTATGATTGCTGAATCCTCTATCTGATTATATGCGAATCCTTCTTCTGTAAACGAATAAGAGACAATAGCTAAATAGGTTAACTGTCCAGAAATTGAATCAAGTATAGTTAGAACGTTACTCTCAGCTGATGGAACAATAAATCCAAGTGTGGCAATTTCTAATTTTTCTGGTGATGGAATGGTGATGATTTGACCGATGTGGAGATGATTTGGATTTATTCCAGGATTCATGGCTAGAATTGCTGAGGCGTCAGTATTGAATTGCTGTGCCAACTTCCAGATTTGATCTCCTGCCATAATTCGATAATAACGCAACGGTGGCAGACTATTTGGGATATATAAGGCTAGACCAGGAACGATCGAAGTCGCAGACGGTAATCCGTTCAAATCAACAATGGATTGTATCGATACATTGTACCTATTCGAAATTGTCCATAGATCTTCCCCAGCTATAACCACATGAACAGCCATAAAATCTTCACCCCCTATAACAATCATATGGGTTTGAGATATTAATATACTTAGTTATTAAACAATGAAACAAAAAAACACGTTGGTAAATTAGATGAATTTGGATGTAAAAAAATCCCGGATTCACTGGGAATCGCGGGATCTTTAAAATTCAAAATCATCATACCGGTATCTTCTGTATTTTGCTGCATGACAGGCATCACATGTTGGAAATGAATGATCCCAAGGCAGCTTTTTACCGCACGTCTTGCATTTTTTAACGAATTTCTTTATGTCAGTTTTCAATCGCTCCTGTACCTGATCACTGATTTCCTCACGCAGCCGTTCCCAATAGATCGCTTCCGTCCGCTCGCCCAAGCGATATAAAAATAAAAGATGAAGCCCAATCGCTTTATAACTTAATTCTAACTCCTCTAAGCTTCTGTCCTTAACAATTGGCTCTGGAAGCTCCCTGCCCTGGATGATGGCATACATCGTATCTTCCCATTGTCTCGTCAATGCTGGTTCATTTTTTGAAAATGGAAGATGTAAGAACCCATAAAGATCCATTAAGGATAGCCTAGCTTCTATATCTGTCCCGGCAATGAGTTGATATAGAGACTTCTCCTCTGAAAGCGAAGCTTTTTTCGTCCCTTTCGGACTTTCAAATTTTCCCCAAAGCTCAAAAAAAGTCCCCAAATCATGATAATACCGTTGAAAGCGTTCGAACACAGAATTGGTTGGAGCAATCGCAAACGTATGAACTGGCTCATCCTCCTGCAAGAGCAGGTTTCGCATTTTTTTGATATCACTTGTAAAAGCAACTTTTCCGACCTCATAAATTCCTTTGCGACCGGCACGGCCAGCGATTTGTTTTACTTCTTGGGAGGTAAGCAGCCGCCTTCGTGTTCCATCGAATTTATCATTCTCCAAGAAAACAATCCTGCGAATCGGCAGGTTTAATCCCATTCCAATTGCATCCGTAGCGACGATCACCTTTGTTTTTCCTTTGTTAAACTGCTCGATCTGCTTTTTCCGAGTTTCCGGCGGCATACTGCCGTAAATCATACTGACAGAATGGCCGTCATTTTGCAGACGTGAAGCCGTTTCAAGTACACGTCTTCGTGAAAAACAAATCAGTGCATCACCCTTTTTTATGTGCTTAATATGAAATTCCTTCGTTTCCACCTCAAGCGGTGTATCGCGGCTGTATTCATGAATTTCGACATCTGAATTACCTAAAAGCTCGAGCAGCATCGTTTTTGAATTCCTGCTTCCGATGATATGTACTTCTTCGGCATTAGCTTTGGTGATAGCCTTATACCATGAAAAACCTCGGTCTTTATCAGTAATCATCTGCGCCTCATCAATCACAACCACTTCGTAATAATCTTTTTCATGGAACATTTCCACGGTACAAGAGGTATGATGAGCATCTAAGACCATTTTTTCTTCCTCGCCCGTTTTTAAGGAGCACAGTGTCCCTTCCGAATTCAATTTATCAAAAACCTCTAGGGCTAACAGACGAAGCGGAGCCAAATACAAGCCGCTATTTGCTGCTTTCATTTTTTCTAACGCATGATGTGTTTTTCCGGTATTCGTTTCACCAATGTGGAGGACATAGCGGACATGACGCTGTAACGAAGGGTCGTATTCCGCCCCAAATATGTCTCTCATCATTCGTTCTTCGGCTTCTTTTTTCCGTTGAAGTTCTTCCTGCTCTTTTTTTTGTTTCTTTTCCCGTTCCTTGAGGTCGTTTTCTAAAATATCCTTATGCACATTAGGATCAAAAGGAATTTCTACTAACTTTATTAAGTCAGAAACATATTCTTCTTGAATATCTTCAATAAAATAACTCTCAATATCATATAAAAGCTGTGCAATACTGCCTTTTACAAACGAAACCGATATTTTCTCATGAAAGATATCGTGAAAATCATCCTTAATCTCGGCTGAAAGCTGCTCTAGTATTTTCTGCGGGATCAGATCTGATAAATAATCAGAAATTAAACTTTCATAAATAAAAAAATAGGTTTGATATTCAAATAAACTTCGGCCCCAGTTTAGTGTCTTATGAATATCACCAGTCAATTCTTTAAAAAAAGCTGATACTGTTGTATAGGCCGACGGATCAAACGAACCCTGATTAACTAATTTTTCCTCAAGTGCAAAGGTATCCACAAATTGAAACTTCACATTATTTTGCAGGTCGGCAGCTAATTGTTTCGCAACAAAGTGGCGGACATTAATATAAAATAGTTCATATTGTTCTTCCATAATACCAACTGCAAAATCCTCGATTTCTCTTTGAAACGTTAACTTCTGTTCTTCAAGCTGTTTCTGTTCCTCACGCTTTAAAAAACTGTCCTTTGCATCATGATAACGCTCCGCCCACATTTCTTCCTGACTGGCGAATGTTTCGTTTACCCACTCCATGGCATTGAAAGGCTGATATGTTCTCATTTCATCTCGAAATAATTTATTCAGAAGTTTTCTGTCAATCCCTTGTACTTCGTACCCTTTTTCACTTATAAATTGCTTTTTTTCATTTTTTGGAACATCATTTGTCGATTTATTCAACCAAACGTTCACCCAAATTTGCTCTACATAATGTCCTCGATCTGCAAGGTATTGTTTAAAGGATGGAAGTATTTCTTTCGTTTCTAGATAGCGGTCAATATCTTCAACCACTTTCATTTTTGTATGTTCAATGGCTTGAGGGTAAATGGTTTGTAACTTGCTCACGCGAATCCCTCCACTTTAAATTGATTTCTTTTTTCATGAAAGTTATGTATAATGTGAATAGAGAAGATCATATAGTAAAAAAGACCGAGCATGACGTCAAACTGCTCGGTCATGCAATAGTTGATTCCCTTAAAGGGGATCGGCGTAAAGGGCAATAATCCACCGCTTATGCTAGCCGGCTCAAGGGTGGATTATTTTTTTTTGTGGAAAGACAGAACCGTGACAATGAGACTAGCGAACGATACAGCCAACATCAATGCCTGAAAAACTGTCAAAAGCATCACCCCCTTTCAAAAGGAGATGTGCCGTCCACCCTTGAGAAAACTATTCTATTGCATTTTCATTATAGCATTAAACAAAATTACGAACAAGCGTTCCTTATATATTATGTTCATGGCAATATTGATCAACCAAGTCTTCGATTTGATCCAGTTCAGGAAACTTACCTGAAAACTGAAATTGAATTTCTTCGATAAATTGGTCTTTGTTATACACGTGGACCGCTCCATTTTGTTGAATGACACTAACTTCCGGAACAAATCGATAACCGCCGCGTTCAATAGCTCCCATAAATAGTCCCCTTTAACATTTTTTATTATAGTATAAACAGAAAATGGTGAGATACTCCTATTTTGGAGAATGGTGAGACAGCTTCGTTTTTGCGCTCATTTTTCAACAGTCACGGATGGCTTCCATATTAAGCTAAATTTCCTCATCAAAAAAATAAAGAGGATGGCGTACTTTACACACATCCTCTTCCTTAAATCAATTATGCTGTTGTATATACCTCTTCTGTATTTAACTCATGACGAATCGTTGCTTGTGCGGCAGCCAATCGTGCAAGCGGCACTCGGTATGGTGAACAGCTTACATAATCTAAACCATTTTGATAGAGAAACTCAATCGAACTCTTTTCTCCACCAACTTCACCACAAATTCCGACTTTAAGAGATGGCTTTGTTTTTCGCCCAAGCTTTACTCCCATTTCAACTAACTTACCCACTCCATCCCGGTCTAGGACAGCAAATGGATTTTCTGGAAGTACTTTATTTTCGATATAGGATTGCAGGAATTTTCCTTCTGCGTCATCACGGCTGTAGCCAAAGGTTGTTTGGGTTAAATCATTTGTTCCAAATGAGAAGAAATCGGCTTCTTCAGCAATTTCGTCAGCTGTTAAAGCGGCACGTGGAATCTCAATCATCGTCCCAATTGTATACGTGAAAATCTTTCCGGTTTCTTCCTGTACTCTTCCTGCTGCATCAATCACTAACTGGCGCATTTGCCTTAACTCATTCACATGACCAACCAAAGGAATCATGATTTCAGGCTTAACTTCCATGCCTTTATCTGCAAGTGTCGCTGCAGCATAGAAAATCGCTTTCGCTTGCATTTCATAAATTTCAGGGAAAATCATTCCAAGACGGCAGCCGCGGTGGCCGAGCATTGGGTTGACCTCATCTAATTGGCGAATTTTTTTAAGCAAATGCTCTTTTTCCTTTAATTCCTCAGATTGAGGATTTAAGATTTGCAACTTTGTTACTTCCACTAATAGTTCCTCTTTATCTGGCATAAACTCATGCAATGGAGGATCCAATAAACGGATTGTCACCGGTAACCCTTGCATCGCTTCAAAGATACCTTCAAAATCTCCCTGCTGCATTGGTAAAAGCAAATCAAGTGCTTCCATTCTCTCTTGATAATTCTCTGCTAAAATCATTTTTTGAACAATTGGAACACGGTTTATATCCATAAACATATGTTCAGTTCGGCACAATCCAACTCCTCCAGCACCGAATTCAAATGATTTCTTTGCATCTTCCGGATTATCTGCATTGGCACGGACGCCAATTTTCCGCTCTTGGTCTGCCCAGGCAAGCAGAAGCTGAAACTCATCAGATAGTTCTGGTTCAATCATTGGAATTTCCCCAAGCATAATTTCACCTGTGGACCCATCAATCGTTATGGTATCACCATAGTTCACAATAGTTTCGCCAACTGTGAATTGTTTCGCCTTTAAATCGATCTTTAATGCTTCACATCCACAAATACAAGCTTTTCCCATCCCACGTGCAACAACGGCTGCGTGGCTTGTCATACCGCCACGGCTTGTCAAAATGGCTTGAGAAGCGACAATACCATGGATATCGTCCGGTGTTGTTTCAGGTCGAACTAAAATCACCTTTTTACCGTCATTTCCAAGAGTCTCTGCCTCATCTGCATCAAACACCACTTGGCCTGTTGCTGCACCAGGAGATGCCGGCAAGCCTTTTGCTAAAATTGTCTTTTCAAATTTGTCATCGATGCGGCGGTGCAGCAATTGATTTAATTGGTCTGGGTCAACCCGCAGTAAGGCTGTCTTTTTATCAATGATTCCTTCTTCGACCATTTCAACAGCAATACGAATCGCTGCCTGCGCAGTCCGTTTACCGTTACGAGTTTGCAGGATGAAAAGCTGGCCGCGTTCAACAGTGAATTCAATGTCCTGCATTTCTTGATAATGCTGCTCAAGGAGTTTGCAAGTATCTGAAAATTGTTTGTATACCCCCGGCATTTCGTCCCTTAAGGTCGCAATTGGCTGCGGTGTCCGAATGCCCGCCACCACATCTTCTCCTTGGGCATTAATTAAATACTCCCCGTATAAAACATGCTCGCCTGTCGACGGATTTCTAGTGAAGGCAACGCCTGTACCGGAATCATCCCCCATATTTCCAAAAACCATACTTTGAATGTTAACAGCAGTGCCTAAGTGATCCGGTATTTTATTAAGACGGCGATAAACGATTGCACGCTGGTTGTTCCAAGAATTAAACACAGCATTAATGGCAAGGAATAGCTGTTCCTTTGGATCTTGCGGGAATTCCTTTCTTGTATGCTTTTTAACAATTCCTTTATACCCAGCTATAACCTCCTGCCAATCTTCTGCTGTCATTTCTGGATCTGAAGAATAGCCTTTCTGCTCACGTGTTTCTTCTAAAAATTGTTCGAAATAGTAGGTATCAATTTCAAGCACTACATTACTAAACATTTGAATGAAGCGGCGGTATGAATCAAAAGAAAAACGGGCGTTATTCGTTAATTCTGCCATTCCGATAACGGTTTCATCATTCATCCCAAGGTTTAAAATAGTATCCATCATCCCAGGCATAGAAAAAACAGAACCTGAACGAACGGAAACGAGCAATGGATCTTGTGGGTCTCCTAGTTTTTTACCCATTTTTTCTTCTAAGTGTGATAGAGCTTCTAAAGTTTGCTTTTCTACTAACGTAGGAATGGTTTTACTAGCTTCATAGTAAGCATTACATGCCTGTGTTGTGATAGTAAAACCATAAGGTACCGGCAAGCCAATTCGCGTCATTTCTGCTAGATTAGCACCCTTTCCCCCTAGCAATTCTCTCATATTGCCATTTCCTTCATTAAATAAGTAAACAAATTGATCCATGTTTAAAAGCTCCTCTCTTTTTTCAACACGTCTAGAATTAAGCCTGCTGTTTCTTCTACAGCCTTATTTGATACATCAATGACAGGACAGCCCACGCGTTTCATAATTTTTTCAGCATGATCTAATTCTTCTAGAATCCTCTCAAAGCTTGCATAATTTGCCTGTGATGCTAACCCTAATGCTCTTAAGCGTTCCTTGCGAATTTCATTCAACTTATCAGGTGAAATAATTAACCCAATGCAATTTTTGCGTGGGATTTTGAACAATTCATCCGGCGGCTGTACCTCTGGTACTAGCGGAACATTGGCTACTTTGAAGCGCTGATGAGCCAAGTACATGGACAGCGGAGTCTTCGAGGTTCGAGATACACCTACTAAAACAATATCCGCCTTTGTTATTCCTCTTGGATCACGTCCATCATCATATTTAACAGCAAATTCGATTGCTTCAATTTTCCTGAAATATTCTTCATCCAGTTTTCTCATTAATCCAGGTTGATGTTGTGGTTCCTTATTAAATTTTGTGACAAACGCATTCATTAATGGACTAAGTAAGTCCACTGCCATAATTCCTTCTTCACTAGCACGCCGATCTATATACTCTTTCAATGTTGGAATGACAATCGTATAAGCGATAATAGAATGGTCCTTTTTGGCTAATATAATGACATCTTCAATATCTTCAAAGTCATCCACATATGAATTACGGCGAATGTCTACTTGACCACCGTTAAACTGTGTTGCAACTGCTTTTACAACAAACTCAGCCGTTTCCCCAACTGAGTCTGATACCACATAGACAACTTCTTTCTTTACCAATATTCCAGCCACTCCTTTAGTCTGATTTTTCTTCCATGATTTCTAAATATGCACGTGTGATCGTTGTTTTTGTAATGCGGCCGACTAGCAAATATGTATTTTTTTGCCCGGCCATTTCCTTTACTACTGGTAAGGAATCGATGTGATTGTAAATCATCTTTTTAGCTGCTTCGAGCAATGTTTCTTCTGGATTAATCGTGATAATATTTGGCATTCTTGTCATGATAACACTAACCGGCAATTCATTTAGATTTCGATTTCCCAGAGATGCTCTGAGCAAATCCTTCCTTGAAATAACCCCTGCTAAATGCCCGTCCGCATCGACAGCGTAAAGCGTTCCAACATCCTCTAAAAACAGCTGTACGATGGCATCATATACAGATGTTGATTTACCAACGACAATCGGGAGTGCTTTATAATCATTTACTTTTTGGTGAAGAAATCTTTCGGCTTGGCGCTTTACTTGTATTTTTTCATTAAAAAAGTAACCTACTCTAGGCCTTGCATCTAAGCTGCCTGACATCGTTAAGATGGCAAGATCTGGTCTTAACGCTGCCCGTGATAAGGAAAGCTTTTCTGCGATTTCTTTCCCCGTTATTGGTCCACTTTGTTTAACAATCTCCAGTATTTCATCCTGGCGCTTTGTAAGTTTAATCATTACCACCTCCTAATTTACAATTAATATGATATATTATATGTATTAATTGTAAATGTGATATACTTATTTGTATATAGTATATTACATTTAATTAAGAATCGAAACAATAACTTTTATTTTTTTTTGACAAAATTGCAAACTATTTATTATCAATAATAATTATTCAATAAAAAAATCCCGCCACAATTCGACGAGATTTTGGTTTAATTATTCTTTTTCTTCATTTCCATTAAGCCTCTCCAGTAGTTCAAATGGACGGACTTTAAACGCTTCATACGGTATGCATTTTCCTTTCATTGCATCCAATACTCTTGGAATGAATTTTCCCCGTTTTATATATTGTTTAACATTTACTGAGTTGATTTTGATAAAACGAACATCTTTTGTCTCAATAGATGTTTTTGGATATCCTCCAATACTTTTTCCTAGAAAGACAATTGAAACTGTATTTCCATTAGAATATACTCCGCTTACACCTTGCAATTTTACTATTATACCTGTCTCTTCCACAATTTCTCGACACAGTGCCACGTCAAGTGTTTCATCATCATCTACTCCACCTCCAGGAAGTTCCCACGTATCTGCTCTCCAAAAAGTTTTTACTAGCAATGTTTCATTTTTTTCATTTGTTATATAACCGCTTACCGTTACTGTTTGTTTTGGAGAACTGTATGCTCCTGTTGAAGTCAGAAAGTCTTTACGGATGTCTAAAAAAAGTTTTCCTAATTTCTGAAGTTGAGATTTTGCACGTTGATGCATTTCATCACTTAAAACTCTTTCTTCAATTTTTACATACTCTTCATAACTGGGATACTCCCAAATTGCTATGATCTCTTCTTCTGACACTGTTACCCAACGACCGATTAATTTTGCACCGTTTTTCAAATGATTGGGGTACAAATATTCATGAAAAAATTTATTAAAATCACTGACTTTTTCAGGGAGAACTTGAAAAGTTTCTCTTATATAAAACATATTTCTCCTCACTTCATTTTCCTATTTCTTTATTTTACGTAAACAAGAAAAATAAGTTCGGGATGATAGTTTTATTAAAAACATTTTGTATTTTTTTCATGGTTTCTCCTGTTCATCCCAAAAACGTTGGCAATGATTTTAAACAAACTCTATCCACAGTTCTAATTGTTTCACTGCTTCTTGATTGAAAACCCTCATCGGTTCCAACAGTATTTCACCTCGCTGCCGCTTAATCTCTCTTGCCAAAAGTGGGATATCATCAAACAAACCTTCATTAATCAAGTTCTCTAAGGTCCGCATTCTAAAATACTCGTTCTCCAAGGTATTAATTTCAAAATGCTCAATTAACATCTCAACCCTTATATCCAAAGGAAACTCTCTCACGTTATCAACCTCCAAATATTTATTGTTATTTCATATTATCACTAATAGAAGAATTGCTGGGAATCTTATTTCATCTGAAAAAATTACCGATTAATCGTTGTCATGTTTAGTAACCATTTTCCATAAAGTCAATGTGTTCCTATTAAAAATTAAAAATCGCTAAATGCTGAAACGTCTGGTGAGTTTTAGTGAGGAGGGAAACACGTTACCTCCTTCAAAGATAAACAGGCACTAAACGTGATGCACAAGTGGAACAGCAGCGCTATCGAACGTTCGTGCGAGGGCAAGTATCTAAAAAGCACTCTTAACCTATTATTTAATAATAATTCTAATGCTATGTTACAAATGATTAAATATATGAACATTCATAGGATACACGAAAAATAGGACCTCCAATATTGAAAGTCCCATTCGTTTTATTCCCAATATATTTTAATTTCCCTTCCAAGTGAAAGGACCGATTGGGACAATCAATTACCAATATACCGTTTGAGGAATTGTACAATTTCCGTATAGGCTGTAATCTTATTCTTAAGTTTTTCAAAATGATGCCCCTCGTCTCCGAAGCGAATAAATTCAACTGGATGATTTCGTTCCTTTAATTTATTGACCATTTGCTCGGCTTCTTTTATTGGAACGCGTGCGTCGTTTTCCCCATGGAGAACCAATAGTGGAGAGGTGATTCGATCTGTATGATTCAATGGATCAATTCTATCAAAAAATTCTCCGTCTCCTTCTATTGTGCCATATTCAGCCTCCCTTTGTTTCTTACGCCAGGGGCTTGTTGTTTTGAGGAAGGTTTTAATACTCGAAATTCCAACAATATCAATGGCGGCAGACCAATACTTAGGAAAATGGGTAATGGAAGCAAGAACCATAAACCCTCCATAGCTGCCGCCCATGATCGAAATCTTTTCAAAATCGATGTTCCGATTCACCTTTAGCCATTCAACTAAATAAACCAAATCCTGTACAGCGTCCATTCTTTTACGAACATCATCAAGATGGGTGTACGTTTTTCCGTAACCTGTACTACCCCGAACATTTGGTGTACAAACTGCATAACCAATGTTTAATAAGTATTGCAGAATTGGGTTGTAAACAGCACGGCTTTGGCTCTCGGGCCCACCGTGAATATAAAGGACAACAGGCTGTTTCTTTGTGGGGTTTTTTGGCTGATAGTAAAACGCCGGAATTTGGAGTTTGTCGAAAGAATGAAAGGTGATTAGTTCCGGCTCAATCAATCTCTCGTTCAGAGCTGGCGTGCGGGATACATATGTAAGCCTCTCTGCTTGAATGGTCCTAAGATCAAGTTCCCATATATCGGGTGGATATGCCGGACCATTAAATACATATGCTAATTTTTGATTATCAGGCGAAAATTTCAGATTGGATATAACACCTATTGGAGTTTTCCATGTATAAAGATAACTTGTCTTTAAGTCTAAGATTACGCCCTTGGAAATTCCTCCCTCATTGATCGTAAAAGCCAACTTATTTTTATCCTTATTCATTTCTAAATTTTCAAAATCCCACTCTCCGAGTTCCAGCCAAACGAAATGTTTAGTCTGTAAGTTGATAAGAGCAAGCCCAAAAAATTCTCTGTCTTTATTTGATAATAAATAGATATGATCTCCATCCTTATTAAAATGGGCATTTTTAAAACTTGCTTCACCTGCATGTTCTGTGACCCAGTTCAGTACCCCAGTTGAAAGATCAAGCAAACCTAAATTATTATCCAGAGCTGAATTTGTCTTTTGAATCAAAAGGGATTTTCCGTCAGGAGACCATTTAACTGCTGCAAACATCCCATTTTCGCTGTACACTAGACGAATTTCCATTGTTTCGAGATTTTGTATATATATATCCAAATATGACGGATTACGGCGGTTACTGGACCAGGCAATCCATTTTCCATCCGGGGAGCTCCCACCATAAACATGAACATGTTCTGGCGAGTTCGTTAGATCGATTAGCGTACTGTCCTTTTTTAATAAGTACAATTGCTGCTTTTCATTTCCCCCTACATCCATCCCGATAATTAGATTGGAGGTACCGTTTACATATTTAACAAGGGTAATACTATCCTTTGTAAAAGATAATTGGGCAGGCCAAGCTTCCCCCCGGTCGAGCTCCCATACCTGTGGTAAACCAGTATAATCCGCAATAAAACTTAGCTTGTTACCAACAGGAGCATATACTGGATTTTTTGCAGTACGAACATGTAAATAAGGTTCCAAACTAATAATAGCCATAAAAATCCCCCATTCAAGTAAGAAATAACAATGGTTCTCTACACATGAGAACCATTTAAAAGGTCAAATGAAATAAGACGGGATAAAACTCTCCAATCCATTTTATTTAACCGAAGGGGAATTATGCCCTATTGAGATATAATACTGTTATTTAATTAATGTTCTCCTTTTTTCGATATAAGAAACCATTACTCTCTTAATTTTGTTACTTTTACCTGTCTCACCAAAGCTTCTTCTAAAAACCCTTCCTTGTAGGATAACATCCACTAATATCCTTAATTTAAGTAAATTATTATCCACACGATTTGATCAACACTTTTGTTGACTAAAATAAAAAAGGCCAATACTTTGATTTACACAAAGCATTGGCCCATTAGGCTTTTAATTGATACCGGTGGTCGGGGTCGAACCGACACTCCAGAAGGAACACGATTTTGAGTCGTGCGCGTCTGCCAATTCCGCCACACCGGCAAAACTAGAATAAAAAATCCTGATAGATAAACCAGGAATTAAAAAAGCACGATTTGGCAGGGGTAGTAGGAATCGAACCCACACCAAAGGTTTTGGAGACCTTCGTTCTACCTTTAAACTATACCCCTATAAATGGTGGAGGGGGACGGATTCGAACCGCCGAACCCAGAGGGAGCGGATTTACAGTCCGCCGCGTTTAGCCACTTCGCTACCCCTCCACATATTAGAAGTTAAAAAAATGGCGGAGGAAGAGGGATTCGAACCCCCGCGCGGTTTAACCCGCCTGTCGGTTTTCAAGACCGATCCCTTCAGCCGGACTTGGGTATTCCTCCATTATCAGAACATAAGCCATGAAATATCTTTGGTAGCGGCGGAGGGGATCGAACCCCCGACCTTACGGGTATGAACCGTACGCTCTAGCCAGCTGAGCTACACCGCCAAAAATCATATTTTTAGAAAATCTCTCATGGTCGGGAAGACAGGATTCGAACCTGCGACCCCTTGGTCCCAAACCAAGTGCTCTACCAAGCTGAGCTACTTCCCGAATACGAATGGTGCCGAGGACCGGAATCGAACCGGTACGGTAGTCACCTACCGCAGGATTTTAAGTCCTGTGCGTCTGCCAGTTCCGCCACCCCGGCAAAATCTAAATACGTATTCTTTTCCATACTTGGAAAAGAATATATGGAGGCGGCAACCGGATTTGAACCGGTGGTAAAGGTTTTGCAGACCTCTGCCTTACCACTTGGCTATGCCGCCAAATATTATGGAGCGGAAGACGGGATTCGAACCCGCGACCCCCACCTTGGCAAGGTGGTGTTCTACCACTGAACTACTTCCGCAAATAATGGTTGTATGGTGCGGGTGAAGGGAGTCGAACCCCCACGCCTTGCGGCGCCAGATCCTAAGTCTGGTGCGTCTGCCAATTCCGCCACACCCGCATTTTATATTCTAGCAATCTAAAATAAAGAATTATAAAGGTGCCGGCTAGAGGACTTGAACCCCCAACCTACTGATTACAAGTCAGTTGCTCTACCAATTGAGCTAAACCGGCATAAATGGTGGAGGATGACGGGATCGAACCGCCGACCCTCTGCTTGTAAGGCAGATGCTCTCCCAGCTGAGCTAATCCTCCATATATAACACCTTAGCAACGTCCTACTCTCACATGGGCATAGCCCCAACTACATTCAGCGCTGAAAACAATTGTTGTTTTTAAAATATTCTGTCTACTAATCTAGCAGCATTTATTATTTTAACATAACAGTCATTCGAAATCAACTTCATTCAAAATGTTTTTCAGAATCTCTTGTGAACAAAGGACATTTCGTTTCAGCGACAATGATTATGATACTATCTCTACTATAGTTCGTCAACAATTTATTTTACCATTTTTTTAAACACTAGAAATGTATTTACCCTCCTATCCTATTTGTCACAAATTCTTCTCTGGTCAATCGCTTTTTTACCTTATAAACTACAACATGTATACGTGTGCTTTCTATAGAACAAATGAAAAATAATGAGGTGCATGAAAATGAAACAAACTGTTGTTCAAACCATTGCAGTAACCTTTTTCACAGTAATTATGGCCTATGCATTGAACACCTTTCTTATTCCACATAAAGTATTGACTGGTGGAATTACAGGGATTGCCATCATCATAAACAATTATCTACCTATAAACACTGGTTGGATTATACTTACTATTAATCTACCTTTATTTATATTAGGCTATTTTTCTTTGGGCAAAAAATTTATGTTTTTAACTGTTTATTCTGTAATCCTGTTGTCTTTTTCAATGAAGATTATTCCTGTTCATGCCTTTAGCGATGACATATTGTTATCGAGTGTGTTAGGTGGTGTACTATTCGGATTGAGTGTTGGCGCAAATATTCGTGTAGGTGCTTCAGCTGGAGGTGTGGATATTATCAGTTTAATTTTAGCCAAAAAGAAGGAAATGTCTGTTGGCTTTATCATTACTTGCTTAAATTATGGCATTGTACTAGTTTCTGCTCTCGTTTTTGGGGTTGATAAAACACTTTATACTCTTTTTGCAATATTTGCATCCGGGAAGGCAGTTGATTCTGTTCACACAAATCACACTAAACTAACGGTTACCATCGTAACAGAGAAGTGGAAGGAATTGAGTGAAGCATTAATTCAATTGCATCCACGGGGAATCACGATGACAGATGCCGAGGGAGTTTATTCCCATCATCCAAAAAAAGTGCTAACAACGGTCATTACGAAATACGAGTTATCAGAAACGAAAAAAACCATTCAAAAAAATGACCCGTTAGCATTTGTCCATATTACTAAAGCGATTGAAGTGATGGGGAAATTTCGAAGAGATTAAAAATAGGGTTTAGATCATTTTTTTTGAAAAAAATAATTTAGTAAATCATTATTTAAGGAGATGCTGCTAAATTGAGTTTTTACCCTCAGAAAAAAGAGGAAAACAACCGTTTCGTTACTTCGGTTGACCAAGAACTATTAGAGGATTCAAATCAAAATGAGAAATTACCAGAGTTCGATGAAATTGGCACTGCCCTGAACGATATATATTCACACTAAAAAACCCTTTGCAACAATAGGACATTGATATTATCCCCTTTAAGTAGACAGTGTAAAAAACCCATGTGTATAGCGTGGGTGTTACACTAATACTTGGAGGGGATATTTCTATGGCTAAAAAAGGACAACAATTTCAAAGGTATACAAATGAATTTAAATTAAATGCTGTAATGAAATATGTAAAAGGATCTAAAAGTTATAAAGTATTGGCGGATGAGTTAGGAATTTTAAACTGTACTCAACTAAAAGTGTGGGTAAAGAAGTGGGAAAAGGGAGAGAAATTTGAAGAACGAAGTGGAGTGTCTAATCCATTAAAAGGTCGACCTCGTACTAATTTTAAGTCAGTAGAAGAAGAAAGAGATTACCTAAAGGCACAGGTGGATTATTTAAAAAAGCAGTATCCAAATCTAGTAAAGGAGGAGAAATCCCCCAACAGAGCAAGTATGAAATCATAGAAGGATTAAGGGATGTCTATCCAATCACATGGTTATTGGAAATCGCTTATATTAAAAGAGCAAGCTACTATAAATGGAGGTCCACTCAATTTAAACGCGATGAAAGAACAAAACAAGACCAAGATATATGTGAACACATGATGGGCATTCATATACTTCATCCCGAAGTTGGCTGCCCTCGTATGACCTATTTGTTAAAGGAAAATGATTATAAGATTAATCATAAAAAGGTGTACCGATTGATGAAAGAAATGAACATCCAGTCTGTCATCCGAAAGAAAAGAAAGCGCCATGGTCATACTCCATCCGTAATCCATCCGAATCGCCTAAAGAGAAAATTTAAGGCAACAGGACCTAATCAAAAAATGGTAACGGATATAACATATGTCTCAGATGGTAAGCAATTCTATTACCTATCGGTAATTCAAGATCTATTTAATAATGAGATTGTGTCATGGGAACTTTCGAAACGAAACGACCTTGAACTTGTTTTGAATACAGTAGAAATATGGACAAAGAAAAAAGACGTAGCTGAAGCTGTTCTCCATTCGGATCAAGGCTTTCAGTATACGTCTAAGGGATACAACAATCGATTAGAAGCATACAGCATTAAGGGCAGCCACTCTCGCAAAGGAAACTGCCTGGATAATGCTTGCATTGAATCCTTCTTTTCGCATCTCAAAACAGAGAAGTTGTATATTGAACAGTGTAAATCAGAAGTGGAGATACGACAAGCGATTGAGGATTATATTTATCATTACAATTACAAACGTATTCAAAAGAAACTAAAACAACGCGCGCCGATTGAATATCGACACGCGTTGGCAGCTTAGCTTTTTTATGTTGTCTACTTGACAGGGGTAAGACCACATGCTTATTTTGCAAAGGGTTTTTTGTTACCTTTTGATTGCCTTTATTACAACAGCTTCACCTTGAAAGGAAATCATTTCATCTGCCTCGATAACGATTTTAAATTTATTTTTTATTTTTTGAGATGCACCTTTCATGTATTCCGCCAATTTTTCCTTTTCGTCTTGAGGTAAGTTCATCCGGTTACACCAAGGATCGAAACGGAAGATTTTATCAAAACGATGCCATTCATAAATTTCAAAACCAGACATTTCAAGCATGCGGAGCCACTCACTCTTCTTCCAGGCCCGGTTATGACTGTAATCACGCCATTTTTCAATTGTATTATAAAATAGATCGAAATCATCTTCTTCAGGAACGACATTATCATCAAGCAAAAATTGACCATTTTTCTTAAGAACACGATGTACTTCTTCAACGAATTTTTTTACATTAGGAAAATGGTGTGGGGCAATCCTGCATGTCACAATATCAAAACCCTCATTTGGAAAAGGAAGATTCTCCGCGTCTCCTTGAACAAAATCTATATTTCGATGGCCATTCCCTTTTATAAATTTTTCTGCTGCCGTTAACATCTCAGGTGTCAAATCCACTGCCGTTACTAGTTTCACATATGGAGCAAAGGCATTTGCAGTATGCCCGCCTCCTGTCGCCACATCCAGCAGCGTTTCTTCCCCTATTATGGATGCCATTTCCCTCAGCTTCACCAAGTCTTTTCCATCTTTATGAATGGTACTGCTTACATACGAATCAGCACTTTTTCCAAATTGATTTTGAACATCATTTTTGAGATCCATGTTTCATCCCCCCGAAATTCTCTTTATAATAAAACTATAAAGCAGATACTTCATAAAGAAAATTACAGGTAATTTATGATTTACAATAAGAAAAAGTTATTGACCTTAATTAATGAAGTTCTAGTACGATTGGGCAATGATCACTCCCCATTACATCGCAATGAATATCAGCCTTCTTGAGGCGCTCGCACAATTTTTCTGAGACGATAAAGTAATCAATCCGCCAGCCAATGTTCCGTTCACGGACCTTACTCATGTATGACCACCATGTATAGGCACCTTCCTGGTTCGGATAAAAGTGACGATAGCTGTCTACAAATCCTGCTGAAAGTAAGGAGGTCATCTTCCCACGTTCTTCGTCCGTAAAGCCAGAGTTTCCTACATTTGATTTTGGATTCCGTAAATCGATCTCATGATGGGCGACATTTAGATCACCGCAAAGAATAACGGGTTTTATTTCATCTAATTCTTTCAAGTGCTCTAGAATTAGATCCTCCCAGTCAAGACGATAACTGATTCTGGCTAAATCTCGTTGCGAATTTGGGGTATAGACATTAACCAAGAAAAAATCTTCAAACTCTAAGGTGAGAATTCGACCTTCCCCTTCCTCTTCATCCGTTCCAACTCCATATCTTACAGACAGTGGTTCGTTCTTTGAAAACACTGCAGTACCGGAATAGCCTTTCTTAACCGCGTAGTTCCAGTATTGGTAATATCCATCTAGGTCTAGATTGATTTGCCCCTCCTGTAATTTTGTTTCCTGTACACAGAAGATATCTGCATCCACTTCTTGAAAATAATCCAAAAAACCTTTTTTAACGCATGCTCTAAGACCATTTACATTCCAAGACACTAGTTTCATTTTAACCATTCCCTCTCCCTTGCTGGCTTGTATTTCTCTATATTAAAAACGAGAAAAATTATTCAAATAACTAGGAGACATTTTATCAGTTTGGGACCGAGAGGGAAAGTAATCCGTTTGAATAAATAAAGACAGCACTCAGCTGCCTTTTTCATGGAACAATGTGTTTTTTAATTAATCTTCCTGCAAATAGTTCAGAAACGGGAACTATTTTAATATTTCTTTTTTTAATTTCATCCATTGATTCAAATATTCCTATCGAACAAACTTTTCCGGTGGCCCCTACATGGCCAATGGCAATTCCTTGTCCTTTGATTTCTGTGACTTTTGCAAGTCTGACCATTTGTTTTCTAACATAGGCAGAAGAAGAAATATCATCTAGAAATACGTCTCTTTTTAGCAGGGGCACTCCTAGCTCATTAGCAATTTTAGGGAATTTTGTTCCCGGGCTTGTTCCACTGTCGATGATAAATAAATTTCTTTCTTTAGCAACCTCAACGATTACGCGTACAATTTCTTCATCTTCAACAGCCAGTGACCCCATATGATTATTAAGCCCAACCGCGTACGGTACACTTTTTATTGCTTCCTCTACCCTCTTCCTAACTTCTTCAGGAGAGAGATCAACCGTTATCGGCTTTGGACCAAGCCAGGATCTTTTGCCTCTTTTCGGCTCCATAGGTAAATGGATCATGACTTCAAAACCGTTTTTGTGAGCCCATTCCGCATGTACTTTGGAGTTTTCCGTAAATGGCATAACAGCTGCAGTGATCGGAATATCTCCTTCTAAGAAATCCTGGACCCCGCCGGTGCCTCCGCCAAAATCATCGATAATAATCGCTGCTTTAAGTTCTTTGGTTTCCTTTTTTTCTTCTGAAGCATTAGTGTGAAGTGGAAATAACAGAAATGGTATTATCATTAACATAAACTTTTTCATATTGACCCCCAAAAATAAACTTTGAGGTTAATTTGCCCTTGAAAAATCTCAATAATTCTTATAAAGAAAAAAGAGAGCTAAATTAGCCCTCTCGTGGAAATTATTCTACATCAAAAACCTTTACTTCTACCATTTTATCGCCATTACGCATTGATTTCGCAGTTTCAAGACCTGATGTTACCTGACCAAAAACAGTATGAACACCATTTAAATGCGGCTGTGATTCATGAACGATGAAGAATTGGCTGCCACCGGTGTTTCTGCCTGCATGTGCCATAGATAACGAGCCTGGTACATGTTTGTGCGGATTTCCTTCCGTTTCACAATTGATTGTGTATCCAGGTCCACCCATACCTGTTCCAGTCGGATCCCCACCCTGACTTACAAAACCAGGAATAACGCGGTGAAAAACAACTCTATTGTAAAAGCCTTCATTTGCTAGTTTTTCGAAGTTAGCCACTGTTCCCGGCGCTTCATTAGCAAACAAATCAAACTCAATCTTTTCGCCGTTTTCCATCAATATGTATCCTTTTTTAGCCATTTGAAAACACTCCTTTATGTAAAAATCATTTTTATCATACACTTTTCGGTAAAGAATTGAAAGTTTAGGCACTTAAATTTTTCTTCGCCCATTCATATTTCCACTACAATTATGGTAAAATAAATATACCCCTTCCGAACATTCGCTTGTTGCGGGACACTTAACCACTGTACGGACGGAAGGGGCTCTAATGCTTTAAAAAGCTGGTATTACAAAAGCCGGGACATATGTTTCGGCTTTTTATTTTTACCTATTTTGTTTTGCATTCCCTTCATAAAACAGCGTAATGATGGTTAAGAACAACAAATACCCAAAAAAGGTGTAAAAATGCTGCCACCTTTCAGTATGAACAAACAAGCCCAGTATTTCCGCTAATTTTTCAAAAATAGGCATCAACAAGCTGGTAAAAAGAATCACTCCTGCTTTCCCCCATTTATTTACCTGTGAAATGCAGCGCAGAAAAATCATCACAAGAATTGGAAGCCCTAATAACGTAAAGGCAATATTAATTGAGAAAATTTCCGGAAATGGTCTCTTCGGAAACTGATAGAGTTGTTTTCCAACAAAATATAAATCTAAATACGTTCCAAGCAAGGAGGCAAGGGCCATACAAGCAAGATAACTAAAAGATAATCGCTTTTTTTGCAAGGGTTGCAAGCTCGAGTCGTTCGAGTGTTTTACAGTAGTCATTTTTTATCTCCCCATCAATCACTTCATCGTCTTCTTTTAAATAATCAACAACGCGCCAGTCTTTGAACCAATCCCCTTTTTCAGCTTCTTCCTGGCTAACATTTTTCCACGCATTTTCAAGGCTAGGACTATAAATCTTTCTTGTTCCGGATTTTAACTGACAGGATTTCAAGCGAAGCTGATAAGGAAAGCCAGGCATCCCTTCATTTACACTATTAAAGATATGCGGCCAGTAATCCTTTCTCGACCCCGTGTGCGGATGGCTCTTTGCCCACTCAAGTGCCTGTTGGTGAATTTCCTTATTTTTAAAAAGAATGGTATACAGCTTTTTTCCAAGTAAAATCCGCTCGTGTAGTGATTCGAACTGGTGAAGTGTTTGTCCCGCTAATTTCTTATTTCCATATGGAAAGAGGATATGGTTAAAAGAGAGCCAATCTTGAAGCATAAATTCGAATTTGTTTAATACTTCCTTTTGATAATACGGATTTTGAACCATTCTTTTTTCGAGATAGCTTTGTTCATTAATAACCATTGAGATCGTATGGATATAGGTATCTTGAATACGCCAAAACTGGTTCCAAATGGTTTCCATAAAGGTAGAAATGTTTAAAAAAGTAAATAAGTGAAACAATGGTTTTCTTTGCCTAATACTTTCCTCATAAAGCAAAAATTGTGGATAAACGTCTTGAAAAATAAGCCAGTTGCCTCGCTCCAAAAAATGAAAAAATAAATTTCGGTCTTTTTTTGCCATCAATCTTGTTAAAAATTCACCCTTTAGATCTGTCATATTCCAGCCGCCATTTCGCGAAACCATATGACCGAGAAAGGCCCATTGGATTTCCGGATGGTGAAGGTAAAATTCAAGATAGGCCTTTGTTCTTGTAACATTATTAAGATTATGTTCCCGTGTTTTGCTTCTAATTTGTTCTAACAATAAAACTTCACCCTTTGATAACGGTGAGGCTGATGGCAAAATTTCGCTTTTTTTCTTTAATTCTTCCTTTATACTTTGAAGCTGCGTTTTCACTCGATATCGTCTAAATAAAATAGCTCAATACCTCCCTTACGAATTCTCCTGCCGATATGTGAATATGTATAGATGAGAATATTTTTCGGGGAGAGGAATGAGGAATTTGTATGATTGATACGAAGGTAGGCATTGATTGGATTATTGATATGCTTCGAAAAGACCAATCTCCCGACGGCTCATGGGACTATCCATTTGAAACAGGCATTTCCACAGATGCTTATATGATCATATTATTACGGACATTGGAAATTAATGATGAAGAATTAATCCAAGGACTTACAAAAAGGATATTAAGTAGACAAGCAAAAAATGGTGCTTGGAAGCTTTTTTATGATGAAGGGGACGGGAACCTGACGGCAACAGTTGAGGCTTATTATGCGTTGTTATATTCCGGATCCTGCCAGAAAGATGATAATCGTCTGAGTGCAGCAAAAAAGTTTATTTTAGCCAATGGCGGTTTAGAAGAAGTCAGTATGTTTACAAAAGTCATGCTCTCTTTGACAGGACAATACAAATGGCCGGCATTTTCCCCGCTGTCAATTGAAGTGGTTCTTCTACCGCTGTATTTTCCGATAAACTTTTATTCGTTTTCTGTTTTTGGCCGAGCAAATCTTGCACCCATTATGGTCCTTGCGGATAACAAATTTTCAATGAAAACAAATAGAAGTCCCGATCTGTCACATTTACATTTACATCGGAATGATATCGATCAATGGACTCGTTCCAGCAATTTTCGGTCATTATATTCTTTTATCGAGGATGGAGTTAAAAATTTATTAGGTTTACCTGAGCAGCTTCACCAGTTGGCCATCCAAAGAGCAAAAAAGTATATGCTTGATCGAATTGAGCCTGACGGTACATTTTTAAGCTATTACAGCTGTACGTTTTTAATGATTTTCGCCTTATTATCGCTAGGATACAAAAAAACAGATTCTATCATTACCAATGCAGTTAAGGGAATTAAATCGATGATGTGCGAAATTGATGGATTCCCCCATATGCAATATACAACTGCCAACCTTTGGAACACTTCATTAATTGGCTATGCTCTGCAAACAGCTGGGGTAGCGCCTGATGACCATATGGTTGATAAGGCAAATCGTTACCTGCTAGATCGACAGCATCATAAATTTGGGGATTGGGTGATTCATAATCCGAAAACGATGCCAGGCGGCTGGGGTTTTTCCGATATAAATACCATTCTTCCTGATGTGGATGATACGTCCGCTGCACTCCGGTCTATTTCTAGGATTGCCCCTTCCAAACTACAAGCTTGGGAAAGAGCAATCACTTGGCTCCTATCGATGCAAAATGATGATGGCGGCTGGGCTGCTTTCGAAAAAAACATCAATTCAAAACTATTGCAGTTTCTCCCAATCGAAAAAGGAGAGTTTTTACTAGCAGACTCATCCTCTGCAGATCTTACCGGACGAACACTTGAATTTTTCGGCCAATATACTAATTTACCAAAGGATCACACTACCATTAAAAGAGGCATCCGTTGGATTTTGAAAAACCAAGAAAAGGATGGCTCCTGGTATGGCAGGTGGGGAATTTGTTATCTTTATGGGACATGGGCAGCGATCACAGGACTAAAAGCAGTTGGCGCACCCTCGGATCATTCTTCAATACAAAAAGCTGTTAATTGGTTACGTGGGATACAAAACAACGATGGCGGCTGGGGCGAATCCTGCCATAGTGATAGTAAAAAAACGTATGTTCCATTACGAGCAAGCACGTTAACACATACAGCCTGGGCGCTTGATGCCCTGATTTCTACAGCAGAAAAACCGACAACTGAAATTCAAAAGGGAATCACCTATTTATTAGCCTCAATCGAAAAAGAGGATTGGACGACTGATTACCCAAAAGGACAGGGCATGGCAGGAGCCTTTTATATTCACTATCATAGCTACCGTTATGTATTTCCATTGTTAGCTCTTTCACATTATCATAAAAAGTTTGAATGAAACAAAAGAAACATCGACGGCTAGCCTTCCCATCGATGTTTCTTTATATAAAAGTGTTGTTTTTTTGTTCTATTATTAATTAGCGGGATTAACTAAACTATATGGATTATTATCATACGAAAAAAATAGAATTAATATTTTTGATAAATTAACTAAGATTGAAAATAAAGACATTATGAAGGACTAATCTCATTTTTAGATCACCCGGTTTGGCCTTCATCCCACTTATGAAGGACTAATCTCACTTTTTGATCACCCGGTTTGGTCTTCATCCCACCTATGAAGGACTAATCTCACTCTTCGATCACCCGGTTTGGCCTTCATCCCACTTATGAAGGACTAATCTCACTTTTTGATCACCCGGTTTGGTCTTCATCCCACCTATGAAGGACTAATCTCACTCTTTGATTACCCAGTTTGGCCTTCATCCCACTGATGAAGGACTAATCTCACTCCTTGATCACCCGGTTTGGCCTTCATCCCACCTATGAAGGACTAATCTCGCTCTTAGATCACCCGGTTTGGTCTTCATCCCACCTATGAAGGACTAATCTCACTCTTCGATCACCCGGTTTGGCCTTCATCCCACCTATGAAGGACTAATCTCACTCTTCGATCACCTGGTTTGGCCTTCATCCCACTTATGAAGGACTAATCTCACTCTTCGATCACCCGGTTTGGCCTTCATCGCACCTATGAAGGACTAATCTCACTCTTCGATCACACGGTTTGGTCTTCATCCCACTTTTGAAGGACTAATCTCACTCTTTGATCACCCGGTTTGGCCTTCATCCCACTTATGACGGACTAATCTCACTCTTTGATCACACAGTTTGGTCTTCATCGTACTTATGAAGGACTAATCTCACTCTTTGATCACCTGGTTTGGTCTTCATCCCACCTATGAAGGACTAATCTCACTCCTTGATCACCCGGTTTGGCCTTCATCCCACTTATGAAGGCCTAATCTCACTATATAATCACCAAAATTGTCCTTCATCCTTCTTTATTTAAGAATCAAATCCCATTAGCCTCATTTTAAAATAAATTCAGTGAGCTGTTTATAAATCGCAATGATTTCATCCACTTTCATTCTAACAAGCCCGCTTGAAGACGGTGCAACAAAATCAATCACTCCTGGAACCACAGACTCGGGCTGCTTTCCCCACGCAGCCACTTTTCGGCCACTGTACTGCTGATATACACCTTTTCCAACGAAACAAACAACCTTGGGCTTATATTGTTTAATTTTTCGCTTTAAAACCTCCCTGCCCTCTTTATACTCTTCCTTCGTAATTTCATCTGCTGCTTTCGTAGGTCTTTCCACAATATTGGTAAAACCGTATCCTATTTCTAACAGCTTTGCGTCTTCAGCTGCTTCATATTTCCGCGACGTTAACCCAGCTTCGAATAAAATCTTCCAAAATCGATTGTTAGGGTTGGCATAATGATGTCCTAGTTCACCAGAGCGAATACTTGGATTAAAGCCAACAAATAAAATAGTTAAATCTTCTTTTAGGTGATCACTGATTGGTCTCATGTGACTTCTCCTCAAAATCATTTTTAATGTTTATTTTATCATTATTTTTCAAATTCTTTTTAGAGTAAACTTAAAAATATCAATAAATAAAAGACCAAATCACGGGAAGAATGGTCTGCTTAATTAGTTTCGATTATTAGTGTTGTTTCCTAATTGAGCTGTTTCTATGAAAGATTTCAGCCATTTATCCATTCAATTTCAAAAAAATAAGGGCCGCAACATGGAGCGGCCCTAATAATATTAAAATGAATTAAATACATTTTAATATTTCAGCAGTTGGTTCATAAAAAAAGAGCAGCATATTCATCATTTCACTTCATCCAGCTGTAAGTATAGCTGATTACGTTCGTTTTCCCTCAGCTCTATTTCATGATAAATTTTTTGGAGGAATTCCAGCTCACCTTCCGCTTCAAGTTTTTGTTTTAGAATATTAATTTCTGTTTCAATTAGCTCAATTTTTTTCTCAATATAATCCACCCGAACGTGTTCTTCCACCTTTTTCTCTATTGGAAGGTTTAATTTTTGGATTCTTGGACTGGCATCTTGGTTAACCTTGATTTCCTCTAACTTCCCTTTAGCCCAATCATAGTTACCATCAAAAAAGTATACGCCCCCATCTTGAAGCCAATAAATTTTATTAAACATTTTATTGAGAAAATATCTGTCATGAGAAACAGCTAGAATCGTACCATTAAACTGTTCCAGTGCTTCCTCCAGTACTTCACAGGAATCAATATCTAAGTGATTTGTCGGTTCATCCAATATTAACAGATTAATATCCTGGTACATCAGCTGGGCAAGTCTTAGACGCATTCTCTCACCGCCGCTCAACTGGTTCACCTTACGAAACACTGCTGGCCCATAAAATAAAAATCGAGCTAAAATATGGCGGGCATCTCCTTCATTAACGACCACCTGAGAGCGAAAGACATCGATAAGCTGCTCATCGCCTATGTCTTGGAATACATGCTGTGATAAATAGCCCACCTTTACATTACTTCCGACCTTGATGATTCCTTTGTCTGCTTCCACTTCTTTCAAAATCATTTTTAAAAGAGTCGATTTTCCTGTTCCGTTTTCACCAACAATCGCTGTTCGATCCTTAAATTGAACGAGCATGTTGACGTGTTCGAATAGAATTCGATTTCCAAAGCTTTTCGACACATCCTCTAAAACGATTGTCTCCTTACCGCTTCTGTCATTCGCTTCAAAATCAATCGTCATTTTCTTGACATCCATTTTGGGGCGATCAAGTTTTTCGATGCGGTCAAGCGCCCGCTGCATATTGGTTGCCCGTTTATGCAGGGCAGCACTCGGCGGATTGGAGCGGTTTGCCCAGTCTCGCAACCGTTTAATCGCTTCTTTCATCTTTTTAATTTTTCGCTGCTGTTCCTGATACTCCTTAAATTCGCGTAAAAGTCGTTCTTCTTTCTCTTTTACATAACCGCTGAAATTCGTTTGGTAAATATCAATTTCCCCATCCTCCATTTCTAATACCTTTGTAACGACCTCATCTAAAAAGTACCGGTCATGGGAAATAAGAATAATCGTACCTGTATAATCCTTAAGGAAAGAACCCAGCCATTCAATCGCCTTTAAATCTAAATGATTTGTAGGTTCATCGAGTAATAGAAGCTCAGGATTTTTCAGCAAACTAAGACCTAGACCAACTTTTGTTTTCTCACCGCCGCTTAAAGCGGAAAAGTTTTTTTCCAGCAAATCCGTAATGTTCAAGCCGTTGGCAATACGGTCTAATTGCGCGTCCATTTCATATCCGCCGTTAAGAATAAATTCATCTTGAAGCTTTCCATATTGATCCATTAATTTTTGCAGATCATCAGGGTGGCGTTCTTGCCCCATTTCACTTTCTAATTGCTGAAGCTTCACTTCAGTAGCTATCAATTGATCAAAAGCAGAATTTAAAACTTCCCTGGCAGTTAATTCAGGAAAATCAGGAATCTGTGCTAAATAACCGATTTTTAGACCCTTTTTCCAATGTATAACCCCTTCGTCCACAGACTCCTGATTGGCTAACAGCTTTAATAACGTCGTTTTTCCGCCGCCATTACGACCAACGAGGCCGACCCGGCTTCCTTCTAATACCTCAAATGATAAACCTTTAAAAATAATAGTACCGCCAAATGATTTTGCTATATGGTTCACACTACAAGTGATCATGTTCATTCTCCTCTTTTATAAAAAATTAAGATGAACATCTCTCCAACGTAAAGTAAGCCGCGGGCATCTTTAATAACCCGCAGCTTTAAAAATTGGCATAAAAACGAGAGTGCGGGCGATGCACTCTCTTCATACCTATTTATAGTGGGTAAAGAGATGTGTTATCGTTCTATTTTCAATATGCAATTTCGTAAAAAGGGCAAACTTCCCCCTTGGAAAACTACATCATGAAAAATTGCACGATAAATAGTAAGCGCTTCAAGCCACTGTAAGCGTGCAAAAATAGAACGTTTCATCTCTTCCCCACCTCCGTTTCTAATCAAGTTACATTTATTTTAATTTTTTCCATAGATGATTGCAAGCCTATTTTTTCTGACTTGTCTAAAGGTTGAGAACTTTATTCTGCGGCAATAATTCCGTAAACATGAAATTCTAGGATATCAAGCATATTTCCGCTAAACTTTCAGATGAATTCCGCCAATACCCTTAATGCAGGTACTTTTTCCTGGAAGTAAATCTTCTGCGATAAACAAACTTCCTTAAGTCATCATCTTTTAAGTTCCCATCAAAGATTAAAAATAACAAGGAGCTTAATTCCGGATAATGCTTCATGACAAAAAGGGCGAACTCCTTCCGTTCGCCCTTCAGTTTATTTATAAAATCTGCATCATTTATTATTTCATTAAGCTTCTTCTCATAAAAAGCCTTCGTATCTTCCCACCTTTCCTTACGATTCTCCAAAATATCACGAGCATACACCGGTAATTTGTTAATAACATGATCAATATAGCCTTCCGACCACATGACCATTTTATCCTTTTCAGTAAGTTCAAAGACCATACTCATCAGCTCCAGGGCATCCACTTCAGGGCTTGATGCATACTTACCAACCTTGTTCATCTTTTCACCTCATGACCAATTTCGAATGGTCTTATTTTACCGTGAATCATGCTCCTTTATTATTGGTTAATTTGGTTGTTAATGTTATTTGCTTTCCATCACGGTACACATCAAATTTAACAGTGTCGCCTGTTTTTACTTTTGTATATAAATATTTCCTAAATTCTGCTGAATTAGAAATCTCCGTTCCATTTATCGAAACAATCACATCTTTTGGTTGGAAACCGGCGCTTGCTGCTGCAGAATTTGGATCAATGTTCAATACCAAGACACCTTTTTTCGCATTTTCAGGCATGTTTTCCCAATACATCTGTGGAACTTGGTCTAAGTCAGCAAGGCCAACTCCAAGATATGGACGGTCAATTTTACCGCTCTTAATTAATTCGTTAACGATTGGGATCACGTCATTACTTGGTATCGCAAAACCTAAACCTTCTACACCGCTCTCAGCAATTTTCAAACTATTAATCCCAATTACTTGACCTTGTGGGTTAATTAAGGCACCACCGCTGTTTCCTGGATTAATGGCTGCATCGGTCTGGATAACATTTGTCTCCCAGTTTCCCGCAGATGTCGTTACAGGAATACTGCGGTCAGTCGCACTGACAATTCCCTGAGTAACTGTTCTTGATAAATTTAGTCCGAGTGGATTTCCAATTGCATAGACTTGGTCACCAGGGCGAAGTGAGGATGAATCTCCGAAATCAGCCGTTGCTGTGACGTATTTTGCATTAATTTTCAAAACAGCCAGATCTGTTAAGGCATCAGTTCCAACGACTTCAGCAGTTGTTTTTTGACCATCATATAAGGAGATTTCCAACTTTGATGCACCTTCAACAACGTGATTATTGGTGACAATATAGGCAATGTCATTATTTTTTTGAATTATAACCCCTGAACCAGAACCGGTTTCTACAATTTGAGAATTATTTGGGTTTCCGTAAAAATTATTCTGCTGCTGTTGATAATTAACAATACCAACAATTGCTTTAGAAACCTTATCAACAGTATCAGCAATAGAGTTAGGAGACGCTGCTGTCGGCTGAGCTGTCACTGTCTTGACCCCTGAGTTGCTGCTCACTTGATTATCCGCATTAAAGTTTTTCATGTAGTCAGTATGCGGAAGAACGGCTAATGTTAATACAGAACCAATCACGCCAGCTGCAATCGTCGAAACAAATCCTCTTCCCTTCCATTTTTTCTTTTCGGACTTATTGGTCGAACGAGTTTGCTCCTTAATAGGGGGAACGACAAATTCTTCAGATTTCGCAGTTTTCACACACTCCAGATTTTCTTCAAATTCATTAGATCCCACTGTGAAGGTAGCATCTACAGCATTCACATTTTCTTCTGTCTTGCTGTAATCCGAATTATTAATTGTATTTTCTTCTGTCTTGCTGTAATCCGTATTATTAATTGTATTTTCCTCTGTCTTGCTATCATCCGTATTATTCATTACATTTTCATCTCTTTTTGTATTTTCTGTATTTTCTAGTGAATTGGGCTGATTTTGTTCGAATTCATTTTCATTTTTGAATTCCATCTTAATCGATCTCCTTTAAGTTTGTTCTTATCTTGTTTATACTTTAACCGACAATTATTAAGAAATTATTAACAAACTTTAAAGGCTTTTGGAAATATATAAGAAAAAATAAGGAAAAAGCTGCAGGTTCCCCTGCAGCTTTCATCAAATTTAATTGTTTTTTAAGCGAATTACAAATTTCGTTCCTTTTCCTTTTTCACTAAATACTTCTATCTCCCCATTATGAAGTACAACTAATTGCTTGACAATCGAGAGGCCCAGCCCAAATTGCCCGTATGGATTGCTGGTTCTAGAAAGATCGGCTTTATAAAAACGACGCCAGATTTTTTCGATCTCTTTAGCATCGATACCAATTCCCGTGTCCTCTACCTCGATAATTATCGAATTCTGCTCCGTTCGTCCACGCAGCCAAATAGTTCCGTCTGTAGTAAACTGGATACTATTCTTCGTAATATTAATTAAAATTTGGACAAGACGGTCATAATCGGCGTTTACCACTATCTCTGGTGCGACCTCTACTACAATCTGATTATTCTTCTCATCTGCTTGAATGCTTAACTGCTCCTGAATTATTTCGAGCACTTCTAAAAGTTGAATCTCTTCCTTAAATAGCTTAATTTGATTGGAGCGGATTTTTTCATAATCAAGATTCTCATTGACAAGACGAATCAGCCGTTTGGCTTCTTGGCTTACTAGGTTGATTCCCCGCTCTTTGTCTTCTTCAGGAATCATATCATTTTTCAATCCTTCAATGACTCCGCTAATGGTCGTTAACGGTGTCCGCATTTCATGGGAAACATCGGCCATAAACTGGCGCCTTCTATTTTCAAGACTCTCAATTTCCAGCATAGAGGCATTGATTTTATCAACCATATGGTTAAAATCATTCGCTAATTCCCCAATTTCATCAAAATTAGCGGAATTTACTTTTACATTATAATTTCCCTCAGAAACCTTTGATGTTGCATCGCGAAGCCGTTTAATCCGATGAAGATGAATTCTCGATAAAAACCAGCTTTGTAAAAAAGCAACACCGACAGCAATCAGGATGGTATAGAGCAAAAATTTATTTATTTGTTCTATCATTTTACTCGAGCCGCTAATCGGTGAAGTTAAGAGTATCCCGCCAAAAAACTTGCCATTTTCTATGAAGGGCAAAACAACAAATTGAACACCTTGCTCAAAACTTTTATAATCACTTTGGACAATAACTGTTTTTCCCTGTTTAAGTTTATTCCACCAATCCTTATCAGGTAGATTTTTAATTACAGGTCCATGTTTATTAACCAAATACAAGTTTCCACCTTGATCGAACATACTAAAGCTCATATCTCTAGCAGCCAAGACATTGTTGTATTGACTAATAATCTCATCTGATGCAATTGGCACCTCTTTCAAATCTGTTAAAATCGCCCTACCAAATGAAATCAGTTCCTCAGATTTATTTTCATAAATCAAATTTTCTAAATAATGAGTAAACAAGAGACTTAACAATAAAAATGCAACAATAATAACGCTAATGTGACTAAAAAACTGTTGGTAAATATACTTAAACTTCATCGGCTTTGAATGAGTCATCGAACTTATAACCTACCCCCCAAACAGTATGGAAGAATGGCTGTGAGGTGGTTTCAACCTTTTTCCGCAGCCTCTTAATGTGAACATCAACCGTTCGTTCATCACCGTAAAACTGATAACCCCAAACCCTTTCAAGTAATTGCTCTCTAGAGAACACTTGGCGGGGATGCTCTACCAAATAATAGAGTAAATCGAATTCCTTTGGTGTTAAATTTGTAACCTGTGTTTCATCAACAAATACTTCTCTTGTGATTTTATTAACCTTAAAATGGCTTGTTTTTAGAAAATTGTCTTCCTCTTTTGGTACTTGTGCCTGGATTCTTCGTGTTACAGCTTTTATTCTGGCCATTAGTGTTAGTGGACTGAATGGCTTGGTGACATAATCATCCGCCCCCATTTCAAGTCCAAGAACTTGATCAGATTCACTATCCTTAGCAGTTAACATAATAATTGGAACGGTAAACTTTTCTTCTCTAATTTTTCGGCAAATAGAGACGCCATCCATTCCAGGAAGCATCCAGTCAACAATTAGTGCATCCCATGTTCCGGTTTTGAAGCGATTATATCCTTCTAAACCATCATTAACAAATACTCCATCGATTCCCTCTTTCGCAAAAAACATTTCTATCATTGAACAAACGCCTTTATTATCTTCAATCACTAATATTTTCATCATTTGTCATCTCCTAGTGCAAGAAACTATTCTTTTCTATAGTTTATACGAATTTTTTCTTATATCAAACCCTCTGCTTCCATTCTTCCCTACTAATTAATACTTTGTTCATAGTTTATTAATAATTAAAAAAGCGGATACACTCGATAATCGGCATCTTGACTGAAGCACTTCAAGGTGTTGACGTATCGTAGGGGAGAGAACGAAGTTCACTGGGCGCAGAAATTAGACAATTCTCAAAATCAAAAATTTACATTATTAAGACAAAAGGCCTTGAACAACTTCAAGACCTTTACCTAAAAATTATTATTTCTAAAATCTGCTTCCTTTGGATGTTTAAATAAATTTAGCGAGTATTCGTGAAGAAAATCGGATTAAACTGAGGGAGTTGAACAGGATGATTCTATGACGACTTTTCCATCCCTTAATATAGGGACAATCGGGGTGATTCCTTTGGATGCAGCCACCTTCAAGTCGGCATGCTGGTTATGTTTATCTAAAAGCCTTCCAACATATGAATCAATCAGAATTTCGTAGGAATCATATTGACCGCGATAAAAATACAAGGCAGCTTTAGCAGCGTCAGTTAATTCGCATTCACCATTTTTCAACATGCAATCGATTAAATGTCCCGCACCAAAAAAATCTTCTAAACTTGTTTCTCCGGAATTACCAGAGCAAATAACCAAGATGGTCTGGTCTTCAGGGATGTTCCCTAGGGCATTGGCAACAGCCGGATTATTAAGCAGTGATGCGATATAGACCTTCTTCGCAGGAGACGATTTCCTCAGGGCAACCGTCCCATTTGTTGTCGATAAAATTAACGTTTTCCCGATGATGAACTCACTTATCAACGTTGGACTAGGATAGACAAAACCGTCAATTGGTTTTGCATCAAGCTCACCGGCAAGAACACATTCACCCGGTTGATACCTTTTTGCTAGTTCCATAGCTTCATTGCTATGTAAAACTGGAATGACTTCCTTTGCACCATCCTTTAATGCCGAAACGATTGTTGTTGTCGCCAGAAGAACATCTAAGACAACTGCATATTTTTTTCCATCTGCCATTTTCTCCTCTTGGATCTCTTCTTTCTTCATGAGAAGGTGAATCTTCGTCATTCCAATCGAGCTCCTCTTTACAGCTTTTCTTCAGCAATATTAGCTGCGTGCAGAATTAGATTTTTTACAAAGTGATTAAAGTTAGCAAACCGATGGTCATTGGTTTGCCCTTTTTTATAGCGAAAATAAATTTGCTGGCCAATGACAGCGAGCTTAAAATAAGCAAATGTTAAGTAGAAGTTGAAATTAGTAATATCCCGGCCGCTTTTTTTCGCATAAAGATTGATAAATTCATTTCTTGTGAAAAATCCTTCATATTCTGCGGTAACTGGAGCCTTCCCAAGGCCGTTAATTAAAAGCTCAGGATCATCGCTCTGATTCCAATAACTCATTGCGACACCGAGGTCTGCAAGCGGATCTCCGACGGTGGTCATCTCCCAATCAAATAATCCCACCATTTCTGTGAACTGCTTATTAAACATTGTGTTGTTTAATTTATAATCATAATGAATAATCGTCGACTCATGTTTTTTGGGTGTATGATCGATGAGCCATTTTTTCAAGGAATCAACAACAGCAATTTCATCGGTTTTCGCCCGTTCATACCGGCTGATCCAGCCATGGACCTGCCTTTCCATAAATCCCTCTGGCTTGCTAATTTCTACTAGTCCAGTCTGTTTATAGTCAATGGCATGTAATTCCACAAGTTTTTCGACCATCACTTTCGAGAGGTGCTGACAGAGTTCCTTCCTAACGTCGGCCCCTTCAGGGAAAGATGTATCAATAACTGTGCCATTTTTTCTTTCCATAAGAAAAAATGGACTGCCAACGATTGTCTGATTTTTCGAAAAAAGGAATGGCTTCGGGGCGACTGAAAAGATAGGATTTAGCTCAGTAAGAATCTTGAATTCCCTCTCCATGTCATGGGCCTTCGGTGCCACTGGCCCGAGTGGAGGACGTCTTAACACAGCCTCCCAATCCCCCATCTTTAATTGATAGGTTAAATTAGAATGGCCGGCGGAAAATTGTAAGATTTCAAGCTTATTCTCCGGCAAAGATTCTAAATTTTCTCGTAGAAACTTTTCCAAAACAATTAGATTCAATTCTTCACCCTTCCGAACTGAGATCGTATCTTTATTCATTTGACGGCACATGTTTTTCCTCCTCTCAATTTTGGAAGTTCTTACTTCTTAAAACATGTTAAGAATGAACTAAATGGTTTCTTAATTCTTCTTTTACCATTTCAGGTATTGATTCACTTTTTTGTTTTTCAAAATCAAAAAAAACCATAATCGCATTCCCCCGTGCGATTAGCTCATTCGTCTGGACAGCGATTAGATCGTGCTCTAACTGAAAGCTTTTGGTTCCAATTTTTGTAACATAAGTTTTAATGGATAATTCCTGACCGAAATACCCTTGACTAATAAAATCACATTTCGTGGAAGCCAGGATAAAATTCCAATTTTGGATATCCATTTTAAATCCTAACCACTCCATAAAACGAATACGTGCCTCCTCAAGGTAAATAAAATAACTTGTGTTGTTAATATGTCCGAGTGCATCTGTTTCACTGAAACGCACTGTAACATGTATCTCATGCATATCCCTTTCGCCTCGCTTATCAAGATTAAGTCTTTCATTTTAATACTAACCGGTTGGTATTTTTCTTGTAAATAAAAGAGAGGTTGATTATCTACAAAAATAACCCTCTCTCAATTTTTACGTCAATTTTCTTGAATCCCCTTTAAAATCATTTCGACAAAAATCTCTGCTACTTCACGATCAGTACAGATTCCGTCTGGATTAAACCATTGGTAACTCCAATTTGTTATTCCTAAAATTCCAAAAGTGATAATTGAGGCATTTAATTCAGAACGAAATTCACCATTTTCCATTCCTCCCTTGATCAATTCCTCTATGTTTAATCGAAACTGGTCACGCTTTGAATTAATGAGGACTGACCGTTCCTCATTTAAATTCTTCAATTCCCTAAAAAATATTTTAGCTGCAGGACCACGGGTTTTTATATCCGAAAGGAGCACAAAAACAATTTCAAATAGTTTTTCTTTACAGGTTTTTAATGCATCTTTAAAAATTCGCTCTTGAAGAACAAGTAATTCATCGATGTAGCCTAAATGAATATCCATTAATAATTCTTCTTTACTTGAAAAGTAATAATAAAATGTACCTTTGGTTACTCCGAGAGAGTCAACAATATCTTGAATAGATGTTTCGCTAAATCCTTTTTTTTCAAATAAGCGGATGCTATGTTCCGTTATCCTTTCCTTCATGTTCTGTCCTCACATTCTGTTAAAGGTCTGTAAAAAAAATATCACACCAACTCTTTATATACTAACCGGTTAGTATGTTACATACAATTATACTTGCAAGACTTAAATATTCATATCCCTTTCTTAAAAATTTAAATAAATCTTTTTAGCTGGTATATTTTTTTCTTCACAACTATAGTTCCAGATATATTGAGGATTTTGAAAAAAGTAGGTCAAGAAAATATTAAATCTTCTCGACCTACTTTGTTAATATCTCCTATTTGCTTTTTTTTGCTTGTTCATCACTTCATACGATTTCTCGATTATATCTGTGAGAACGTCGCCCTTATAAATTCTGCCAAGCTTTAATCCTTGTTGATAATACTCGACAATTTCATCAAGCTTCATAGAGGTTTCTTTTGTGATCCTCACATTTAATTGAATTCTGTCATTTTGATTCAATTCGGACACTTCCTCTTCTTGTATAGCACTCTGCTAGCAATTGTCTATTTTTTTGTTATCAATTACTACTATACTATAATTCCCCATTTTTTTCATCAAAAAAATAAGCCATCATCTTAATGAGGGCAAATTTTGTGAAAATCTATAGTTGACAATTAAAGAATTACTTTCTGTTCCGAAGAATTGTTAACATAGTGACTACGAAGCCAAGTCTCTAGCTGCAGTACTAATTCCGGATGAACGGTCAGACTTCCTTCAGCCGCAATATCTTTTTTCACCGTAAACATAGTTGAGGTTTGTGTCACCATTTTACATGAGTGTCCCATATTTTCGATAACACAAAAGTGGGCTTCCCCTTTTACATACTTTGGCAAATCTTTAAGTACCTCAGGATTCGCCTGAATATCGCGTGCCCCAGTAATCGCAAGGACAGGACAGGTTACTTTTGCTAAATCTTCTCTAACATTATAGCTAAAATGTTCGCGCATCCACTTTGCATTTGTTTTGACAAAATTAACCTTCATGACATCGCTGGTTGAGTTTTGCACCTTATCAATAAACTTTTGTGCTTGTTTTTCCACTTTTTTGTGTGTTCCTAATAAGCGTAGTAAAAAGCCTTGAAATCCCTTAGCATTCAAAATGTCTTGTGTTGCAATATCCCTCTGTCGCTTTAAGGCTTCACTCAATCTTTCCACCGCACCAGAAAGTAAAATTAGCCCTCCAAGATCTTCTCTTGCTGCAACAGCCGTACCAATGCTACAGCCTTCACTATGCCCCAATACTATCACTTTATCAGTATCCACTTCGGGAAGACTTTTTAAATAATGGACAGCCGCTTGGGCATCATCGACTAAATCCCATAGCCCAGTTGTTAAATAATTCCCTTCACTTTCAGCTACTCCCCGTTTATCATATCTTAGATTAATAAAGCCAATTGATGTTAGAAATTCCGCTATTTGACGGTAAAGCTTTAAATCGAGTTTTTCATTAACTTTTCCGTTGCGGTCTATTTTTCCTGACCCTGGAATGATTAGTATGGCTGGACCCTTTTCAGTCCGAAATTCTGGTATACTTAAAGTTCCCTTTAGAACTGCTTTGCTCCGAATTATTACTTCTTTCTCCAGCGATTTCATGTATAATTCCCCCTATTGATCTTTCGCTTGATTTGGAATAATAATAGTGGCTAGTGTCCTTCTTCTCCTCCCCTTTTGGGGCTTATTGAGTGTAACCTTTGTGTAGACAGCTGCCATTTCCTTGATAAACTCAGCAAACTCTTCGTCATTTAAGTACAAGGTGGTTTGCCGAAAAGATACACCGTCACCCGCTAAATCAATTTTCTCTTGATTTAAATACCTTTCGTATTCACCCATCAAATTCGCCATGAATTTAATAAATAACCCCAAATGTTCATCCTTTGACAGTTTATTTAATTCCTCCGGACCGATAACAGCCTTGTTTGGATCATGAATGGAATACACCTTTTCTACTGTTCCTCGATTCGGTATTTCATTAACAATATGAATAACCTCTGCTTCAACAAGTTTTTTGATGTGTCTGTACAAAGAAGCCTGAGGAATATCCGGAAGTATCTCTTTTAATTGGTAGGCTGTAATTTGTTGGTTAATTAAGGCCTGAATAATCCTCATCCGAACAGGATGCAGGATAACGTCAATTGTATTTTCTAAAGTCATAATAAATTTTGCTCCTGATTTTATTATTATTATTAATAATGATAATATATTATGATTTCCAATAATTGTAAAGTATCAATTGGAAGATTTTGAAAATATTTCTTTAATCAGGAAGGCACATGAAATGGTAAATTGCTACAAATATTAATAGAAGGAGGGGGACGAAGATATGATTTTACCTTGGATTTTTGGAGTAGTACTAGCGGCTCAGCAAATAAATTCTCCAGATAGTTTAATCATTACAAAAGATGGCCAGGACGTGACTTACATCAATCGAATGGATTTTTCCTTTCCATATAACGAGTTACCGATTATAGATTCGAAAAAATACCATCTATATTTAGACAAAATTGACAAACAGTACTCATTGGAGCCAGAAAATGCCAGCATAGACCAGTCTGGAAATATACAATCTGAGCGGGTTGGTTATCGAATCCATCGCCATGCCTTTACGGAACAATTCTATGCATATTTTTTTTCAGAAAGACAGGGAAAATTAGAAATTCCTATGCTTCCCGTTTACCCAAAAGTCGATAGTGAATTACTTGAGGATATTCACAGCATCAGAATAGGACGCTATGTTACCTCATTTAATTCACATAATAAAAAACGCTCGACCAATATTCAATTAGCAACAAAGGCTATTAACAATTATGTGATCTTTCCGGGAGAAACATTTTCTTTTAACAAAATTGTTGGAAAACGAACGGCTGCGAAAGGGTATTTACGTGCTCCTGTTATTGTAAGGGGGGAATTTGCTGAGGACATTGGCGGAGGAATTTGTCAGGTATCTTCCACCCTTTTTAATGCTGTCGATAATGCCGGTTTAAAGATCATCCAACGGTTTTCTCACAGCAGAAAGGTTCCCTATATCCCTCCTGGCCGGGACGCAACTGTAAGCTGGTATGGACCTGATTTTGAATTTAAGAATTTGTATAACCAACCTGTATTAATCCGAGCAAGAACACTTGGAAATTTGTTAATCATTACTCTTTATTCTTCAGACACCATTGAATATATACCACGGAAGATTCCTCCTGCCCCGTATTGAAAAAGTCCGCACGAATGCGGACTTTTTTATTTGTTATTTTTCAATGCACTTGCCAATAGCTCCTCCGAAAACTCTGTTAAGGCAGCATTGTCCATCAAATTAAGGTTTGTCTTCGGTGAAAAGTTTTTAACAGCATTTTGAAATGGAAGTTCAAAATTTTTACGCTTCCCTCTTGTTACCCCAACAACTGCAGCACTTAACCCAAGCCCTAAGAGAGACGCCCACATTGCCCCTCTATTTCTTCGTCTTGGTGCAAACAATTTGAAAAACGGTTGTCTTCTTATGCTTCTCATCATCAGCACTCCTTTTGCATGGAATGGAAGGAAATTTATCTGCCCTTCCATTTGCTTAATTTGTGCATTTTCATAAAGAATATGTTTAGGAAACCCTGCAAGCTATGTTATTTACTGGATTAATTCTGACCGTATTTATCATAAAGCTTTTCTTTTGAAAGAAATAAATAAGTAAGCCGATTTTTTTGAAAGTGTTTAAATGAGGAATTTGAAAGTAAGGAAATTGGCAACTGACCCAGCTTTTTTACATATTTATAAATGCGGTTTTCTGGAGGATAGCAATCGAACCCTAGTGACTTTATCCCTTTATTTATGGTTGTAATTCCAATAATCCCCTTAATTTTTGCCTCTTCAGGGTGACCTTTTAAATAGCTTGCCAGCACAGGCATGGAATTGAGCACTAACCTATACATCAACCTTGTTCTAATTAAATCATTTTTAATTTTTATAAATTCATTCAATAACCTAACATTGTGTAAATGAATTTTTAACAAAAGATCATTTTGGTTAATCATTGTTCCATCAGAAAGTGTGTAATTCTTCCCTCTATACTTCGTAATTCGTACTCGGAAAACGGATTGGTTGTTTTTATCATTATTAATGTAGTGCAAACGGGAACATAAATAAAATAATGGGTCAATAAGTTTCCATATCCATAAAATTGTAAGACGTAAACTCAATTCCTAACACTCCCTTCAAAGCATTCACCCATAGGATGATATACAATTCCCATTTTAATTATGGTAATGTAAGGATATGAAATAATTCATAAAAAAGCCGGATTTTAGCCCAGCTTTTCAAAATTTAGTTTACATAATAAAATTATCATCTCTGAACTGATCTAAGGTACAGAAAAAAGAACCCCTCTTCACTATTTATCATACTATGCAAAAACGATAATGAGGTGGTGTCTATGGGGGGCTTAACTTATTTTGATTTCCTGGCGAAGTTTGGTGTTGGCGGGGCCCATCCGGGTGGAATCCAATTAACGCAAAACATTCTTTCAAGTGAAGATATTACTGAAAACTCATACGTTTTAGATGCAGGCTGTGGAACTGGACAGACTGCGGCATATTTGTCCCAGCAATATAAGGCAAAAGTATTTGGATTGGAAATCAATCCAATTATGCTGGAAAAGGCATATAGCCGCTTTCAGACACTTCAACTTCCCGTTCAATCAATTCATGGGTCAATTGAAGAAATACCATTCGAAGAACATACCTTTGATTATGTATTATCAGAGTCTGTTTTGGCTTTTGTTGATAAAGCTAAGGCGCTAAAGGAATGTTATCGAGTGTTAAAAAAAGACGGCAGATTAATCGCCAATGAAATGACAATAAACAAGAGGCTTAGTCAAAAAGAAGAAACTGAAATAAAGAATTTTTACGCAGTTGATTCCTTATTATTTGAGGGAGACTGGTATCAGTTATTACAAGAGGCCGGTTTTAGAAATATTGAATTAAAAGCGCAAATACATGCCCTTAGCCATGGTAATCATGCACCGGAATTTAATTTTTCCAAAAATTTCGAACCTGAGCTTTTTCAAATTTTGAATGAGCATGGAAATATTGTCATAAAGTATCATGATATTTTAAGTTATCGAATTTTTACTTGTACAAAATGAAGGAACGACCCCTTTTTTTAAAAAATGGGGCTTTTTTAACGTAGAAAAGAATCCATACAGAAAATTGAGTAAGTACATATATACTTGCTCAATTTTCATTTCGAGGTTAATTACATAAAACTGAAACCGCAAAAATTTAAATTTTCTAATGTGTATATTTATAACATCAGGTCAAAAAATAATGGTGTGAAAGGATGATGGAGACATGGATAAGACTTTGGGATATTTAAGAGAAACATTATCAAATTATACGGATGAACATTCAGAGGGAAGGCATCTTTACAAGAAGTTAGTAGAAGGGGCTTATACATCAGAAGGCTCCTTTGTTCGGGATTTAAACCAAAAGGAAATAAATTTTTTAAATCACATACTGCCAAAGGAAATTAACTATGCGAAAGAGGAACAAGATGAAAAAAGAGCATATGAACTAAATGAAGTTTATGAGCTATTATTTTAATAGGCGAAAAAGATGACAGAATTATCCGTCATCTTTTTCGGAAATATCTTATTTTTGCAAAACTATTTCCTAGGTAAGCGCAAAGTACGACAAAACACGATTCAAATAAATGGTATCTTTCCCAAAAAACCGACATAAACTGTGTAAAATCAACATTCCTTTTTGCAAAATTCTTCTCAAATCTGCCCCATACTGACAAATCGGTAATTTTCGTCTTTATTTTTATATTCCTAATGAATATCTCTTTTCTTAAATCGTCCACCACGAACTTCAGCAATATCCGCCACTGCTAAAAAGGCACTGTCATCATTTTCGGTAACGATTTCCTTTAATTTCGCTTCTTCAAGACGATTGATGACGCAAAAAATAACTTTTTTATCATCACCTGAATAGGCTCCCTCTCCATTGATGTAAGTAACCCCACGACCTAAGCGGTTTATTATGGCATCGCCAATTTGTCTGGCATTGTCACTAATAATCCACACAGATTTGGATTCATCAAGCCCAGTTATGGTGATATCAATCGTTTTGTAAGCAACAAAATAAGCAATCAACGAATACATCGCCCGATCCCATGAAAATACAAAACCGGCACTGCCAAGGATGAAAAGATTAAAAAACATAATAATTTCCCCGACGGAAAAAGGAAGTTTATTATTAAAGAGAATAGCAAGTATTTCGGTCCCATCTAGTGAACCTCCGTACCGTATGACCAAACCAACACCAATACCAAGTACTATTCCCCCAAAAACAGTCGCAAGAAGAATATCTTGAGTAAATGCTGGAACCGGATGAAGTAAAGTCGTCCCAATCGAAAGTATAATGATGCCATAAAGAGTGGAGAATGCGAAGGTTTTTCCAATTTGTTTGTAGCCAAGAAAGATAAAAGGAATATTAAAAATAAAAAGGAAAATCCCCAGTTTCCATCCTGTCAAATAGGAAAGCATGATGGAAATACCGGTAATCCCGCCGTCAATAACATTATTAGGAACAAGAAAGATTTCAAGTCCGACGGACATTAAGATTGCACCAATTGTGATTAACAATATTCGTTGTATGAGTTTTCTTTTAGTCAATTTTCGGTGCTGAATTTTTGCCATAATTGCTTCCTGCTGTTCGATTAAACTAATTTCCTGAGTTCCTGTCATTATCTTGCCCCTTTCAAAAATAACATTCTATATTTATTATAACGAAATTTAACTGCTTTTTATATTTTAATGCCTCTGTTTTTGAAGTGCTTCTTAAAACAAGAAAACTGCCTATTTTTTGAAGGCAGCTTTATTTTTTATTAACTTGGATCAACCTCATCAAGGGAAAGTGTTGTCACACTTGTATATTCTCCTGTTTCTATCTCATTATCAGTTGCACTTTGATCTAATTCTTCCTGGTCATCCACTCCTGAAGCTAGTGTTGGTTCTTTTTTCTTTAACATTTTAGTCAACTCCTTTTCGAAAGTATTTTTTCTTTAAAACTATGTAAATATACCGATTTTAATATACATTCTTAAACCAGAAAAGTGTTGTTTGGCTAGAATAATAAAAAGAAGCTACCTCAATTTTGAAGTAACTCCTTAATTATTATTAACATCTTAGGGGACCCAACCATGACATCTGTCCATTTGCTTTCAAATTTTTATTCCCTCTTATAAATGTTCCATCTAAAAGGAAACTTTGAAAGCTCAGCCGATGTGTGTTTGTTCCGTTGAAGGAATTAATTCACATGTTTAATGGAATTCAAACTCCTAAAAGAAACAAATTTTCAGATTGACACCGTTTAAGACTCTTTATTCCCTCATTTGGATGATCAGCTTCTTGGCAATGCACCTTTTTGATAAGGTTTCGGTTTGAGTACATCTATAATCAGATGTATTAACCTATAAATCCTAAACTTTATCCTTTGATATGGACTCTATAAAAATCATAGATACCAATTATGAAAGGATTTTGTTTTAGATTTAAGCCTTTGCAAATTAAATTTGCATCGCTCCGGCTTCCAAATATTTATTAGGAATAACCTTACAACTACTCGTTCACTAACGGAACGAACACGTATGGTTGAGTCTCCTAAGATGTTATCCATGTATTATCCTTTACATCTTTAGTATATCACGGAATTTTTGGAATTAACCAAAAGTTCGTGACGAAATTGTGAACTTTTGGAGAATTTTTGTTATAAATAAGGAGTAAGATCTTCCTTCACAAGAGGAAGACCTACCATTTAATCCATAATTGGATTTTTGAAATTATCTTTGACAGGAATTTTATACTCTTTAATTTTTTCTTCAATCCTAAATTTATGCTCAGAGAGTTTATCATTAAATGGAAGCGTAATTTTCTTACCATCTGCCATCTCAAACTTATATTGGAATAATCCAGTGGTACCCTGATGATTTTTATAAACAATATGTATCCTAGCCATTTCATTCCATTGATACTCTTTTTCCTCTAAGCTAGTCAAACCATTATAATGAATACCATCATCGTCCATATAATAATAATTAGTCAGGCTAAAAATAAATGCTGGAATACTTGCGAAAACTAAAAAAACTGTGATCCATTTTAATTTTTTGCCTTCCCATTTCTGTCTAAAGATGAGATAAATGGTCAGTATGACAGCAATAAATACCATTCCAACCATAAAAGTGATATAGGCAGAAAATGGAGTTGAAAAGAACCAATAAGAACGGGAAAAATAGACCATGCTCTGATATGATGCAACAATGACAAATGGTACGAAAAAGCTGCTTATAAATAAAATGATTGTATAAGCAACTAACTTAGCTGAATTTTCTTCTTCTGTCGCTTTCCTTCTTAATAAAAGCAAAAATGTTCCCCCCTGCATACTAGAGAAGTAGAGCTTACGTTTAAAACCTTTCCTTCCCTACTCTTTATTCTATTACCTTCTTTTATTTTACCTGATAATTACCAATTACCGTAAATATTTGACGAAATTTTCTTAATAAAGTTTCAATTACAAATAGAATCATAAAAAACCAACCTTATAAAAGATTGGTTTTTTATAATTATTTTGATCCTGGGGCAGGCTGATCAACCCCTTTTACAATGTGACTATGACCATTATCTTCCGTTGTTTGGAAGTCATAATAATGGACATGCATTCCGTTCCCTACAGGGATTGCAGGACCTGAATAGGCACGATAGTGGTGTGTGTGTCCATCCTCAAAAAGAACATATCCTTCAGTATAATGAATATGTCCCCCATCTTGAGTTGGTATAGGTGGTGATGTTACATCTAAACATTGATGCACATGTCCTGAACTAACCCCGGTATAATCAACAGATCCATGATTATGATGTGGAACAAATCCATGGACAAAATCATCTTTTCCTGTATTTCTAATAATAATCACCCCCATTTTAAAAATTTTGATGTTACAACTATATGCATTGGTGTTAAAAAAAAGTAACAAATAATAGATTCAACTGTTTTTCTAGATGATTGGAAAAAGTTTCAGATTAATTCGTTAGAAATCCATACATAAGTAAAATGTTAATCCACATACTATTTTTGTAATTTCAATTTTAAAAACGAAAGAAGGATTATTGATGACTGTAGGAACACAGGTAAAACAAGCTTTAGCAGGTTTAAAAAGTGCTCAGGCAAGTTTTGAAACCTTTGCATTAGCTACCGATAACCAAAATGCAAAACAACTATATCAACAAGCTGCTCAGCAAACACAATCAGTTCTTGACAGCCTTGAACCACGCCTTCAAGAAATCATTTCTGAAGAACCGCAATACAATCAATAAACCCGAAATAGGTTGGCGATTTTAGCCAACCCCTTTTTCATTTTTAGAATTTCCTAAGAAAGGAAGTTACTATTATGACAATCGCTTCAAACGTCAAACAATGTCTTGCGACCCTAAATGGAATAGAAGCCCAATTGTCTTCCTTAGCATTAAATTCACTTGATGAGGAAGCAAAAATTATATTCCATGAAACGAGTTTACTCATTGGGGATGTAAAAAAAGACTTACAATATCGGGTTTTAGAACTTGAACGAAATGAACCACAATACAAAGGTTCATAATTCTTTGAGGTGAGAAACGATGCCAGGTTGGATTTTTATTATCATTCGCTCGTTGATTTTCCTACTGCTCTTATTCATTACCACTAAAGTTCTTGGGAAGAAACAAATTTCTGAGCTCTCCTTTTTTGAATATGTTGCTGGAATAACGATTGGAAGTATTGCCGGCGAGGTTGTTACAGGGCTTGAAGCTAATATGTTTCATGGCATATTAGCCATCATTGTGTTTGGATTTATTACTTTTTTGTCTAATTATTTATCCATAAAAAGTAAGAAATTCAGTGACTTCGTTGAAGGTAAAGGCACCGTTGTTATTCAGGATGGGAAAATCTTAGAGAATAATTTAAAAAAGGAAAAGTATACAATTGATGAACTTTCAGCCCTTCTAAGACAAAAGAATATTTTCAAGGTCGCTGATGTTGAATTTGCCGTATTAGAGCCACGGGGAAATTTAAGCGCCTTGTTAAAAACAGAAAATCGTCCTTTAACACCTAAAGATTTACAAATGAAAATGCCGAATGAGAAAGAGCCGCAAACTGTCATTATGGATGGGAATATCGTTGATGAGGCATTAAGATGTGCTGGAAAAGGCAGAGGCTGGCTATATACCGAGTTAGAAAAACTAGAAGTGACCCTTGATAATGTTTTTCTTGGTCAAGTGGATTCATATGGAGATTTAACGGTTGATCTTTATGATGATAAAATTAAAGTACCTTCGCCAGCTCAACGCCCGCTATTACTGGCAACCTTAAAGAAAACTCAGGCAGACCTAGAAATATTTTCACTTGAAACCAATTGTGAAAAATCAAAAGCGATGTATAAGAAAAATGCTGTTATCTTACAAGATACAATCGAAAAGCTGTCTCCATACCTTAATGGCTAAAATATGAAGAGGAAAAAATCCTTATCAATTGAATTGATAAGGATTCGTCATTCATTCATGTTCAATTCTACCTATGCACTAACTTTTTGAATTTTTGGCTTTACTATTTTGTTTGAAACATAGCTGTGAAGGACCATTCCAACCATTACCAATGCCATACCGCTCCAAGATAGAGCTGATGGCATTAACGAATTTAATAGTAACAATTCTCCGATAACTGCAAATAAAACTTCCATTGATTGTGTTGCCTCTACAGCTGCAAGCTTTTGCATGTCTCCTCTTACGAGATCAGTCGCATAAAAGAAAAGGATAGTTGCAATCACTCCAGAGGATATAGCAACGAGTGCGGATTGCAAAGTTTGCCCTAAACTTGGCGGTCCAACATCTACCAGTCCAAAAATGGATAATATAATCCAGAAGGGCATGCTGGCTAATGTCATTCCTAATACACGTTGAAAAACATCAAGGCGTCCACCGCAAACCTCCATCATTTTTCTATTCCCTAAAGGGTAGGCAAAAGATGCTACTACGACTGGTAATACCCCTAAAGTTAAAGCGATCACCGACAAATGATTAGCTTGCTCTACTTGCATTAAAATAATTCCAAGTAAAATGATTAAAGACATCCCTAAACCCTTGAAAGGAATTTTCCCCTTTATTCGCATCAGACCATTATCGGTTACCGCCGTTTCATAAAAGAATGGTGCCAACAATGAACCCGATATTATCGTAATCTGCCATGTCGCGGCAATTAGCCAGCCAGGAGCATATGCTGCTGAAAAACAAATAGGAGCATAAAATAATCCGAAGCCAATTGAACTCCATAGTAACCAAACAACAGGCCGTTGTTTCATTTCCACGAACAAGAGTTTTAAATTTTTCCTGGCAATTACAATTATAAAAAGCAAGGGAACCATAAAGTAATACCTTAAGGATGCACTCCAAATCCAGCTTCCCCCTGCAAGCTCCATCGATCTATTTAAAATAAAAGTAAAGGCAAAAAAGAAAGCGGCAAATATGCCTATTATAATAGGCCGCATGGTTCCTAGTCTCCTTCTTATCACAGTTTTTTCTCTAGTGAAAATAATTCCTCTTCCATTGAATTCATTTTTTGTTCCATTATTAGACGAGAATCCTTGATTGCTTCATTGTAAAAGTATGGTCCTAGATGATTTTTAAAAAAATCAAATGCATTTTCTGCAGCAATCAAACCAATTTCTTCATTTCTTTCCTCATAGAAATATCGCTGAATCTCTGAAATCATCTTATCTTTTTGCTGTTTCTTGAACTGAATAAACAAGGTTTATCGCTCCCTTTTTAATCTCTACATAGTGTTATTTTCCATTAAAAAAGGGAAACCATCAAGTGGTTTCCCCTAAATTAATATTTAGATTAACTACTTGTTTCCACGATATCTAAGAATAGATATCTCCTACTTATTAGAGCAACCGAAAAAGAACAAAGAAAAAGTCCAGTTGCCACAATGAAGGTGGTTCTTACATTAAACAATTCGGTAATCCACCCCTTCACCAGTGATGATATACCAAAAGCACCAAATATCAATGTACCTCTCGCAGAATAGGCTTTAGCTAAAAGTTGTTCTTTTGCGGTTTTTTGGATAATTGTAGTCTCTGCAACATCACGAGCCATCTGCGGCAATCCAAACAAAAAGGAAACGAATAAAGCAAACCATGGAATCGAGGTCATTCCAAACAAAAAAGTAATCACAATTAGACTAAAGGTGGACCAAAGGTTTGTTTTTCCTAAATTTCTTTCTAAAATGTGTGAAAAACGGTATATCAACAGACCGCCAAATAGCATTCCTGCAAAGAAGGATCCATTAATAAATCCCCACCAGCTCTCACCTTTATTTAAGGCCTCAGCAACATATACAAACAAAATTGCAGCAATCCAAACACCGTTAGCAAAGGTTTCTAAGATATTCATGAAACTAATGGTCCGAAGCTGCTTCGAATCCCAGATGATTCTCCAGCCCTCTTTTAAGGCATCCATCCGCGATTGGTCATCAACTGTCTGCAGGTCCGTACCATGTTTGATTAATCCCATTAATACTGATGATAACAGATATAAGCTAAAGGTTAGCCAAAGAATATTTTCAGCACCTAGAGCGACTAACAAGATACTGCCGATCGGCCATGCGATAAGCTGAACGATTTGATCGGAAATGGAGAGTAAACTATTGGTTTTCACAAGCTTATTCTCCTCTACAAGACTGGGAACAAGTGCATTTCGAGCAGGAGATGCCCATCCATCTAAAAAAGAAATAAAACAGATAAGCAAATAAATCCAAAACAGCCAACCATCATTAAAAACAACTGCAGTTATGCACAATACCAATAGCAAAAATGTTTTTCCGATTTGCGAAAAAAATAAAATCGATTTGAGCTTATATTTATTGATTACCAATGGTGCCAATAACCCGCTAATTAAAGCAGAAATAGTATTAAAAAACGGAACGAGTGACATATAAGTGACGGAACCCGTCGCATCAAAGATCAACTTGATTAAACAAACCACATATAATATATCACCAAGATTGGCAGACATTTGCCCAAACCAAAGAAGCCGGAAAGAAGCTTGTTTTCCAAGAAAATTGGACATAAAACACCCTCACTTTTTATTAAGTTTTTATAAAAAAGTAAGGTTTTTTACATCGGACATCCTCCACATATATCTAATTTCATTCATTACTAGTATAACAAATTTCCGAATTATTTGTAAATTTTTCCTGGAAATTCGTGTATAATAAATCATGAAAAATATAAAGAATTTTGTCGATCAAAAGTAAGACCTTGGATGAAACCTTAGGCCGCTTTGTTCGTACAAAGAACAGGTAAGAATAATAATAGAGGTGAGGTTGATACGATGTTTGGAAAAGTTGCAGCAGATATTTTAGGATTAAGTGATGTCGGTTCTGTTATTAAACCGGAAAATTACGACAAGGTGGACGCAGATGATTATGTCATGCATGAAGACAATGAGAAAATTTATTTTATAATTAAATCAAAATCCGATGAGTATTGCTTTACAAATAATGCCCTCATTCATCTTGATGGAACAAGTGCTACAAGTAAAAAACGCATGCTCCACCGTTATAGTTATGCTACTAACAGAATTTCAGATGTTCATCTTGAAACTGCCGGAACAGTCGACCTTGATGTGGAAATAAAATTTAAAATCGGCTCTGCTCCTTTCTCAATTGATGTTCACAAGAAACATATTGAGGAGGTAAAGGATTTATATAAAGCTCTTATCAAAATTTCTGAGATCTCACATGAAAATGAAACCTCGCTTCAATTTGCCAAACAAAGTCTTGAGGTTGCCTCCACTACACTAGGCAGGATAACTAGTCCGGACAGCAACTTGGTTGTTCAATTCAAAATGCTAAACCAGGCTGCCTTTCAGTGGTTAGAAGATAGTAAAAAACAATATTGTGTAAAAGATTTTGGCTTTGTTTTTGAAAAGTATATTAACAATTAACTATAAAGCTAACCCCAAACTTGATATATCCCATCAAGCTTGGGGTTTTTGTTTATCTATAATCGATTAGAACATCTTCTAATGGTAAGCGATTTGTCTTAAATGCAGGTGCAGCAGCCTTTCCTATAGGAATCAAAACAACTGGAAAATAACGATCCGACACTTTAAATTTTTCCATGAATTGTTCTTTGTTAAAGCCACCCATTGGCACTGTATCGAAGCCTCTATCTTTAGCAATTAGCATGATCTGCATTGAAATAAGTCCAGCATCAAATGCAGCAATGTTTTTCCTAATTTCTTCTGGAGCGAATGGGTACGTTTTATTTGTACTTTCGATTAATCGCTCCATATTTGCTTCATCCATATAACCTGCTTCATGGGCACTTCGATATACTTTTTCCACACTCTTATACATCTCTTTATCACCAAGTACTGCAATAACAGCAGATGCAGTTTCGACTTGTTCTTGGTTGTTAGCAATGGTTCTAAGCTCTTTCTTTGTTTCTTGGTCTTGGATCACAATAAAGCGCCAAGGCTGAAGATTACTTGAGGATGGTGCTTGTGTCGCTTCCGTTAGTATATCTTTAATATCCCCTTGTGAAATTTTATATGTTGGATCATATTTTCTAACTGAGTGACGCTCTTTTATTAGTTCAGACAGACTTTTTGATAAAACAGGTTGCATGAAAGATATCCTCCTAGTGTGTATTAACTTACTATTAGTAAGTTAAAGTCATCTTACTATTAGTAAGTACCTACCGTCAAGCATAATAAATATGGTATTATAAAGTTAGAAAAGTAAAAATGAGGTATTTTATGATGGATGAAATTAATAAACAGAATGATATGAATTGCACTGAAAAGGAAATGCAGCATACCTGCACCAATTTCCATAATGCCATTGAATTTATCGGCAAACGTTGGATGGGTGCTGTTATTTATGCTTTATTAGCAGGTCCAAAACGATACCATGAAATCATTTCCTCTATACCTGGAATATCTGATAGACTATTAACAGAAAGATTGCGTGACTTGGAAAATGAAGGACTGATCGTCAAAAAAATCATTACTGCTTCTCCTAAAAAAGTTGAATATGAATTAACACCAATTGGGAAAGAACTCGAAGAAGTCATAAAAATACTTGTTAAATGGGTGAAGAACCGTGAAGTTACTCATGGTAATGAGAACTCCCAATAGCTAAAAAAATGCATGCACGATTTCGTACATGCATTTTTCTATTTAGGATGGATTTTGACGATGAAACAGTCCCATTACTTCAATGGTTTCTGTAATATTTACGAATGCGGCAGGGTCCACTTCAGTTATGAGATTTTTCACCTCATTTAATTCGTATCTAGAAATAACTGTAATTAATACATTCCGTTGGTCATTAGAATAACCGCCGACACCGTCCATGATGGTCAATCCTCTGTATAAGTTAGTCAGCAGGTGATCTCTCATTTCTTGACCTTTCACTGTAATGATCATTATCGTTAATTTAGCATGATCGGTATAAATAGCATCCACCACTTTACCGGTTACATAAATGGATACTAATGTATTTAATGCCGCATCCCAAGTAAATAGAAATCCACTAATAATAATGACAACAGCGTTCATACCCGATAACAGGATCCCAATTGGAAAATCTTTTTTCCTTGAAACGATCATACCAATGATATCAAAGCCGCCAGTTGATCCCGCACATCGGAATACGATACCTACCCCTAAACCTGCTAAAGCACCTCCGAATATGGATGATAAAATAGGATCCTTTGCAATTGCTATAACAGGTACTATATAAAGTCCCACTGAAATGATCAGCACCGAGAAAATAGAATTCATGATAAACTTTTTCCCTAACTTTTTATACCCAATAATCAATAAAGGAAGGTTCAATAGAAAGTTGGCTAATCCTGTGTTAATCGGGGTAATTATCCCTAACATCATGGAAATCCCGCTCAGTCCACCGCTTAACACCTCATGGGGAATTAAAAATAGGTTAAAGCCCATCACAATAATAAGTGAACCTGATATAATTCCGACAAGCTGCATAAAAATCCTCCTGTACTAGCACAATATTATTTAAAAATCATACCGATTCTCTTATTCAATGTAAATTAATTGTTTTTTCGCAATAGTTTTGATTCGCCTGAAAATTTTTCTATTGACAATTTTAAATTAATAATTATACTTTAGTAATATATTAAACTTTATATGCTAAATCCTCATCAAACCGATGGGGTAGAGGTCGCGGTTTTTATCAGTATAGCGGACGAGGTGTAGAGACACCCCTGACTCCGTTTGAAAGGAAAAGCTGCCGAAGCGTGCTTTTATCTCTAAAAAAGCATGCTGGGGCTGTCTCCGAATAGGAACAGAACTGTCACGTTTGGTCTTACCAGTCAAGCGTGTTGAGCTATCTTTCGGAAGGTATGATGCGGGGTATTGACAATGCCATCGATTCTACTTCGATGGCATTTTTTATTCCATCGCTCCTTCCAAGTAAATAACAAAGGAGTCATGACAATGCAATCAGCAAGAGCACTTGAAGAACATGTTAATACTGGTGATCTGAGCCAGAAAAAAGAAACGACTGAACTGAAACGAAGTTTAAAATCACGTCACCTTACAATGATTTCTCTTGGGGGAACTATTGGTACCGGATTATTCCTTGCTAGCGGGGGCGCCATTCATACTGCCGGACCGGGTGGCGCGATTCTTTCCTATCTCGTCATAGGTGTAATGGTTTACTTTTTAATGCAAAGCTTAGCCGAAATGGGCGCATATATGCCGGTTGCCGGAAGCTTTAGCACCTATGCAACTAAATTTGTTGACCCCGCACTAGGTTTTGCACTTGGCTGGAACTACTGGTACAACTGGGCGATTACCATTGCTGCCGAATTAGCTGCAGTTACGATGATAATGAAATTCTGGTTTCCACATACTCCATCGTTAGTATGGAGCAGCATCTTTTTAGTGATTATGTTTCTATTAAATTATCTTTCTGTTAAAGGATTTGGGGAAGCAGAATATTGGTTCTCTCTAATTAAGGTAGTAACAGTTATTATCTTTATTATTACTGGCACTTTAATGATTTTTGGCATTATGGGTGATCATGCGATTGGTTTTAAAAACTTCACAATTGGTGATGCCCCATTCCATGGCGGGTTTATGGCTATGCTTGGAATCTTTATGGCAGCAGGTTTCTCCTTCCAAGGAACTGAGCTTTTAGGTGTTGCAGCCGGTGAAACCGATGATCCCGGAAAAGCGATTCCACGTGCAGTAAAATCAGTATTTTGGCGAATACTTTTATTTTATGTATTAGCCATTTTAGTTATTGGACTTTTGATTCCTTATACAAATGAAAACTTGGCCAATGGGGATGTTACTGTCAGCCCATTCACACTTGTTTTTGAAAAAGCAGGAATTGCCTTTGCGGCATCTGTAATGAATGCCGTCATTTTAACAGCAGTATTATCTGCGGGAAATTCAGGAATGTATGCTTCGACCCGTATGCTTTGGGATTTGGCTCGTCAAGGGAAAGCACCAAAATTCCTTGGTAAACTTAATAAAAATGGCGTACCGGTAAATGCGTTAATTGCTACAACTTTAGTGGGAACACTAGCCTTTCTTGCTTCTTTCTTTGGAGATGGTACCGTTTATGTATGGCTCTTAAACGCTTCTGGAATGTCAGGGTTTATTGCTTGGCTCGGTATCGCCATTTGCCACTATCGTTTCCGTAGAGCATTTATTGCCCAAGGTAAAGATCTTAGCTTGTTACCATATAAATCAAAATTCTTCCCATTTGGGCCGATTTTCGCATTTGCCGTCTGTGCATTTGTTATTTTAGGGCAAAACTATTCTGCCTTTATGGGTGACCATATTGATTGGAACGGTGTGTTAGTTTCTTATATCGGTTTGCCGCTTTTCCTCATCCTATGGCTTGGCTATAAGTTCATTAAAAAGACAAAGGTTATTCCATTAGAGAACTGTGATTTAATAAATTAATTATTTCAGAGTGAGCACGCGAAATCGCGTGCTTTTTTAGTGAAAAATTTTAGTTGTTTTACAATAACAAATTAATTAAATTATTTACTTTGTTGCTGTTATTAAGTTTTAAGCAAATAAAAAAACAGACTCATCAATCGAGCCTGCATAAAATTGGCAATCACACATCATTAGAATCATAATGCTCTACGACTCATAAGATGTCCAAACATATAAATCTTCAATCTGGCAATTCAATGCTTTGGAAATGGTCATCGCAGTATTTAAGCTCATTACCTTCTTTGATAAGTAGTCGTTGAGTAGACTCCTAGGAATATTTGTATTCCTTTCCAAACTATCCAGATCCATCTCGTTTTTAGATAATAAATCCTTGAGGTTACTTTTTTTTGCTTTATAATTTGTCAAAATGACACCTCGCTTTTATAAAGCATACCATAGGTACATTATAATGGAAAGTTGAACGGCTTCCATCTGCCGATCTCATATCCCAATATGTAACAAATAAAGCTAACCAATCTGTGCTATACTTAAGAAGGATTAGTAAAGGGGTGTTGAATTTGAAGAACTCAAATAACCGCTACAATAATGGTCAAACTGTAAACATAATTGAAACAGGTGAGGTTGTCACCATTTTAAAATGGCAGTATGTTAAAAATATGAAGAGATATTCTTATATCGTTAAAGAACATCCAGGTACATTTTATTTCGAAGAAGAGCTGAAAGATTTTTAAAATGAAGAAATACAACACAAAAGAAGACCAATTTAGCGAATTGGTCTTCTTCTTTTTCATTTCTAAAATTCTGCATTACCAGTGGTTCTTGGGAAAGGAATAACGTCTCTAATGTTTGACATACCTGTCAGGTACATGATTAAGCGTTCAAAACCAAGGCCGTAACCTGAATGTTTTGTACCGCCGTATTTTCTTAATTCCAGGTACCACCAATAATCCTCTTCATTCATTCCAAGTTCTTTGATCTTTGAAGACAGCACTTTTTCGCGTTCTTCACGCTGGCTGCCTCCCACTAATTCCCCGATTCCAGGTACAAGTAAATCCATTGCAGCAACAGTTTTGTTATCTTCATTTAATCTCATATAGAAAGCTTTAATTTCCTTCGGATAGTCAGTAACAAAAACTGGTTTCTTGAACACTTTCTCGCATAAATAGCGCTCATGCTCTGTCTGCAAGTCTACTCCCCACTCGACCGGATAAGTAAAATTTTCACCTGACTCTTTTAATAGTTCAATTGCTTCCGTATAGGTCACACGGCCAAATTCTGCAGTGCGGGCATTATTCAAACGATCCAATACCCCCTTTTCTACAAAGCTGTTAAAGAAATTCATTTCTTCTGGAGCATTCTCTAAAACATAGTTAATGACATATTTCACCATATCTTCAGTATTGTCCATAATATCCGGCAGCTCAGCAAATGCCATTTCAGGTTCCATCATCCAGAATTCCGCAGCATGTCGAGCCGTGTTTGAGTTTTCAGCCCTAAAAGTCGGTCCAAATGTATACACATTTCGGAATGCCAAGGCAAAGGCTTCAGCAGAAAGCTGCCCGCTTACCGTTAGGTTCGTTTCTCTGCCAAAGAAGTCCTTTGATACATCAGACCGGCCTTCTTCGTTTTTCGGCGGATTATCCATATCTAAGGTGGTAACTCTAAACATTTCACCCGCACCTTCCGTATCACTTCCCGTGATAATCGGTGATTGAACATAGACAAATCCGTTCTCCTGGAAAAACTTATGGATCGCATAAGATGCGACCGAACGCACACGAAAGACAGCCGCAAATGTATTTGTTCTAGGACGTAAATGGGCAATCGTTCTTAAATACTCAAATGTATGTCTTTTCTTCTGTAGTGGATAATCAACATTTGAAGTCCCTTCAATTACAATCTTTGTAGCTTTAATTTCAAATGGCTGCTTAGCCTCAGGGGTATGGATAAAATCCCCCTCAACTTTAATCGAAGAGCTGATTGGCAGCTTTGCAATTTCTTTATAGTTTTCTAATTGCTCATCAAATACAATCTGGACTCCTTTAAAAAAGCTGCCATCATTTAATTCAATGAATCCAAAGGTTTTGGAATCGCGAATCGTTCGAATCCAGCCTGATAATTGCACTTTTTGATCAATAAAGCTTTCCGTATTTCTGTACAAATCCTTGATTAAGGCCTGTTTCATAAGTTTTCCTCCTAAATCATATGTATAAGGTTTAGTTAATAGTCAGTAGGATTATTTTCATCCCTCTAGTCAACAATGGATTAATAAAAAGCCTCCCATCCCAAATGGGACGAAAGGTAAAATTCACAGACTATCATCGTTTTTCTTTTATCCCTTCAATATTATATAAAATATTATAGCAAATAAGCAATATTCAACTAAATTTCTGGTTCGGCAGAAACTATTTAATTATTATCGGATCATATTTTTAATAATTTTCAGAAAATTTGCAGGATTTTTCTAATTATAGTCGAATTTATTTAATATATAAACGATTCTTGATTGGGGGTTACTTTGTGGACAAGGTTACATGTATTGCCTATCTTCTATACAAGTCTTCTATGAATCAAGACATCAGAGAAAAAGCCATCCAATTGTTGAATGGCGATGTGTCAATTCGCGATCTCAAAAGAAATGTTTCACTCCAACCTCATCTAGTTATTGCAGAATCGTTACTGAAGAAGAACAAAATAGATAAAAACCAAGTGCAAATTTTTGCTGAAGAATTTTTGATGATTGAAGTTTAAAGCTTCCTTTTGGAAGTTTTTTTAGTATTCTTCAAATAAAATATTAAACCAGCCATGTCCACTAACAATTGTCGAACAATTGTTATCATAAATTTCGAGTTAAATGAATATTTTAAAGCGTTGTGTCATTTTTTAAAGAAAACTCTCCGAATCGGCAGCCCCTAAGGCGAAGACAGAGGCGTAGTTAGACATATGACTGATAGGAAAGTTATTCTTTCCTATCGGCAAAGATTACACGACAAACCATTATCATATAAAGAAAGGTGATTTTTTATGGTACAAGTGGAAGTAACAATAACCTTCGAAGGAAAATCCTATTTGACGAATGTCATTACCAATCGGGAAACTTCTGATGATGAAATATTACGCCTTGCCTATGAACAAGTTAAAAAGCAATGGAAGAAGTAGTTTATTAAAAATGAAAAAGCTGCAGAATTCGCTTAAGAATTCTACAGCTTTTTTCTATAAGTTCATTTTTAACTCATACAATTCTTTTGACATTGTTTCCATAAGTGGACTAATACCATCTGTTGTAAACATATACAATTCATGCATGGCACGTGTACAAACTGTATAGAATAATTTTCTCTCACTTTCACACTTGTATTGAGAGCTATCATAAAGAATGACTGCATCAAATTCGATCCCTTTTGCCAAATAGGACGGAATCACAAGATTGCCTTTTTCAAAGGAAACAGTTCCTTTTTCAATTAAATGAAGTGGAACTTCGTTTTTAAGAGCCTCAAAAACTTCCTTGCTTTCTGCAGCAGTCCTGCAAATAACCGCTATTGTGCGATGCCCCTCATTTTTAAATGCCTTCATTTTTGAAAGAATAGCACTATTCAACTTGGTATGTTCTACTCCTTCAATAGTCGGCTTCCGACCATTACGGTTAAATGGTTCTATTTTTTCACCACCTTCAATCAACCCGCTTGTAAATTCGACTATTTCCCTCGTAGAACGATAGGTTTTTGTTAACACAAACGTAGCAACATCTTCATCGCTATTATTAAAATCCGTAAGAACGGTCTCTGAACCCGTCGCTCCAGAAAAAATCGCTTGATTGAAGTCACCCAGCAGGGTCATTTTGCTATAAGGGAAAAGCCTTTGAATAAATGCGAACTGAATCGGTGAATAATCCTGTGCCTCATCAATAAATATATGACGAATGGCGGTGTTTGATTTTCGACCCTCAATTAAATCCTGAAGATATACATATGGAGTCGTATCTTCATACGGAATAACCATGCGGCTAAACTTCTCTACCGCTAGCTTGCAAATTTTTGACCAGTTTGGCGGAAGGGTTTCTTCTGATTTTACAACTTGTTCAAATAATTGCAGATAAACTTGAGTGGTATCAATGAATTTTAAATTCTTCACCCTTGAGAATAATGGCTTAAATTTTTCCTTAACGACCATTTCGGCAAGAAGTTTTTGTTCCCACTCTAAATCATCAAATGTATTGTCCGAAAAACGATTTTTTTCTTGGAGCTTTTTGAATACATCCAAATAATCCTCTTTTTCAAGAAATTGTATTTCTTCCTCCACCCAACTTTTAGATTGTTCCCGTTTCATAGCACGCCTTAATTCTTTTAGTAACCAATCCTTGACAAGCTGAATTCTGTTTGGGATTGAGTAGCCTTTATCTAGAGAATAAAAATAATCATGAATTTCCTTTTTCGAAATTATTACATCTCCTCTAAAGGATAAATCCATATAAATTAAGCCTTGACTAGATAATTTGGACGCATATTGATCAATGATTTTTTTAAAATCCAGGCTTGCCTTAAAGCGGATTCCTTCTATTCTTGTTTGATAACCTTGATCATTTCTCCCACTGAGCAGATACTCCATTTGTGTGAAAGGGTCCTCTACATCAAACACTTTTCCAAGCCTGTGATTTAAATATTCCTGGAAAGTAGATTGTTGCATATTTTCTTCTCCCAGCTCAGGCAATACGGTAGCAACATAACTGTTAAAAAGAGGGTTCGGTGAAAAAAGCATAATGTTTTCCGAATTTAATGTCCCTCGATAACGATACAGCAAATACGCTACACGTTGAAGCGCTGCAGAGGTTTTGCCGCTTCCTGCAGCCCCTTGAACGAGAAGGATTTTACTACATTCATTTCGAATAATTTCATTTTGCTCCCGCTGAATCGTGGCAACAATACTCTTCATTTGAGTACTCGCATTGTTACCAAGGACTTCCTGAAGCATTTCATCCCCGATTGTTACACCTGTATCAAACATACCTTTAATTTCTGAATTCCTAATTATAAATTGGCGTTTTAAAGTAATTTCTCCTTCGATTGTTCCTTCAGGTGTATTATATTTTGCTTCACCTGGAGAGTAGTCGTAGTAAAGACTGGATATTGGTGCCCGCCAATCATAGATTAAGAAATTTTCATCGTGTTCATCCATCAATGATGAGATTCCTAAATAAACTTTATCAGGTGATTTTTCGCCTTTTTCAAAAAAATCAATCCGCCCAAAATATGGCGAATATTTTAATCTGGCGAGTGTTTTCAGGTGTTTATCCAATTGTTTATGTGTTCGCTCACGCTCAGATAGAAGTTCAGCTTGCTGCTTTATACTTGCCGCCGTTTCAATAATATCATCCGGGTCATCTAAATTAACGGTTACATCCTCCCAAAAGGTTTTACGAAGTTCAAGAACATCTGAGCGAACCTTACCAGTATTTTGGTTTAAGTTGTTTACCTTTTGATCAATTTCCTCAACTACTGAACTGACTCTTTCTTGCTCTAACTGCCAGTCTTTGTTTTCTAAATCGCTCATTTAACCACTCTCCTGATTAAATTTAGATCCATCTGCTTGACAACTACAGAAAACTATGTTAATGTTAAAATAGGTTATTTATAATTATTTTTAACATCAACATTTTATACCAAAAGTCATTCTATCATACTCCCTTTTTATTTTCAAGGGCAGATTTTAATATTCAAAAATAAAACGCCACTTCTTCAGTTGTGGCGTTTTATTTTTGAATATTCGCTCTTATCCCCTTCTCCATAAACCCACACTCTGTATTGTCCAAAAATGAAAACCATTATTATTCTTACTAATAAATATTCAAAAAATTGAAGTTTATTTTTTAATAGCTTGATTCTTTCAAAAAAATAATTTAAACATGCTCCAAACAGGATTACACTTAGCTTGGCAATAACACCATTTTGTTTTTTCAGTGAAAACGCAGTGAATAGCGAAAATGTGATGGAATATAAAGGCGATAAAATAAAATGTTCCTTCCATGAATGATATCTGCCCAAGCCAAATCGGAATTTGCGAAAGATGGCCAAAAATAAAAATAAATTTGTTTCTGTTACCATAACCATCAAAAAAAAGGATACAAAACGAACGATTGTATTATTTTTTACAATATAGTTATACCAAGTATCGCTCAATCTAAAATAAAATGGCAGGAGAATTAAGGTATATCCAGTTTTCCACCATGAATGTTGATAGATCCTAAGCCGTAAAAATAGTAGTTCTATTAATGAAAAGTAAATGCTCCCTAATACCTTTACGGGCCACCCCAATTTAAAAATGGTTAAGAAAACTGCAGTAAATGGAATAAATACTGCTTGGGATAAAACAGCTCCAAATATATTATCAAGAAAGTGGTTTTTTAATACCTTCGGTTTATAGGTATATGCTTTGAATAAGTTTAAAACAATGTACTCCAATAGATAGGCAAATCCCATATTGGAAACAAGCAATACAAAAATACTTTTTCTATTTTTGTTCTTATAAAAAGTCAAACCAAGGAGGAAGGTATGGATCAATAATAAAATAATAAAAGGAAAACTATATCTATTTATTCTCCTCAAACAAACCATTCCCTTCTCAGCATTACTGTTATTAATAGTATTAGAAAAAATGTAAAAATAATTAATAATAATTGGTTGACAATACAGTGGCAATCAACATATAATTTATCTTGAAATCAGTTATTTTAATTTCGAGATAAATAAATTCAAAACAAAATGGAGGCAATAAAATGGTTAAAACTAAATGGGCTTTAGATCCTGTACACAGCAGTGTAGATTTTTCTGTTCGTCACATGATGATTGCAAACGTAAAGGGTACTTTTAATAGCTTCAACGCAAAGATTGAAGCAGAGCCAACTGATTTAACAACTGCAAACATTGAATTCTCAGTTGAAACAGCAAGTGTAGACACTCGCAATAAAGATCGCGATGCTCACCTAGTATCTGCAGATTTCTTTGATGTCGAAAATCATCCTAATATGACGTTCAAATCAATTAGTATCGAAAAAACTGATGAAGGAGAATACAATGTTACGGGTGATTTAACACTTCGCGGTGTAACAAAACAAGAAACTTTCGCGGTAACTTTCGAAGGTCAAGGAAAAGATCCATGGGGAAATGAAAAGGCTGGTTTCAGTGCATCAGGTACTGTTAACCGTTCAGATTATGGCTTAGTTTGGAATGCTGCACTTGAAACAGGCGGTGTTCTAGTTGGTGACAAAGTGAAAATCAACCTGCAAATCCAAGCAGCTAAAGCTGAATAATTTTATAATAAATAGGCTGTTTCCAATGAACAGCCTATTTTACGTCTTTAAATTTTTATAAAATAGTCGTCTTTTTCAAAATAATTCTCCCCTCATACTGCCTCATAAACTGTATTGCAATTATTTCTTTCAGTAATACTACCTTAATTTCTAATTTTATTTTGGATGTGAATTTGTGAAGAAGTTTTAATGAGTCCCTCTGAAAATTTTTTAGAATATTTTTAAAAAAACCACTTTCCTTTTCTTTCAAATTTCATTATCATCTAATTAGATAATATTCTAATTAGATGATAATGAAATTTGAAGGACAAAAATATGTTTCAAGTTTTAAAAAAAGAAAATTCCTACCGAAAATTATTTATTGCAGGGATTATTAATGGTGTTGGAGATCGTTTTAGTCAAGTTGCTATGTTGGCATTGATCCTAAATATTACAGGCTCGGGTTTGTCTGTTGGAATTACAATGGCAGTAAGAATGCTCCCCTTCCTGTTGTTTGGCCCCTTTAGCAGCAGCATGGCAGAAAGATGGACCCGAAAAACGCTGTTACAAATTACTGATTTTTCAAGGGCTCTGATCGGTGTTTCCTTTTTATTTATCCAATCTGCTGATGATATGTGGATTATTTATGTAGGCTCTTTCCTATTATCTTGTGGTGAGGCCTTATATGCTCCCACAAGGAAAACGAGTATACCAGCCATTATTCAGCCTGTCCACATGAAAGAGGTAAATTCATGGGAACAGGTTTCGTTGGGGGTTGTTTTAATTGTTGGAGCCCTAAGCGGTGGAATTGTTTCCTTTCTTTTTGGTGCTAAGGCAGCCTTTTCAGTGAACATTTTATCTTTTTTAATCGCCGGTTTTATCATTCGCTCGATTCCAAGTCTTGAATCAAATGAACCTATTAATAATGAGGAAAAGGAAAACAAGCATACTGGCAGAATGTTTCCTCTTATAATGGCTTCCTCTTTCTTATTAATGCTGATTACTTTTGATATTCTTGTTTCCATTAGTAAATGGTATCGAAAATGTTTTGCTAAGCGTCTATGCCGTTCAGACATTCCATGCAGGTGACCTTGGGGTTGGTATAATTTATAGTGTATTAGGAATAGGTTTCATTATCAGCCCGCTTTTAACCAAATGGATTACTGGAAGATTTCTCTCTGTAGCGTTCATGTGCCTTTTTATGGAAGGCGTGATCTTATCTAGTATCAGCCAATCAAACTCATTTGTTCTTGTAGTTATCTTGTTTGGGATTTTAACGATATTTAGCGGGGTGGGTAACACCCTTCTAGATACGACAGTAATGCAAACCCTTCCGCCAAAATTCCATGGTCTGTACTTTGGCCTGTCAGCTACCATTGCCAATACCTTTATTGGAATATCTATGTTTATGACGGGAGTATTGTTAGAATTCATCTCACCACGGATGATGGGGCTAATCGGAGGCATTTTTTATTTAAGTCTTGGCATCATTTACTATTTATGGACACTACACATGAATCTTTCTGTTGAAAAAAATAAGCTGGCAATAGCTGCAGAAAATTAAAATAAAAATTAAACGGGGTAATTGGTGGTTTTGTATAAATAAATGATATTTCTCTTACTCCCTTGCTGAGTTTTTCCCTTCATAGCCCTTATGAATGACATTTCTATTGCTCTCTTACCCCTTATGAAGGCCTAATTCCTCTAGCATCCTCCCTGTTTTGGTCTTCATCCCCATTATGAAGGCCTAATCTCCCCGGCAACCTGCCATTTTTGGCCTTCATACTCCTTTTGAAGGACATTTCTCCTAGTCACATACCGAGTTCTGTCCTTCATAACTCTTATAATGGACATTTCTATTGCTCTCTTAAAAAGTTTTTTCCTTTTGTACCAAAAATTCAAGGCCGAATACTAACGCTTGTTCCATTTGGAACCATTTCTGCGAGCTGCAAAACATCCCGATTATACATTCTCACGCAGCCATGTGAAACTGCTTTTCCAATCGAACTCGGATCATTCGTCCCGTGAATCCCGTAGCCTTTTTTTGAAAGGGAAAGCCACAAAACTCCAAATGGACCTCCGGGATTATATTGACGATTAACTATAACAAAATCTCCTGCTGGGGTATGTGTCAGCATCTTTCCAACAGCTATCGGATAAATTTTTACAAGCCTGCCATTATGATAGAGAGAAAGTTTTCTCTTTGCTACCGATATTTGAATCATGTAAGGTATTGAACTTGGTTCTGGCAACCCTGGAATTTGAATCTTTTGTCCTACATACAATTGACCAATTCCGGGATTGGCAGCATAAAGACTCTGAAGACTAACTCGGTAATCTCCCGAAATTGAACTCATTGTTTCACCAGACTTAACTATATGAATCATACCATCCCACCTCTCTTGTGCTAGCATATGCCTCTTCAAGAGAGCCGTTGCCTAAATAATACGGGATAAGGTGAAACTTCAACCAGTTGGGTTCATCCTGCACTGATTGTTAACTGAACCAATCGGGCATTTACAGGCAGTTGATTTACTACTTATACTTTTAGTTATCCCAAAATCTTGAAGTTTGAATCTAACAGCCTGTTAATGCGGGATAATAAAAAAACGCCTACCCAAGGATAGACGTACTCCGGTTTACCTGCTTTTTACAAGCAGATTAACAGCCTCTTCAACAATCTTAGACGAGTCACCATTGCCCGCTTCCATTGATTCGCGAATGCAATGTTCGAGATTAGAACTGACAATGACAGCAATCGTCCTGTCAATCGCGGATCTTGCTGCGGAAAGCTGGGTAATGACTTCTTTGCAATCTTTACCTTCCTCAATCATTCTCAAAATTCCTTTTATTTGTCCTTCTGCCCGTTTTAACCGATTAATCGATTTATCATTGTAGATCATTTAGTTTCACCTCTGTTAATTCGATTTTAAGCGATATTTAAACAGAAGTCTAACTCAACTCCTATTAAAAAATCAAATCCAATCCAGAATTATCTGCATAGCATAATTTCATTATAACAAAACATACCAATACGGATATAAGTATATAAAACATAAAAAAATTGGCCATTATTGACCAATTAAAAAAAATCATTCGAAGCGGAAGAGTGGTGACATATCTTCTCGTATGTGATTAATATAAAAATAATCATTACTCGCAGCATCATATACGTAATCTTTTTTCCAATCCTCTATGTTATTAATTATGTCTTTCACTGCTCCTACAAACAAAAGGATTTCCTCATTTGTCATAATTGGATGTACTGAGAAGCGTACCCATCCCGGTTTATCGGACATATCTCCATGGTTAATTTTTTCTGTAATTTTTTTAGAGGCTTCTTTATCAATTTGAAAAAGATAATGCCCATAAGTTCCTGCACAGGAACACCCCCCTCTGACTTGAAACCCATACCGGTCATTTAGCAGGCGTACAATTAAATTATAGTGAATAAAGTCGATATAAAACGAAACAATCCCAAGACGATCCTTTATATGTCCATTTAATATATGAACATCGGAAATTTCCTCTAAGTTTGAGAGTAACAGTTTAAGCTGTTCTTTCTCTCTCTTCATTATATTTTCAACACCCATCTGGTTTTTCAAATTTATGCAAAGGGCGGTGCGAATGGCTTGAAGAATTCCTGGTGTTCCTCCATCTTCTCGCAGCTCAATGTCTGCAAAATATTGGTGCTCGCCCCATGGATTTGTCCAGGTTACTGTCCCGCCACCTGGATGGTCAGGAATCTTGTTCGAATATAGTCTTGAATCAAAGACCAATACTCCACTGGTTCCCGGGCCCCCTAAAAACTTATGGGGTGAGAAAAAGACCGCATCTAGTTTTTCTAGTGGATCTTTCGGATGCATATTGATTTTTACATATGGAGCTGATGCAGCAAAATCAACAAAACAGAGTCCTCCATGTTGATGCATGAGTCTAGCGAGTTGATAAATGGGAGTTTGAATCCCGGTTACATTTGAACAGGCTGTAAAGGATCCAATTTTCAATCGGCGGTCCTTATAAAAATAAAGCAGTTGTTCAAGATGAAGAATATCCACCTTTCCTTCTTTATCAGGATTTATGATAACGACATCTCCAAGCGTCTCAAGCCAGGATGTTTGATTCGAATGATGTTCCATATGTGTTAAAAAAATTACCGGTCGTTCTTGTTCAGAAAGTTGAAGACATCCTTTCAATTGTTCAGGTACTCGGATTCCCACCATTCGCTGCAGTTTATTGATAACAGACGTCATTCCAAAGCCATCTAGGATCACGACATCATAATGATCCGCATTAACATGTTCCTTAATTATTGACTTCGATTGTTTGTATATTCCCGTCATCATTAAACTCGTAATATTTGATTCTGTATGTGTATTGGCCATAAATGGCCCGAAAACCTCAGATATTTTTTGTTCAATGGGCCTATATAATCGCCCGCTTGCCGTCCAGTCCGCATAGATAATTTTTTTTTTCCCAAAGGGAGAATCAAATTCTTGGTTCATCCCAATCACATTTGAGCGAAACGTTTGAAAATATTTCTCGAGGTTATCAGGGATTCGAAAAGTTTTATTCCCAATAGTGGCAGTGATCATTTGTTTCACACCTTAGAGTTTTGTTCTATTAATTAATATATGCAGGATACAATAGAGCTGTTTCATCTGCTGATATTAAAAAAATAACCCAATCGCAGAAAAACGATTGGGTATCTTTTACATATTTCAATAATGAATAATTCCTAGAAAGTGGTAATCCGAGCCGATTCTTTTTTTGTCACTTCATCAATCTTTTGGATAAACATTTGAAAAACTCTTCTTTTTTCCTCGAGATCTTTTATGTATTCTTTAAGTTGGTTATAGCTTTCTTCAAATGGTTTATGGTACATTTCACGAATTTTTTCAATAATCTCCTCGTTTACAGTCGATTGAATCACCTGCTTTGTAATTCCATATTTATAGGAGTACACTTTTAATTCCTGTGCTACTTCATCATATTCTTTAGCAATTTCAGCCAAAACTAATGAAATATCGTCCTTCCACTCATCTAATGATTTCTGTAAATACGATTTTACTTTTGTTTCTTCCATAAAAGCACCCACCCTAATAGAGTCAAGATTATGTTTACACTATTATAGCGCTGTAAAGTTACATGGAGGTTGCGACCAGTTTACAGATTTTTATCATCGAACTGAAATATTGAAATAACGGTTTATTTAACACGATAAAAAAAACGATTACCTGGGACAATAAAGGGTTCCGTTTTTAGGTGTAAAACTGTTAAATGACATAGAAAATGGCGTTTAAAACTGCTTCCAGTTTTAACACGCCACTTTTATTATTCATATGGACTAATTGACAATCAATTTAAGGTTTCTCCTTATTTCAACTAAACCCGATCTTGCAATTAGAAAAAAGGCCGATAATTGCAGTTGATCATTATTGAATTTGCTTGTTGATTGTCCGAATGCGAGGCTTATTCGGACAGGATATTCAGAAAGTCGACTTGTCTTGTCCGAATGCGAGTCTTATTCAGACAGGATAAGCAGAAAATTAGTCAAGTCCAGAATATTGTGTAAAAGTGTCTACAATGAAATATCGACATGCTTAAAATTATGATAAGTGGAGTACACTTATTTCGAATTTACATTGAGGGGCGGGCATGATAGCCTGGAGGGCAAGACAGGGGTTGCTAAACTCCTGGCTTCCTGGCTTTACATCATGCCCGCGGAGGCTCAATGTCAATTCGAAATTAGGCCATCCTCCATACCTTAACACTAATTTTCTTCTGCTTTCTATAAGTAGGTAAAGGGGGGGGGTCCAACTTGTTCTCCCTTCGAACCTATCAAAATTTCATGATTACTTTTTTCATACTGCTATTTTTTTATTTGCTTGTTCATCTCCAATGTCCATTAAAACTGCCCCTATTAATCTGAACGCTGATTGTGTATTGGGAAAAATTCGTATAACTTTTTCCCTTCTTCTAACTTCTTGATTCAATCGTTCCAATGAATTTGTACTACGAATATATTTGTGATATTTCGAAGGGTGGTTTAAATATTGAATGGCATCTTCGAAGCCATCTTCCAATGTTTCTATTGCTTTTGTTAATTTTGGATTTTCTCCAAAACTCTTTAGAAACTCCTCTTTGAAATTCCTCGCATCCTCAATTTTTACAGCCTCAAACATTCTTTTTAAGCCTATTTTCACCTCATCCACGTCTTTTTTGGGCAATTGATTAAAGATATTGCGTTTAAAATGTACTGTGCAGCGTTGCCAAGTAGTCCCCACAAATTCTTCGGCAATAGCCTTTTTTAAGCCCTTATGTGCATCTGATATGATCAATTTAGGTGATTGTAGACCGCGTGATTGTAAGTACTGAAAAAATCTTTGCCAGGCCTCAAAGCTTTCAGAGTGGTCTACTTTTAAACCGAGGATTTCCCGCCCATTATGTTCATTAATCGCAGTTGCAATATAAACGGCCTTAGACACTACATGGTGATGTTCCCTTACTTTGATATACATGGCATCCGCAAAAATGTAGGGATAGTATGTTGTATTTAGAGGCCTATTTGCCCATGTGTTAACAATTGGATCGAGCTTTTCTGTTAGGGAAGAAACAAATGATTTTGAAACGCTCTCACCACATAATTGTTGTACTATATTTTTCACCTTTCGAGTGGATACCCCGTTCACCACCATTTCGAGCATTGAAAGAACAAATGCTTGGTCACACCGGGAATATCTTTCAAATACAGAAGGTGAGAACTCTCCGTTACGTGTACGGGGTACTTTCAAGGTTACTTTACCAATACTTAAAAGCAGCTCTCGCTCATAGTAGCCATTTCGGTAGTCCCGACGGTCCGTTGTACGTTCGTAAGTTCCAGCATGTAAATAATCATCACGTTCTTTTTCCATCACTGAATTTAATACAAGGACTATAGATGCTTTGATAACTGCGTCAATATCAGAATTCATTACAGAATCTTTTAAATCGTCAATATTTAGGTTAAACTGAAGTTGAGTCAAAATTAATTCCTCCTCATTGTTTTCGTCGCTGTTAACATTGTAGACAAGAGGTATTAATTTGACTCCTTTTCTTTTTACACAATTATACGGACTTAATCAGAAAATTGCTTTGTCTTGTCCGAATGCGAGGTTTATTCGGACAGGATATTCAGAAAATTGCCTTGTCTTGTCCGAATGCGAGGCTTATTCGGACAGGATATTCAGAAAATTGCCTTGTCTTGTCCGAATGCGAGTCTTATTCGGACAGGATATTCAGAAAATTGCCTTGTCTTGTCCGAATGCGAGGCTTATTCGGACAGGATATTCAGAAAGTTGCCTTGTCTTGTCCGAATGCAAGGCTTATTCGGACAGGATAAGCAGAAAGTTGCCTTGTCTTGTCCGAATGAGAGGCTTATTCGGACAGGACAAGAGGAATTTTGCCTTTGACAGTCCGAATGTATGGCGGATTCGGACAGATATGCAGGATGTTTAAAAGAAAAATTGCGTGAGTCACTTCTCACACTATTTTATGTGTCACTTAATAACTATGCACTAGAAAACGGAACCCGTTACTTGGACAAATAACCATCATCCATTATTCTATCTTCACTATTTTTACAAACTCCTCCATGGTTGTTGAATATTTAATATAGGTTCGAGGCAGTAAATATAGCTCATTTTTTATTCCAGTTTGCGAATAAGGTCCTGGAGTGGTTGTAAGGCCAAACAAATAATACTTCTTCGTTTCCGTAACCACTTGTTCATTAGTGTTTCCATATGGAAAGGCAAGTGCAATTACCGGTTTTCCTGTTATTTCCTGTATTTTTTCTTTGGATACTTTTAGTTCGTATTTTAGATCTTCCACTTTCGTTAAATCCGGATGTGTCGCCGTATGTGATTGAATCGAGATTAAACCAGAGTCTGACATCCGTTTTAAATCTGAAATTGAAAGACGATTTGTACGGCCAATAAAATCCGATATGACAAATATGGTTCCGGTTGGCTTAAAATTAATTGTTGACAGCTTTTGAAAAATGGCAAAAGCGTTAAGATTATTTTTGTAGCCGTCATCAAAGGTAATAAAAATCGGTTTTTTTACTTTCATACGATCTCGCCAACGTTCAAACGTTAATAATGTATAACCTTGGTCTCTTAAATAACTCATTTGTTTCTCAAAATTTTCTGGCGATACATATAACTCCTTGGAACCATGTCCATTATATTCTGCAATAGAGTGATAAATTAAGATTGGAATTTTTTGCACTGCTGCTGCTTTTTCTGGAAGTCCTAATAGTAGAACACCTAGGAGTATTAATGAAATCCTTTTCATAAAATTCCTCGCTTGTTTTCATTTTAGGGTCGTTCCAATTATTGTCCCTCTATTACTTTTTTCTATAACCATATCATCAGAGTATTTAACAACTTTGTTTGTGGCGATCAGTCATTAAGGAATACTTTACTTGTGACACTATTTTTTACCTAAGTAAAAATGTTTAAGATGACTTCATTTTTATCAAAGTGGTAAACTATTCATATCTTTTGAAGAAGGAGCTACACCATGATTGAGTACAAAGTATTATTTTTAGATATTGACGGAACCCTATTGACACCCGATGATACGATTGAGGAATCAACAAAAGCGGCTATTTCTCAAGTTCAAGCAAATGGTTTGGAGGTCTTCTTAGCAACTGGAAGACCACTCCATGAAATTGATGAATTAGCAAAGGAATTGAACATTCGATCATTTATTGGCTATAACGGAGCATACGCTACTTACCAAGGGGAAGACATTTTTCAAGAACCAATGGATCCTATGCTGGTTGAGCATTTCATGAAGATTGCATCCGAGCACCACCATGAGGTCGTCCTTTACACCAATAATAAAAACGTCTTTACAAATAAGGATGCACCTGTAATGAAAGAATTTATAAAAATGTTCCACTTACAGAAAAATGAATCTTACTCCCCATCATTCAATAATGAAGTTCTCGGAATGACATTAGTTAATATGAAAAAAGATGACGTAAGGCTTTACGAAAAAGAGACTAGTATCCATTTATCTCAAGTCAATGTCGACGGAATGCGGCATTGCTATGATGTAATTAGGGATAAAATAAATAAAGGTTATGGGATTCAAATGGTTTTAAAACGTCTTGGTATTCCTAGAGAATGTTCTATTGCCTTTGGCGATGGAATGAATGATAAGGAAATGCTGCAAATTGCAGGTGAGAGTTTTGCCATGGGGAACGGGCATCCTGATATTTTCCAATATGCCAAGCATAAAACAACAGAGGTTACTGATTCCGGAATCTATAATGGCTTAAAAATGCTTGGTTTAGTCGATTGAGGCAAGAAAGATATGGTTATTTTAAGTGCAGAATTAAATCTTCTGCACTTTTTTTATTGCGAAAAAGACTATTTTTGCAAGAATATGTTGTTATTTCTTGATTTCAGTCTTGTTTTGATAGCTTTTGTCAGGCAGCAGGAAAAATAGATACCGCATGGTGAATAACTATTCCAAGAAGAATTTTATCCTAGAGACGATAGAAAGGATTGATGAAAATTGAAGACATATACCTTAAAAGAAGTTTCTAAAAAAATAAATGTAGCACCAGGAATGGTACGCCAGTGGGAAAAAGATTTTGTTGATTTTCTTGATATTCCCCGCTCAAAACAAGGTGCAAGACTTTTTACTGATTTGGAGATTGACCTTTTGTTAGAAATTAAACAATTAGCCGAAAAAAATGAAACAAAGGAAATGATTTGGCAGTGGATGCAAAAAAGGCATGAGCCTGAAATAGAAGAAATTCCCCCTATACCCGAAGTCTCATTAAAAATCATCTCTGAAGAAGCGGTTATCCCAATTCCTGTTGAAGAAAACACCATTAAAGATACAGAGCTATTTTTCGAGGCTATGGAAACCTATAAGAAAACCTTTTTAAATGAGGTTAAGGATGAAATCCGTAGTGTCGTTCGTAAAGAAGTTTTAGAAGAAGTCAAAAAAGAAATAACAAAGGGCACTTATTATACTGTGAAATCAATTTCAGACTCAATTTATAAATCAACAGAGAACACAAAAGCAGAGATCGAAGATTTATCAAAGACATTTGATAAAGTTTCAGAAGTCACAACTGACTCCTTGAAGTACCTTGCCAATAATATTACGAACCTTTCTCTAGAGACCTCTGAAGAGATCTTTTCACTCTCTAGGCAACTATCAAAAACCTCTGAAGAGTTATCAAATTCTGTGGATGTTACAAATAATGAAATTTCCAGTCTATCAGAAACGTTAACAAGAGATCGTGAATTCCTTGTGGAAGAACGTAATCAATACCGTCACGAGGTTACACAAAGAGAATTAGTATTCCAACAAATGCTAACCAGTTTTCGCGATGTTGCAGCGGCAAAAGAAAGGAAATGGTGGAAATTTTGGTCTTAATTAGGAAGTTTCACTTATAAAAGCTACTTTGCTTCTTGTGATTACTACGTAATAGATCGTCACTCATGGTTACGGTAATTTTATCATTAGGAGGATTCGACATGAATACAAGTGAAGTAGCAAAATTGTTAGGAGTATCTGTAAGCACGATTCAGCGCTGGGTGAAGCAGCTCGGGCTGCCAATGGAAAAAAATGAGCGTGGGCATTATCATTTTTGCAGCGGTGACATTAATCTTTTAAAAGAAATACATGAGCAGCTTCAAAATGGAACACTATTGCATGAAATTACCCCAGTAAATGTTCAAAAAAGAGTGCGAAAAGGTTCTGTTAAAGCAGATGATAATGAAAAAGCAATTGAAAAGTTATTCATAAAAGTAAGTGAATTAGAAATTAGTTTGAATGCCAAGGCAGATTCAGTTGCTTCGTATCAACTCCTGCAGCACCGCCGGGAAATAGAAGAACTGCAAGATTATGTAAAAGTTTTAGTGCAACAGGTCAATCTACTTCAAAACCAGTTAAACAATCTGACCCTACCAGTACAAATTGAAAAACCAATTGTATTTGATCAAAGCAGGGATAAAAAGAAAAAGAAGAGATTCGTAAGTTCTATATTTGGTTTTTGACTTTCATTACCATTGGAAACCAAAATAAAGACCGACCGTAATTTTACAGTCGGTCATCTTTATTGTTCAATTAAAAGCGCTTTCAGCATATTAGACAATTAAGCTTCTTTATATTGTTCTTCCATGCCAAATGGATCCCCAACAAATGAAATTTCTTTGATAGTTAATTGGAGATCTCCTGTAGGAATTTTAAGCGAAAGCTGTTCATCGAGTTTCCTTAGAAGCAGCTGTCTGCCGACCGGTGATAAAAAGGAAATGAAGCCTCTATCCGGGTCCGATTGGTCCGGAAGACAGATCACATAGTCTTCTGTTTCATCGTCCTCGTCGTAGAGTACCGTCACCTTTGTACCGATAAGAACTTTTGGAAATTTTGAAATAAAACCTTTTTTGCTATTTTTTGACAATAACTCTTCTACCTCTAAGACATACAAGTTAAAAAAGTGTTTAATCCTTTCTTGAATTGGCGTTGAAGATAAATAAAGATTTGTTAAATCTTTATTATTTTCATCAATGTAAGCTAATTGCTGCAAATAAAATTCTCCTGAAAAGTTACTATGGTTCATAGTATGTTACCTCCAAGCTAGGGTCAAACTTCCTGCAAAACTTCATAAATTGATGCATCACAAACTCCTCCTAAATAAAAAATTAAACCTTCCATAATCCATTAAGAAAAAATGGTTTGCAGTCTCAATGGACGCAGACATAATTCCTTCGTAAAAGGAAAAGAATCCTTTTCTTAATGGATGGAAGATCTTAGTATAAGATTACCATATTGAGACAGAAAAGTCGCCAATCTGGAATTACAAAAGCTTAAGGAATAAATTCAAGCGAATTTATTCCTTAAGCTCAATCAATGGCTGGGAATATTTTTTATTAAGTAGATGCCTAGATATTAATCAAGTTAAAAAAAGGATAATAGGCTCTTTTATACGTTTATAATATCGACCATATGGTTACTGATTATCTCATCATAATTTTCTTTTAATTCCTCTATTGAAATCTTTAATGTGGTCGAAAGCTTTTGCAAGTAATCTTGGTCGTGACGGAGCCAAGAAGAATAATTTCTTTTTAGAAAGCGTTCTGCCTCTAAGAATGTTGGAAATAGTTGTTCGATTTTCTCCCCTTTATGGAAAATCTCATATGCACCATTGCTTGCTGGCAATATAAATGAACATTCACCCATATGGTTTTGATAGCTCGTTCCAAAGGCATTTTCCTTTACATTAAATTCATTCCGATCTGCATCAGGTTTAAGTGGGTTTAAATCGAAAACATCCACAATAAATGTTACAAATCCTTCCCTTGTTAATTCAGCTCCGGAAGCTTTCGGATGTCCACCGCCCCCATACTTTTGCGCAAATTCGGCTACATTCACTTCATCATGAATTGTTCGAAACCCCATTTTTTTTCCGCTTACATTCAAAAGAACAATCATATCCAAATAGGGATAGAGATTATTTAATGCATTACCAAGCTCCGATAAATACTGTTCTGCGTGAACAACCCCTACACAATAATTATCCACAAAGGTTTGTACCATCTGTCTGCTCTTTGAATGAATATATCTACTAATTTTTTTATCTTCTATATCCAGTATCATATTCTCTTTCTCAGTTAACATAAACGAATCGGTATTTTCTGTTAACCGCTTTAGTATTTCCTCTTCAAACTGTTCTCTGTTCATTATGTAAAACAAATCATTTAATCGCTTTGCTGTTACATTATTATTCTCATCCCATTCCCACGTATCATATTGACGAACCAAATCAATGAATTCCTCAAGCGCATTATTTCGCTTCATTTTTCCTTCCTCAATTAGGTAATCATAAAATAAAGAGGTCGCACAAGTCTTTTTACCATTATCTAACTCTGGTTTTACCCTTCCCCACTTGTATTCGTTAAAATGCATAGCCGTCACATGATGATCAATCATTTGAACATGTCTTCCTCGCTGATACCGCTCTTGGAGTTTTTTCTCGACCAACTCATTAACTGCTAAATCAGTTATATAGATTTCCTCCTGATTGTTAGCTGGATTTTTAATAAATGCTTCAACTCGTTGGTTTAAATTTCGATATGAACAATAGAATACATTGGCCTTATCCCCGAATGCCATTTTAGCAAGCAATCCGCAGCCAAGACCGTCTAAATCCATATCTGTAAATAGTTTTACCATATCTTGACACCATCCAATCTTCTTTTCATAACGTATAGTTTGGTTTTGAAAAATATTCTTATACAGATTTAGAGAGCTAACCTAGTATAAATTAGTTCATTTAGTTTCTATTCGCTAAATATAAACTAAATAAAAGATTTAATCGACTTTTTCGACTTGAAATTATACTAACTAATGAAACCTGCACTTATGACCTGGTAACAATTATCACATCCATACATTTGTCTAGATGGTAAAATGCATCAGAAGGTCCTAATAACATCAATAGAAAAGGGGTTATAAATTGAACTTTCCACAACTTAAAATAGGACATATGATACCTAAGGTTCCGATTATGCAAGGCGGGATGGGTGTCGGTATTTCTCTTAGCAAGCTAGCTTCAGCAGTCGCAAATGCTGGCGGTATTGGTATTATTTCTGGAACTGGTATTTCAGTTGACGAAATGCGGTCTCATATTAGACAGGCTAAGGAACGTATCAAAAATGCAGGATATATTGGTGTAAATGTTCTATTCGCAATGAATGACTTTGCTGAAAAAATGAAAGCAGCCTTAGAAGAAAAGGTTGATTTTATCATATCTGGTGCTGGAATATCACGGGACATGTATTCATGGGGGAAACAAGCAGGAATTCCTGTCATCTCAATCGTATCATCGGCTAAATTAGCCAGGATTTCGGAACGGCTTGGTGCATCTGCGGTTGTGGTTGAAGGATTTGAAGCGGGAGGTCATCTTGGTACTGATCGACCGATGTTCGATATCCTTCCAGAAGTAGTAGATGCGGTATCCATTCCAGTTATTGCAGCTGGAGGGATTATGACAGGAAGCGATATAGCAAAAGCACTTGCATTGGGAGCCTCTGGCGTACAAATGGGGACTCTATTTGTTGCAAGTGATGAATGTGATGCACCTTTAGAATTTAAACAGAAATATGTCAATGCCGATCGTGAAGATTTGATTTTAGTTAAAACCACCGTAGGCTTACATGGAAGAGCGATTAAAAATAATTTTACAAATTTGATAAGCGGTCAAGAGAAATTAAAAATAGCCAAATGTCATGATTGTTTAAAAAATTGTTCTTACCGTTTTTGTACACTTAATTCTTTATTAACATCTGTCAATGGCGATGTTGAAAATGGTTTGGTTTTTGCTGGTGCAAGGGTAGATGAAATCAAAGAAATACTCCCTGTTCAAAAAATCATCGACACGCTTACAGAAGAGTATGAACAGGCGATGAAGAAAAGTCCTAAAAATTCCTCCTTTTCCCCAAAATAGAAAACGATGAACTCTGTCCTCATGAATGGGTCATGAGGGCAGTCTTATTTTAATCTATAGTAAATTTGTAAACTAGTTATTTGAATGGGTGACTGCTGCTTTGGATCCGGAATCTAAATAATTCTTTTAATCCCATAGTTTATAATACCCTCTTCTTAATCCAAAGTAACAAAACCACAGTGCTTGCAGGAAGAAGAAAATTCCCCATATAGGTGCTGGAATTATTGTTAACTGGGCAAGATTAGCAGCATCTCCAGCTGCTTGTGGTTGCAAAACACTTATATAACAGATTTCAAAAGCACTTTGAACCGAATCCACTAACAGGATTGCCGCAATTAAAAGTAATAAACGATCCCTCAAACCTTGACTTCCTTTTATGAGGAGGATAAGAAAAGAAACCGCAAATGAACAGAGCCAAAATATCCCGTATGGGTTTCGGACCCAAAATATCAGATTTAGGAAAATAAAACCTAGCAAAATATCAATTAAAAGCGTTTCCTTTTTCCTCCTGATCAATAAGAAAGAAAGAAAGGCCATAAAAGAGGCAAATGTATAGCCGGCAAGACTTGTGAAAAAGCTGCCAATCCATGTTGACTGATTACTGAATGTTGCCCCTTCAGAATTCATAAATAAAGATATTCTTTCAACATTGCCACCCAAAAGTGCAATCAAGGCGTGACCGGATTCATGGATCAGCGTATTAATTACTTTAACATAATTCCCGAGGATTGGAACATGAATCAACATAAACGCTAAAACGAAGAAAAGGAAAAACTTAGCACTGAAATTGTCCCGAACAAAGCTCAAAATAGACTCTCCTCTTTTTCAAAAACTTTTATAGTAATTCTATTTTAACATTTTTTGTTAGGAATATTGCAAATTTTCCCTTTTCTATAAAAATCAAAGAAGCTAGCAATCTCATTGAATGCTAGCTTTGTTATCTATACATATGTTTTAATCCTCATTTTTCCCATGAGTAAATGTAAGGATGCAGAAAAACACAAAACTTAATAAAAGAATTGCGCCGCCGGCAATATAAAACACAGTCTCTACAGCAGCCGGAAGAAATCCCGGCCTAAAATTATATAATGCCATGCCCCCTGTCAATCCTACAGCTCCGATGACGGCTGAATATACATGAAGGCAAGCCAAAATTCGATTTTTTGGTTGAAACACGCGATAATAAACGGCCCATGCAAATAAAGTCAGCCAGCCAACCACTAAGATATGAGCGTGAATGGGGCGAACAGCATATGATCCTGATCCAGCCATATGTCCTCCAAGTACTGCCCCAATTAAACCAAAGACTGCTGCTACTTTTAATAAAAGGTTACTATATTTATTCATATATGTTATTCACCATCCTTGTTCAATTCATATTTAGATTACTTTCCGAATATGAACGGAAGATGAACATTACTTTACATTTTAGGAAGGATCACCGTAAAAATGGAACCTTTTCCTTTTTGACTTGTTACATTAATTACTCCATGATGCATATCAACAATGGACTGAACGATGGATAACCCTAATCCCGTTCCTTCCACGGATCGTGCTCTTGACGTATCCGCCCGATAAAAGCGGTCAAAAATTCTTTCCATTTCGTTTGCATCTAAGCCTATTCCTGTATCCTTCACAGCCACTTCAATTTGTGATTCTGAATCAGTCAATTCAATATCAATCGTTCCATTCTCACAGTTATATTTAATCGCATTCGTCAATAGGTTTTCCCAAACAGAATATAATAAAGAAGCATCCCCTTTAACTGAAGTATCCGGGAGAGAATAGCTCATCATAATTCCTTTATCAAGGATCCTCCATTGGTATTGATGTATGACGCTTTTTAACTGCCCCGACACATCTATTATACTTATATCCATTATATCCTTTTTACTTTCTATAGATGATAGGAGTAATAGCTCTTTGGCCATGTTGGATAAACGGTTTACTTCTGAGTGAACAACACGGATATATTGTTGCTTTTCTTCCTCAGTTTTGTCGCTGCTCTCAAGTAAATTCAAATACCCCTTAATATTAGTTAATGGTGATTGAATATCATGGGAGATATTAGAGATTAATTCTTTTCTTAGCATATCTACTTTTGCTAATTTTTCCGCCATCCTCGTAAAGCTGACAGCTAAATGACCGAGTTCATCTTTTCGGTCAATGTCCAGCTTGATTGAAAAATTGCCTTCTGCAATTTCTTTCGTTGCTTTTTTTAGATTTCTTATAGGTTTGACTAAATATTTTGTACTAATTAGAACAAATAGAATGCTTAACAAAATAGAAATGGCTAAGAGCCAGCCGAAAAGAATGTGCATCTCATTAAACATTACCTTAATATCAGGTCTAATAAACATGGCATATTTTTTATTATTGTATTCTAAAGGAACACCGACTGAATTTTTTAATTCGTTGGCAAAAAAGCCTGTTACAAACGTTTTATGAGGAAATTGACCTACCCCGTGATATACCTCACCATGCAATACTTTTTCTGAAATTGCTTTGGGCAATTCCTTCTTTCTGTAGGGTGAACCAAAATATTGCTTTTCACCATCTGGATTAATCAAAAGAATTTGGTAACCAATCGCACCAATATGATCAAAATAGTCCTCTAAGCTTATCAATGGATGCTTACTTGCAAAGTCTGCTATTTCAAAAGCAAAATGGGTGATTTTTTCGTCATTTTGCTGTTTCAATTTTACCTGGTAGTAGGCGTTGGAAAGCAAAAATGAAATAATTCCACTGACAATCATGATCATAATCGTGAGGAAAGCAAATTTACTATATAAAGACTTCATTTTCATTTTTATAAAACCTCCAAGGAATAGCCAACCCCTCTAATTGTTTTGATGACAAAGTCCTTTTCAATGCTTGCAAATCGTTCGCGCAATCGTTTAATATGAACATCCACCGTTCTTTCATCACCTTCAAAATCAAGACCCCATATTTTCTCAATGAGGTGACCACGACTAAAAACCTGGTTTGGATGTGTTGCCAGAAAGGTTAAAAGTTCAAATTCTTTTAAGGGCAACATGAAGATTTTGTGGTTAATTTTCACCTCATAGCCTTTTTTGTTTATGTATAAGGATCCTAAATTAATATTGGTTTCACTGGCATTACCATATCTCCTTAATAATGCATTAACGCGAAAAATTAATTCTTTAGGCTCAAAAGGTTTTATTAAATAGTCATCCGTCCCTGATTCGAATCCCTTTTCTTTATCTTCTATCTGACTTTTAGCCGTTAATAAAATAATCGGCAGATCATATATTTTGCGAATTTCTGATGTTAACTCATAGCCATCCATGACAGGCATCATGATATCCACAACCGCTAAATCACAAAGCTCCGTTTTTAATGTCTCTAGTGCTGCCGCCCCATTTTCAGCTACAAGGACCTTATAGCCTTCTCTCATCAATATATCTTTCACTAAACTGCGGATATAATCATCATCATCGGCGATTAAAATTGTTTTCATTCAAACACCTTCTTACTGTTTTCTCATTTCATTGTACTTAAAATAGATGGATTTGGAAAGATTGTTCATCGTCTAATTTGGAACCAATTCGACAAACCAACAACTTATATGTTACTATTAAGTTGTTACTATTTGAAGGTACAAAATTATTAAGGGGGAATGACATTGATAGAATTTAAAAGTGTTGTTAAAAAGTATCGAACAAAGACCATCATAAATCCCTTATCATTAAAGATTGAAGCTGGTCAATTAGTTGTTTTTATCGGGCCAAGTGGTTGCGGAAAAACTACATTACTCAAAATGATTAATAAACTAGTTCAACCAACTTCGGGGAAAATTTTTGTTAATGGGACGGATATCTCTACGATGAATCCGATTGAACTGCGCAGAAATATCGGCTACGTTATTCAAAACACTGGATTGTTCCCACATATGTCCATTAAAGAAAACTTAGAGTTAATTCCAAAGCTTAAGGGTGAGGACCCAGACTCAATCGAGAAAAAAACAAAAGAATTGCTTGAAATGGTAGGATTAGACCCTACGGAATACTTAAACCGATTTCCTAAGGAATTAAGTGGCGGACAGCAACAAAGGGTAGGGGTAGCGAGAGCCTTTTCCACGAACTCCGATATAATCTTAATGGATGAACCCTTCAGTGCACTTGACCCTGTTACAAGAGGCTCTCTTCAAGATGAATTATTCCAAATGCAAAAGGAATTAAATAAGACGATTGTTTTTGTCACCCATGACATGGACGAAGCTATTAAAATAGCAGACAAGATTTGTATTTTAAAAGACGGTGATATTCTCCAATACGACACACCGGAAAATATTCTTAAAAATCCGGCCAATGACTTTGTCGAAGGGTTTATTGGAAAAAGAAGGGTTTGGAACAACCCTGAATTATTACTGGCTGAAGATATTATGATTCCTCAACCTGTAAAGATTACCGCAATGCGAAACGTTCTTCAGGCGATTGAGATTATGAAGGATAATAAAGTTGACAGTTTAATGGTTACGGATAAACACAATGTCCTTAAAGGCCTTGTAACGTTAAAAAGCATTCAACTGCTTAATCGTAATACCCCAATTGAAATGATTATGGAGCAAAATGTTCTTTCAGTTTCACAGGATGCCAATTTGATCTCTGTTTTAGCAATCATGAATGAGCATAAAATCGGTTATCTGCCTGTTGTAAACAGTGCTAAACAACTGACAGGATTAATAACACGAAGTAGTATTTTATCAGCATTAAGCAGCCAACTAATAGATTTGGAGGTGGCGTTTTAATGAGTGATTTTTGGAATTATCTAACATCAAATTACCAACAAATATTTAGTTTATTAGGAGAACATCTATATTTAAGTATCATTTCTGTATTCATTGCGATTGTAATCGGGATCCCGTTAGGCATTTTAATTTCAAACGAACCAAAGCTTTCAAAACCAATTATCGGAACAACGAACGTTATTCAAGCCGTTCCAAGCTTAGCTTTACTTGGATTCTTAATACCTTTCATCGGAATTGGAAGTGCTCCAGCGATAGTGATGGTCGTTCTTTATTCCCTGCTTCCAATCGTGAAGAACACTTATACCGGCTTGATGAATATTGACGCAGACATTCTGGAAGCCGCCAAAGGCATCGGTCTGACCAAGAGTCAAACAATGAGAAAGGTTCAACTCCCATTAGCCTTCCCGATGATTATGGCGGGTATCAGAATTTCAGCTGTTACAGCTGTTGGTTTGATGACAATCGCAGCTTTTGTAGGTGCAGGCGGACTTGGCTATCTCGTATTCTCAGGTGTGCAAACAGTCGATAACTCTATGATTTTGGCTGGGGCAATTCCAGCTTGTATCTTAGCTCTTCTCATTGATTTTCTCGTTGGGAAACTCGAAACATCACTCTCCTATACAAGCAAACAAAAAGCTTCATCTAAGTCAGGAAAAAAGGTAAAAAGATGGCTGATTGGCCTGGCCTCGATCATATTAATTTCTGCAGGAGCTTTCAAGGTTTATTCAACAGCCAATGCAGACGATAAAATTGTCATTGGATCAAAGAATTTCAGTGAATCAATGATATTAGGGAATATGCTTGCAGATTTAATAGAAAACAAAACTGATATACAAGTAGAAAGAAAGCTTAATCTTGGTGGTACTCAAGTTGCTTTTAGTGCCATTAAGAATGGAGACATTGATTTATATGTAGAGTATACGGGGACAGGTTTAATAAATATTTTAAAACACCCCCCGGAAAGTGATCCGAATAAAGTTTATGATTATGTTAAAAAGGAATTTAAGCAAAAATATAATATTGAATTATTAAAACCACTTGGATTTAATAACACCTATGCCTTGGCAGTAAGACAAGACACGGCAAATGAATACGGTTTGAATACAATTTCTGATTTAGCTAAAGTAAGTGGAAATTTAATTATGGGTCCCACAATCGAATTTCCTAATCGAGAAGATGGATTAATCGGACTTTCAAAAACCTATAATATCGAATTTAAAGATGTTAAAGCTGTTGATGGCGGCTTAAGGTATACGGCGATTGACAATCATAAGAGTGACGTCATTGATGCTTTTTCTACCGATGGGTTACTTGAAGAATTTCAATTGAAGGTACTAAAGGATGATAAAGACTTTTTCCCGCCCTATTATGCTGTTCCAATTATTAAAGAGGAAACATTAAAGGATCATCCGGAACTAAAAAATGCGATTAATACCCTATCAGGTAAGCTTTCCGATGAAAAAATGCGTGAGCTAAACTATAAAGTCGACAGCCTCAAGCAGTCACCTGCAAAGGTTGCAAAGGAATTTTTAGAAAACGAAGGGTTATTGGATTAAACCAAGTTATCATATACAGCAAAAACCCCTGTTTCAAATGAAACAGGGGTTTTTGTATCCTAATCCTCCAAAAAGTGTAGAACTCTGTCATAGGTTTTATCATCACCGATAATCAACAATACATCCCCTTCAAGAATTGATGCATATGGCCCTGGTGAGATAATTATTTCCCCCTTTCGCTTCATGCCGATTACGGTTCCTCCGGTATTTTGCCAGAACTTCGTTTCTGAAATGGTTTTTCCAATATGTATGCAGCCAGGAAATATTTCCACCTCAATCGGCGCTAACGGATTCGTATGACGAAGTTTTCCTGAGTAGTCCATAATTTTTCTTAGCGTTTCAAAAAGCTCTTCATCGAGCTTGTCTCTTGCTGAAATGAGCGAGTTCATTTGCTTTTCAAGATCCTTAATACTCTCAAGGTTGGAAAAACGGTGAATATATTTATAGGCGTTCTCTCGTGAAGATATCACAATCCCACTGCCCTTCGTGGATTGAACAATCTCCACATCTTCTAAAATCTTTATTGCTCTTCGTACAGTTTCAGGGGAAACCTTATATTCACTGGCCAAAGTTGATCTGCCATGAATCTTTTCTCCTACTTTAAACTTTCCATCGTATATTCTATTTGCCAAATCTATGGCAATTCGCTCATAAGTTGGTATTTGTGTCTTCAGCATTGGAACCCTCCACCAAGATTCTCTCATTAAAAATGAATGTTTGATACCATTCCACTATACCGTTTTTAGTACCAGTTTGCGAGTGCAACATATAACACCATTATATTTGTCCAGTTTTGGACATAATTGTAAGGAGTCATTCGACATGAGGTGATAAAAGTGAAACGAAAGATTATAATTATTTTAAGTGTGCTGTTTATTATTTTTATGGCAGCATTGTTTATTTTTTATCTAATTAAAGGTGATTCAACTAGATGGCAGGTAGCTCTAGGCGGCATCTTTGCTAGTGCTTTACCGCTTTTGTTATTACGGATGAAACATAATCCCTTTAACATTCCTATAATTATCAATTATTTTCTATTTTTATTTTGTTCGTTATTTTTAGGTTCAATCTCAAGCTTCTATCTGCATTACAAGTGGTGGGATTCTACCCTTCACTTTTATAAGGGGTTATTTGTTGGTTCTGTTGCCATAAGCCTTTATAAACATTTTATCCCTGAAAAAGTCCGTAACGATGTCTCAGCTTGGATCCTTTTTCTTTTCGTTCTCTCTCTTTCCGTTTTTGCCAGTGTTATATGGGAAGCTTATGAATTTATCGGCGATTTGACAGTTACAAAGACGATGCAAAGAGGAGGTAATAAAGATACAATGTATGATTTACTTTGTGGTGTTGCCGGTGGTCTCATTATCTCTATTTATTCCATGATTAGAAAACAAAAAGTATAAGGAGAGGTGGCAAGTATGAATCGAAAGCTTGTTATTATATTTAGTACATTATATGTAATTTTTATGGCGGTTTTAGCAATCTATTTCTATAAAAATGGTGCATCCTTTAAGGCAACCATTTCCATTGGCGGGGTTGCTTGTGGTGCAATTCCCCTTCTATTAGCACTTTTTACTAAGCTGCAATTTAATTTACCTATTGTCATTTCTTATTTAATTTTCTTAGTTGGTTCACAATTTCTCGGCTCGATTTTAGGCTGGTATAAACTTGGCTGGTGGGACACTTTTATGCATTTTATCAGCGGGGCAATCCTTGCTTTTTCAGGCATTGCCTTATATGAAAGATTGATTCACAGAAATGCAGGGGATGAAATCTCACCATGGTTTGTTTTCTTGTTTACCCTTTCATTTGCAGCACTTGGGGGGGTTCTTTGGGAGATTTATGAATTTAGCTGTGACCAATTTTTCAACATGACCCTCCAGGGCGGCGGTAACAAAGACACAATGACCGATTTAGTTGCCGATACTGTCGGCGGGCTTGTGATAGCCATTTGGGCTGGAATTCGAACGAAGATAAAGTTAAAAAAAGTTTCCAATCATTAGGTACGCCATAGTTGACGTACCTCTTTTAAATGCCTATATTACTGATACAGCAACAAAGAACTCCTCATAAAGCGCTTGAACTGCTCTTTTTTCATCCACTTCTTTTACCCCAAACATCATACTGACCTCGGAGGAGCCTTGGTTGATCATTTCAATATTAACACTTGCCCTCGCTAATGCCTTAGAGGCTCTTGCCATCGTACCAACATTATGGCGCATTCCTTCCCCGACCACCATAATTAGCGCAAGGCTATGCTCGATTTTCACTTCATCGGCATGTAATTCTGTCATAATCCGCTGAATGATTTCAGCTTCTATTCTCTCATTCAACTGGTTTTCTCTTAAAATAACGGACACATCGTCAATTCCCGATGGGGTATGTTCATATGAAAGGCTAAAATCTTCTAAAATACCTAATAGCTTGCGTCCAAAGCCAACTTCTCTATTCATTAAGTATTTACTTACATAAATACTACAAAACCCTTGATCACTGGCAATACCTATCACAGGACCGTTCGTGTTATCGCGTCCATTCACAATCTTTGTTCCCGGTGCTGCAGGGTTGTTGGTATTTTTAATTTGGACAGGGATTCCTGCTCTGAATGCTGGTAAAAGTGCTTCGTCATGTAACACGGTAAATCCTGCGTAAGAAAGCTCACGCATTTCACGATAGGTCAATACCTTAATTTCCTTTGGGCTTTTTACGATAAAAGGATTGACGGAATAAACAGCATCCACATCCGTAAAATTTTCATAAATGTCCGCTTTTAGCGCATTGGCTAGAATAGAACCCGTAATATCGGAACCACTGCGAGAAAAAGTAACCACCTCATCCTGTTCACTATAGCCAAAGAATCCTGGAAAAATTAAAATCCCTGGGCGCTCACGCAATGAGAATAATCTTTCATAGGATTCCGGTAATGGCTGTGCATTTCCCGGCTCATTACTTACTCGAAGCCCAGCCTCTTTAGGGTCAACATATGTAGCCTCAACTCCCCGCTCTCGAAAATAAGCAGCGACCAATTTTGCATTATTATCTTCACCACTTGCTTTGATCAAATCAATAAACCGATCTGGGTTACTTTGATCACTTTCAAACCTTTTTACTAAGTCATCATTAATTTCCTTTATTACCCAATCGGGAAGATGACATTCCTCCGCAATCATTGAATATCTTTCAATGACCGCTTCTAGCTTTTCCTTCGGAAATTGATTTTGTAAACATTGTTCCGCACATGCAATCAATAAATCTGTCACCTTGGTATCCTCTGCAAACCTCTTTCCCGGAGCTGAAACGACGACAACTTTTCGTTTAGGATCAGATAGTACTATCTGAAATACCTTCTCAAGCTGTATTCCGGATGCTAAAGAGGATCCGCCAAACTTTACAACCTTCATCATTACATCCCCTACTCTATAAAAAATATAATCCTAATTCTATTACAATTTCGAAAATATTCAAGAATTTTTTCCGCACAGAGTGTACATTTGTGCTTTTTAGAAGGACAAATCATTAGAGAAAATAAAAAAACAGTGAGATTTCATCCCGAAATTCACTGTTTTACTGAAGTACCTTTAGAATTGTTTCGTTTTTTCAATCCAATTAATAAAGTTATTCATCACCGTATCTAAAAATCCTATCGTTGGCTCATGTTTTAACTGCCCTGCTTCATCTATTTTTTCATTTACAGCATTGATAAATACTTCATTGCCAGGGAGCGTGTAAGCACCCATAGCGGCCAATATTTGTCTTAGATTAACCTGTGCTCGAACTGTCCCTAGAACGCCTGGGGTGGCACCAACAATCATTACTGGTTTCTTGGCCATGACTTTATCCACACGCGAAAACCAATCAAGGGCATTTTTTAAAAAAGCAGGAATCGAATGATTGTATTCTGGAGTAGCAATTAAGACTCCATCACTGGTAGCAACGATTTTTTTTATTTCGGTAACAACTTGCAGCGGTGATAATTCATCATCTTGGTTGTACATAGGAAGGTCTTCAATTGGTAAGATTTCAATATCAACTTTTTCCTGGTACCGTTCTTTCATAAAGACAACAAGTTTTTTATTAATAGACTGCTTCCGATTACTTCCTACTATAGCAACTATTTTCATTGATAAATACTCCTTATCCTAGATGTTTTTTTAGTAATATAGTTACTATATAAAATATTCAGTTAAAAACCAAGAACTCTGCTCAATTTCAAAAGGTGATCTTTAATTAATTCACCGAATGATTTCAATAAAATGGGCAAGAACTCTTGCGGTTAATCCCCAGATTACCCGACCCCTATAGCGGTAAAAATATTCCTCCATTCCTTTTGCCTGCCACTTGTAATTTTCACCCCCAGGGATTAAATCATACGGAAAACCTTCCTCCGGCTCTGCTTTGTAGTGAACACGATAGATTTCATGACTATTTTCAATAAAAAAAGTCAGCGGAACCGTAAAAATCTCCCCCACTTCTCCAGAATTTGGCCTAATCGCATCAGGCCTATTAATATATCCCACATAAGGGAAAAGAATCATACCAAAGGGTGAAATCATATAATCTAGTGGGTAAACTCCGGAGATATCTTCTTTGTTTATCCCTAATTCTTCAACTGTTTCACGGATGGCAGCATCCTTTTCATCCAAATCCTGTGACTCAATTCTTCCCCCTGGAAAGCAAATTTCTCCTGGTTGTCTCCTTAATTCAAGCGAACGGACCTCAAACAACACATGTATCCCGTCCTCTTTTCGAAGGAGTGGAAGCATGACAGCATATTTTGAAAACCTTTCACTTCCCAGTATCTTGGGTGTATGATGTTTTAATTTTGTCATAACCTTTTCCAGCTTCATGATTTCACCTCAATTCGTTTCAATAAGATTGTTTAACACTAGAATACCACTTTTTATGTAACGATTAAAAAAAACAATCCAACCAAAATAAGTTGGATTGTTCTTAAAGTATTCTTTATTCCTTCTTCTCATACCAAGAATACATATAACTAGGATCTTCTATATTATGTGCTGACTTTACAATATTTAGCGGGTGAAAGGTGTCAATCATAACGGCACGCTCTAGTGTCTCTCTTTTACCAATACTTGCTTCTGTTTTCCCTGGATGAGGTCCGTGCGGTATGCCGCTTGGATGAAGCGTAATCGACCCCTCCTGTACCCCTTTACGGCTCATGAAATTGCCTTCTACATAATATAGGAGTTCATCACTATTTACATTGCTATGATAATATGGCGCCGGTATCGATTCGGGGTGATAATCGTATAGTCTTGGTACGAATGAACAAACAACAAAATTGTTTCCTTCAAAGGTTTGATGGACTGGTGGCGGCTGATGCACCCTTCCGGTAATCGGTTCAAAATCCTCGATATTAAAAACCCATGGATATAAATAACCATCCCAGCCAACCACATCAAATGGATGGTGACCTAGAATATGAGAGGAAATCATACCCCTCGATTTCGTTAATACCTCAAACTCCCCTTTTTCATCAAAAGTCACCAGGGCTTCCGGACCACGAATATCTCGTTCACAAAACGGACTGTGCTCTAAAAGCTGGCCATACTCATTGCGGTAGCGTCTTGGGGTCGTGATTTGACTGAAGGCTTCAACAAAAAGTATTTTCGTCGTTTCGTTTTCATTAGGAATTACCCGAAAAATCGTTCCTATTGGGATGATCAAGTAATCGCCTGGACGATAGGAAATCGTTCCGAACATCGTCTCGAGCGTACCGGTGCCGTGATGAATATAAAGCATTTCATCCCCATCACCATTCCGGTAAAAACTTTGCATCGGTGCCGTCACATTCGCTGTTCCAATTAGTAAATCCTGGTTCCCTAATAAATAATGTCGAGCTTCAAGTGCATCGCCCTGCAAATCAACCTGGCTTGTAAAAAAGTGCCGGTGCTTTAACGACTTTCGCTCTTCATATTCCGGCAAGTAAGTGCCAACCAATTCTGATTTCAGTACCTCTGTTGGCATATAATGATGGTACAAAATCGATTGTGTTCCCGAAAATCCACGTGTCCCCATAACCTGCTCTCTATAAAGACTGCCATCGTCTTTTTTAAACATTGTATGTCGTTTATGAGGAACCTCTCCCTTTTCAAGATAATACATCACTTCACCTCTTTATCATCGATAATAGTATTATTCAATACACCTAAATGATCAATCTCTAATTCTACCTGATCACCAAGTTCGAGCCAGCGATGGATCTCCTCCCCCAGTTCGAGGATACATCCTGTTCCGACTGTTCCTGAGCCAATGATTTCACCTGGATAAAGAGTGACGCCCTGGGATGCCCTTGCAATCATTTCACTAAAGGAATAATAAATGTCCTTCACATTCCCTTCTGAAAGCAGCTTCCCATTCACACGTGCTTTCATTGAAAGATTAAAGCCCTTTCCTTCTTTTAATGAATCCAGCTCATCTTTGGTGACAATCCACGGGCCAATGGATGTTGAAAAATCCTTCCCCTTTGCTGGACCTAGACCAACCTTCATCTCTCTCCTTTGCAGGTCTCTTGCACTCCAATCGTTTAAAATGCAATAGCCAAATATATATTCATCTGCCTCATCCATAGGGATATTCTTGCCTTCTTTACCAATGATACAGGCGATTTCAAGTTCATAATCAAGCCACTCACACTCCTTGGGCCTAACAATGTCTTCTCCTGGTCCCTTAATTGCGAGATGATTGGAAAAATAAAAAACAGGGAATTCGTACCATTCTGGAATCATTTTAAGACCACGGTTCTCTCTTGCGGTCTTTACATGCTGTTCAAATGCATAAAAGTCCCTCAAGCTTCTTGGAATTGGAAGCGGTGCTTTTAAATGCAGTTCACTTAAACGGTAAACCCAACCTTGTTCTTTTGATAAAGGAAAAAGACTAGCCGCTTTCTTCATATTTTCTTCTGATTGATCGAGAAAATTTAGTAGATTATTTGGCAGGATCCCACCGGATGCTTCATACATATCGATGACATGCTCATCGTCTATTAACCATCCTGCACTGGTGGAGCCATCTTTTTTTTCAAAGGTTACAAATTTCATGGAACTCACCTTTTTTCGGTTTTTCTTACCATTTCAAACGTTCTGGCCAATGGATCAGTAAAGATGTTACCAGCCATTCTTCCAATCGGATGTAATTTCGATGTATCAATTCTTCCATTATCAAAAAGTTCGTCGTTTACATGTACATGAACCACTTTTCCAATAACCAAGCTGCCGGCTCCTGGTTTGTCGCCAAAATGCTGCACCTGATAGCATTCACATTCTAAATGGACGAGTGATTCCTTAATCCGCGGCACCCGTACCTTTACACTCGCTTCTTTTGTTAGACCTAATTCTTCCATTTCATCGATTTCAGGAGCAAATTCGATGGCACAATCATTCATTTGTTCCGCAATACTCTCACTGACAATATTAATCACAAATTGACCCGTACTTTCTATATTGATAAGTGTATCTTTCTTAGCACCGTCAGTCCCTCTTCGCATTGGTGAAAAGCAAATAAGCATGGGGTCCGCACAAATTGCTGTAAAGAAACTAAATGGTGCTGCATTGGCTGTTCCATGTTCATCCATTGACGACACAAATGCAATTGGACGTGGTAATATTGACCCAACTAGTAGTTTATATGCGTCTCTCCATTCAAGTGACGCCGGAGTGATTTCCAATTTTGTTTCCACCACACTTTCAAGAAGTTATTTCCTTGAAAAAAGGGAGAAACGTATTCTCCCTATTCCGAGTAAGCACCTTTAGTATACTGTCCATTTTTATCTATTTTTTATAGATTACCGCGTCTCTCTTGTTCTCTTTCAATTGATTCAAAAAGAGCCTTAAAGTTCCCTTCACCAAAACCTCGTGCACCTTTACGTTGAATAATTTCAATGAATAATGTTGGTCGGTCAACAATCGGTTTTGTGAAAATTTGTAGTAAATAACCTTCATCATCTCGGTCAACCAAAATATTCAGTTCGCGAAGCTTTTCAATTTCTTCATCAATTTTACCGATACGCTCTCCTAACGTTTCATAATAAGTGGTTGGAGTTTTGAGGAATTCTACCCCATTCTTTTTCAAAGTGGTTACCGTTGAAACAATATCTTCCGTTAGAATGGCCAAATGCTGTACCCCTGGGCCATTGTAGAATTCCAGATACTCCTGAATTTGTGACTTTCGTTTTCCTTCTGCTGGTTCATTAATAGGGAACTTAATCCGGCCGCCGTTATGCATGACCTTTGACATGAGGGCAGAGTATTCAGTGGTAATGTCCTTATCAGAGAAATGCTTCATCTCTTTAAAGCCCATTACCTTTGAGTAATATTCTACCCACTCCTCCATCCTCTCCACATTACCCACCACATGGTCAATCCCAATTAAGCCGGCATCCTCAATTGGCAGTTCTGCAGTGTATGGTTCATATCCAGGCAAAAATGGACCCTGGTAATGTTTCCGTTCAATTAACGTATGGATGGTGTCACCATATGTACCAAGAACGGCTTTCTTAACAACACCATTAGCATCCTTTATTTCAAATGGTGCAGCATGGGCAATCGCTCCCCTGTTTACCGCTTCTTCAAACGCTTTCTCCACATCATCGACCAATAGCGCTACGTCCCTCACACCGTCACCGTGTTTCTTAACAAACTGGGCAATCCTGCTGTCTTCGATATAAGAGCCTGTAATAACGAGGCGAATATTTCGCTGCTGCAAGCAATAGGAAGCGCTCTCACGATTTCCGGTTTCTAGTCCGGAATAGGCAACAGGCTTAAAACCGTATGCTGTGCAAAAAAAGTGACAGGCTTGCTTAGCGTTTCCTGTGTAAATCTCAATATAATCAACATCTCGTACTGGAAAAAAGTCATCTACAAGTTGGTCAGCACTTACTCTTTTTTCTTTCATCTAGAAACCTCCATTTAAGATAAAGTAATAATATTCAGAATTAATTTTAAATGAAGGATTGTTGTCCACTCAAGAGCAGGATGTAAAGCAATACCGCTTTTAGGTATTAAAGACTTTGAGGTCAAACTTTTTATATTTCCCAAAAAAAAAGAGAAACACGCCTAAAAAAGGTATGTTCCCATTATAAATACGTTGGAAATATTTTTTTGATAATTAAAGAGTGTCTAAAATTGTCAAAAATTTTTTTACGAAAGCACTGCTCGATCATTTGCCATTTGAACACCGCGGATTCTTTTGAATTCACTTAATAGTCCTTCAATCGTTAGTTTTTGCTTATTCTCCTTGTTAACCTCTAAAATAATCTGTCCCTTATCCATCATAATTAATCGATTTCCGAGGTCAATAGCTTGTTGCATATTATGTGTAACCATTAGCGTAGTAAGGTTGTATTTGTCAACAATTTCTTTTGTCAAGTTCGTGATCAATTCTGCCCTCGAGGGATCCAGTGCAGCAGTATGCTCATCGAGAAGCAGGATAGATGGCTCCGTGAAGGTAGCCATTAACAGGGAGAGAGCTTGTCGTTCCCCGCCTGAAAGCAAGCCGACCTTGGCATTTAGACGGTTTTCCAAACCTAGGTTTAATGATTCGAGTACTTCACGAAAATAATCCCGCCGTTTTTTCGTTACACCTCTTCTCAGTGTTCTCGTTTTGTTTCGTGAATAGGCCATCGCGAGATTCTCTTCAATCGTCATACTTGGAGCAGTACCTGCCATTGGATCCTGAAAGACACGTCCAATCATTTTTGAACGGTTAAACTCAGACATATTTGTGACATTTTTCCTGCCGATATGAACTTCCCCTACATCTGGCGTTAAAACGCCGGAAATGATATTCATTAAGGTTGATTTCCCTGCGCCATTACTGCCAATAACTGTCACGAAATCTCCAGGTTCTAGGGTTAGGTTCACATGATCGATAGCGATTTTTTCATCAGGTGTCCCCTCATTAAAAATTTTATGAATCTGATTTAAGTGCAGCATGTTGCTCCCCCTTTGCTCCTGAAGAAGCTTGAATGATATTCATTCTTTCTACTTTTCTGTCGGCTCTTCGCTTTTTCTCCTTTGAACTTTCAATAATTTTTGGAGTTGTTAAAGCGATAATAACAATCAGTGCGGTAATGAGCTTCATATCACCTGGTTCAAGGAATTTAACTCTCAAAGCTAACGTTACAACGATACGGTAAATAATGGAACCGCCGATTACTGCAAGTGTCGTCCTTGCAATCGTTTTTGTCCCGAATAGCGATTCGCCAATGATGACAGAAGCTAAGCCGATAACAATCATCCCGATTCCCATACCAACATCTGCAAAACCGCCTTGCTGAGCAATCAGTGCACCCGAGAAAGCGACCAGCGCATTTGATAAACCAAGTCCAAGAACTACTAGAAGATTCGTATTGGCAGATAGGCTGCGAATCATTCGTTTATTGTCACCTGTCGCCCTAACCGCTAGACCAATTTCCGTTTGTAAAAACCAATCAGAAAGGAATTTAATGATGAAAGTAACAATGATCATAAAGATAAGAATCCCCCATGTTTCAGGGAGGCTGTCACCTAAACCAACAGCCGATAAAATATTGTTGAAAAAAGTATCGATACCAGTTCTTTCGAATAAATCTCCAATTTTTGTAAATGTTGTATCAGCATTTAATAAAGGAATATTCGGACGTCCCATAATTCTAAGATTAATAGAATAAAGAGCAATCATTATTAAGATTCCTGAAAGTAAGTTATTAATTTTTCCAAATGTATGGAGAAGCCCAGTCATACATCCTGCAGCAAAACCGGCAAATAGAGCCACAATTGTTGCAATAAATGGATTCACACCATTCGCTATCATGACAGCTGAAATCGCTGCCCCTGTTACAAAACTCCCATCCACCGTTAAATCTGGGAAATCCAGAATACGAAAGGAAAGATAGACGCCAAGTGCCATAATCGCATAGATGATACCTGCTTCAAATGATCCAAATATGGCTGTAAACATAGAGATCATCCTTTCATTAAGTCCTTAGGCCTAAGATCAACATGCAATCAGCCTATATTTATTCATATGTACGAACCAAGGAGTTAACCTTCTTAAAGGTCTCCTCCTTGAAAAAGTTTATTTCTTATTTCCCGTCATAGAATTCTCCAAGTTTGCTCCATTCCTCTTTAACTTCTAAGCCTTGTGCTTTGGCAGCTTCCTTATTAATGACAAGTTTTAAACTGCTAGGAAGTTCAACAGGAATTTCAGAAGGCTTTTTCTTACCAGTTAAAATGTCAACAGCCATTAAACCAGATTGATATCCAAGGTCAAAGTAGCTAAATCCGCTCGCAGCCACTGCCCCTTTTTTCATTGAATCAAGCTCACCTACAAACAAAGGAATTTTTTTGTTATTGGCAACAGCAATGACAGATTCCAGCGCAGTTACAACAGTATTATCTGTTGGAATATAGATGGCATCCACACGACCAACTAATGATTCGGCTGCCTGTTTAACCTCAGATGTGTTGGCTACAGATACTTCCACAAGCTTTGCACCTTTTTCTTCAGCTAACTTCTTAACTTCTTTTACTTGTACCACTGAATTTTGTTCACCTGCGTTATAAATGATACCGATATTTTTTGCTTTTACCTCATCTGTGATAAAGTGAATCGTTGTTTTGGTGGCTTCCGGATGGTTGTCAGTTGTTCCGGTAATATTTTTACCTGGTTTATCAAGAGCTTCAACCAATTCAGCTACCACTGGGTCTGTTACAGATGTAAAGACAATCGGAATATCCTTCGTTGCATTTAAGGCAGCTGTAGCACTTGGCGTAGCATTCGCAAAAATCAAGTCTACCTTGTCGCCGACAAAATTCTTGGCAATGGATTGCACATTATTCTGATCCGCTTGGGCATTTTGTTCATCGTATTTTACCTTAATTCCTTTATCCTTTAATGCTTTTTTAAAACCTTCTGTCGCTGCGTCTAAAGAAGGATGCGGGGCATACTGAGAAATGCCGACCTTAAACTCCTTATCCGCTCCTTCTTTTTCTGAACCACCTGCTGATTCCTTACTGCCACAGCCGGCAAGAAGCAGCATTCCTGTTAATGCAATCGAAAGTGCGTGAACTTTTTTCTTCATTTACATACATCCCCCTATATTCTTTTTAAATGATTAATTTTTCTAAAAATTTGATATTTTAAAAATTATTCTAGTATTTTTTTAAGCTAAAAGCAATAGAAATCAAAAAAATATTTTTTTGCTTTAAAGCAGCATAACCATAGATAGAAAAAAAGAGAATGTTATCTTCACTTCTAAAAAAAAATGCCTTCTAATCTAATAGAAGGCATTCAAGTATGTATTTTAAATTATGAAGGATGGAACAAAAATATGTGTCTTACCAATCACGGGTATTCTCAAGTAATTGATCAATCTCAACTTGTTTCACTTTGTGACTATTTTTCTCAGATGTTAGATCTGATGTGGCTTCAAGTAATTTATCAATATCAATTAAAACGTTTCCCATCTCTAACCTCCATGAATATTCGTTAGTTTTCCTTTTACAAAAAAATTCGACATTCTCTCGTAAATCATGGGGGTCATTTTTCAAATTAAAATAAAAATTACTTGCTGGATCTGCTTAAATACAAAACAATCCAGCACTTCAAATGACTGGATTGTTTCTTTTTTAGCCGATAGGAAAGTAAAAACTTTCCCATCTGGTATAAGTTCAACTTCGAAACTTTCTTCACCCAAAAGGGCTCGATAATATGAGAGATTTCGATATTAGGCAGTAATTTTTATTTGTTTTTGTTTATCGCTTTGTTTAAAAAACAATTTCATCATTGGCGGTGTTACAATAGTAGTAACCAGAACAACAATAACTAATATCGCAAAAAGCTCTTGGCTGATTAATTTTGCTTCTAAGCCAATAGAAGCTATAATTAACGCGACCTCACCACGAGAAACCATCGCTGCACCAATTCCCATCGAACTTCTCCATGAAAATTTAGCCAATTTAGCACCGGCACCGGCACCAAGTAACTTTGTTAAGATGGCTAGTATACTAAGTCCAATTATAACTATTAAATGTTGTGAAATCCCATCGAAGCTGGCTTTTACTCCGATAGTAGTGAAGAAAACAGGTACAAAAATGGAATAGCCAATTGTTTCTACCTTTTCAAATATTTCATGTTTAAATTTCGTTTGACTTATTGCTACACCCGCAATATATGCTCCAATAATCGCGGCAACACCAGTTAATTCGGCCACATAAGCAAAGAGAAAGCAGATGATTAATGCCGCGGAAAGCAGTGATTCTGTCACTCTTAAAGGTGCAAACTTCTTTAACAACCAAGGAACGACCTTCCAAGCTGCTAGAATAGCACCGGCGAAAAAGAGAACCTTGCTCACAATAACCATTGTTAAATTGACGTCCCCCCCCGCCATGCTCATTAAAAAGGCTAAGGCAATGATGACCACAACGTCATCGATAACGGCTGCGCCTAAAATCGCAGTTCCTTCTTTTGACTGCATTTTATTCAACTCTTTTAGTGCTTGAACGGAGATGCTTACACTTGTCGCTGAGAGCAATAGACCTAAAAAGATAGCCTCAAACGTGGACATATTCATCATTATTCCTGCAAGATATCCTACAAAAAGAGGAACGATTATACCACTTAGTCCCACAAATGTAGAAGCTTTCCACGACCGTTTAAATTCATCTAAATCCGTTTCCAAACCAGCAATAAACATTAACAAAATGACGCCTATTTGGCTTAGTTCTTCCAAAGTTTTCGTTTCGGTAATAAGCCCCAATACCGCTGGGCCTAAAATGATTCCGACAAGAAGTTTTCCTAGAACCGAGGGTTGCCCCAACTTTACACTTATTTCTCCTGCAATTTTAGAAGCTAGTAAAATAATTGCTAACTCAAAAATTAATTCCATCAAATCACCTTTCTTTTTTTCGAAAATTAAAAAGAGTCTGTTTTTTTGAATAACAGACTCTTTCCGAATGGATGCAAAAAAAGCCCGTCAACCAAAGGACATAATAATCCCTTGGTGACAGGCTCCTCCAAATACATCAATTATATAATTAACTTTATTTTAACAGATATTATGTTATTTATCAAGAAAAAGATGAACAGGCGGTAAACACCAATCTGGTTTTTGCAATATGATATTTACTCCCATTTTTTAATTTTATCAATTACTCTTTCTTTTAGGATGGAAATGAAGGTTTTTTCTCCCTTTTGGATTTTCTGTTTATGCCATTCATTAAAGCTTGCAACAGTGATTAAGATTAACCCAGCAATTAATAAATAGACCCACCAAGGCATGTTCCCCCAATAAGGTTTTGTTTGTAGGAAAACATTTAATAGTAGAACACCTGATCCGACGAAAAAGTATGATTTTATTTGCAGGAACATCCCCGCCATCATCGATAACAGTGAGAGGGTCCCTAGAATAATCGCATCGTAAATTGTATTGCTTGCCAAACCATCTTGAATTAATAAAAGTGAAACGATCAGTAAAACTCCCCATTGTATAGCCTTTGTAATATTCGCATAGCGTCCTTTTAAATTTTGACGTATGAAAATAACGAAAATGATTAAGGGAAGGACATGTACCTCCCTCTCCCAAAGTGGTGGGATATTTACCTCATCGATAATCTCATAGTATGGCTGCAATAAATAGGCTCCACCAAGGATGGGCATAAATACAGAGACACTACCCGGAACTCTTTTTCTTTGCAGCCAGAGGGCAATCGCGATCAAAACACCCGGCAGAGCATGACTCCATAGTTGTTGATTCGTAAAAAAGTACATTAACCAAAAGTATAAAAAGGAAACCACTGTATATCCGTCTAACATTATTTCCTGAATCCGTGTTCCACGTTTATACAGCTTTTTGTAAACGATTTGACCGACAATCGTCATCAGAATGCCTAAACTGCCGGAAAGAAGAAGTTTTTCAAGTTCAGTCATTTTATTTAAAAACAAAAATTCAACTGTCGCCATAAATGTTAAGAACAATGGAATAATTCCAAATACATCCCATTTAATCCTATGCAGATAAAACAAGATTCCAATAGAATAGGTACAGGTGACTAGGTATGGCATCCATCCATACGGATAAGTTATAATCATACAACCAATTCCAACAATTGAAAATGGCACTAAATAAACAGCTGTTCGTTTTTTGAATTCTCCTCTGACAAGATGTGCAAAAATAAGGATAAGACCGCTGGTAATTGGAAATTCATATCGTTCAACACTTTGAACAACGATTTTATCCAAACCAGTTGATACAATAAAAAACAATGATGTAAAACTTCCATAAAGAAAAACTTTTATTTTCCATTCTTTCGCAACTAATCTAGTGCTGATTGAGTATCCAAATAAACCGAGAATGAAGCTATAGATAGCATCTGTATGAAAAGCAAACCAAGTAAATGCAAGTGTGAGTGGTAGGATGATGTGAGCTGTCCAGGCAAAGGCATTCGATAAGTCTAAATCCTTTTTTCGATAAAGAAAAGCAATAATAAGCAAAATTACCGCACTTGTAGAAGCGATTAACGAATTTAGTGTAAAACTAAAAGATATTTGCAGATTAATCGCATGAATAATCGAAAAGTAAGACAGCAGTGCCGCGATACTGACAGGAAACGTAATCCATTTCGCCTTAACCTTTTTATAAAAATAGTAATACATTCCGATTCCAACTAACAATACGAGCGGCTGGACCCATAGCTGATTGATCGGGTTAAGCAATGCGTGGAGCATGGCAATCGTATAAAGTGCTTGTGATGTATACAATGAAATTTTGGCTAGTTTTGTATTGGCAGCTTTTATCCAGCCAAATCTGGACAATAAGACCACAATTGCCCCTAGAGCAAAATTAATAGCATGGCCGTATTCCTGCTGATAAACAGAATTTTGAGCAATTATTTCTTCGCCAAAAGCGACAACAGAAAGACCAAGTGACGAAGGCAATGCCATGACTGCTAATTCTTGATAAAACCTCCTATCCTCATACTTGTGAAGGAAAAACAAGACAATAACGAAAAGCAAAAGCATTACACCTAATTCCCACCACAATTGGAAGGCAATAGCCGTCATCACTGCCAGTACCATGATGGCCAATCCCATTTCCTTAGATGCATTTTGAATGACTTTTCCATACCTTGATAGTTTGGTAATACCAAAAAAGTTAAACAAGATAAACCCTGTAAAGGATAACATAAGCGAAAAATTTATCACTGTAAAAGGATGGAATATTAATGCAATGGTTTCATAAATGCCGGATGCGAGAAATAATGAACTTAAATAAGGAAATAACCATCTCGGACTACTATGGGATATATAAATAAAATTGGCCGCAATGATAAAATAGGCGATCATTAATACAAGGGATGGATTCCCTTCACGAAGCAAAATACCTTCTAAACTAATATAAATAAAGACAAACCCTGAAATAACAGCACTTGTATATTGAAATACCTTATTTAATGAAAATTTATCGTCTAATACCTTTGGGACAAATAATATTCCAAATCCTATTAATGCGTAGACAATCTCTCCAAAATAATCAAGAAAGCTATGCTCAATTAACTGATAAGCTCCATAAACCACCATCACACTAAAAATAAAATGATATTCTTTTTTCCCGCTTACATACATCATCGATAAATAAATAATTGCGGTCAAAAGAAGGTTAAAACTATAAATGACCTCGTTCTCAAAGAAAAAAAGCATAAAAAAGGTAGTGAGGACAAGATTAACCTGAACGTATGGGACAAATTCTTTTGAAAACAATTTGAATTTGTCTCTGCTTTTAATCTTATGATAAACCATAATTAGGATAGCATTAAATGCCATCATACCAAGATAAAAGTAATCAACCTTTAGTTTGGTGCCTGCTAATAAAAAGGCCGCACCTGAAGAAAGAGAAATATAACTAAACCAAACAAATAGTCGAGAACCTAACTTCTTAGCAAATAACAGATAAACAATTAGCGGCAGAAAGCTCCCCATCATGCCGAGTAGATATCGCCCTTCACCAAATATTGATAAATAAGTTCCTAAGAGGCCAAGCCATCCTAATGAAAGGATAAATATCGGCAAAAATAAACTTCCTAAGACAGTAAATGCAAAAGCCGTTTTAGCGATATGTAATACTTTTTTTGTTAACAAAGCAATTCCATAAAATAGTAGTGATACAATTGCTATAGACCCACTTTTCATAAAGCTTGTCATTGATTCCCAATTACTTGTTGCCACAAACAAACCGCCAATTAATAAAAATATGACCCCAATATTTAATAACCAAGTAATATTCCTTTCGCGAATCTCTTCAGGTGTTAGTGTTTTTTTCACTTTTTGTGGTTTTAGAGGATCTGGTTTTGAACTTGGCGCATTAGCTTCAGCTGGTAGCAGAGTCGCCTCTATTTTTAATAAATCCAGGTGGAATTGATGATGTGCATTTGCTACTGTCTCAACGATTTTCTCAGATAAATATCCCTCTTCTTTTAAAGTGAATAGCTCTTTCCTAAAAATTTTTCTTCTCTCTTCCCTGCTATTCGAATCCATTAAATCTCCCCTCTATTCATACCCTTATAGTAAAAGCTTAAACTATCCTCAGATAACCCTACTTTTTCCTCTTTAGTGTAATTTTACACCATTAACAAAAATTTTCAATAATTTCTTTTTTGCAAAAAAATTATCAATTTTACCTTTAGGTAAAAAATCTGTATGATAAAAGAATATTTACATAAATAGATGGAGGAAACTATGCTAACTTTTAATGAAAAACTAGCCATTATCGGATCTTTTGCCGAATTAGAACGAAAAAATGTTTCTCTTGGACGGGTCAATTTCCAGTTTCCAAACAGTATTTCAGATAAAAAAAATATTGTTTATCATTTACACCCAAATGGTAATGGCTTCGTTTACGCCGGACATTTAGCACATTATGAAACGGACGAAAAAGGAATGGTCAATATCCGCAATTTTTCTGCCGATCAGCTGTTTCTGCTGTTAAAAGAAGCCATTCAAGCATTATCGCCTATTGAAAAACCAGCAGCAGAGGCAGCAATTGTTGGGGAATTAGATGAAGAGCGATGGGTTGACGAAGAAAACAATCTTCTAATACTTGTAAATGAAAACGACGCATGGAATATATATTTTGGGTTAAACCTTGATGCAAGCTTCGATACTTATGAAGAAGCAGAAGAATTTTTGCGGGAAGAAGGATTTAATCGAAAATAAAGTGAAAGGCTGTGCTAATAATAAGCACAGCCTTTACCATTATTCGTACTCGCGGTCAATCCATTGATCTAAGCGGATTATGCTTTGTCTTGCCCGTTCAAAGTCAATTTTTCGATAATGATGCAGCCCACCCTCTTCTTCATCCTTTTCATCTGCCCATTTCACAATTTGCTGTAAAGGTGTCCTTACAATATCATTAGACGGTAAAAAAGAATCTGTATGGAAAAGAATAGCAAGTGCAATGGTTTTAGCCTTTATCGGGTTCTCCCCAAGACGAATCAGCAATTTATGTGCCCTTTCTGCCCCTTTTATCGCGTGAATATCATTCTGCTTGTACAAGTCATAATCCCATTTTCCATTTTTATACCATGTATAATGACCCATATCATGGAGTAGTCCTGCTTTAGCAGCAATATCAATATCTACCTGATGTTCTTTTCCTAAATGAAAGGCATGATAGGCAACAGCAATCGCATGGGCAAGTCCTGAGCGGTTCAAATATTTTTGTGCAATATGATGTTCAAATATATTTAATAAGGTAACGTCTCTCATGCCAACCCTCCTAACTTTTTCACAATAATATTATTTCCAGAATTTATAAGCATTAAATTCCCTCATATTGAAGTTTCACTATATTATATTCTAACCTGTCCTAATTGGCTATTCCATCTTCATAAAGAGTGAAAAAAAGAGAGAAGAATGAATCTTCTCTCTTGGTTAATCATTTTCAGTTGTTTTTGTCACTTTTCCTTTAGGACCTAAATATTCATAATCGTTAGGATTAATTGGAGTATATCCTTCAGGTTTGTAGAAACGCAATAAATCTTTATAGACTATTTCATCAGACATCTGTAGCTCAGTATTTACTTTTTCTGAAGTATCCTTACATTCTTCAGCATTCTCCACTAATTCTCCAGTATCATTAGAATAGCATTTACCCTTTATTTGGATCACATCAGATGACACAAAATCACCATTTCTAAATAAAGCCCAATTCCGATGTTGTGGCGATAATAAATCAGAACCAAATTCCATGTAATCCTTTGTATCTATTCCTAATAAGTGCAGTACTGTAGGTCGAACGTCTGCTTGCCCGCCAATTTGATGCTGTACCCCACCTTTTACACCAGGTACGTGAATAAACAATGGCACACGCTGCAATTTAGCATTAGTTGACGGAGTAATTTCATCTACCCCTAAAACCTTTGCCATTGCTTCGTTATGATTTTCAGATATACCGTAATGATCACCGTACATAACAATAACTGTATTATCATACATACCGTTTGCTTTTAAATCATTAAAAAACTGTTCAAATGCCTGATCCATATAATGTGCAGATTGAAAATATTGGTCAACAACCGTATCACCATAATCACCTGCAGGGAAATCAGTATCTTCTGGATCCATTTCAAAAGGGAAATGGTTTGACAATGAAATAAACTTTGTATAGAACGGCTGCTTTAGGCTCTCAAGTAACGGAATCGATTCTTGAAAGAACGGTTTGTCTTTCATGCCATAGTTTTTGGTATTTTCATCTGTCATGTTATAGTATTCTGCATCAAAAAATTGATCGTAACCAAATGCTTTATAGATGACGTTCCTATTCCAAAACGTTTTATAGTTACCATGGAATACAGCTGAGCTGTAACCCTGGCCTTTTAGAATGGAAGGCATAGCATGATAGGTATTTTGTGCTTTATTAACAAAAACTGCACCTTGAGACATTGGATATAATGAATTTTCCATTAAAAATTCTGCATCAGATGTTTTCCCTTGTCCTGTTTGATGATAAAAGTTATCAAAATAAAACGTGTTACCATCATGTGCCAATGAATTTAAGAATGGTGTAACTTCCCGACCATCTGGCATTTTATAATCAATCATAAAAGTTTGGAATGATTCCATTGAAATATAAATTACGTTCATACCTTTTGCTTTACCAAAGTAATCTGGATTTGGCGACGCATAGTTTGCCTTACGATAGTTCTCTACGTCGGTAATATCGCTGCTATCCGCTAGTGCACGCTGACTAGATGATTTTACGTTTTGAACGACATCATAAATAGTAAAGTTGTAAGTACCTAGATATTTTACTAAGTAATTTCTGTCAAAAGAACGTGTAAGTAATTGCGGACGATCTTTTTCTGCTAATCCTAAGTTAAACAAAAAGGTAGTAATGGCAAACAAAAGAACAATCTTAAATGACTTTCTATTCGGTACCGTAACATTCTTGAAAACTGTTAACGCAAGAGCAATTAAAATAAATAAATCTGTAAAATAAAAAATATCAAATGGGGACATTAAAGAAAGTGCACTTTCACCTAATTGTCCAGCATTTGTCTTTGTCTGCATTATAACAGGAACTGTTATAAAGTCATTAAAAAAGCGATAATAGGCAATATTTGCGTACAATAAGAATGATAATAAGAAATTTGTGATAATCATAACAAGTTTTACACGTTTCTTAAAGAGCAGTGCTATTCCAAAAAAGAAAAGTGCTGAACTCAATGGATTTATCAATAACAAAAATCTTTGCAGATTATTATCAATTCCAAGATTAAATTCAATTTGATATGCCGCATATGTTTTGATCCAGAATGTTACAACGGCAATTACAAAGAATGTAATATGACTATTGTTGAATTTTATAGGTAGTCTTATTTTATTCATTTTCTAACTTCTCCTCTCACTTACCAACTAAGCTCCGGTAAACGAACCTCAATTACTATATCACATTTTCAAAAAAAATAAAAACATAAATCTTTCCATTATATGTTTATTTAAAACAATAATTTATGTCAATATTTTATTGATTCGACAAAATCCGAGGATCTTGTTGACAGTTGTAATTGTTTTTAAATAATCGAAACATTCCCTTTATTTGTATGTAAGTCATTTATGGGACATGACTGTTTTCATTCCTCATTTATATAAGACGGTTTAGCCAAAGAAAAGTTTCATTTTTTTATTTGCCATTTCTAAATATACTAAAAAATAAAATCCAATTAGTGGTAACATTTCTACCTATCATAAACTTGAAACATGTGCAGCGCAATATGAATATAGTCTTATCTTTTACAGAATGGATTTTGAATAATTTTATATTAATTGGAAAACATAGCCACGAAGGACAAAAGAAATAAATTGAAAAGAGGAATCGTTTATGCCCAGAACTAGACCGGAGTTTACTAAAAGTCCTTATTTTGTTGATGAGCCTGGAAATTGGCATTTAAAGCCAGGTGCTCCAAAGGAACAGGAAATTGAGTTAGCAAATTACTTGTCTAGCCTTGAAAATGTAGACGAGCCAGGAACCATTAATGGTGTACAGATTCAATTTCCTTACAACCGTTAAATAACTATATATTATAGAAGAAAACGGTTACAACCTTTATTTTGTATGAAAAATAATTCAGCTCAAAAATAAAATAACCATTTTTTAGGAGTGAAAAACATGAATGTTAACCGTTTAAAACAGATTTTGTCTTCTTCAGCAGATATTGAAGTAAAATACAATGGGGCTTCTGTTTGGATTGATCAATTAAATGAAGATGGGAAAACTGCAAGGGTTCATTTACGAGGACCACTTGAAGAAAGAACAACAGTTGAAATTGCTGAACTGATAGAAGAATAATCATTTAATACCATCTTTTCGTTGAAAAAGTTATTTCCATTTTTATAATTACCAAAATTTAAGGCAGGATAGAAATCCTGCCTTAAACCATATCTTCATTCTCTTTATCAATATCACTAGGTGCGGGCTGATTATTCCGTACCATACTTCCAAGTACTTCTCTCTTATAACCCCCCACATCTTTACCAGCACCTGGGGCAATGTTCGCCATTGGAAGCTGCTCCAATTCTTTACCTCTTGGCATAATTTTTCACTCCTTTTTATTACGATGCCCAGTCTAATAAAAAGTTTACCCAGAGGACCTATTTACATAATTTTGGATATTATCCAACTTGTTTTGCTAATGATTTTGCACCTGTACCTTTTCTTTGATAAAAGTACCAGTTGACTCCAAAAGAGATCACATAGAATCCGATAAAGAAGTAGAAAGCTGTAACTGGTGTGCCAGTCGTATTAACAGACCACCCAAAAAGCTTTGGAATAAAGAATGAGCCATAGGCAGCGAATGCCGCTGAAAATCCGATAACTGGTGCTGCTTCTTTTGGGATGAAGATTGTTGGAATCATTTGGAATGTTGAACCAGAACCAATCCCAGATGCTAAGAATAATACCAAGAAAGCAATTAAGAATCCTGCAAACTGTTTATTATTTATGAAGTAAATAACACCTGCTGCCCCGATTCCCATGATGACTAATACATATGCTGTAACTCTTGCACCACCAAGTTTGTCAGCCATCCAGCCCCCGACTGGTCTTGCAGCTGCTGCCACTAAAGCACCAAGAAAGGCAAGGGAGAGGTGTTCAGGGAATTGAGATTTTAATAATAACGGGAATGCCGCTGAATATCCGATAAAAGATCCAAATGTTGCTACGTAAAGAACAGTCATGATCCAAGTGTGTTTCCGTTTTACAATCACAAATTGGTCTGCTACTGATTGTTTTGCTCCTGGAACATTATCCATTTTAAAGAAGGCAAGCAAAGTCATTATCACAATTGGGATTACCCAGATAAATGCTGCGTTTTGTAACCAAACTTCCTGGCCATTTGCTAGTACTTGTTTGTCGCCAATAAGTGCAAAAGTACCTGAAGTAATAATTAATGGTGTGACGAATTGAACAACTGACACACCCATGTTTCCTAAACCGCCATTAATTCCAAGTGCAGTTCCTTTTTCCTTTTTCGGAAAGAAAAAACTTATATTGGCTGAGGAGGATGAAAAGTTCCCGCCGCCAAGACCGCAAAGTGCTGCAAGTAAAAGCATAATCGAAAAAGGTGTCTCTGGATTTTGGACAGCAAAACCAATACCGATTGCAGGAATCGCAAGAACGGCTGTTGAAATAACTGTCCAGTTCTTTCCGCCTATAGATCCAACTGCAAATGTATAAACAAAGCGCAGTGTTGCACCAACTAGTCCTGGGATTGCCGCAAGGGTAAATAATTGTTCTTCGGTAAAATGGAAGCCAATATCATTAAGTCTAACAGCAACTACAGACCATATCTGCCAAACGATAAATGCGAGCATCAAAGATGGAACGGAGATCCATAAGTTTCTTCTTGCATGTTTTTTTCCTTCAGTATTCCAGAACTTTTCGTCTTCTGGATTCCAATAATTAATTCGGGCCATGATAAATTCCCCCATAATTGTTTCAAAATTTTATTTTGCTTAATTGATGTTGTTGATGATGTTACTATAAACCATATGATAAGATGATTTTTGTGACGTACGTCACAAAAATCGTGAACGAACTGTGAACTCAAATGGTTTGACAAAAAGTTGTAATATTTATCACTTCATGAAGAAAAATTCAAAAAAGACCCTCAATGATGAAGGTCTCTAAATGGAATTCCGTCAGGCTGTCGAATAACTCTCGGCATCCTCTTATTTTATTCATTCACTTCAATAATCCACTGCGTTAATTCGTTATATTATTATTGGTGTATAGGCTTTTAAACAGGCCCATTCGCAGGGACAATCAATAAATTTGGTATTTAGATTTTGACAGAATAAAAAATTGCCGAGAAAAATACCCTTTCTCGACAATCTGACTAAATGAAATTTAGTTTTTCTTTGGATGTTCATTTTCTTCTTTAAACATTCCAACATAATTTTTTGTTTCTCCTGCGTCATTTTGGATTGACGTAATGGTTAACCATTCTTTATAAATCTCATTATTTTTCCTTTTATTCCAAATATACCCTTCCCAAATTCTTTTAGTTTTCAGACTCTCCCACATTATTTTATAAAATTCATTGTCATGTTCTCCAGATTGCAGGATGCTTGGGGTCTTTCCTATTACTTCTGCTTGACTGTATCCTGTAATTTTTGTAAATGCCGGGTTGACGCTCTGAATGATCCCATCTACATCCGTTATACAAATACCGTCTACCGCATGGTTTACAATTTTTGCTGAAATATCAAGTTTATCTTGATAGTAAAGCCAAACAACGATGACTAGACTTGCAAGTGAAAATTCGGATAAGCACATAAAACCAATCGCATAATCTCCAGTCCAATTTAAGAGGATCGTAAGGATAATTGGCGGAAAAAAACCGCCAAAACCACCCATTGCTGCAACAATACCATTTACAATCCCCGCTTGTTTTGAAAAATATAATGGGACCAACTTAAAGATTACCCCATTTCCAATCCCTGCAAAGAATGCAACTAATAGACACCCGAAAAAATAAATCGGCAGTGATGGTGTAAAGGACAATAGGAACCCCGCAAAGGATAAACTAAAAAATACAGCCATTAAGATAATAAATGGATTAATTTTATCCCCTAGCCACCCCCCAACAGGTCTAAAAAAAGTAGTAAGGGCAATAAAACCTGCTGTTCGTAATCCTGCATCCATCTTGTCTAATTCAAAATGATTAACTAAAAATGAAGGTAAATAAATCGTAAACGCAACAAAAGATCCAAATGTAATGAAATAAAATAAACAAAAAAACAAAAGTTTAGGATTTTTATTAACCTCTTTAATCTGCTCTAATAAGGAATTCTGGACCTTTCGTTCGTTTCTATCACCGAACAAGAAATTTAATATGGCAAATACCAGCATTATGAAAAAGAAAATTTTAACGGTATTTCTCCATCCATATTCATTTGCAATGACAGGTGCAAAAAAAGAAGTAATTGCTGTTCCAATAGTACCAGCTCCATAAATACCGTTGATAAATCCATGTTTCGTTTTTACATAATATTTTGGCAGGGATGTAACTCCAATTGAAAAAACGGCCCCCCCGATACCAAGTAATAATCCCCCTAAGATTAACATAACCATAGAATTTGCATAGCTAATAATGGCAATAGGGAATAGCAAAATAATAAAGCTTATGGTAAATAAAATTCTTGCACCATAGCGGTTAGTCCAATAGCCAATCGGAACCATTAGAATAGATCCAAGAATAACAGGTACAGCCGTTACCCAGATAATTTCCGTTGATGATAATGTAATCTCTGCCTTAATCAAAGGCATTAGAGATGAAATAAGCACCCAAACCATAAATCCTGCGACGAGACTTCCCGTTTGAATAAAAAGGTTTTTTGTTCCTTGATTCATTTTCATTCCCCTCGTAAACCCGCATTCCTTTTATTATTTCCAAAACAACCTTTATAAAGTTACACATTAATTCTATAATCATGGAAAATTTTTCTCCAAGTATTATAGAGCATTTTCTATTTTAAAGCAGTGAGGTAAGACACAAATGAAAAGAATCTATTTACATGAATTTAATCCAGTAGTATATTTTTCCTGTATATGTATTTTTATCATGATGCCATTTTATGTATATGGTAGATTTTTTTTGTCAAAATAAATATTGAATAGGAAGGAAATTATGCATTTAAAAAAGAACTTTCTTGATCCTCCTAAGATTCTTGTTTTAGGATTTGCAGCTATTATTTTATTAGGAGCCTTTTGCTTAACACTTCCAGTTGCAACAACTAATGGTAATGGTTTAAGTTTTTTAAACGCACTGTTTACCGCCACCTCGGCCACATGTGTAACAGGGCTTGTAGTTGTTGATACCGGGACAACATTTTCCTTATTTGGCCAATTAGTCATTTTGTTTATGATTCAAGTCGGCGGACTTGGATTTATGACATTTGCTACACTTTTTGCCTTTCTATTAGGAAAAAGAATTTCCCTAAAGGAAAGAATTCTGCTGCAAGAATCATTAAATAACCTCTCAATGGAGGGGATAGTTCGTCTAGCTCGACGAATTTTAATATTTACAGCGGTGATTGAATTTGTTGGAGCGCTAATCTTGTCCATTCGCTTTTCTTTTGACATGCCTTTAGGAAAAGCAATTTATTTTGGTATTTTCCATTCTATTTCTAATTTTAACAATGCTGGCTTTGATATTTTCGGCGATTTTCAGAGCCTAACAGGTTATGTGGATGACCCAACGGTTGTATTAACCATCTGTACATTAATTACCATCGGTGGTATCGGGTTTATTGTTATGAATGAGCTTTTTGAGTACCGCAGCTCCAAACGCTTATCCTTGCATACCAAAATTGTTTTGATAACAAGTTCCTTTTTATTGATTGGCGGTACGATTGGAATCTTTTTATTAGAATATTCTAATGAAAATACATTAAAGCCGCTCTCATTTTCAGGAAAAATTCTTGGAGCACTATTTCAGTCCGTTGCTGCTAGAACAGATGGAGCTAATACATTAAATATTGCTGAAATGACCCAGTCTTCTTTATTGTTAATAATATTTTTAATGTTTATCGGTGCATCTCCAGGTTCTACTGGAGGTGGAATAAAAACAACTACATTTACTACATTATTAGGTGCAGTTTGGTCGCAAATCCGTGGTAAAGAAGATGTTATTTTTTTTCGGCAGCGAGTTGTTTATGAAACAATATATAAATCCTTAACTGTTACCTTATGTGCCTTGTTTCTTGTTTTGACCATTACATTGTTATTAACAATTACTGAGCCAGGAACAGATTTTATTAAGCTTCTATTTGAAGCAACATCTGCTTTTGGAACGGTAGGCTTATCAATGGACGTATCTCGTGAATTATCACCCCTTGGAAAAGGTTTAATCACTTTTACGATGTTTGCAGGCAGGGTCGGACCATTAACTATTGCTTATGCAGTTGCAATGCGTAGAAAACCTGATCCATTCCGATATCCTAAGGGAAAAATCATGATTGGATAGTTTCGACATCAAGGAGGATATGAGGAATTATGGCTAATCAATACGCAGTAATTGGTTTAGGAAGATTTGGGCTAAGTATTGCAAATAAGTTATTTGAATCTGGTCAGGAAGTGCTTGGAGTAGATGTGAACGAGGAAAGGGTTGAAGAGTCACATTCCTTCGTTACTCATTCCGTAATCGCGGATTCAACAGATGCAGAGGCACTTAAATCGATTGGAATACGTAATTTTGATACAGTCATTGTAGCAATTGGTAATGATATTCAGGCAAGCATCCTGACTGTTTTACTTTTGAAGGAGCTTGGTGTCAAAAAGGTAATTGCCAAAGCAATAAACAAACTTCATGGCCAAGTATTAAAAAAGGTTGGTGCAGACTGGGTTGTTTTTCCTGAACGGGATATGGGCATCCGCGTCGCTCATCAGCTATTATCGCCAAATGTTTTAAATTTCATTGAGATCTCGAAGAATTATAGTATTGAAGAAGTAAAAATTCCAGATCGGATGAAGGATAGAACCCTAAGGGAGCTGGACTTAAGGGCTAAGTTTAATTTGAGCGTGATAGCCATTCGTCATGAAGATGAATTAAACATCTCGCCATCACCAGATGAGAAGATTTATTATGGCGATGTCCTTGTTGTTATTGGTGAAAATCGTGATCTAGAAAAATTTGCAAATCTACACTAAAAGCGGAAGCGCCCGGTTAGCGCATGACAGGACTGGAGCTCTCCAACTGAGATAAAGGAAACACGAAGTGCGTTAGCGATTCGATGTTGACTTATAGTAGGACGGAGAGCGAAGTATATTAGTCGCTGGGCGCTGGAGCTGGATAATCCTCAAGGTCGAAATTTTTGATTTATTCTTAAAACAAAAAGCACACTTCCTTCCATAATTAGAAGTGAAATGTGCTTTTTATTAGTCATTTAAAATTTTTACCTTAACTTGTTTTTTACCCCAATTAATTGCATCCTGTTCTGAAGGAATAAACACATCAATTCGATTTCCTTTAATCGCCCCGCCAGTATCAGCAGCTGTAGCTACTCCGTATCCTTCGACATATACTTTACTTCCAAGCGGAATAACAGATGGATCAACAGCGATAACTTTTGCATTTGGGTTAGCATTTAAATCAACCCCTGTAGCCGTTATGCCGGAACAGCCTTCACATGAAGCTGTATATGCTGTCGCCTTGACGGTAAGTTCCTTTGTACCCTCTACTTCACTATTTGAAGATTCATTATTGTTGTTAGCCTTATTTACTGTTGTATTTTCGTTCTCACTTGTCTTCTCTCCAAGGGTTGAAGAGGGTTCAACAGGAATGTTCTTGCTTTGATCATTGTTATTATTTTGAACCTGTGTCGCTGAATCAGCATTTTTAACATTATCATTTAATTCATCATAAATGATGAGATTTAACCCTGGATGAATTAGGTCTGTATTTAAGTTGTTCCATTCTTTTATTTGATTTACTGATACTTGATATTTTAATGCAACATCCCATAAGGTATCATCTTGTTGAACTGTGTATTGTTTTTCAGTTGCAATTGTTAATACATCTCCCGGATGAATAAGGTCAGTAGAAAGCTGATTCCACTTTTCAATATTTTCTACAGATGTATTATGTAACTGTGAAAGTTCCCATAGGGTGTCCCCTTTTTTCACGGTTACTTCTGCCGCTTGTACATTAGCACCTACAGTTCCTGAGAGTGCAGCTACTGCAATAAATGCTTTTATTTTTTTAATCATTTTCTTTCCTCCCATGTTCTTTCGTGGCTAACAGAACCCATCATAACATGGATATTTCTTATACAAAGAACAAGGGGATTTTAATTCGTTTACAAGCATGGCAATTATATTACAATAATATTTCTAGATAACTGGAAATTCATAATCCTAAGCAAGATTTTTCATCCTCAATTCATCAATATTTTAATGAAAGAAAAAAATAGTGCAGCATTTTTTTCTGCACTATTCTTTAAAAATAATTTTTTTAAACCTTCGAGATTGCAACCGCACATGCTTTATATTCAGCAGTTCCGGAGATAGGGTCATACTCATTTAGAGTTAATACGTTGGTTGGCGTTTCACTCCAGTGAAAACTCATGAATACAAGGCCAGGAACCACTTGTTCTGTAATCTTTGCCTTTACCTCAAGCTCCCCTCTTCTGGAACGAACCTGTACTACTTCACCGTCAGTAATACCAAGTGCAGCTGCATCATCTGGATGGATATCAACCGTTTCTTCTGTTTGTTTCACTTTGACTCCTGCTGCATAGTGACGTGTCTGTGTATGGGTATTATAAGACTCATAACGCCTTCCTGTTGTTAACGTAAATCGATATTCCGCGTCGGGCAATTCTAATGGTTCCGTATAGTCCACTGGGACAAATGGTGACTTTTTAACAATCGGCTGGGGAGAATGAAACCGCTCATGCATTATTAATGTTCCTGGATGGTTTTCATCTGGACATGGGTAATGAATGCTGTACTCGTTTTCAAGCCTCTCGTAGGATATGCCGCCGTACATCTCCCATGCAAGCTTCCTCACTTCATCCCAAATTTCCTCACTATTTTGATAGTGCATCGGATATCCCATAATAGTAGAAAGCTCGCAAAGAATTTCCCAGTCTTCCTTCACATTTGGGTGTGCATCGACTGCCTTACGAACGCGTTGAATTCTTCGGTCTGTATTCGTATAGGTTCCATCGACCTCTCCCCAAGAACGAGCAGGCAATACAACATCTGCCATTTTCGCCGTTTCCGTTAGGAATATGTCTTGGACAATTAATAAATCAAGCTTTTCAAACAATTTTTTCGTATGATTCATATGAACATCAGCAAGGAGTGGATTTTCACCAATAACATAAAGAGCCTTTAACTCTCCCATTTCTAAACGATCAAAGGTACGTGTTTGTGTATCTCCAGCTTGCGGATTTAATTTTACATTCCATTCCTTTTCATATCGGACTCGAAACTCCTCATTTGCTAAGTTCATCGCTCCAGCCAATTGGTTTGGCAAGCATCCCATATCACCTGCACCTTGGACATTATTTTGCCCTCTTAATGGCATTATGCCTGTACCTTGTTTTCCTATGTTCCCAGTTAATAAGGCTAAATTTGCAATATCAAATACATTGTTTACACCGCAATGATGCTCGGTAATCCCGAGTGTGTAGGCAATCATCGAACCGCTTGATGAAGCATATTCCCGTGCGGTTGCCACAATATCTTCCTCACTTAGACCTGTGATCACAGCTGCATACTCAGGTGTATATGGCTCAACCTGTTTTTGCAACCGATCAAAATCAATTGTAAACTGCTCTACAAACACAGGATTATAAAGACCTTCCTTTATAATAACGTGAAGGAGTGCATTAATAAGGGCGATATCTGAACCAACATTGATTTGTAGATGACGATGAGCTACTTTTACCATATCAATTTTTCTTGGATCAATTACAATAATCTTTAGACCTGATTTTACCGCCTTTTTCATTCGATTCGCAATAATTGGATGGGCTTCAGTCGTGTTTGACCCCATCAACAGCAATACTTCTGCCTTTTCAAAATCTTCAAGAGTATTCGTCGGGAAACCACTTCCAAAAACAGTTGCCAGACCGGCAACGCTAGGAGCGTGTCATGTACGGTTACAACCATCAATATTGTTACTTTGAATTACTGTCCTCATGAATTTTTGCGTAATAAAGTTGGATTCGTTAGTGCTTCTCGCACAAGCAAATATACTAATCGCATTTGGGCCCCAATCAGTTTTAATTTCTGATAGTTTTTTAGCGATGAATTGATAGGCCTCATCCCATGTTGTTTCAACAAGCTGGCCGGCTTTTTTGATAAGCGGTGATGTTAATCTATTTTTAGCATGGACATATTCATAGGCAAAAGCACCCTTTACACATGTTTGCCCTTTATTAACAGGTGCCTCTTTATCTCCGCGGATTTTCATAATTTTATTATCCTGAACTTCAAGGATTAAGCCGCATCCAGTACCACAGTATCCGCAGATTGTTTTTACAAAACTTGCTTCACCCACTTTATTCCCTCCCCATTAAAAACATAACTATCTATATAACCATATTAATCTATTTAATACGTTTGTAGGCTCCTTTTTTTAAAAAAATTTGTCTATTTTTAAAAAGAAGAAATTGGATAAGAAAAGCGCAAGTGACCGTTTATCTCCGTATAAAAAAAAACGAGAGTGTATCTCTCGTTTTCACGCAATTTTTGCAGGTAATAATATATTGAAGGTTGTTCCTTTATTTGGCTCACTTTCAACAAACACTTTACCGTGATGACTTTCAATAATTTTAAAGCTAACCATTAATCCTAGGCCATTACCATTCCTCTTAGTTGTGTAAAATGGCTCACCAAGTTTCTGCAATTTATCTTTAGGAATACCTACCCCAAAATCCTGAATCGAGATTTGTACATTATTATCATGAGTAAACGTTTTAACGTGCAAATCTCCACCTTTTGGCATTGCTTCGATTCCATTTTTAATAAAGTTTAGAAAAACCTGCTTTAAGCGATTCTCGTCACAATCAATTTGAATAATCTCTTGATTACAATCAAATAACAAGTGGACATTCCTCTTCCTCGCTTCAAATTCAAGTAGTGAAATGACGTCTCTAATTACCGGAACGACATTCTTTTCTTCTAATTCCACTGCCTTTGGTTTAGCTAACACCATAAAGTCCTCAACGATGTTATTTACCCGTTCAATCTCATCAAGAATAATATTCAAAAACTCTAACCGATCTGGATTTTTCTCATCTAACTGTAAGAATTCTGTATACCCCTTCATAGAGGTTAGTGGATTGCGAATTTCGTGAGCGACACCTGCTGCCAATTGACCCACTGCAGCAAGTTTATCTTGGCGGTGAAGAACTTCTTCTGTTTTCTTCCGTTCCGTTATATCATTACGAATGGCTAAATATTGGTACGGCCTTCCAGCTTCATTTATAAAAGGAACGATCGTGGTATCCACCCAATAAAAGGTCCCATCCTTAGCTTTATTTCTTATTTCACCTTTCCATACATTACCTTCCCCAATTGTTTTCCAAAGGTTTTTGAAGTATTCCTTACTGTGGTAACCTGAATTAAGGATATTATGATCTTTTCCTATTAATTCTTCACGACTATACTTTGATATCTCACAAAACTTTTCGTTTACGCTGGTGATTTTTCCTTTTGAATCTGTAAAGGCAACAATGGAAGATTGATCTAAAGCAAATTTTATATCAGTATTCTCTTTTATTGTCTCTTTGAGGTGCTCCTCTGCCCTTTTTCGATCAGAAATATCTGAGCGGATAGCGATATATTGAACAGGTTTACCTTTATTATTCAAAAAAGGAACAATGGTAGTGTCAACCCAATAAAACGAACCATCCTTTGCTTTATTTCTTATCTCTCCACGCCAAACCTGACCTGATTGGATCGTTTTCCAAAGATGTTGAAAAAAATCTTTTGGATGATAATCTGAGTTTAAAATTCGGTGATTCTTACCAATGATCTCTTCCTTCTTATACTTTGAAATTTCTTCAAATTTATCATTTATATAAACAATTGTTCCATGTGGATCTGTAATCGCCACAATGGCCGCAGCATCAAGTGCAGCTTTAATGTCCTTTAAGTTTGTATCCGTTGCTGCTAATTGTTTACTTTTCAAAGTACTCGAAATAATCAAACCTCCGGTGATTAAAACAGATACAAATAAGACCAAATAAATAAAGAATGGACTATTTGCGTTCGAGCCATTTACCACTTCACTTGTCATGATCTCAGCCCGTTGTAAAAGAAAATGACCTTCAGCAATTGTTCCTGAAATAATTAATACACTTACCGGTTTTAACCAACCCTGATTTCCTTGGGAGTAGCTTGATGAAAAAAGAATCCACAAAGAAAATAAAAATGAACAAAAAATTAATAATCCTAAAAATATTAGCAGTACAATATTGTATTTAATATTTACATTCATGGCATATAAACTGATCACTTGAGTCGCAATAACAGCAAAGGTTAAAAATAAGCTGCCGACAAGTAAATGATAGAATCGAATAGTTTTGCCAAAAAACGCAAGGAAAGCAATTCCGGTAAAGGCAATTCCAATAAACATTGCAAGAATCGTAAGCGGAATATTATAGCTTGCAAACCGATTTGTATCTGCTGAAATAAGTGCAATAAAATTCATGACCCATATTCCAATACCCATTGAAAATGTTCCACCAAGAAAGAGAAGCCGCTTATTATGGTAAGAAGACCTTATTAAAGTAAACATATCCAATGCTGTATATGATGCCATGATGGTTAAACCGATGGCAATAATAATGAAATATGGATTAAAAGTCCCAAGCAACGCATTCATTAACCAGCACCCCCCTTTTTCAACAATGAATTTCTACTATGATTGTAATGTAAAGTAGATGCGTATGGAAGCAATAATTTTCTAGCTTTCCCATTTATTTTTACCCTATATCCGTTCATCATTATATATAAACATGGATAAGGGTTAAATAGATTTTTGTGATAAAAGTCTTATTTTTAAATTTAAGGCAAATATTTTTAAAAAAAGTCTACACAATTTAGATTTTTTTGTTTATACTGTACTATAACAATAACAAATTTAATAAACTGTATTAATAAAGGAGGAGTTTTAAGATGTTAATGAGTCCAGTAGAATTTTTCCGCAACCTGCCAAAAAAGGAATGTCCAGAATGTGGTCAGAATATGGAGGAACAAGCTGAAAGCTATTTAATGGAATGCGATCGCTGTCTATCTAAAAGAGAAGAGTAATTAACAAGAACTCTCCGTTTATAGGAGAGTTTTTTGTTGTTTCAAAATATTTCCGTTTTGGAGATAAATAGGCAGGCATAATCCATTTTCTTAAAGCAAAACCTTTATTTAAGGAGATGATTTGCATGGCTAAGAAGGAAGAGTATTTAACCCCAACAGCAAAAGAACATCAAATGACAATTTCTAATGGCTCGATTTTTCCAAATAAAAAGAATGTGGCAGGGAATTCCGTTGACGATCACAAGTTTCTTGAGGAAGCCAACACCATAATAACCGGGGATGAAATTCGCCAGCAAAATGAAAACCTCTAATCGGTGATGTGAGCTAATAAGTAAAGAATAAAAGACTGTCCCCAATTTGTGACAGTCTTTGGAAGCTGAATCCTTATTAGATTTTCGGAAGCTCTCTTATTTCCTGTATCATTTCATTCCCGCACATCGGACAAAGCAAGTCATCGGCGACAAAATCCTTTCTCATCCAGCCAATACAGGAATCATCCATACAAGAGTAGATTTCTGTATCCACAAGTATGGTTTCTATTTCTTCTTCTTTAGCTCTTTTTCCGTAAAAAATGGGAACCGCCTCCTTTTATCCTAGTATGTCCAAAAAGGAACTTTTCATTTCCAGAAATTTTTTTCTTAGGAGTGGTCAAAAAACAATGGCTTTCCATAATAAACGATACACAAAGGCAGGAACAGATATCAAGGAAGTGAAACGATTAAACAGCCAGTCCGGCTTAAGTTATAATGAAGTCAAAAAATTGCTTGCAGAAAGATATCTTCAAAAGAAACAGTAAAAAAGCGGAACCGTTTCGTTCCGTTTTTTACTCTTCTTTTTTTCGATCATCAGACTGCTCCGTTTGAGACATCCTTTATCGATTAGTTTTGTTTTTTGTAACCTAGGGTTTGATTTTCTGTATAATCTATCGTGATACTTTCCTCATGTCCTTTTGCTAGAAGTTTGCTTTTTTTACGGTTTTCCTTTGATTCAAAAATAATATCGAAATCATAATCATCAGGATACAATTCATTTGCTGCGATATAGAGAGCGATCCTTTTATGGTTGATCGAAACCTTTTCTCCTCTTATTTGTACTATATAATTTCCGTACAGATCCGGCCCAGTATAGATAATGCCAAACTCATTTGTTGGCGATATTTTTACATTGTCACCTTGATTATAGAGTGGTACCTTCACTTCCTTTTTTAGCATATTATTTCGATGTCGATATTTATTGATAATCACCTGTTTATCTAGTTCCCTAAGCTTCCATGCATCAGTAATTTCTGTTGTATATCGCTTATCTTCCTTATAAGTGATGTGATGTGCTCTTTCGATGATTTTCGGATGAATTCCAAGCTTTAAAGCAATAGCAAAAGCTTGGCTCTCTCCTCCTCTGCCAATAGTCAAGCGGTATGTCGGGCTTAGCGTTGTTAAATCGAACTCCATGGACCCATTGATAAAACCTTGATGCGCTTCTGCGAACTCTTTTATCTCACTATAATGTGTCGTTGCCAGTATCGTCGACCCTTTTTCATAAAGAGTTTCTAAGATTGCTGTCGCAAGCCCCATCCCTTCTCCAGGGTCAGTCCCTGAACCAAGTTCATCTAATAATGCCAATGTTCGATCATTCGTTTCTTGTAAAATTTCGATGATATTGACAATTCTTGAACTAAATGTACTTAAATTTTCAGTTATACTTTGACCATCTCCAATATCCACTAAGATCCGCTCAAAAATACTTAAGTTGCTTTCTTCTGATGCAGGGACGTGCAGTCCACATTGAACCATTAAGGATAATAGGCCGACGGTTTTGATTGTAACCGTTTTGCCGCCAGTATTTGGTCCGGTAATTACTAAAGCACGCTGCTCTCTTTCCAAATAAAATGACAATGGAACTGCCTTTTCACCTAAAAGGGGGTGCCTCGCTTGCTTCAATTCCAAATCACCTGTTTCATTAATATCTACCTTATTGCCATTAATTGACCTGCTATACTTCGCTTTAGCAAATAAAAAATCATAATGAACCATCGTTTCAATCGCTAAACGAATTTGCTGTTCCTTATCTTCTACCAATCCTGTTAGATAGTTCAGAACCTTTTCCACCTCGGACTCTTCATCAGCGAGGAGCCATGTTACTTGATCTTGATATATCGCAATTTCTTCTGGCTCGATAAAAAGAGTTGAACCTGATGCGGATGTATCTAACACCGTCCCTTTTATTTTGTTCCGATATTCCTTCTTTATTGGAATGACATATCTACCATTTCTTTGACTTATGACATTTTCCTGCAAATAGGTTTTATACTTATTCGAACGGATTAACTGTAATGTTTTTTCTTTTAGGCGTTCCTCTTGAATCGTGATTTGTTTTCTTACTTTTAATAGTTCCTTACTTGCATAATCATCCACACGGCCATTACGGATACAACGAATAATTTCAGCTGAAAGCTCGGGTAATTCATTAATACTCTCCACATAAGAGGATACCCTTGGAGCATAAATCTCTTTATCCTTCATGTATCTCCGCATTTTTCCGCAGCAATCCAAAAAATCTGAAAGTTTCGCTAGCTGATCAATCCTGAGGACGACTCCCTTATTCATATTATTTAACAGAGATTTCATTCCGTCTAATCCATGAACTGGAACACTGGCACTCTTTTTCAAAATCTCAACAGCTTCAGAAACCTCATCAAGCCAGGCTTCAATTTGTTTTTTATTTGTTGACGGCGTCAAACACTCAATTTTTTCTTTTCCTTCTTTCGTTAAAGCAAAGTTGGCGATTATTGTTTTTATTTGCTGAAATTCCAAACTTTTAAAAGTATGCTTATTCACTTTAGTATCCTCCTAAAATAAAAATAGCCGCAATGAACAATGTCATTGCGGCCAAAAGTGATGAGCGGGGCCTCCACTCATTTTTCACACCAAAATTTATCCAAAATAAAAACTGTCTACACGAGTGTACACAGCTACATTGGAAAAAAGATGTATGCTTATGCCTAGCCTCATTGTTCTTAACTTCATTCCATACTAAACAAGCCCTCCATTCAGCTCATTTTGAACGGGGGATGACTGGAATGAACGATTCCAATTGATTGGATTAGTTAAGAACAACACCTAACATAAAACATACTCCCTTATCAGAAAATTTAGATTCCATTAAAGAATAAGGTAAATAGAAACATTTGTCAACTGGCTATTAGTTGAAAAAATTCAAAAACCTTTAACATTCATGATTCAAAAGTGCCTATTTTCCTACTCGTTTAAGGTTTATGATAGTCATATGTACGATGAACGTTTAAGGTGGTTAGTATGAATAAAAAACAAATGGAAAACCAGCATACAAGTGAATTAATCGAACTTTTACAAAAAGCCGGAAGAACAATAGATGTGAAAAAAGGGTCTTTTTTGTTTCGAGAAGGACAATCAGCGTCTGAGATGTTCTTGATTCTATCTGGAAAGATCCAAATTTCAAAAATGAACGCAGAAGGTCAGGAACTTTACTTACGTTTATGTTCAGCAAATGAAATCGTTGGCGAATTAACATTATATACGGAAGACCCTAAATATATTTTTAACGCAAAGGTTCTTGTCGACTCTACGGTTGCCGCAATAAATTTAACTTCGTTAGAAAGTGCTCTCTTTCAAAACAGTCAGCTTGCCTATTTATTTTTAAAATGGATGAACGATCATTTCCGTAGGACGATTACTAAGTTTCGCGATTTAGTGCTCTTCGGCAAAAAAGGGGCACTTTACTCAACTTTAATTCGTTTATCAAATAGCTATGGAATTGAAAAAGATGACGGCATCCATATTTCTGTTGCGTTAACCAATCAAGATTTGGCCAACTTTTGTGGAACAGCTAGGGAGATAGTCAGCAGATTACTTGCAGATTTAAAGAAAAAGGGTGTCATCTCTATTGACCAAAAAATGATTATTATTCATAATATTGAGTATTTAAGACGAGAGAACGATTGTGAAAATTGTCCTATTTCAATTTGTAATATCGATTAAGGAGTCAGATAAGAAAGCTTTTTATTATATCAATTTGATAATAAACGGGATGATAATCGAGGTTAAAACGGCTGCAATCCCCATAGCTGCACCTGCTACAGCGCCTTGAACCTCCCCTTCTTTTACCGCCTCAGCGGTTCCGATACCATGTGCAATTGTTCCAATAGCCAATCCTCGGGCAAATGGATGATGGATTTTGAACAAGTTCAAAAGCTTAGCACCAAACATCGCTCCAATCATTCCCGTAATAATCACAAATGCAGCTATGAGAGAGAGATTTCCATCAATAATCCGCCCAATTTCCGTTGCTACCGGTACAGTAACAGATTTAACGGTAAACGCAATGATAAACATGTTCGAGAGTTTTAGCAACTTGGCCAATAAAATGGCAGATGTAATGGTGGTAACAATTCCGATGGATAGCCCAATAAATGCCGCACCGAAATATTTTGTAAACAGCTCACGATTTTTATAAATTGGGACAGCAAGGGCCACTGTTGCCGGGCCAAGTAAATAGGTCATGATTGTTTTTGCAGGCATGTATTCATCAAAAGAAATATTAGAAACAACCAATAGGGTGATAATAATTATTGTGCTTAAGAAAACAGGACTTGTTAACGGTGAAGAATATTTTTTTGCTAAAAATTGTACACACAGATAAACAGAAACGGTTATGAGAATACTATATAGCGTGATCATGAAAATTTACTTTTTCCTTCGCATTTTTCATTATTACGGTTTGGGTAACTTTCCCTGCAAACAATAGTCCTATAAATGCGCTGAATATAAGGACAAATAAAAACGGCAAGCCCTTCGCCACGAAAATATCTCCTAGTGTCATAAGACCAACTGAAATCGGAATAAAAAAGAAGCCAAGATGTTTCAATAGCCACCCTGATGCCAATTCAATTTGTTCAAGCTTAATGACACCCAACCAAAGTAAGACGTACAATAGAACAATACCAATGACGTTTCCAGGAATTTGTAAATGAAAGAATCGGGCTGTCCAATTCCCAACCTGATAGACCAAGATAAGAAATAACATTTGAATAGAAAATTTCCAAACGCTTTTCATCATTTTAACCACCTGTCTCCCCGAAATAAACTGATTTTTCAAATATACGTAATAATATTACAGTATAAAGGAATTACGATCCTGACGCACCCACTTTTGTTCACAAATTATCCATATCTTTTTCTGAGAAACTTCTTTATCTTATTTGTAGGAGGGGATCTTGATGAAAAAAATCTATCTAATTTGCAGTCTTGCTGTGTTCCTGGGGATTGCAGGTGGAATTTCTTATTTTCTAATTCGAGATGCAAATGCATCAATTCCAAAAGATGTCACTTTGATTAATCAAAATGGTGATAAATATAATTTTGGCAAGGATAATACCAAATTAAAGCTAATCGAATTTATTTACACCCATTGTCCTGATGTCTGTCCAACCACAACACAAAAGATGGTCGAATTGAAAAAGGATTTAATTAAAAAAGGTGTTTATGGTAAGGATATTGAATTTATCACGATTACGATTGACCCCTATCGTGACACTCCAGAAATTTTACAAAAATATAGACAAGGGTTTGGAATAAATAATGACAACGCTTGGGTATTCTTAACTGGGGAAAAGCAAAATATAAAAAAAGATCAAAAAGAGATTAGAAAAGTTACAGATGCATTGCAATTTCAATACAAAGACCCGGGAAATGGGCAATTTGTCCATTCAACCTTCACTTATTTGGTTGATGAAAACAACAAATTTATCGCAAAGTTTCCAATGGGGAAAGAATTTAATAAACAAGAGGTTTATGATAAAATCATCGATAAAATAGAGTAATAAAAAAAGCGGTTAGTCCCCAGGATTAATCGCTTTTCAATGCCAATTTTTCTAATTTAATTCACGGATGAAGGGTATTTTTTAATTTGCTGCAATGATAAAAGGTAATTGGACTTTGGTTTGGTTAGACTCGCTTTTATACCTGCTTTTTTTAACTTGTTTACGAGTTCAGTAAGCTGTTTTTTTGCCATACTTCTCACCTTCTTTAATTGGCTAATCAGAATTTATTTAGCAAATTCTGAGTGCAAAAGTGCAACAATGCCTCATGTACCATCTATAAGGGGTTCCGATTCAGCACGTTTCCCCTTCTTATAAAACCAATTCTACAACAAAAATATGAATAAAGTGTGAAAATGGAAAGAATTTTTTAGAATTTTTTTCTTATCACCCCCACCTTTCTTGAAAAAATTCGCTCTTCTCTAATTTTAATGGTATAATTTAAAGCAAAATGTTTTTTGGAGGATTTTTTTATCATGATTACTGTAAGTAACGTAAGTTTAAGATATGGTGACCGTAAATTATTCGAAGATGTAAACATCAAATTTACACCAGGTAATTGCTATGGGCTAATCGGGGCTAATGGGGCCGGGAAATCAACCTTTTTGAAAATTTTGTCAGGGGAGATTGAAGCTCAAACTGGTACTGTTCAACTCGGACCAAATGAACGGATGGCAGTATTAAAACAGAACCATTTTGAATACGAGGAATTTGAAGTCTTAAAAACCGTCATTATGGGCCATACAAGACTTTATCAAGTCATGCAGGAAAAAGACGCCATTTATATGAAAGAAAATTTTACTGATGAAGATGGCATGAAGGCTGCAGAACTAGAAGGTGAATTTGCTGAATTAAACGGTTGGGAAGCAGAGCCTGAAGCAGCAATTCTGTTAAAAGGACTTGGGATTGGCGAAGATCTTCATGACAAAAAAATGGCTGAATTAACAGGATCTGAAAAAGTAAAAGTATTGCTTGCACAGGCATTGTTTGGCAGACCTGATGTTTTACTTCTTGACGAGCCGACAAACCACTTAGACATTAAAGCCATTCAATGGCTCGAAGAGTTCTTAATAAATTTTGAAAATACCGTAATTGTCGTATCCCATGACCGTCATTTCTTAAATAAAGTTTGTACGCATATCGCTGACTTGGATTTCAGTAAAATTCAAATCTATGTCGGGAACTATGATTTTTGGTATGAATCAAGTCAGTTGGCATCAAGAATGGCAACGGATGCAAATAAAAAGAAAGAAGAAAAAATTAAAGAACTGCAAAGCTTTATTGCCCGTTTTAGTGCAAATGCCTCTAAATCTAAGCAAGCAACCTCTCGGAAAAAGCTATTAGAAAAAATCACACTAGATGATATCAGACCATCATCCCGCCGGTATCCATTTGTTGGTTTTACTCCTGATCGGGAAATTGGCAATGACTTGTTACGTGTTGAAGGTTTAACAAAAACCATTGATGGGGTTAAGGTTCTTGATAACATCAGCTTTTTTATGAATAAGGGAGATAAAATTGCTCTTGTCGGTACAAATGAAGTTGCAAAAACCACTCTTTTTAAAATACTAATGGGTGAAATGGAAGCTGATAGCGGCACATTTAAGTGGGGTATTACTACTTCCCAGGCTTACTTCCCTAAGGATAACTCCGAGTATTTTGAGAACAGTGAGCTAAGCCTTGTGGATTGGCTGCGTCAATTCTCTCCGAAGGATGATAGTGAAAGCTTCTTGCGGGGATTTTTAGGAAGAATGTTATTTTCCGGGGAAGAAGTTTTAAAGAAAGCAAGTGTCCTTTCCGGAGGAGAAAAAGTTCGCTGTATGCTCTCAAAAATGATGCTAAATGGGGCAAACGTCTTGCTGCTTGATGAACCAACAAACCATTTAGACTTAGAATCAATCACGGCACTTAATAACGGATTAATCAATTTCAAGGGTTCGATGCTTTTTGCTTCACACGATCATCAGTTCATTCAAACGATTGCCAACCGAATTTTTGAATTTACACCAAATGGCTTAGTAGATAAGCAAATGACCTATGATGAATACCTGGAAAACGAGGAAACTCAAAAGTAAAGAAACCTCGCCGATTGGCGAAGACAAAGGCGTAGTTGCACTTATGCCTGATAGGAAAGTCATCCTTTCCTATCGGCCAGGTATCGGAAATGTATCAATAATCAAGGATGAGGATGTTTCAGGAGGTTTAAACCTTCCCGGCCATCCTCTTCTTTTATTTTAATACCTCTTTTGTTTTTTTCTTGAAGATGGTTCAGTTCTTGAACCTGTTTCAGTCATGGTTGTTCCCTGACCCTCTACTTGTGGTGAGCTAAGCCCAATTGTGGATGGGTCAGCTTTCCGTTTACTTCGTTTTCCCATTTGACACACCTCCCGTATTATCTTTTGGAAATTTATCTCTCACTATACGGAATATTTACCGTAATCTTAGGCATGATAATTTACAGGAGGAGGTGTTTTGTATGGCAAAAGTTGGAGTAGAACAATCTCTTACAAATATTCAACAAGCACTAAGGGAAAAAGGTTATGACGTGGTAGAGCTGAAGCAGGAGTCAGATGCGCAAAATTGTGATTGCTGTGTTGTTACCGGCCTTGATTCAAACGTGATGGGAATGCAGGATACCTTTACAAAAGGATCTGTTATTGATGCGAATGGAATGTCAGCAGATGAAGTATGCCAGCAGGTCGATAGCCGGCTTCAATAATTACATTTTGAAAGACTAAAGGATTCAAACTTTAGTCTTTTTAAATCTCCTTCTTTGCTTGAATATTAACCCTAGGGCCTTTTTCTGAAGAAGGCTTTTTCAATTTTTCTTTTTGATTGTTTTCAACCTTTACTTCATCATCTAACTTTGGTGTAAACTCACTTCCATACGTTGCCCCAATATTCAACTTACCCTTTAATTCTTTGATTCCAAGCTGGCCAAAATTATTATTTAGCTCGTATTTATCTAAAATGATTTTTTCAATATTAATTTTTTCAATGATGATTGGTGGATCCTTTGAAGGGATCACCTTTCCTGGCAAACCTTGTTCTTGGAAGCCTTGAAGCGTTTTTTTCATCTCCTCAATATTCATTTCTAAGGAAAACAATTTTTTCTTTAATTCCTTTTCAACATCATTTTTCCGGAATATAAGGAATAAATCTTTTAATGACATGCTCACAAACTCCCTTATTTTACACCTTACTTACATTTATATGGGGCAAACAGCTTAACATGTCCAATCTTTAAAGGACGAACAAAAAATATGTTCGATTCTCCAACGAAAGTCTTAAACTTTTAGTCGATAGGAATGATTTCTCCTTTTTCAACCGTTCGTTGATAACTTACAAATAAGATTCCGTTCCAAAATTTTGCACCTAATTGATTGGGACTAACAGTATCCGGTAACGTTATCTGTCTTTGAAATTCACCATAAAATCTTTCAGAATAGGTTATATTTAAATGTGGATGGATAGGTAAGGCTTTACCTTTAATGGTTAGCATATTACCATTTAGACCCAATTCAAGATTTTCTTTCATCACCCCTGGAAGCTCAATCATGACAATAACCTCCTGCTCACTCTCTAATAAATCAATAGCGGGGAATGTTCGTGAATTTTTTTCTTCTCGGGTAGATTGTCCCTCCGGGCTTGAAAAACGCTGATTATTTTGTTGGTCATTCATAAATTGCTTGGCGAAATCTTGATCAAAAATATTATTCCAGAAGTCTCCTCCATGCATATTTTTAGCAATGTCCATCCATTGTTTTAATTTTTCCATATCCATCGATCCCCCCCCTTTCTTCCCTTTAAAATGTGTGGGGTACTCAAGAAAGCATTTATTTAATTTCCCTACTTTCATATTACGAATCAGTTTCGGAATTTAATCCAACTATTACTCCTGCTACATAACCGTTTAAAAAACGCATATATTTAAAAACAAGTATAAGGAGGAGATCACATGCCAGCACCGGCTCCATATATTAATATAAATATATTTATGATTAAAATTAATTCCTTTGAAAATGCTTCAGCAGTAAATATTGGTCAAAACCTTTTGGCCGAATGGCATAATTCAGATAAAAAGAACCAGGGCTTTGGGCAAAATTTTGGCGATAAAAGTAACATCGTTGGAACAAGAAGTTTTGTCGACGATAAAGACCAAATCGACTCCCTCTCCTCTTTCGACTCTCGGCCCATTACGATTGATAATGAAACATGACATTTAAAAACCCTCAGATAGGAAGTCCTATCGGCCAAAAAAGCCACGGAAAGGAACGATCCTTTCCATGGCTTTTTTCATGAAAGATTTTTGTATTTTCTAGTCCGTTTATTTCGGAAACCAATAAAAGCACCTGCAAATGCGATAATCATCATTCCCAATATTACATTAACTTGAAAAAGCTGTTGTTTATGCTCTTTTGGTTTTTCTCTTTTTGTTGGAACTGTCTTTAACTTTTGCGGCTCCTTATATTTTAATTGTAACGACTGAATCTGCTGACCATCTTGATCTTCAATCGACAGCATCCCATCATTATTAATCTTTTTTATGCATCCCTTAACACTCTCGGTAATTAAGGTATCGTTTTCAGGATAAAAAAAATTATTATCAGCTTTAAAAATTTCTCCTTGTTTGATTGTTGCATGCTGAAAAGTGTTATAACCGTAATCTAACAGCAAGGCAGTATCATTATATTTATCATTCTTTAGCTCAGACTTCATCACGACAGCGGTCAACCTAATTTTTCCGTTATCAGCTGTTGTGGCCAAAGTTTGTTTTGATTCACTTGTATAACCGGTTTTTCCGCCAGTAACACCAGGAAATGGAAGCTCACCTTTAAGCATTCGGTGATGGGTTAATAGTGTAGTCTCCCAAGACTGCCCTTTCCACTCAAGCACTTTAGTTCCAAAGATTTCTGCAAAAACGGGATTCTTTATAGCATAATTAGTTATTAATGCTAAATCCATTGCAGTTGTATAATGATTCTCATCAAACAAACCATTTGGATTGGTAAAATGAGTATTATTTACTCCAATCTTCGCTTTCAAATACATATTTAGATTTTCTGAAAAATGCTCAACTGTTCCATCAATATGTTCAGCGATTGCTACTGCAGCATCGTTGCCAGAGTTAATAAGCATCCCTTGAATTAGCTTCTTTAAAGGAACTTGTTCTCCTTCATTCAAATAAACACGCGTCCCGTCCTGACTAACTGCATTGTGACTGACGGTCACGATACTTTCTAAATTGCCCATATCAATTGCATAGATGGCAGTTGCAATTTTCGTAAGACTTGCAGGATACATTTTATCATTGGCATTTTTAGCAAAAAGTACAGCGCCTGTATCGGAATCTAACAGAACCGCCCCCTCACTTTTTAAATCCAACTGATCTGCTCCTGCAGCAAAGACATTTATTCGATTTGTAAATATGAATAGTACGATGATCAAAACAGAAACGAATTTTTTCAATAGTTAACACCCTTAATCTTACATTTAATCCCTATTTGATTTTAACAGATTCTTCAAAAAAATAAAGAGATATCTTTAAAACTCACTGATTAGCAAGCCCTGAAAGTGAAGACTGAGGCGTAGTTGTACTTTAATGAAAGGTATACTTTCTATCAGCCAAAAATAAAACCGGCAAGGAAATACCCAGCCGGTCAAAATCTAAGCCTTTTTTTTAGAAATTAACAATGTAATCTGTGCCATTATAATTGGCAAAGAGGATTTTCTTCTATAAGCCAAATATTTAGGCTCCCAAATGTTTGTATACTTTTGTTTAAATTTTCTCAGGCCCTGAAATTGGTAAATAAAATGGCCGTGCAAAAAGATTTGAGCAGCTATTTTCTCACTTAAAAAAGAAAATCTCGAAAGACCCACATTCGCTAAAGGTGCCATTCCCATATTAAAGCGTTGATAACCCTGTTCCTTGGCCCAATCAATTAACGAAAGAAAAAGAAAATCGATGGTTCCTGAGGGTGCTTCCGGTCTTACTCTCATTAAATCAACCGAAATGGTTTGATGATCATCATAAACATGCATAATGCTCATAAAGCCGAGAGTTCTCTTATTTTCGTCTCTGACAATGGCAATTGGTGCCTTATTCAAATATTCTTCATCAAAGAAACCGAGCGAGAAACCTTTTTCTTTTCTTCCCTGGAGCCACTCATTTGAAATTCCTCTTAATTCTTCTAACAGTTCTGTGGAAAAGGGAGGCTCTACCAATTCTAAAAAAAAGTTATTGCGGTTAAATTTGTTTTTTAATGCTCTTAATCCCTTCATTTTGTTACCCATTAGGGTGAAGGTCTTAAGATCAACAAAGGCCTCCTCACCCAATTTAAAAAATGTAAAGCCATGTCCATGTAGGTATGGAAGCATTTCATCACTAACTTGATAAAAAACAGGAGTAAAACCATAAAGGTCGGCTATTTCTTGAAATTCCTCGATTGCATTTGACAATTCCTTTTTCTCTCCAATCGGGTCTCCAAGAATTACTAATTTATCCGCAAATCTTTGGAATGGGATTAAAACATTTTTTTTGCTGTTCCAAGAAATATATTTATCATGCAAAAAGATTAAATGAGATAACACCTTACCTTTATACTTTGTTAAATGATCAGTTATTTCCTTCTCATGACCAATTGATTTTTCAAATTTCCATTTTTTCGACAAGCTAACCAAATAGCCCGTGAAAAATATCAGTAACGCAATCACCAGTCCGATAGCGGCACTCTTAAACAAATCACGATAATCAACAATTACATATGGTAAAAGGTTTGCTGGGATCGTTAATTTTGCAATAGGCAAATTTAAATAACCAATCAAAATATACATTGAAGTAATGATTAGAATGATAGTAACATCGAAAATTGTTTTTCCCCAAGTTAGGACGTAACTCTCACGATAAAATTGTCCCCTTGACATCCTAAGTAAAAGAGCGACTATGATTAAGAAGATTGCCTCTTCATAATCTATTCCTTTAAAAATAGAAAATAAAGCTGCAAGAATTAAAGCAAACATCGTCAAATCATATGCTCTTTTCACGCTGTATTCTATGCCGCGTGATAAACCTAACAGTAAAAACCCTGCCGCTACTGAGAGTTGATGTGACAAATTAATAATTGGAAAAGACAACAGCTCTTGAGCGATCTTAAGCCTTGACATAATTCCAGGAACACTAGCAGATAAAAGCAGAATTAACCCTGATAAAAAAACAAGCATTGTTAATATGACATGACTTAATCCTTGAACAATCGCTTTTGGCAGGTAATTCCATGATTGATTCCATCTTTCCCAATAGAGCTTTACAAAAAAGACTAGACTGATTAAAAATGGTATGAAATAATAACCGACTCGGTAAAATAAAAGCAGGACAAGGACTTTCTCTTCAGGTATATGTAAATTTTGCATTCCCCAAATAAATACTAAGTCGAAGGAACCAAGCCCTCCAGGAATCATACTGATGATTCCGGCACAAGCTGCAACAATATAAACAGGAAATAGATTTTTAAAAGGGATAGAAATTCCCAGTATCCTGGTTAAAACAAAAATAGCGCCAAACACTGCTAACCATTCTATTACAGACACAATAATCAGCTTGAAACTCACATTAGAAGTAATCAATGCCTGATTATCTTTTTTAGACTTAATCATATGTAGAATTAAAAAAACGGGTAAGTATAAACCCACACCTACAACCGCGAAAAAGAGCCATTTTGTATCTACAAACAACGGAAAATGCCTGTAGCGGATCGTTACAATCCAGGTAAGAAGAGAAATTCCCGTTAAATAATATAGCGAAACAGCAGCAATAACGCCAAGGAGTTTTCGCTTGTCCTGTTCTAGCTTATGAAAAAAGTAGGTTCTTAGCATAGCGCCAATTAAACCGCCAAAACCAATTAAATTAGAAAAAGAATTAGCAATAAATGATTGTTCGAACAGTTCTTTTTTGGAAACGTTTACCTTTAAAATTCTCACTAATATGACATCATAAAGTAACATCGGTAAAACAGCTGCACAGGTAATCACCAAAATTAATAATAAACTCCAGATATTCAGTTGATTTATTTCATTTTTAAGTAATTGGACATTCAAATCCCCGGTAAATTTTTTTATCTCGATAATAGCAAAAATTAGCAAAAACAGTGGAAAAATAAATTTTGCAACTTTTAATACCTTTTCATTTCTAATCCCCAACTAGATTACCACCTATTTTTTTCGTTACTGATTTTACTATAAACTGTTCACAAGGAAAAACAAAGAAATATATTACGTAAAGTGCTTAGTTTTATTCTAGACATTTTAATTGAGGTTCAACCGTTATGATCTTCTGTTAATGTTTCAATCCCTATTACTTCACAAAACAAATACAATTTTATATAAGATTAAAAAAAGAGACAAGTTTTCGAACCCCCTCGGCATAAGTATTAATTAGGATACTAAAATTGGGGAGTCCCTAAGGTCGGTTCTTGAAGTGTAGTTCCTCGAAAAGCACAGCTTCTATACTGCAATACATATGCTTCAAAGCTTTCCTTAGTGTATTTATTCCTATTAGATATGTTCTACTTTCCAATTGGACAATTATCGAGGAGGTTATTTTGTGACATTTTTAGTCTTTAAAAAGGGAACCCTGCTTTTCTTTTTAGCTGTTGGTGTAGTACTTGCCAGTATTTCAGCCTGGTTCATGTTAAAAGCTGGAGATACCACTGTATTTAACCAACAAACCAAGAAAGAGATCCGCGAGATTCATATGGTTACGGGAGAATTCAAGACCACATTGAAAAATGGGAAAGAAATAGAATCGTACCGCTGGGATCCAGGCACCGTTATCATTGAAAAAGGAGAAAAAGTAAAGCTGTTTATTAGCGGTATTAACGGTGAAAAGCATCCATTTTATATTGAAGGGACAAATATCAAGGGGACTGTGAATAAAGGGGAGGAAACGATTGTTCCACTTCAATTCGACAAAGAAGGGACCTATCGATTAATATGTGAAGTTCATTCTGATAGATCCCATGATGGCCCAATGATTGCGTATATAGTAGTTGATTAAGAGCAGGATTCATTCTTCCTGCTTTTTTCATTCTTTAAAGTGGACTGTTATATATATTTTTACTATTAATACGTTGGTATTATTGGTTTTTTCTTATATAACAGCCTCTGTTTTTTTGAACATTTTTATAGTACAGTTCCACTTCCACTTACAAACACATTTCCATACTTTCCAGATTTATCCCTCAAAAAGCCCATCATTACAACACTTCACAATTTCTTAACAATTCACCTCATTTTATGTGACATTTTTCACATTCTATCTGTTATACTTGCACTAAGATATAAATGTCTAATCTGTTATATATTTTCTAAAAAAATTAAGAGGTGAATAATAATGGAACAATGGCAAGGATTTATGAAAGGTACATGGACAAAAGAAGTAAACGTACGCGACTTTATTTTGAAAAACTATAAACCTTATGAAGATGATGACTCCTTCCTAACCGTTGCTACCGACGCAACAAACAAATTATGGGAACAAGTAATGGAATTAACAAAGCAAGAACGTGAAAAAGGCGGTGTCCTTGATATGGACACTGAAACAGTTTCTACCATCACTTCACATGGACCAGGTTATCTTAATGAAGACCTTGAAAAGGTAGTCGGTGTTCAAACTGATAAACCTTTTAATCGTTCAATGCAGCCTTTCGGTGGAATACGTATGGCAAAAGCAGCTTGTGAAGCTTATGGATACGAATTAAACCCTGAAATCGAAAGAATTTTTACCGAGTTCCGAAAAACTCATAATCAAGGTGTATTTGATGCCTATACAGAAGAAATGGTGAAGGCTCGTAAGGCTGCAATCATTACCGGACTACCAGATGCCTATGGACGTGGTCGTATTATCGGGGATTATCGCCGTGTCGCATTGTATGGCATTGATTTCTTAATGAAAGAAAAACAAAAAGATTTTAAAAATACAAGCAGCGTAATGACAGAAGATAATATTCAATTACGTGAAGAACTTTCCGAGCAATACCGGGCATTGAAAGAACTGAAAGAACTTGCTTCCAGTTATGGTTTTGATATTTCCCGCCCTGCTGAAACTGCTCAAGAAGCCTTCCAATGGGTGTACTTAGGTTACTTAGCAGCTATCAAGGAGCAAAACGGGGCAGCGATGAGTCTTGGTCGCGTATCTACTTTCCTTGACATCTATATTGAAAGAGATTTACAAAACGGAACATTAACAGAAGTAGAAGCACAAGAACTAGTTGACCATTTTGTTATGAAGCTTCGTCTTGTAAAATTTGCTCGTACACCTGATTATAATGAATTATTTAGCGGTGATCCAACATGGGTAACAGAATCTATTGGCGGTATGGCGCTTGACGGACGACCTTTGGTAACAAAAAACTCATTCCGTTTCCTTCATACACTTGATAATTTGGGACCTGCTCCAGAACCAAACTTAACAGTATTATGGTCAACACAGCTACCTGAAAACTTTAAGAAATATTGCGCAAAAATGTCAATTAAAACCAGCTCCATTCAATATGAAAATGACGAGATTATGCGTCCGGAATATGGCGATGACTACGGAATTGCTTGCTGTGTATCGGCGATGGAAATCGGCAAACAAATGCAATTCTTTGGTGCTCGTGCAAACCTTGCAAAAGCATTACTCTACTCTATTAACGGTGGAGTCGATGAAAAGTTAAAAATTCAAGTTGGACCGCAATATCAGCCAATTACGTCAGATGTATTAAATTATGAAGAAGTCATGCAAAAATTTGATAACATGATGGAATGGCTTGCAGGTCTTTATATTAACACCTTGAATATTATTCATTACATGCATGACAAATACAGCTACGAACGTATTGAAATGGCTTTACATGATACACAAATTCTACGTACAATGGCAACAGGTATTGCCGGATTAAGTGTTGTCGCGGACTCCTTGAGTGCCATTAAATACGGTGAAGTCAAAGTAATCCGTGATGAAAACGGTATTGCAATCGACTTTGAAGTAAACGGTGACTTCCCTAAATACGGAAACAACGATGATCGTGTTGACAGTATTGCTGTTGAAATTGTCGAAAGGTTTATGAAAAAGCTTCGCAAGCACCAAACCTATCGTAATTCAGTGCATACATTATCAATTCTTACTATTACTTCGAACGTGGTATATGGAAAGAAAACAGGTAATACACCTGATGGACGCCAAGCCGGTGAACCTTTTGCTCCAGGTGCTAACCCAATGCATGGACGTGATACGAAAGGAACTTTAGCTTCCCTATCCTCTGTTGCCAAGCTTCCATACAGCTATGCAATGGACGGAATATCCAACACCTTCTCGATTGTGCCTAAAGCACTTGGAAAAGAAGAAGAAAGCCAGGTTCGTAATTTAGTCTCCATTTTAGATGGCTACGCCATGAAAACTGGACATCATCTAAATGTAAACGTCTTTAATCGAGAAACACTAATTGATGCAATGGAACACCCTGAATTATATCCGCAATTAACGATTCGTGTTTCAGGGTATGCAGTAAACTTTATTAAATTATCAAAAGAACAACAACTAGACGTAATAAACCGAACTTTCCACGAATCACTTTAACTAGAATTCTTAGGGGCTCCCCTTCTTTACGGGGGCTCCTGCTTTAAAAATGAGAGGAGATTATCATAATGAACGGAAATATTCATTCTGTCGAAACATTAGGAACTGTTGACGGCCCTGGGATTCGTTATATCATTTTTACTCAAGGCTGCCTGCTGCGCTGTCAGTTTTGCCACAACGCAGATACGTGGGAAATAGGCACGGGCAAGCAAATGACCGTTTCCGAAATCATGGATGACTTAATGAGCTATCTCCCTTTCATTGAAGCCTCCGGTGGCGGTATCACAGTGAGCGGCGGCGAGCCATTATTACAAATTCCTTTCCTTACTGAATTATTCAAGGAATGTAAAAAGAAAGGGATTCATACCACTATTGATTCATCTGGAGGCTGCTTTTCTCATTCAAAGCTTTTTATTGAACAGCTTGAAGAGCTTTTGCAGTATACAGACCTAGTACTTCTTGACTTAAAACATATCAACCGGAAAAAGCATATTACACTGACAGGCATGGCGAACGATCACATTCTTGAATTTGCCAAATTTTTATCCGATCGGAAAGTTCCTATTTGGGTACGCCACGTCCTTGTTCCTTCGGTTACAGATGATCCCGAAGACCTGCAAAAGCTTGGAGAATTCATTGGGACGCTTGCAAATGTCGAAAAAATTGAGATTCTCCCGTACCACAAACTTGGTGTTTATAAGTGGGAAGCACTTGGCCACGAATATCCGTTAAAACATATCGAGCCGCCCACTGAGGAAAAAGTGGAACATGCAAAGCTTATGCTTACAGCCCATTGGAATAAAACAGCCAAACACTAATTCCATTTTGGAATTAGTGTTTTTTTAACTTAATAAACTATTAGCAATGTCTTCATATTTTGGCATATTCGAAGAGATAAAATTGATTCTTTGCCATTTCTCCTATATACTCATATCATTGGTATTTAAGTGAGGTGATAATTTTTGATGCAATTGCTTATTGATATTTCAGATATAAATGCCTTAAACGCACTTTATGTGAGCATTTACTTAGGAATCACATTAAAATTATTATGGGCATGGGGTGTAGAATATTCTTTTATTGGGTCCCTATCTGATCCTGCAAACACAAAAATTATTCACCCGTTGGTTTTTTACCGTAAAAGAAACGGTTTAAACGGAAGTTTTATTCTGAATAGAATTGTTAAATATATTCGTAGAAAAGAATGCTCTCAGGATGATTCAGAGGAACCCATTTCCTTCCTTTTTACTTAAACAATTCAGACAACATTATTAGGAGGAAATATGAAAAAGAAACGCTCTTCAATTATACTTGCAGCACTTTTAGTCTTACCAACCTTATTATTATCGGCTTGCTCATCACAAACACAAAATGGAAGTAGTGACAGTTTTTTTCAAACTTATTTTGTCCATCCCTTTTCATACATTATTCATGCGACAGCTGAACTATTCAATGGAAACTATGGATTAGCGATCATTATCCTCACAATTATTATCAGACTTATCCTCATGCCGTTAATGTTAAGACAATACAAAAATCAAATGGCTATGAAAGAAAAAATGGATGTTTTAAAGCCTGAAATGGATGTTATTCAAAAGAAACTGAAGACTGAAAAGGATCCTAAGAAGAAGCAAGAGCTTCAAGCAGAAATGATGGGCCTTTATCAAAAGCATGGTGTCAATCCGCTGAACATGGGTTGTTTGCCAATCCTAATCCAGATGCCAATTTTAACAGCTTTTTATTATGCCATTCGTGGTTCAAAGGAAATTGCCACTCATCAATTCTTATGGTTTAATTTAGGACAGCCTGATATCATTATCACGATCATCGCAGGGCTTGTTTATTACTTTCAATTTAAGGTTTCACAATCAAATATGCCGGTTGCTCAGCAGCAACAAATGAAATTCATGGGACTCATGTCACCATTGATGATTGTGATGTTTTCCTTTAGTGCCCCTGCAGCTTTGCCGCTTTATTGGGTAGTTGGCGGAATATTCTTAACCGTCCAAACGATGGTTAGTCATAGAATGTATAAATCATCAAAAACTGTAGAAAAAACTCCAGTAAAACAAAAATAATATTATGAAAAAAGAAGCATTTCTGGATGAATGCTTCTTTTTTATAACATTTTTCCTATCAATAGTCCGCAAAAGGTAAGAAATATTCCGATTAAGTAGCTACATCCAATATAACTGTAAAAAAACTTATTCTTATCTGCAGCTTTTAACTGCTCTGACTCAAGCATCAAGGTGGAAAAAGTCGTGAATGCCCCCATAAATCCTATTCCAAACAAGGAATAAAGCTCTCCTTTCATTTGCATCCCGATTAACAGCCCTAATAAAAAAGCACCAATTAAATTTACTATTAACGTACCCGCAGGAAAACTCGACTTATTTCGATTTTGGACTTGCTTACTGACAGCGAACCGGCAAATTGCTCCAAAAAATCCACCGACTGAAACTAATAGTATTTCTCTCATCTGAGTCACCCCTCTTCTTTCTTCCCAATTTCACCTATTTTTTTCCCAGCCTTAACAAAAAAAAGACCTCCAAAAAAGCTAATGATCATGTAAAGCAACCCAAAAATGTATTTTCTTGTTTCAAATAAATGTACGGTTTCATAACAAAAAGTGGAAAAGGTCGTGTAAGAGCCTATCACACCTGTTGTAAGTGCAGTTAATAAATATGGGTGCAGCTTTTTCCGGACTACCAATGAGTTTGTCATCCATCCAAGGAAAAATGAGCCAGTTAGATTGATGAAAAGAGTACCAATTGGAAACTCTTTCCCCAAAAAATGTACGGTCAAAATTGATAAAAAATATCGGAGTAAACTGCCTGTCACTCCACCCAATCCAACAAAAATGTAAACCAATTTTAACACCCCAGTGAATGATTCAAATCAAATTAATCTTATCATAACTATTTTTATTACCAAAATGTTGGCAGCATAGACCCTTGTTAAAATAGACAAGCTATTTTTGTACAACTAAGATTTTAAGGAGTGTTTAAACAAGATGAAAAAAAGCTTATTTGTTATTGGAACCCTCATATTTAGTTTGTATTTATCTGGTTGTGCAACTAATAATGCTAATGATGATGTCGCCTACCGTAATCAAAATACAACAGAACCAACGAGGGTAAATTATAATACCCCTAATACCGGTGGACCTGCAATCACAGGTGTGGATACAAGCGACCGGAGATATGATGATCGAAATCGAGACAACGTTATGAATGTCCCTAATGATAATCGAAATAATGTTGGAACCAATCAAACAAAAATTAGAATTGCTGATAAAGCAGCAGATAAGGTAACTGACTTGCACGAAGTTGACAGAGCGAATATCCTTGTAACTGAAAATAATGCTTTCGTTGCAGCAAAGCTAGATCCTTCATCACGTAATGAATTAACAACAGATATCGAGAATAAAATTTCTCGAGCAGTTAAATCAGTCGACTCTGATATCGACAATGTTTATGTATCAGTTAACCCAGATTTTTATGATCAAATGAATGACTATGCAAACGATATTAGAAATGGAAAACCGGTTTCCGGATTCTTCAATGAGTTTTCAGATACCATCACAAAAGTTTTCCCAAATGCTCGGTAATTGTTAAGGTAGTCATAAAAAGACTCACTACAAAGTGGAAAGGGGGTGCCCCCATAAATGGAGGTCTGACCCTTTCCACATGCTTTTATTTTTTTATTTTCCAATTTAAAAAAGACTGCAGGCCTCGCCTTACAGTCTTTTGGATTAAACATCTTGAAAATATTCCTTGTAAAACCCGCCTATTTTTTCGGTATTGTCAATGATGTAATAAAACTCTTCTGTTTCATTTTTAACATCATAAATGTTACCAACTGTTAAAGCGTTATTTACAAGATATTTTTTTGCATCCGTATGAACGCATTTTACTTTTTTAACTGTTTCCCGATCTCGCCAAGTCATATGAATCATTGCTGCCATCGTTCCTTTCAGTATTGTCTATGTACTAGTATAATCAATACTGCGGGTGATGCGCAACAATATCTATCTCCTTCTTTACTTAATGTAGAATGTTATTTCTTTACTAGTTCTAACGCTTTTTCCTTAAGACGGAATTTTTGAATTTTCCCTGAGGCAGTCATTGGATAAGCATCAGTAAATTCAATGTAACGAGGAATCTTATGTTTGGAAATCTTCCCTTTGCAAAAATTCCTTATTTCTTCTGCATCAGCCGTTTCACCCTCTTTTAAAATAATCCAAGCCATTACTTCTTCTCCATATTTTTTATCTGGAATCCCAATAACCTGGATATCAAGAACTTTCGGATGGGCATAAAGAAATTCTTCGATTTCTCGAGGATAAATATTTTCCCCCCCTCGAATGATCATATCTTTTAACCGCCCGGTAATTTTACAATAACCATTTTCATCCATGACAGCTAAATCACCTGTATGCAGCCAACCATCTGAATCAATGGCCTCACCTGTGGCGGACATATTTTTGTAATACCCTTTCATGACATGATATCCTCTTGTACAAAGCTCCCCCTGCACACCGAATTCAACTTCTCTATCTGTTCCAGGTTCGACGATTTTCACTTCCACGTTTGGCAATGGTTTACCAACTGTTTCAACACGTAACTCAATCGGATCATCAGTCCTTGTTTGCATGATAACTGGAGATGATTCTGTTTGACCATAGGCGATGGTTATTTCTGTGGCCCCCATTTTTTCAATGACTGCCTTCATTACCTCAATCGGGCAGTTTGATCCCGCCATAATTCCTGTCCGTAATGTTGAAAGGTCATAGTTTTCAAAATCAGGATCATTTAATTCGGCAATAAACATCGTTGGAACACCATGGAGCCCTGTACACTTTTCATCTTGAACTGTTTGTAAAACTTTTTTCGGGTTGAATTCCTGGACTGGTACCATTGTGGCCCCAACTGAAACACACGCCATCGTTCCAAGGACACATCCAAAGCAATGAAAAAACGGAACAGGAATACAAAGCCTGTCAACCACTGTCAACTTCATACAGCTCGCAATATTAAAGCCATTATTAACGATATTGTTATGAGTAAGCATAACCCCTTTTGGGAACCCGGTTGTCCCAGAGGTATACTGCATATTAATGACATCATCTGGTTCAAGGGATTCCATTCGTTCATTTAAATCCTCATCTGGAACTATTTCTCCAAGCATAACAATATCATTCCAAGAAAATGTGCCAGGATACCTTTTATCCCCTAGGACGATGACATTTTTAAGATAAGGCAAACGGCTGCTTTTTAACTTTCCAGGTTCTGACGTCTTCAATTCTGGAACAATTTCATAAATCATATCGATATAGGAGGCATCCTTCCAAGTATCCATTAATATTATCGTTGTTGTATCAGATTGTTTTAAAAGATATTCGAGTTCAGCTGTACGGTAGTTTGTGTTAACTGTTACGAGAACCGCACCCATTTTACCTGTAGCAAATTGGGTTATCAGCCATTCAGGGGTGTTTGTCGACCAAGCAGCAAGTTGTTCTCCTTTGTCAATTCCAAGCTTCATTAATCCTTTAGCAGCCTTTCGGCAAATATCATCAAATTCACGATAAGTCCATCTTAAATTTCGATCTGAATATACAACTGCTGGATGATTTGGGTGTAACTCTGCTTTTTCTTCTAAAAGTTTTCCAATGGTAACATTTAATATTGACGACATTATTCATCCCCCTAAGATAGATGTAAACCAAATATTCATTTTCAAACGCTTACAAAAATATGTTACCATATTTATGCGAATATTCAATATTTTTAAAATACAAGTTCTTTAACGATTTGTGACCATTTTATTAAATATGTTAAATCAGAGTTCTCAAAACCACTGAAAACCATTACAATAATAAAAACTGAATATTTAATCCATTTTCCAAGGAGGGCATTCTCAAATTGAAAATTATGAGTAACGAGCAGTTGGTAGTTTCGTATCGGGATGCATTAAAGTCTGGAAAGGAAAAGGAATGGATTAAGATTTTAAAAGATGAAATTCAACGTCGTGGATTAAGGCCGTTTAAAAATCGTACCTAGTAACAAAACATTTTAAAAACCGCTGAGATAGTTCAGCGGTTTTTCTGTTGCCCTTCAAACAGCAAGTATTCTAGTTCGATTTTTTCAATCAGCTATTTTTCTCTTCTACAGCTTGAACATGATCAAATTTTCAATATTTAGTCTTTTTGTACATCCCCCATTATTAGACCATATATTTCTATAAACCATCTTTATTACTATTATCATTTCACAAAAAATCGAACCTGAAATTTGATGTAAATAAAAAAAAGACCTAAGAAGGCCTTAAAGGATGTAGATTATTGTTTATTTGCTGCCAAAAAAGGTTGAAATGATAACTCATCAAGTTTAGCTGAAATTTTTACGGCTGCGTCAATAGGATTTTCAGCAAAAATGTCAAAAAATTCACCTTCATACTCTTGCCTTGCATAGTCATAGCGCGGATCATAATATTGTTCGAGTAAAATAGTGATCATTTCTTGGTAATTCTTTTCATGAAGTGTTTCCATAAGCCTTTTTCTAATCTCAACATCTTTCACACGCTTTAATACCTTTTCAATTCCTAAACAAATTTTATCATGGTACCAAGCCTCTTGTTCATATTTCAGTACATATTCAGATACAAGGTGCTTAACTCTTTGTTCAAGTGACGAATGAATATAAATATTAACCCCTTTAAATTTAACATCCATCAATTCCTCTGGTTGAACCGCTTTTCCAATTCGTTTGCTTTCAGCCTCAACAAGAAAATACTCGCTCTCCTTTATTTCCTGTAATCCCTTATATAACAGGGAATCAAAGGTCTTTTGGTTATGACCATCTCCAAGGCCTATCGTTCCAAATATCGACCCCCGATGGCCTGCCATTTCTTCCAGATCAAGAACAGGATATCCCCTCTTTTCCAGTATTTTTAATACTTCAGTCTTACCAACACCTGTCATCCCATGAAGGACAACCGCTTGATTAGGAATATTAGTTGGAATTTTTTCAAGGATATAATGACGGTATTCTTTATAGCCACCAAGTAAACGCCATGCATAAATACCGGCAAATTCTAAAAAAGTCACTACCGCTTTACTGCGCATTCCGCCACGCCAACAGTGGATGACTAATTCACCACTTCTTTGATAGGATTTTATTGTCTTTAAAAGCACAGGGATTTTTGGTGAAACAAATTCCATCGCTTTCCATTTGGCCGCTGCCTGCCCTTCGTGCTTGTAAATAGTTCCAACTTCTTGCCGTTCTTCATCTGAAAATAAAGGAACATTGATGGCTCCTGGAATTGCGCCATCATTAAACTCAATCGGTGAACGAATATCAATGATAATCGGTTCCTTTAATTTAAAAAGTTCTTCAACAGTTATTTCCTTCATAACATTACGCTCCTAAAAAAAATAATCATATCCGTGCAAATCAATATCTATAAAAAACAAACAAAACTTCCACTACTGGAAGTTTCATGCGAAAGATATTTCATCATAAAAAAACGATTGTCATGCGTTTTTTCACTTGATAAGTATATACATATTATAAAGAAGATAACCGTTCATATCAAGAAAATGAAGATCCTAGTCATGATTAAACACCAAAAAGTCTACTTCAACAGACTGAAGTAGACGTTAACAGTTAACCTAGTTTTGTTTTATGTTTGTAACTAAACATTAATTTTTCCATATCGCTAATACGATTTTGTTCAAATAAATCAACAATTTTACTGCCAACGATGACCCCATCACAGTAGTTGGTTAGGTCAGCTATTTGCTCTTCATTCGAAATACCAAATCCAGCCATCACGGGAATTGGGCTTACTTTTTTTACCGTTTTTAAAAATTTGTATAAATCTGTGTCGTATTTATTTCTCTCCCCTGTTATCCCCTTTACGGTAACAGTATATAAAAATCCTTTCCCTTTGCGGGAGATTACTCTAATTCGCTCGATTGGTGTTGTAAGTGTAACAAGTCGAATAAGTTCAACTTGTGCTTCCTCAAGCTGTTGCGTTATAATATCCTCTTCCTCAATCGGCAGATCAGGAATAATACAACCATCTACCCCTGCCTTTCGGATCTCCTGGACAAATTTTTCTATACCATAAGAATAAATAGGATTTATATAAGACATAAGGAGGATAGGAATAGAAATAATCTCCCTTGCTTTTTCTAGTTCTGCAACGATCCCCTTTAATGTCGTACCATTTTCAAGTGCTCGTAGCCCAGCCCGTTGAATGGTTGGTCCATCTGCTACAGGATCGGAAAAAGGAACCCCGACCTCAATTGCAGCAGCACCGAACCTCTCAAGCAATGACATCCGGTCAACTAAGGACTCTAACCCTCCATCTCCCGCCATTATGTAGGGAATGAAGGCTTTCTTGTTATTTTCCTTTAATAATGAAAAGGTTTGTTCAAAACGGTTCATGTTCATTTCTCCCTTCAAACCAAGATTTCACAGTTTCCACATCTTTATCACCACGGCCAGACAAACATACAACGATACTTTGTGTATCTTTCATTTCGGCAGCAAGCTTAATCGCATAGGCAACGGCATGGGCGCTTTCAAGTGCTGGAATGATTCCTTCAAGCTTTGATAAAAGTTTAAACGCGTCCAAGGCTTCATGATCTGTAATAGAATAATAGCTTGCCCTTCCGATATCCTTTAGATAGCTGTGTTCCGGTCCTACGCCTGGATAATCAAGTCCGGCAGAAATAGAATGGGCTTCTTGAATTTGACCATCTTCGGTTTGCAATACATGCATTAAGGCGCCATGCAAAACTCCTGGTCTACCTTTTGTTAACGAAGCGGCATGAAAATCGGTTTCGACCCCAGCACCTGCAGCTTCTACCCCATATAAATTTACCTCCTCATCCTCAATAAAGGGATAAAACATCCCTATCGCATTGCTCCCGCCACCAATACAGGCAACCACTGCGTCTGGAAGGCTAGCTTCCCGAGCAAGAAATTGTTCCTTTGTTTCCTTGCCAATCACACTTTGGAAGTCTCTTACCATTACCGGAAAGGGATGCGGACCCATGACAGATCCTAATAAATAGTGAGTATCATCAACATTGGCTACCCAGTATCTTAATGCTTCGTTGACTGCATCCTTTAAAGTGGCACTGCCTGAAGTCACGCCAACAACCTTAGCACCCAATAATTCCATTCGAAAGACATTTAATGCCTGCCGTTTAATGTCTTCCTCACCCATAAAAATGATGCAATCGAGATTTAATAAGGCGCAAACAGTTGCAGTCGCCACACCATGCTGTCCTGCACCCGTTTCAGCAACAATTCTTCTCTTCCCCATCCTAACCGCAAGCAATGCTTGACCAATGGCGTTGTTGATTTTATGGGCTCCTGTATGGTTCAAATCTTCTCTTTTAAGAAAAATATTTGCTCCGCCTGCATGTTTCGTTAGGTTTTCTGCAAAATATAGTGGGGTCTCTCTCCCGACATACTCTTTTAGCAATCTTGTCATCTCTACTTGAAAAGCACGGTCCTTTTTTACTTCTTCATACGCTTCATTTAGTTCAATGACAGCCTTCATTAAAGTTTCTGGTACAAATCTCCCCCCAAAAATTCCGAAATGTCCTTTCTCATTTGGTAATGTATAGGTGCTCATTTACATTCCCTCCTAAAGTTTTCACCTTTTCAATAAATTCTTTTATTTTTACTAAATCCTTTATTCCATCTGTTTCAACACCGGAGCTTACATCCACCATATAGGGATTAATTATTTTTATCGCCTGTTCCACATTACTCACTTGTAAACCACCTGCGAGAATGACTTTTTTTTCTTCTAAAAGTGCAGCATTTACTTCATTCCAATCAAATGCTTTACCATTTCCCCCCCGATATTTTCCTTTTGGTCCATCAAGTAAAATATACTCCGATGGAAATTGATTAAAGACAGCTAAACCATCATTACTTTGAAAGCTTATAGCTTTAATTATGGGTAATGAAATCAACTCACTGAATGAAGGGGATTCATCCCCATGTAATTGGATATGTGTTAATCCGACAATTGAGGCAATCCTTTCAACTTCTTCCCTTGATTCATTTACAAATACGCCAACCTTTAATACTTCTGGCGGTAAAAAAGAAACAATTTCTTTTGCCTTTCCGATCGATACCTTTCGCTTACTTTCAGCAAACACAAAACCTATGGCATCTGCACCATAACGTGCGGCCGCAATGGCTGTATGAACATCCGTTATTCCACAAATTTTCACTTTCATTGTTTTGCTCCTTCTTGAAGCAGCTGGCGAAGGTCAAAAAAGGCTTTTTTCACATCAGGACTAGTCATAAAGGCTTCTCCTACTAAAATTCCATTTGCACCGGCATTTCTAACACGCACAGCATCCCTTTGATGGTGGATTCCACTCTCGCTAATAAGATAAGCACCAGACTTTTTTACTGTTGATGCCAAAGTTTCGGTCACATCTAGTGATACTTGGAAGGTTTTTAAATCCCGATTATTGACGCCAATTAGCAATGCATTAGTTTTAAGAGCCCTTTCTAGTTCTTCCTGATTATGAACCTCTACCAAAACCTCAAGGCCTTTTTCTTTAGCGTAAAGGTATAACTCGCTTAATTGATATTCTTCCAGCGCTGCGACAATTAACAAAATCAAATCCGCTCCATTTGCTGCGGCTGTATCAATTTGCAGCGGATCGATGATAAAGTCCTTACAAAGAATAGGCAGGTCAACAGTCTCGCGAACTTTTCGTAAATCAGAAAATGCCCCTTTAAAAAAAGTTTGATCTGTTAACACAGAGATGGCCGATGCACCACATTCTTGATAAATGGCAGCATGCATAGACGGTTCAACTCCGTTGTTGATAATTCCTTTTGATGGAGAAGCGCGTTTAAATTCAGCTATAATCGATAATTCATTCGCATCTTGCAGCTTCTGAATAAAGGACCTTTTTGTGTATTTTATTTGTGGAATCCTTTGTTTACGTTCTTTAAGAAGAATAACCTCTTTCTTCTTTTGTTCAATGATCCGTTCTAGAATTGTTTCCATTTATATCGCCTCTCTCCTGTCTGCTCGTGATTTTTCAATGAGAGCTGTTAATTTTTCATACGCTGCACCAGTATCAATCGATTCTTTTGCCAATTCAATACCTTCTTTAATGGAGTAAGCTTTTCCTGCAGTAAAAATTCCGATTCCTGCATTGAGTACTACCGTATCTCGATGGGCCCCTTTACCCCCTTTTAAGACTTTAACAAGGATTTCTCCATTTTCTTTCGAATCTCCGCCTTTTATACAACAGTTATCAAATTGTGGGAGGTTCATTTCTTCAGGATAAAATGAATGATTTGTAATGCTTCCATCCTCCAAAAGACTAAAGTGGTTTTCCCCTTGAAGAGAAGCCTCATCCATTAAGCCGGCTCCATTTATCACTACAGCCCGTTTACGGCCAAGCTTTTGCAGAACTTCTGCAAACACATTTACTAAATCCCTGCGATAAATACCGAGTAATTGGTAGTCCAGGTCAATTGGGTTTGTTAAAGGACCGATAAAATTAAAAATAGTTGGGATCTTCAATTGTTGTCGGACGGCCATGATCTTTTTTAATTTTGGATGAACATGTGGAGCGAATAAAAAGGCTACACCAATTTCCTCTAGGATTTCTTCAGTTCTTTCTGCCGATAAACTTAAATTTACCCCTAGGTGCTCAAGTACATCGGCACTTCCCGTTTTACTCGAAATACTCCTATTACCATGCTTTGCAACAGGGATGCCAGATCCTGCGATAACAAAAGCAGATGTAGTACTCACATTAAAGCTAGATGAACCATCTCCACCAGTCCCACAATTATCAAGAACATTCGGGAATTTTCGATTAAATGTCAATGTATTATCCTTCAATGCCTTCACAATCCCGGCAATTTCTTCGACAGTTTCTCCTTTTGATTTTAATCCCATTAAAAAAGCAGCAATTTCTGATTCTGAAACATCTTCCCCTAAGATTAAATCTACAGCATCTTTCATTTGCTTTTCAGAAAATGATTGTCCTTCAGCTAACAGGAGTAATAAATTCTTCATTTGTCTTCTTCCTTTCTATTTCAAGTAAAAAATTTTTCAAAATTTGTTTCCCAGTCGGGGTTCCAATTGATTCCGGATGAAATTGCAATCCATAAACAGGATATATAGGATGTTTTATTGCCATTACTTCATTGTCATCGTTTGAATAGGCGACGACTTCTAAATGTGACTTCAAGCTAGTTTTTTCAATAGATAAAGAATGGTATCGCATCACTTCTAAAGGTGAGGCTAGATTTGAAAACAAACCATTACTTTGATGTGTGATAAATGATGTTTTTCCATGTTTTATAAAATAAGCTCTCCTTATATCACTTCCGAATGCAGCACCAATAGCTTGATGACCAAGACAAATGCCTAATATGGGGACTTCCTTATAAAAGGTTCGAATCAATTCCATGCAAATACCGGCATCCTCGGGTCTTCCTGGCCCGGGGGAAAGGATTACGGCTTTAGGCTTCATTGTTCTGATTTGTTCCATATTCAGCTGATTATTTCGATAAACGATTACTCTTTCTCCTAACTCACCAAAATATTGAAACAGATTAAATGTAAATGAGTCAAAATTATCTATCAGTAAAATCATCGCCCACCCTCCAGAAAGGATTTTAATTTATTTTGTGTTTCTTCATACTCTGACTCAGGGTTAGAATCGTGAACAATTCCTGCACCTGCTTGAATAATCGCTGTTCCATCTTTAATAATCATCGTTCGAATGGCGAGGGCAAAATCCATATTTCCATTTGTCGATACATAACCAACCGCCCCAGAGTATAGACCGCGTTTTGATTTTTCCAGGGAATTAATAATTTCCATTGCTCTCACCTTAGGAGCTCCTGAAACAGTACCAGCCGGGAGACAGGCGGCAAGGGCATCTAATGCTGTTTTTTTAGAATGAAGCAGTCCGCTAATTTCTGAAACTAGATGCATAACATGACGAAATTTTTCCACCGTCAAATACTTCTCTATTTGAACCGAACCAAATTCGCAAACCTTCCCGAGGTCATTCCTGCCGAGATCAACGAGCATTCGATGCTCTGCAATTTCTTTTTCATCCTTCATAAGTTCCTTTTCAATCAGGTCGTCTTCCTCACTTGTTCTCCCTCTCCGTTTTGTGCCAGCGATTGGATTCGAAATCACCGTTTTACCCCTCGTTTTTAATAAGCTTTCCGGGGATGAACCAATTACGGTATATCCATCAAAATCAAGATAGAACATGTATGGGGTTGGATTATGGCTTCGATGTCTTCGATAAAGTGATAAAGGTGTTCCTTGAAATGTAGATTTCATTCGTCTTGAGAGGACCACTTGAAAAATATCACCCTTAACAATAAGCTTCTTTGCCATCTCAACATTTTTAATAAACATTTCTTTTGTCGTCTCTGATTCGAATTCGGAAAAATGAATAGGCTCCTCTTCACGGTAATAATCCGGTTGTTTTAGTTCTTTTATCCTTTGCATTATCCGATTTTCAATTTCTTCCGTATTGCTCGTTTCCGATAGCGGCAGCCCGTAAATGATTACTTTCTCTTCAAGATGATCAAACACTATCACCTCTTCATAAAACATTAGGTGAACATCAGGCATTTCTAACCCATTTGAAAACTCCTCCCCGATATTTTCAAACCTTCTGATAATATCATAGCCAACATATCCGACAGCACCTCCTGAAAAGGGGAAACCAGGCTCTTCAAAAATTCTTGTCGGCAATAATTCCTTCAATACCTCTAAAGGGTTTCCTTTCAACTCCTTCTTTTCACCATCTCGATTAAAAATTTCATTCATTTCCCCATTAGAAATGAGTTCAAATGCAGGGTCTGCACCGATGAAGGAATATCGCCCCGAGTCATTGTACTTATGAGAACTTTCTAATAAAAATTTTTTGGTACCGCTAATTTTTTGTAAAATAGAAATAGGGGTCAATGTATCACCCATTAATTCTTGTATAAAAAACCCATTTAATGCTTTCATGTTAAAACTCCTTTCAAAAATAAAAAAATCGTCCCCTATATGCGCAATCAATTACGCATATAGAGGACGATTCTTTGACCGTGGTGCCACCTCCATTTGAAGCGGGAAAAATCCGCTTCCTCTTTCGGATACAGAAATAAAGTTCGTTCGATATCCTATCCTTTTAACGGTGGAACTCCGTGCATCCCTACTTTTAGTTCAAGATGTCTCTCGCAAGTCCATTCCACAAATCCATTCATATCGGGTTCCCACCTGCTCCGACTCTCTGGAAAGAATCAAATTTGTGTACTCCTCTTGCTCAACGATTTACAGTATTGAATTTATAAAAACAAAAAGGGCCCTCCATCCAAAAAGGACGGAAGACCCGTGGTGCCACCTTCATTAGCTAAAAATAAGCTCACTTTACCGATATCGCAGCATGAAGCTGTTAATATCTGTCTCTTGTAACGATGAGATCTTCGCCAAAGCCTACTAATCCATATTGGACGGTTCGGTTTGGTGGCTCTGAAGTCCATTCGCTTAAACGTCTACACTGATTTGCACCAACCATCAGCTCTCTAAAGAATCCGTATAAGGTACTACTCTTCGTCAATGCCAAAAACGATTAAATTTATTAATTTTTATCCTATAAAACTTGATCACCATTGTCAAGTGTTTATTTTCTTAAAATTCAAAATTAATCAAATTCAGTTTTACAATTCCATTTGTCGGTTATTAATTCTCGTCCTTCCATTTAAAGGATACCTTATACTTTGTTATTTTTAAGTTAACAAGCGAATATTAACAGTAATGAATTAAGAAAGCGTAAGAGCCATTACGGCTTCAACTTGACAGCAAAAATGAAGGCGGGATAGAAGTTCATGGAACATATTGAACAATTAGGCCAAAATCCACGGGCTGTCAAAAAGAAACCATCGGCAGCTGGTCAAAAGCGATCGAATGAGGTATCTAAGCAAAAGTGGGCAATTGTCTCGCTGTCTTCCATTCCCTTAGTCATGACGTTAGGAAATTCAATGTTGATACCTGTGTTACCTTCTATGGAAAAAAAATTATCAATCTCCTCCTTTCAAACAAGCATGATTATTACCGTATATTCCATTGTTGCGATTTTTTTAATTCCAGTGGCAGGATATTTATCAGATCATATCGGCAGGAAAAAAGTCATTATCCCAAGCCTTATTATTGCTGGAATTGGCGGGCTTATTTCTGGATGGGCCGCATGGAAGCTTGATGATGCCTATTGGCTTATTTTATCCGGCAGGGCACTACAAGGGGTTGGAGCAGCCGGGGCAGCTCCTATTGTCATGCCGCTAGTCGGTGATATGTTTAAAAATGATGATGACGTTAGCAGCTGTTTAGGACTAATTGAAACATCCAATACTTTCGGGAAAGTTTTAAGCCCAATTTTAGGGGCTTTTCTTGCCGGATTCATTTGGTTTTTACCCTTTTTCTCTTTTCCGATATTTTGTGCAATTTCAGTTTTAATGATGACTTTTTTGGTAAAGTGCCCCAAAACAACGGAGAAACCAATTCCATTTAAAGATTTTTTTGTGAATGTAAAAAAAACCTTTACTGAAAAAGGTCGTTGGCTATATGCCATCTTTTTTATTGGCGGCATCCTTATGCTTGTCTTGTTTGGCATATTGTTTTATTTATCGGAAATTTTCGAAAAAGAATATGGCATTAAAGATATCAAAAAAGGATTCTTTTTATCATTACCGCTAGGAGCATTATGCTTATCATCTTTTATAAGCGGAAAAGTAATTAAGAAGAATAAAGTATTGATGAAATGGTTAACGTTTAGCGGTATTGTCCTCGCAGCCCTTTCGATTGGGGCACTATGGTTTTCCATTAAATTATGGTATATGATTTTCATGTTTTTAATTAGTGGAGTAGGGATCGGATTAGGACTCCCTTGTTTGGACGCCTTAATAACCGAGGGAGTTGAAAAGGAAGAACGCGGCACCATTACTTCAATTTACAGTTCAATGAGATTCATCGGAGTCGCAGCAGGTCCTCCAATTATTGCTGTGTTAATGAGCCATTCAAACCATTGGATTTTTATTTTACTTAGCAGCCTTAGTATCATTGCCGCTATTGTAGCTTTCATGTCGATAAAACCAAAAGCTGAAACATAGGAAAGGTGCTGAGAAACCCTGCTCAGCACCTTTGTTAATTTGCCGTATATAGATCTTGCAGGGTTTTTAAAGAAATCAATAAAAATGTTTTCTTGATGGTGTCAAGTTCAAGCTTGGTCATACCAAAACTTCTTGTACAAAAATGACGGTTATTATGCTATAATATTTTTGTTAATTATGAGTATTGCGGGTGTGGTTTAATGGTAGAATTTCAGCTTCCCAAGCTGACGGCGGGGGTTCGATTCCCCTCACCCGCTCCAATAGGATAAGTGGAGAAGTACCCAAGTGGTTATAAGGGGGCGCACTCGAAATGCGCTAGGACGGGCGACCGTTGCGTGAGTTCGAATCTCATCTTCTCCTCCATACATATTCTTTCAAATGACACTACAATTACTAGTGTTTTTTTATTTTAAAAAACGCCAGAGAATTTCTGGCGTTTTTTGCTTATTTCCCTATAGATAAGGACTTAACCATTCAGGGTCCCTGTCTTTACAAATATGGCATTTCTCAGTTTCTAGCTGAAAAGTATGAAATAACTTTCCACAATCCCGACATTCCTTTATGTGAAAAGTTGCATGGATTTCACTTCTTTTCTTAATATCTGGATTTATTTCGATAGCATGTTCCGGACAAATATCCGTGCAATCCTTGCAGTTTACACACTTTTCATTTTCAATTAGTATAATAGTATCCCTTATACTAAATACTTTTTCCAAGCAAAATGAAAAACAAGCCTGGCAAAGTATACATTTGTTTTGATCAATCTCCACGGTGTAAAATTGGTAATCTGGATAATATTTTGTTAGTTTCCACTCATTCGCTTCTTTTTTCCATTCAACCGGTGCCAACCTTTTTGCCAATTGTTTTCCTTCTTTTTGGATGGAGGTAAAAAAATTTCTTCTCGAAAGTGTCTCCTCATTAACATCTTTTAAAACTATAATTGGATTTTGACCAAGGAACTTTAGTTTACGGTTAGCCTGATTTATAACTATTTCCCACTTAGGATTAAGTGAATTCCCGGCAATTATTATCGAGTGTAATCCTCTTTTTTTATAAATCAACAGTTCTTTTACAGAAGGAGTGTAGCCTTCATCATAAATCAGACTCCCGTTTTCAAATTCCCTTGAAGCACTCATTCCTTCAATGGCAGACAGCGGGCAGGAAATTATGCAATCTCCGCAGGAAGTGCATCGCTCTGAAATTATTTCAAACTTTTGTTGATTAATGGTTAAAGCATTATATTTACATCCATCAAAGCAAATACTGCAGGTTGAACGTATATTCCTCTTTCTTGAGCATTTATTCGTTATATTCAAATCGACATGCAAGCTTTCTAGCCAGTTGACAAACATGGACATATAACCACCTACAATTTTTTAACTACCGGACAATTTTGCATCCTTATGTGGTGTTATCACAATGTTTGGATGTGTAATCGAATCGCTTGGCATTCCTTTAATTTGGCTTACATTTCCATACTTTTTCCGTAGCTTTTTTATTGGTCCGAATTCAATCGCACTCATCGGACATGTTGAAACGCACACAGGGTTCTCGCCCTTTTCTTGAAGATCGATACAAAAATCACATTTATCAGATTTAAATACCTTTTTATTATATTGTGGCGCCCCGTAAGGACACGCCTTGACACATAATTGTGTTCCTTGACAAACATCTTGATCAATCGTAACTACACCATTTTCTTTATTTTTACTTATTGCCCCTACCGGGCAGCTTGGTATACATTTCGGCTGTGTACAATGATTACAAGCAATAGAAAAGTAAAAAGCTTTAAGATTATGGACAATCCCGCTTGATGGCTGTTGAACGTATGTACCCTCCTCATAGGTGTACACCCTGCGAAAATTTATACCTACGTCAAGATTATTTTTATCCTTACAAGAAACGGTGCAGGCTTTACAACCGATGCAAAGACTTTGATTAATATAAAATCCTAACTGGGCCAAATTTCTCACTCCTCAAACTTTTTTACTTCAACAAGGTTTGTTAATTGCGGATTTGCTTTGGCAAGTGGTGTTGGCCGCTGTGATGTTAGAACATTTACTGATCCCCGTTGATCTAGCCCTTCTTTATCAGGTGTGTACCAAGCACCTTGAGGAATCCCCACAACTCCAGGAATAATACGCGGTGTTACTTTTACATCGATAAAAAGAGAACCGCGCTCATTATTGACCTGGACACGTTCGCCATTGTTAATACTACGTTTTTCTGCATCCTTTGGATTCATCCACATTTCTTGTTTTGCTGCTTCTTCAAGCCATGGCTGATTATCATAGGTAGAGTGACATCTCCGCTTATAATGCCAACTGATTAACTGTAATGGGAACTTTTCTTTTAATGGATCTTCTGGTCCTTCCCATGCAGGAATATATTTCGCTATCGCAGGAATTTCATCGTGGTTATTCATATCCCATAAGGTCTTTGATAACAATTCGATTTTTCCGGTTGGAGTTTCAAACGGGTGATTTTCAAGATCATCAATTTGCTCCTTAAAACCGACTAGTGGTGCATCATATTTAAAATGATGTACCCCCTTCCTGCGAAATTCATCAAAGGTTGGAAAGCTTGGATCGAGCTCTTTTTTCGTCCTTTCTACACTTTCCTTAACTAAGTCAAGAGTTGTCCTTCCCTCTGTGAATTTTTCCTTCAATCCTAATTTATCAGCCACATCAGCAAACACATCATATTCATCACGGCATTCATAAAGTGGGTCAATTGTTTTATCTCCAAATACAACATAATCTCCAAAACACCATGGGACACCAATATCATATCGTTCAAAGAACGTTGTACCAGGTAATAAAATATCCGCAAATTTGGCACTCGGTGTCATAAAGAGATCGCTTACAACAATAAATTCTACTTTGCTTTCATCCTCAAGCAGCTTTACTGTTTTATTGATATCAGAATGCTGATTTATCAGCATGTTCCCAGCCATATTAAAAATTAATTTAATATTTGATGATAATTTTTCTGTTCCTTCTAACCCATCTGCTGCTGTCATTTCTGTCCCATTCTCCACTGCCTTTGTCCAGAGAAAACAAGGTATCGAGGCCTTGACCGGATTTTCATATGAAAATGGATAAACTATTTCTGAACGGCTCCAATAACCTGTTCCTGCTGCCCAGCCGCCAATCTTACCAACATTTCCTGTTAAACATGCAAGCTGTGCACCACCCCGCATGAATTGCTCCCCATATGCCTGTCGTTGAGCAGACCAGCCTTGGATAAGTGCTGCAGGTTTCGTTTTAGCATACTCACGTGCTAGTTCACGAATTTTATCAGCTGGAATTTGACAAATTTTTTCTGCCCATTCTGGGGTTTTTGCTACCCCATCCTTTTCACCAAGCAAATAACTTTTTAATGACTCTTCCTTTGGAACCCCATCAGGCATATGGTCACCGTCAAATCCAATACAATATTTATCAAGAAATGCTTGATCATGTAAATTCTCTGTAATGATCACATACCCCATAGCATCCATCAAAGCGTTGTCCGTTGTCGGCAAGATAGGAATCCACTCGTCTGCAAAAGCAATTACAGTGTCCGTATAACGAGGGTCAATTACAATGATTTTTGCACCATTTTTCTTAGCCTGCATTAAATATTCGCGGTATGGAGTCGAAAAAATCATTTCTGACGGATTTTGCCCCCACAAAATAATATATTTTGAGTGTAAGAGAGTATCGAAACTGCTTCCAGAATTATTCGTACCGTACGTATAGGGAGTAGCTACATTTCCTGCCCCGGAACTGTAATCATTACGATAATTTAAAAATCCCCCTGTAACTGATAATAGTTTCCTTGCTGCATTTTTACCCCCATGTAACCCCCAGCTTTGTCCTGAAGCATAGTTGACATATCTCGACTCTGGACCGTATTGATCCCCAATTCGTTTTACTTCAGATGCAATAGTTTCGATTGCCTCCTCCCATGAGATTCGTTTAAATTTTCCTTCGCCTCGTTTTCCTACTCGTTTCATCGGGTATTTAAGGCGGTCAGAGTGATAGAGCAAACTTCGATAGTTTCTGCCTCTGACACACGCTCTTAGTGGCGGTGTAGATAAGTCACCAGTTTCCTGTGTATCTGTACTGACCCTGACAACAACCCCATCTTTCACATGCGCTTTGATTACACAGCGTCCCCCACAATTATTAATGCTGCAGGTTGAAATGATTTTTTCCTTTTCTTTTGCATTCAATACCTTTGGTTCTTCTTTACGGTCAACAAGCATCTTAGTGCCAATTCCTCCAGCTATAACAGGAATTCCAATCGCTCCCGACCATTTTAAAAAGGTTCGCCGCTGCATTTTATTAGTTAATAAGTTCTTTAAATGGTTCTTTTCAGACATCAGTTAGTGCCTCCCCTAACTCCAATAAAGATTTTAAATCAAAGCTTAAAAAGTCCTCGAGCAGCATCGCTGCCCCCAAATATAATTTACTTTTGGTATTCTCAATTACTTTTGCGCAAAAAAACGGAATCCAAATGGTTAAATGTTTTTCAATAAAGTTAACTTGGCTTACGATTAATTCTAAGATTCTTTCAGGCCTTACTTCTTGCATGCTTTTATCCGCAAGAAAGATCATAAATTCCAATTCAAGTAATAAGTGGTCATCTGGTTCTTTATTTTCTTTTATAAATTGAAGACCGAATTGATGATATTGCTCTCTGATTTGATACGTCCACTCCTCAAAAAGGAGCTTCTCCTTGCTCCTATAATAAGATTCCCACGGTGGTGCCGCTAATGGTCCTGGTCCTATGAATAGACGTTGATATTCTTCTTTCTCCTTATTGATTTGTTCATTTGTTAATTGTCCAAAAAAGTGCTGAAGGATCTTCCCCCCCTCATGAACCTCTTCTAAACCATGGAAATTAGCACTATTCCGAATTTCTTCCAAAACCTTATTATTTGGTGGCAAAAATAATAGATGCAACAGCTGATAAAATTTTTTCCTTGATAAAAAAAACAGCTGTAATTGATTATGTAAAGATTCAGTTATAGTAGTTATTCCTCTCACCTCTTTATTTGTGATTTTTTTCACATATTTATGTGGTATTTTCTACTGACTTTCCCTTTCTGTAAGTGTATATTTTTCTATTATTATCTTACCTCAATCTGCCAAAGTTGAAATCAGTTTGTTCAATTATTCACATTAAATTCAAAATCCTTAGGATGAGTATGAAGCAATGATTTTTTCTCTCTTTTAGAAAAAATGTGTATAATAAGAAGGTTAAAGAAAACTCGCAGATTGACGAGCCCGTTAGGGTGAAGACAGAGGCGTAGTTACGCTTATGCGTTCAGAATTTATGGTAATAAATTCTGATTAGCCTAATAAACAGCAAAGGATGATCCACTTGAATATTACTGGCCACGAAGTTGAAAAACTAGAAGACCCATTTGGTTTATTATCAGGTGACCGTTATGAATTTTTTTTGGAAATTGATGTTGAAGTAGAGGATGAACTTTATTCCGAGAAAGGCGTTGGCTTAAAAGTGATTTTTGTCAGCGATAATGACCTTGACAAAATTTCCAGTTATTATTTTTATGAACGGGGAAGTGAGAAGGTTCTAGACTTTTCCCTTGAAGAGGACGAGGAAGAACTAGTTCTTTCTTATTGCCGGCAACATAGAGAAGTATAACGAAAAAGCAGGGAGCTGGATTCTCCCTGCTTTTATGTTTCACTACATAAAATTTTTACTATGATTATGAATAACTTGAAGTTCTTTTGTTGTTTGACTCATTTCACTTTTGCAAATGGGACAATGAGGAACTTCACTGCTTTTAAAATTATCACGAACCCAGCACTTACAATTTTCTGAATTACAGACCCAAATTTTAGTCTCTTCTAATTTGATTTCTTCATCATTTTTTCTTCCAAACGCCAAAACGATCACTCCCTTTAATTAGATATGACTGTTTTTGAACACTATGTTTATAAGTTCTGATTCTCCTAATCTGGCAATCATTATATAGAAAAAGGTGATGCCTTCATCTATGCATCACCTTTTATTTAACGACTACTAAATCATATAAATATAACGAACATTAAAGCATAACTTTATCTTATCGTAATTTTCTAATTTAGTCAATTTAATTTTAATAACTTGGAAATACTGAGAATATTTTGCATTATATGTGACATTCCCCTTGCATAAAGATTTCCATAAAATTAACGATAAATTTTTGTATATCCGCTTCCATGCCAATATAATCTATACTTTCTGGTCGCTCTTTATCGGGCTTTGGACGAAAATCAGCAATACTTTTTCCTTTTGAATTGCCAAATTCCTCTACCCTAACACGGCGTGGTATATATTTAACTAGATCAGGATTGGTTAAAGCCATTAGCGGAACAACATCATGAAGTGGTGCACCTTTAATTCCAGGCACATTTTTTTGATAAGCCATATAATAATAATCGAAAGCTGGTTTTAATAACGGTTTAAATGGGGTTGGGCTGTTTTCACTAAGATAGTTTATGATTTCAGGTGTAATGATGGCTTTATTCGTAATATTTAATGGATGTAAATAAATATTATGTGCTTTTTCCATTACGGTATTTGCTGCAATAGGGTCTACAAAGAAGTTCGCCTCCGCTTCGGCTGTAATATTCCCGGGCACCAAAAATGCCCCGCCCATGATAAAAAAAGCTGTTACATCCTTTAAGGTATTATTCCCATATAGGATAAACATCAATGCTAACTCTGTTAATCTCCCAACAGAAACTATCACCAAATCCCCTCTATATTGTTTAACAATTTCTATAATTTTGTTTATATCATAAACATTAACATTTTTTAATGTATCCGGCGGCTTAAGTGGACCTAAACCTTCCTTACCATGAATTTCTGGATAATATAGGATTGGTTCGCCTGAAAGTGGACCAGCAGCGCCTGCAATAATTGGAATATCCTGCCTATTTGCTAAATATAACAAATAAGCTGTATTTTTTATCGATTGCTCTTTTGGTGTATTTCCATAACCACTGACAATACCAACTAAATTTATTTTCGGATTAAGTAATGCAAACATAATTGCAAACGAATCATCGATACCTGGGTCCGCTATCATGAGTACATTATAAGCCATTTCCTATCCTCCATTATTTTTATCATGTCCTTGTTTAAATTATGATTAAAACATAAATGAAAGAACAGGGACGACAAGGAAAAACCGATTCAAGCGCAATTCGAATCGGCAATGAGCTTTTTATGCTTCCTTTTTTATTTTTGGTGCTCCCTTTTTTCTTGGTGCTGCTTTTTTGGGTTTAGTACGATCAATCGATGCCTGCAAAGCAGCCATTAAATCAGTGACATTAGATGCAATCTCCTTCGTCTCGGCTGTCACTATTTCTTTTCCGCTACGTTTCGATTCGATGAGTTCAAGGAGTGCGGTCCGGTATTCATCCGTATATTTTTCAGGCTCGAAAACTGAGGTTAATTGATCGATAAGCAAGATTGCCGTATCTAATTCTTTTTTTGTTACCTTGTCCTCGGAAGGGACATTTGGGACATCTCCAGCTTTACGAACCTCGTCAGGATAGTGAATGGTTTCCATTACCAATGTATTTTCATACACACGGATGACAGCCATTTGTTCCTTTGAACGGATGATAATTTTGGCTATGCCAACCTTCTGTGAATCCTGTAACGCCCTGCGTAACAGCGAATAAGCTTTTCCGCCTCCTTCATTAGGAGACATATAATAGCTTCGATCAAAGTAAATCGGATCGATTTCTTCTATTTTTACAAAATCAATGATCTCTACTGCCTTTTCTTCATTTTCCTTTCGCAGCTTTTCTAAATCTTCATGATCAAGGACAACAAATTTTCCCTTTGTATATTCGTACGCCTTCACGATATCTTCTGGTTTTACTTCTTCTTCACAAACAGAACAAATTTTTTCATACTTAATTGGCGCATTACACTTGTTATGTAAGGTCCGGAGTTTAATATCTTTGTCTTCTGTAGCAGTGTGGAGCTTGATAGGGATATTAACAAGTCCGAAACTAATACTTCCTTTCCACATCGTATGCATAGGAATTTCTCCATTCTTTTTGTTTTTATTTTGTCTCTCCTCATTCAAGTACATTCCTCAAAACAAATGGAAAAGGATGAACTCGTCTTCCATGAAGCAAAATAAAGAAAAAAGGAAGGAATATTAATAATGAAGCCAATGCTGCCAAGTTTAACCTTTGATTTGCCGGTCCGGCCCGATTGGTTGTACGAGGTTAAATATGATGGATTTAGGGCCATATTGGAGTGGAATTCCAAAGGAATCACGTTAACAAGCAGAAACGGAAAAGAGCTTTTTCCACAGTTTCCTGAGATAAGAGCTTTTTTATTAAAACATGAAAAACAATTCAAACCCTTTTTGCCGTTGCAACTAGATGGAGAGCTTGTATCCCTTGAAAACACATACAAAGCTAATTTCTCCTCCATCCAGGTGAGAGGCCGGTTAAAATCTGAAAAAAAAATAATTGAGCTGGCAACACGCTCACCATGCCGTCTGATGGTTTTTGATTTATTGATGGTAAAAGGGAAACCGCTCCATTCTCTCGCATTTCATAAACGAAAAACCGAACTGCACAAATTATTTCAAACCATTAGATTTAATTTGGTTCCTAGCCCTTATGATAACCAACTGGTTCAATATATAACAGCCGAGAAGGATTTTACAAACATATGGGAAAAAGTGGTTTTATATGATGGTGAAGGCATTATTGCTAAAGCTAAAAATAGTTTTTGGGAGGAAGGTAAACGGTCATTACAATGGTTAAAGTATAAAAATTGGAAACATGTCAGTTGCTTTATCATTTCCTATGAGAAAACGAATGGCTATTTTTACGTTGGGGTTTATAAAAAGAAGGATATTTATCCAATTGGTCAGGTTCTATTTGGATTTAACCCTGAAGAAAAGAATGCACTTAAGCAAACAATTAAACAAAATATGGTGAGTGAGGATGCCCATTTTATTTATGTTAATCCTGCAATTTGCCTCGAAATTAAATATTTAGAGCTATATGATAATCAGCTGCGGGAACCCCATTTTGACCGCTTCCGTTTTGATTTGGAGCCAGCAGAATGTTCATATGACCGCTTCATGTTTGCACAGAAAAACCTGCCCACTGATTTGGCTATTACCCATCCTGATAAACCATTATGGAAAAATATTCCGATCCAAAAATCGGATTATATTTTGTACTTACGAGAAATTTCTCCCTATATGCTGCCTTTTTTAACGAATCGTTTGTTAACCGTCATTCGTTATCCACATGGAATGTTCGGTGAAGCATTTTATCAAAAAAACTGTCCAGATTATGCACCGGAATTCGTTCAGACACATCTAGCCGACGGGATCGACTTTATTATTTGCAATAATTTGAAAACACTTATTTGGCTGGGAAATCAACTGGCGATTGAGTTCCATCTTCCCTTTCAAACCATTAACAGCAAAGGACCAAGCGAGATAGTTTTTGACTTAGACCCTCCCTCTAGGGATGCATTCCCATTGGCGATTAACGCTGCACTTTTAATAAAAGAAGTCCTTGACCAATTAAATTTAATCGGGTTCATAAAAACTTCCGGCAATAAAGGTTTGCAAATATATATACCTCTACAGGAAAATAGTTATTCTTATGATGATACAAGACTTTTTACTAGCTTTATTGCGGAGTATTTAATATCCAAGGATCCTGAATCTTACACGATTGAACGAATGAAAAAAAATCGCGGGAACAAGTTATACGTTGATTACGTCCAACACAGTGAAGGAAAAACTATTGTTGCCCCTTACTCAATGCGGGGAAATGAATACGCTGGTGTTGCAACTCCGCTTTATTGGGATGAGGTGGATGAAAAATTGGACCCCGTTTCGTTTAATATGGAAAATGTCCTTAAACGAATTCGCGGCCAAGGTGATCCATTTAGGAATTATTTTCAAACAAAACAAGTCCAACAGTTTGGACCTGTTCTAGAAATTTTAAAGAAAGGTAAAAAAGGATAAGGCACGCCTTATCCTTTTATCGCATTTTCAATTAATTGCTGTGCCTCTGACTGAAGCCGTTCATATGTTTGCTGTTCGGTAAAATCGTTTCTAGATTCTAGTCTAAATGAACGCTCATCAAGGCTTACCATGATTGAAGCTTTGTAAAGATAGGTAGCATTTCCAATAAGATCAATTGAGTATGTCCCCTCACATCTATGTACAACGCATTGAACTCTGCCGCCATTATTATAAACATCAATAATCTTTTCAAATTCATTAAGTCCTGTTAGACAAGTAACAAGAGAAGAAGCTGACATAGCTGTACCACAGGCATTTGTAAAACCAACACCACGTTCATAGGTTCTAACGTAGATAGAACCAGCCTTTAGTTGTTTAACAAAACTTACATTTACGCCGTCCGGGAATAACTTATTAGGTCTATTTACTTTTTCACTAAGTCGTTGTTGAAGATCGATTTGAAGCTGATCGGTTTCTACCATCGCAATTAAATGCGGGTTTGGCACCGCTAGCGCGGTAAACCTTAATTCTTCTGACAGTTCTGCAATTCTTTCATTGAATAGTGTTGGTTTATTTAAATTTAATGGTAACGCCTTTAATTCAAATAGTACTGGGGAAATTTCCACTTGATAAGTATGGACATCTTGGAAGAGATCTTGCTGCTTACTAATTTGGAGATTTGCTTTCATTGTTTCAATTACTGCTTTATTTAATCCTTGATCTTCACAAACATATCTCGCCACAAGGCGAAGTCCATTTCCACACATTGAAGCCTCTGACCCGTCAGCATTAAATACACGCATTCTTCCATTGGCATGATCGCTCTTCATTACAAAAAGAATCCCGTCCGCACCTAAATCAGAATCCCGATTACATAACAACCGGGCAAGATCTGCTCGATCGCTGTCAGAAAAAGAATAATCCTTCTTTAATTCATCAATAATCAGAAAATCATTTCCTGAACCATGACCTTTAATTAAGTCGATTTGCACAGTAAAACCCCCACAATATTGTTTTACTTATCATCATATCAAACATTAGTATTGAGGGAAACTAAACAGATCACTATCTTTCGATAAAATATTCGTTAATGAGAAATGACATTCGGAGGAGCTTGTCCTCTTCAGATAAAATCTCTCTGAAGGATAGTACAGGCGTATTTGGTTCTGGAAACAGTTGATTCCACTCCAACGGCATCCATCCCCTGCGAAGCCGTCCTACATGCTGATGACATTGATCCAATATTTTCTCATCCATAAAGACTGAAGATCCTTCTATAGCACCAACGTACCTTCCGAAACCATCGAACAATTCCTTTTGCGATTTCCGCCAGCCTAGATTCTTTTTTTCAAGTCTGCCCAAAAGATTGTTATTACGATTGTATACTTCAATCATAATCGATTTTCTACCTTTTACTTTAAAGAATCCAAGTACTTCATTATCAAAATTGTAAAGAGCATATGTTTTTGAAAGCCTTAATGGTTTCCAGCTCTTTTCACGAAATTTTTTTATAACACCTGCCAAATGACCGTCCGAAAAATATAGATGCAACCGTGATGATTGAGTATTCATATACATCACCAAAAGATGCCGTGCTTCAAATAAAGACTGATTGATCACCTCTGATTTAACGATATTTTTGCTAATCGCTATTGATTGTCTCATTCTAAAAAGGTAGAGTTGAAAGCTAATCAAGCTATACATTAGAAAAGGAATGGTATATAACATGATTTCCCTATGCTTAATGATAGAAAAATTGATCACAATAATCATGATTGTCGGACATAATGCTGCAATACTACCATTTAAGTTTAAATTAGCTGTGTCCCGGTAATATTCATTTATTTTCATCCATAAAACTCCTTATCAATTCCTCTACTATCAGTCTATTTACTAGTAATCAAAAAAATGATAGAAGTTTTCTTAGTTCAAAAGAAAAGAGAAGATGCAAAATAAGCTCTTCTCTTAAGCATTGATATAATTTAGGATAGACGTCATTGAATTTTTTGCATCCTTGTAGCCTTGATTATAAAGTTCTTCCAACCTTTCTGGGTTTCTTTCCATTCTTCCGACCTTTAATGGCTGTGTAGGTCGAATAATAAGAACATTTCCGGCTTTTTCTTCGTCTTCCAAGTATGAAACCGTTTCATTATAAATTTGGTATCGTTTCCTTAGTGAATGCTGCAAACCTTTGTATTCCGGATATTTCCGGCTAGCAAGAAAATGAAATTTTGAAGGTTTTTTCACATATCCTTCATTCCTTGTTAAAATAACAATGTTTTTCTTAAAACCATCTTTTTGGGCTTTTTTGATTGGAATTGGATCACTTATACCTCCATCAAGTAAAATCTTATCTTTAAAACGGATTTCCGGAGCAATAAACGGCAATGAGCTGGATGCACGTAGAATGGTTAGAATATCCTTCTCATAATCTTGCTTTTTAAAATAAACGGGCTCTCCAGTCACACAATCTGTCGTCCCGACGACAAATTCTGAAGGATTATTATAGAACACGTCATAATGGTATGGAACATGCTTATTGGGAATTTCATCAAAAATAAAGTCCATTCCAAAAAACTGCCGATTTTTAAAATAATTTTTCCATGATATGTATCTTGGGTCAGATGCATATTCAATGGTGACAGTTTTATTTCTACCTTTTTGCTTCGACAAATAGGAGGCAGCATTACAAGCACCTGCCGATACACCAATTACATACGTAAAATTTAAGTCTTGTTCTAAAAAATATTCAAGGATCCCTGCAGTATAAACACCGCGCATTCCGCCGCCTTCCAATACTAAACCGACATGATCTTTCACACTGCCTCGTCCCTTCTATCTAAACCTTTGCAAAATTTCATAATAATCATTATAAAATACCATCCAAAATTTGCAAAACGAAAAGACTTTCTGAGGATCAGTATTTATTTCGTTGAACTTTGATAACTTTCTAACACCAGTACCCATAGACTAGTGGACTTCGCTCAATGGAAGCATGATTTTTATGACGCTAGCTCTTTTTTCTTAAAAATTATCACACTTAAAGATAGTAAAATTACTATACAGCACGCGGCTATTAAACTAGCCGGCAGAGTATCATCCGGAATACCCTTTTCTAAAAGTATTTTACTTGCATAGCTAGTTAACTGTGACGGGCTCCATTCAAGCAGATTAGATAGTGTATTGCTTACTAGACTAACAATCATAACAACCGCTAATGAAATAAAGCCAGCTAATCCGGGTACTAAAAGTGACGCACTAAAAAACAAGGTAATCGTTAAGATTACGGTAAGCCATAAACCATAAAAAAAGAACGATTGGAAAAAGTCCTCAACCGGAATCCATTCAAATAAAACACCTGTATAATACCAAGTCGTAAGATAGCCGATTAAGAAGGAAAACCACATTAACAATAGAGCCCCCGCCCATTTGGCGGTTACAAAGGAACGATAGGATACAGGTTTCACTAAAATCATCGCGGCCACACCGCTTTTTCTTTCCGCAGCTATTATACCCATCGTTGAAAGGACAATAATTAATACACCAAGAGTAGTATATTGTCCAAGTCCTTGAATCAACACTTCTCCAGCTGTTGGTGTTGGGATATTGATAACCGCTCCTTCAGGCAATCCTCCAGCTAAATCGAGTATTTGTGGCATGTAATATGTTATAATTGGCTGCTGAACACCAATTAAAATAAAGGTAATCGGCACCCAAATCCATTTAAAATTTCTCCACATTTCTACTATCTCTTTTTGCAGTAATGTCATCCATTGGTTCATTTCCCCACCACCTTCATAAACACATCTTCAAGGGTCATACTGCTAATTTCAAATTTCTCAAGCGGCAAGTTTTGTTCGGAAATCCACATTAAGAATGACTGTCTTGCCGCGGCTATATCCTTAACAAAAATACTAATCCGATTTCCTTCATTCCTTAAAGAATGTGTTAACACATGGGATGATAAGAATGAAATATAGTCATCGGATTTTCCTCTAAAGTACAAATCAATTTTGGCTTGCTGGTGCCGTTCACGGAGATCAGTCAGTGTACCTGATTCAACAATTTCCCCGTTATGTAGAAACAGAATTTCGTCACATACTTCCTCAGCATCACTTAAAATATGTGTTGAGAAAAGGATTGTTGTTTCTTTCTTTAACCCTTCAAGAAGATCTAAAACTTCCCTTCTGCCAAATGGATCCAAGGAAGATACGGGCTCATCGAGCATTATTAGCTGAGGGCGATGTATAAGGGCTTGGGCAATCCCTAACCTTTGTTTCATCCCACCGGAAAATTTACCAACCTTCCTATTTTTTGCCTCTAAAATTCCAACAAGCTGCAGTAGTTCCAGTGATCGTTCTTTAGCTTCCTTTCTTGTTAATCCTGCTAAACTTCCAACATATGTTAAAAATTCAATACCCGACATCCATTCGTAAAACACAGGAAATTGTGGCAGGTAACCGATTAATTCGCGAATATCCTCACCTTTTTTCGCATCGGTAAAAATTATCCTTCCACTCGTCGGATTCATTAGTCCGGAGAGCATTCTAAGGGTGGTTGTTTTTCCTGCACCATTCGGACCTAATAAAGCAATACATTTTCCTTTTTCTAATGTAAAATCAATTCCTTTTATCACTTCCGTCCCTTGAAAACTCTTTTTTAAACCTTTTATTTGAATGAGGGACATCAGTTACTTCTCCTTCCAATGACAAAATAAAGGATTGGCCCAATAATATTAATGAATAGAATAATCAGTGCCCATAACCACTTAGGACCATTCGTTTTCTCTATTTTGACGAGATCAATGATTGAAACAATTAATAATATAAGCTGGATAATAAGAATTGGCGCGATAATTGGTAAATATCTTACTAAAGTATCCATGCAGTTTCCCCCTTTGTATTGTTATTCAATCATATGACGTTTAAACTGAAAAAGCGTTCAAAAACCCGACAAATATTTTTGCCGGGTTCCAAAATGGTTATTTATTTAATTAACCTAAAAATCCATGGGAATTGATATTCTTTACCCTCGTATGCTCTAACGGCTGCGATAATACTAAAAATAAGTGCTGCAATCCCAAGTGCCCACAATAGAAAAATTCCAACGATTAAAAGGATTAAAATCGATGCTACAATTGAATAAACAAGATAAGAAATACAGAAATTAAAATATTCTTTCCCATGATAATCTATAAAAGATGACTCATCCTTCTTTAATAACCAAATAATTAGTGGAGCTATTATTGGAAAAAACAAGCCTAACACATAGATACCAGCTGCCATTAACCTTTCTTCATTTTTTATCATTTTCATTTCCCCCATTGGAAAAAAATTTTTTCCTTACCATATTATTTACGTATTGTCCCCTAAAAAGTTTCATAAATTACAAAAAAATCCACGAAATAATTAGAAATCAAACAGATTTCCACCTTTTCCTTTAGCACATATGTTGTTAAAATAGATAAAATATTATTAACATCATTTAGAAAGGTTTTATCATGACGAAAATACTTTTAAAAAATGCTTTTATTTATCCTGTTACTTTCAATCCGATGAAAAATGCCGATGTACTTATCGAAAATGGAAAAATAAAAAAAATAGGAAGGAATCTCACGACCGATTTAAGCGTTAAAATTATCGATTGCTGGGGATTATATCTATTTCCTGGCTTTATTGATGTTCATACCCATTTAGGTTTATATGATGAAGGTACTGGCTGGGCAGGGAATGATGCCAATGAAACAGCAGAAGCACTCACACCGCACATTCGAGCCATCGACGGGGTTTATCCATTGGATCCGGCCTTCACTGACGCAATAAAAAGCGGTATAACCACCGTTCACATTATGCCAGGAAGTGCTAATGTGATTGGAGGAACCACTTCTGTTATCAAAACTACTGGAAAGAATATAAAAAAAATGATTGTCCACGATATTGCCGGATTAAAAATAGCATTAGGAGAAAATCCAAAGAGAATCCACAGCAATGGTAATAGTAATTCAATTACAAGGATGGGGATTATGGGAATGCTTAGGGAAGCCTTTTACCAGGCCATTCATGCTGATAACCCTGAAGAACTTAGAATTGCTCCGATTGTGATGGCCCTAAAAAGAGAAATTCCGGTAAGAATCCATGCACACCGTGCAGATGATATAATAACTGCACTAAGGTTTGCAGAAGAGTTTAATCTGGATTTACGGATTGAGCATTGCACTGAAGGGCATTTAATTGCCAGTGAGTTAACTGGTATTGATTTAAAAGTTTCCGTTGGCCCGACACTGACCAGAAGATCCAAAGTCGAATTAAAAAATAAGACATGGAAAACATATGAGGAACTGACAAATCATGGTGTCGAAGTGTCGATAACGACAGATCATCCATATACGCCTATTCAATATTTAAATATTTGTGCAAGTTTAGCTGTTCGCGAAGGATTACCGGAGCAAAAAGCTCTTGAAGGAATTACCATTCTACCTGCTAGAAATTTAAAAATAGACCAAAAGGTTGGAAGTATTGAAGAAGGAAAAGATGCTGATTTAGTGCTCTGGAGCCACCATCCATTCCATTACTTAGCAAAGCCTAAATGGACTATGATTGGCGGCGAAATCGTCTACAGCGAAGCGTAGAATTTTGTTGAAATTTGGCAAAAAATATTATCGAAAATCCAACAAAAAAACTATTTATTTTTTTCGTTTTTTCTTGTATCATACTCTAAGTAAAACTATTTTAGACCTGAAAATTTTGGGGGTTTAAACATAATTCGTTAACAAAAAAATGATATAGGGAAGGCAAATGGTGCGCCACCAGTTTTTCTGGTTCTAGTGGGTTCGATTCCCACCCCGAAATTTTTTAGCAACTTTATAAAGCAAACTCGCTGACTGTCGACCCTAAGATTGCAAAGACAGAGGCGTAATTGCACTTATGCCTGATAGGAAATTTTTACTTTCCTATCGGCTAAAAAATTTCGAGGGTGGGCCGCTTCTTTTGACATGGGATCGGTATGCCCGAATGGAGGGATATTTCATGCTGAAGAAACGTGATCTTCATGACAGCCACACATTGTACGAAATAATGACGCATCCTGATGTCTTCCCTTTTGTACGTCATAAAGCTGATTCTTATGATGAATTCTTATTTATAACAAAACAAACCATTGAAGCAGAAGAGCGCGGTGAATTAATTTCACGGACGATTCTCGATGAATGGGGTACCCCAATCGGTACGATTAATTTGTTTGATATTGAAGATAATGCAGGATTTCTAGGAACGTGGCTTGGAAAACCGTATCATGGTAAAGGGTATAACAGCCCTGCAAAAGATGCCTTTTTTCAAGAGCTATTTTACGAAGCTGGGATAGAAACAGTATTTATGCGGATTCGTAAAGTTAATATCCGCTCTATCAAAGCTGCTGAAAAGCTTCCATATGTCGTTAAAGCAAATGAAACGAGAATTTCTATCTATCAGCAATTAAACGCAAATGGTGAAGTTTATGATTTATACGAGATTCCAAAAGACCTATACACTTTCCATCTGTTACGAAATGGCTCACTTCAAATAGATTCTTCTAAATTATTGGAAGCGTAAAAAAGCAATCAGCCCCAGGCCGATTGCTTTTTTTTATTATTTTTAATAATAATTCGAGTTATTCCAAAACATTTTGTTCAATGGTTTCATTTACATCACTAAGACCCATTTGGAGCAAAAAATCTTCTAATTCCTCGTTTGTTAATGTTTCAAAACGGCCATCATGAAAAAAAACTTGGGTTTGATTTGGATTGATTCTATTCATGTTAAAACTCATTTTCTTTGCTCCTTTCATAGATGATTACTTTCTATTATCCACAAAAGGAACAGATTTCATTCCTGTTAATCAAATAGTTAGAAAAATTATGAAACGATTACTTGTTTACCACTTTTTCCATGTATAATTTTCTAACAATAAATGTTTTATAGAGCTCTAATTTTTTGTGTTCAATGGGGTGTTTTGTAATCCCGATATTTTTTAATTGTTTTACGTACCATCCTTTAGACCCTTGATAAGCCATTTATTTATCCCCCTTCAAAATTGCTTGTCCCTACAATCTATGAAAGGTCGATGGCCTTCATGCCACTTTATAAACTAAATTTTCAATGCTTTCCCAAGTACATCTGCTCCGCCTGTTATCGGAATAATACTCCCTGTAATAAAGTCTGATTTCTCGTCTGTAAGAAAGGCGATTACTCGCGCAATGTCCTCCCCTGTCCCCTGCCTCCCAAATGAATGATTTTCGTGTCTTGCTGCGATAGACGCATCAATATTCTTTTCCTTCCACTCATTTGTTATATCGCCAGGACAGACCATATTAGCCGTTATCCCATGTTGTGCTTCTTCCATTGCAATGGTTCGGGTTAGTGAAGCGAGTCCAGTCTTTGCTGCTGCAAAGGCAGAACGATAAATCCATCCTGGAGCTGTTTCAGCCCTGTCATATCCCAGTGTAATAATTCTGCCCCAGTTTTGTTTTCGCATCCCAGGAATGATCAACTTTGACAAATAAAAAACTGCCGATAAATTCCCTTGGATTAAATAATTCCATTCCTCAAATGAGTAGTCAGTTAACTTTTTTCTTTCATGTATGTAAGGTCCGGCATTATGAACTAAAACATCCACACTTGAAAAGGTCCTGAAGGTCTCTTTTACAATTCGGATACAATCTTCCTCCTGAGCCACATCCCCTTGAACGGTGATATTTTTCGTTCCAAAACAATCATTCAAATGCTTTGCTAAGAAAACCGCTTCTGATTCACTATTTCGATAGTTGATCACAAGCTGATACCCATTTTCTGCAAGCTGTATTGCGGTTTTTTTGCCAATACCTGTAGCTCCACCTGTAATCAAAGCCGTTTTCCTATTCACAATTTATTACCTCTCATTTTTTTATTTCTCCCTTTACTATATGTTAAAAAGATTCGTTGAGATATGCAAATAATTTATTCCCAACCATTGGATTCTAAGTCATTTTACAGTATTGATAAGAATTAATAACGGATAGGCATTTAATTGCATAGTATGAGGTAAATGATTAAAGGATGTGACAGGATGCAGACTGTAATCAACATTTTCAGCCTGAAAATTAACAGCGTATCTAACAACGGATCTGTCAACATCGGGGAATCCCTTCATAATGCTCATACGGCCAACTCAAAATCTCAAGGTCAAAATGCATCCTTCGGTGATTTAGCACCGCCAACTGCCGCTATGGAAAACGTATTTATTGATCCAGACGTCAATGATATGGGAGATATCGCAAATCCGTCGAACGCCTTTAGTAATTCGAGATAAAGGACTGAAAAAAATGCCCTTTCAGATAAATGTTTTTAATATTAAAACAAATTCCATTAGTAATAATGCAAATATTTCTTTAGGACCTGCCGTCCAAAACAGCCATACAGCAAACCATAAATTGGTAGGAATAAATATTGCATTAGGTGATTTATCCCCTGCGAGCTCGTGTTCTTTGAATGGCTTCGTTGATCCTGATATTAGTGATCAAGATCAAATTGCTAACCCTTCCCTGCCAATTTCGAACCAATATTAGATATAGAGAGGTTGAATACAAATGTTTCCTTGGAATATGTTCCCTTTTACAAAAGATATGAAAGAATCGATACAAAAAATGAAACCAGAGGAGATAAACAATTATGTCCAGGATCTGATAGGAAAAATGATGCCAAACATGCGAGATATGATGAATCCTCAAGATGTTTTCAATGGCTTTCAAACATCTGTCTCAAAGCAGCAGACTGCCACAGGTGCATTAAAATCCACATCCTTTGAGACACATGATTATGTTTTTGTTAGAATTCCAATTCAAAATGAAGATTGGATCAAACAACTTCGCCTTTATCATACTTCAAATCAGCTAATTGTCGAGCACATTCCAGAGCATGAGGATACAAACACTATTACCCTTCCAGCTATTGTTAAAAAGAAAGGCGCTACAGCAAACTATAAGGATGGCATCTTGGAAGTAAAAATCCCCAAAAATATAGATATGCAATACTCACAAATCGATGTGACGGAAATATTTTAATCGTCACTTTTTGCATGTTTTTTTTAATAATTAATAAGATGAATTAAAGGGTCATTAGGAAGGAGCGAAGTTATGGAGATCGATAAATTAAAAAAATGGATGGATGCCGCCCAACAAATCCAATCAGAAAATTTTTGGAATAATATTTTCGATTACCAGAATCAGAAAGCACCCTCATTATCTCATTTTTCAACTGTTGCAGAATTTATCCCAAAGTGTGACCTATATGAATCAAATAATGAACTTGTGATCGAGGCAGAGATACCTGGAGTGGCAAAAGAAGATCTTCATATTTCAATCCAACAACAGCTTTTGACTATTAATGGAGAATATAAAGCTTTAAATCAGAATCGTAAATATTATCTAAAAGAACGTGCCAATCGCCATTTTAAAAAGGAAGTAACGCTTCCTTATCCTATTCTGATTAATAAAATCAAAACAGAAATTCGTCAAGGTGTTTTATACATTGTCATGCCAATTCATCAAGATGATATAGAAAATATCCCCATTTCCTTTGAACAAACCAATTCTGAATAGAGGGTTCTTATGCGATTTTTCTTTCGCTTGTTCACTTCGAGTAAAAACTTAACGAAGAAAATATCAGATTTGGAGAAGAAGGTTTCAGATTTAGAAGCCATTATCAGTGAAGTGAAAGCGGACACAAAGGCCGCATTAAACATTCCCCCAAAGGAAATTGAAAGCTCTCCTACTATTCAAATTGAGCATCTGCAAGTAGATAAAATCGTAATTGAACGTTTGGATTACGCCAATAATTTTGGTCAATTAGGGATAAAAGAGTTATCAGGAAAATTAAATATTGGCTCAACCTATGAAGGCGATATATCTGATTTAATTAAAGACAAAGTCAAAGAAAAAATTAGTAACGAAGCAAAAGTTAATTTTAGAGCAAAAAAAGAGTCGTAAAAAAGACAGCCGAGGCTGTCTTTTATTAAGGGCTTTTACTGGCCTTCAGTTGATTGATCTTGGTCATCCTTATTCATTCCATCCATCGACTCTTTTGCTTTTGAATCTTCAGGTTCACTTGGTGTCCCAACGATAAATTCCTTTTTCGGCATATTATGCATATCCCTTGCCGTTACATGAGATATAATATAATACGTTCCTTCCTGCTGGAAAGTCTTTTCGAGTCGGTAAACCCCATTTTCCGCATGTTTAATTTCTACCTTTTCATGTTTTTCGTCATTTGCGCGCCAAATCTCGAAGACCACACTATCAGCATCATTTACTTCTTCATTTCCCTGTGTGACCTTCGCTTCAAAAGTAATTGGCTTATTTAATTCTCCAGTCGCAGGTTTAATTGACAAGTCTACATTTACCATTTCAGGTAGTTGTCCTGCCTTTTCTTTTTGCTGCTGCCCGCAGGAAACGGCAAGGCTAAGAAATATAACTGTTAATAAAATAGAAAAAAGCTTCTTCACAATCATTCTCCCCTAACTTATTTCTTCCATGATTTCAATATGCATTTTTATTAATTGTACCTTGGTATCATTAGAGACCGGCGAATCCATTACCCTCTTTACTGCCGAATAATATTTTTCATACTTGTTTTTTCTAATTCTTGGATGTGAGTTTTCATCTAAAAGTTCTCGTTTTATCGCCTCGGTTAACGTCTCTTCACTTGTTTTATTACCTGCTGCTAATATTCGGTTGTTCCAAATCGAGCGGTATTCCTCTAATAAATGATCAAAATTTATGTTTACTATCGCCAAACAAATCCTCCCTTTACACTCACACATGAATTGTTACATATTTACTAACATTATTGCAAAAAATAGATTTTAGCAATACTACGAAAGGAGAAACTTATGTCTACTCCATACAAATGTCCAAATTGCAAAACAAATCGCAGCCGGTTTAATATCATTCAACAAATTTCACAGTCTGTCAAGCTTGACCCACAATCGGGGGTAGTTGTCAGGGAATATGGTGAAAATGAGTTGGAACCCTTTCACCTCCCATACAATGGGCCGGATTATCGGGTACAATGTGGTGCCTGCGGCTTAATTGAGGATGAATTGACCTTTATCAAGTTCGGGGAACAGATTTAATTACACATAAAAACACCTTTATTCTTGGGAGGATCCTCATATAAAGGTGTTTTTTTCTTATGGAAGATTATTCTCTTTAAAAAAATCCAGCGAGTCCACTTTCCAAGCATCAACAGGCGAAAATCTTACCAAATGAATATTTCCTTTAAATGTGTGCCTGCCCCTGTCTTTAATGTCCCAATCAACCACTGCAGGAACATCTAAACTAATTTCTTCAGTTAAATCCTCAGGGGGCAAAAGCTCTAATCGCGATATTTTAATATTTTCAACCTTCCCTAAAATAGGCTTCCATTTAATATTTTGTAAAGAGACTTGGGAAGTAATTACTGGATCCTGCTGCTTTAGGCCTGCTACATAAGCGTTAATCACTTCATATGGATTCGCTCTACCAAGATAATCGTCTAATTTACCAGATGCCTTCATAACCATAAGCATATGGGAGAGATCCATTGAATTCGTCCGATGGGTCGTGCTCCCAAAGAAATGTATACAAAAATGACCTGGAAAATTATTCTTTAGTGCTCCTGCACCATGGGGCATACCGTGCATCGATGCTGCAATCCATAGGTCTTTATGAATAACAATTATTGCTCGGCGTTTCCAGCTCCACTTTCCGCTGTATATTTTTTTCATCACTTTCGTGTCTTTTGGAGTTAACGGCTGAACATCAGCATGATGACTGCCCGCACGTCTTTGAACTTTAAAGCGTTTTCCTGTCTCCACATCCAAAACCGTAAATTTTGTATATTTAGGTAATAAATGATTTACTTCTTTCCAGTTCAGCATTTCAATTTTATAGCTAATATCAGATGCTGCCTGAACCCCTTGTCCATTAAGGAGGAAATAAATTAAAACGAGTAAACAAGCTGACTTCTTCATCCAAGACCCCCTTTTAATGGATTTTAGCTACATTAAAAGAGTTACCTGAAGAGGAAATTATCATTCATCCATGGCTAATTTTTATCTTTTTTTTCGAGGTTGGCAAGTTTTTCTTGCATCACATTCCAATCAATATTTTCGCCGATAAATACCAGGTTTAACGGCATATTCATATCTTCCTTCATGTATAAAGGCATTCCATAGGAAAATTGAAATAAAAAAGGCTGCTCTGAATAATCAAACTTCACATATCCTTTAATGCGGTATATCGTATCAGGTAATTCTTTTAAAAATTCTTCAAAACTCATATGGTTAATAGCTTTTTTAAATTGGTAAACAAAGGTTGACAAGTTCAAATCTAAGTGTACTGATTCCTTTTCAAATGAAACCGACAGATTTCTGAGCTGCGCAATAGAAATCTGTGAATAATTTGTCAGCAGGCACCTTGCCTTGGGATTGATTGATTGAATTTCAAAGGTAATACTACCTTGTTCCATCTCTTTTAAGTCATTCATCTTGTTAATAATAATAAAGTCAGCATGTCTTACCTGTTCTAGGATCAACTGTTGCAGCTGCGGGCTTAGTGTTTTTCGGTTTTTCCACCTTGTTCCATCTACCGTCGTTATAATGCCTTTAATCACTAATTTATCTGCAAACAACGGGGATAGAATGGCATCCAATACCTCAACGGGATGAGCCGCTCCGGTGGTTTCAATATAAATTACGTCTGGCACTACATCCATTAATAAACCTTGAAGCTGTGCTTCAAGCTTGTCCGATATCGAGCAGCAAATACAGCCGCCTAAAAGCTCTTTCAAAGCTACATCATCATTTATGGAATCAGAATCAATCGATACCTTTCCTAATTCATTCATCATGACTGCTACTTTTCTTCCTGCGCTCCGTTCATCCTGAAGTAATCGTTTTAATAAAGTTGTTTTTCCACTGCCTAAAAACCCTGATAATATATAAACTTCCGCTTTTTTCATCATAATTCCCTTCTTTTTATGGATAGTTAAAAAAGTTGACCCGACTCCTAACGGAATCGGGTTCATTGACTATTTCATTTTTCCTTTTAAAACCTCAACTGCTTTTTGTAATTGAGTATCATTTGTTTTGATTTTTTCTCGTAAAAGATCCATTAGTTTCATTGTTGAATCACCTTTTAATACCCCATCAGCAGGGAGACCTTGGGCTGTTTGGAAGGCGATAACAGCTTCTTTTGTGTTTTCATCAAAAAATCCGTCTTCACGTCCTGGGTCATAACCTACAGCTTTTAACATCTTCTGTGCTGTTTGAACATCAGTTGATGAGGTAGATAATGCTAGTTCCTTATCCGGATTAATAATTGGTAATGTTGCATATTCTGGAAGGGCAACCTCCACATCTGGCATTATTCCTTTTTTATGAATCCAATTCCCATTTGGTGTCAACCACTTTGCGATCGTATATTTAAGGTTTGAGCCGTCTTTAAAATCTGCTGCGGTTTGTACCGTTCCTTTTCCAAAAGACTTCTCGCCGACAAGTGGTACACCAGCCGATTCCTTTACAGCAGCTGCGAAAATTTCTGATGCGCTGGCACTTCCTTTATCAATTAAAACAACTAAAGGATAATCAGGATTCCCATCATTTTGTGAAGGAATTTCCTTAATCTTTCCGTTTCGGTCTTCTTCTTTCACAATGATTTTTCCTTTAGGAACAAACATGCTTGTAATACTAATTGCTTGGTCTAATAATCCCCCTGGATTTTGACGCAAGTCTAATACCAGACCCTTCATACCCTTTTTCTGTAAATCATTCAAAGTTGTCACAAGTTCTTTTGATGTATTAGTTGAAAAGCTTGTAATTTGAACTTTAGCAATGGTGTCATCTATCATTTCACCATAAACGGTTTCAATCGGGATTGTATCACGAATAATCGGTACAGTCATCGGCGCATCTGTCCCAGGTCGTTGAATTGATAATTCGACTTTTGTTCCCTTTTTCCCTCTGATTAAGGTAACAGCTTGAGTTGAATTCATTCCCTGCAAGCTTTTTCCATCGACAGATATGATCATATCATTTGGTTTTAAGCCAGCTTTTTCAGCAGGTGATCCTTTAATCGGAGAAACAATTATGATATGGCCTTCTTTTTCCTGAATTTCTGCACCAATTCCTTCAAAGGAAGAAGAAATATTACTGTGAAAGCTTTTCGCTTCTTCATTACTCATGTAGTCAGAATATGGGTCATCTAGTGATGCAACCATACCATCAATCGCACCATTAATGAGCTTTTGTTGGTTCACATCCTTGTAGTATCCATTTTTCAATGTATCATATGCTTCATATAATTTATTGAATTCTGTTCTTCCCGGCGCTACCGAGACTACTTTTTCCTTTCCAAATGCCAAAGCAAATGTAGTAATCCCTGCCGATAGAAAAACAAGCAAAAATAACAGCATAATAAAATGAAACTTTTTCAAGCGTATATAACCGGATTTGTTTTCTGTCACTTGCTCTTGTTCTACTTTAATTTCATCAACTTTCTTTTGTTCCATATTCTTTTCATCCAAAGCTTTCACCACTTTCATTCACCATAAAAATATGTACTGTACAATCACTGTAAAGTTCAAAACAGCTAGATTGTTGTTAACATTATCAAAAGCTATTTTTAAATCCTCTAAAAAGTAAACCCTTAGTGATTAGAATAACATTTTTTTTATAAAATTAACAAAGAAAAGTTAATAAAAATAATAAGAAACGAATTAAAATCCCTTTTTAAAGATAAAGGGTATCACCCTAAAAAGGTAAGTGAAGTTCCAATTTTACTCTTAGTTTTTATATTTTTAACCGCTTCAGCCGAAGGGAGTTTGTAACAACGGATACAGAACTAAAGGCCATGGCAGCGCCTGCCACCCATGGAGCCAACAATCCAAGGGCAGCAATTGGAATTCCTCCGGAATTGTAGATAAGCGCCCAAAAAAGGTTTTGACGGATGTTTTGCATTGTTTTCTTACTTAAAACAATTGCCTTTGGAATCAAAGTCAGTTCCCCGCCAAGTATTGTAACGTCGGCCGCTTGTATTGCCACATCTGTTCCAGTGCCAATGGCAATGCCGATGTCTGCAACAGCTAGTGCAGGTGCATCATTGATCCCATCCCCGACCATTGCTACTTTCATCCCTTTTAGCTGAAGTTCTTTCACATGATTGGCCTTCTCTTCTGGGAGGACTTCAGCAATTACTTTTTGGATACCAACCTCTGCAGCAATTGCTTTTGCAGTACGTTCATTATCACCAGTAAGCATATACACTTCAATACCTAATTTGTTTAATTGTTGCACTGCTGGCTTTGCCGTTTCTTTTACGGTGTCAGCCACAGCCACCATTCCCATGATGGTAGAATTAATCGCTATATACATAGCCGTCTTCCCTTCGGTTTCAAAGCGAAGCACATCCTTTTCAATCTCGGTGTATGCAATGCTTTTTAAATACATCAGCTTTCGAGTCCCAACATATATTTCATCATTCCCAATTTTTGCTTCAATCCCGTATCCTGGTATTGCCTTAAACCGTTTTACAGGCAGCGTACTCGTTCTATTTTCCATCCCATACTTTACAATGGCTTCTGCTAGGGGATGTTCCGATGACTTTTCAGCTGATACAATGTATTGCAAAACTTTTTTCTCATCCTGATAAGCAATAAAATCAGTAACAATAGGTTTTCCTTTTGTAATCGTTCCAGTCTTATCAAGCACGATTGCATTAATTTTATGGGCTGTTTCTAAATGCTCCCCGCCTTTAAATAGAATGCCCATTTCTGCTCCCTTCCCGGTACCGACCATAATGGATGTTGGTGTAGCCAGTCCAAGGGAACAAGGGCAGGCAATCACAAGAACCGAGATCGACGTCTCTAATGCTAAAGGAAAATCCCCTGGATTTACAAAAAGATACCAAATAAAGAATGTCAACAAAGAAATGGCGACAACGACTGGGACAAAGTAACCAGATATGGTATCCGCGAGCCGTTGGATTGGCGCTTTACTGCCCTGTGCTTCTTCGACAATCTTGATAATGCCAGCGAGTGCAGTTTCTTTCCCAACCTTCGTCGCTTTCATTGTCAGGGTTCCATTTTTATTAAACGTGGAACCAATTAAGGTGTCACCAACAGATTTTTCTACTGGTATGGATTCACCAGTAATCATCGATTCATCAACAGAAGATTGTCCTAATAAGATTATGCCGTCAACAGGAATTTTTTCTCCTGGCTTCACTAGTATTCGATCTGCTACCTTAACATCTTCAATTGGGATATGAAGTTCTTTTCCTTCTCTTAATACTGTCGCTTCCTTTGCTTGAAGGTTTAACAGCTTAGATATTGCAATCGTCGTTCTTCCTTTTGCCGTTGTTTCAAATAATTTTCCTAAAAGGATTAAGGTAATAAGAACTGCACTCGTTTCAAAATAAAGATGCGGCATATAAAAAGGGTTTCCAATTGTTTTAATTCCTTCGGCAATGCTATAGAAATAAGCAGATGAAGTTCCTAATACTACAAGGACATCCATATTTGCGCTTTTATTTTTAAGGGCTTTATAGGCTCCAAGGTAAAACTGGCCGCCAATATAAAACTGTACAGGGGTAGCTAAGAGCAATTGAAACCATGGGTTCATTAGAATCTGAGGCATTGGTAAGCCAATATCAACGGGCAAATGTGCAATCATGGAATACAATAGCGGAAGGGACAAAAATACTGAGAGAAAAAATTTCTGCATTTTTTGGTTAATTTCTTGCTCCTTTAATTGCTGCTTAGTTTCCCTTTTAATTTTCTCTTTGGCACCATAGCCGAGCGTCTCAATTTTCGTTAAAATATCGCTGCTAGAAACTAATTCGTTATCATAGGAAATAGCCGCACTTTCCATTGCTAAATTGACGTTTGCTTCAACGCCATCCATTTTATTCAGCACTTTTTCAATTCTAGTTGAACAGGCAGCACAGGTCATTCCCGTAATATCCAATTTGAGCTGCTCCTTCATTATTCACCTCTCGCTCCTTTACTCACACATCTTTGTAATTGTCTTTAATAATTCTCCATTATGTACTGTAGTTCCTTTATCTATCTTTTCAAAATAAAAAACCCCTTCCTTTATGGAAGAGGTATGAACGTCATTATTCCTTGATTGCAGCTTCTAATGCTACTTCAATCATATCGTTTGAAGAATTTTACTGTCACAGGCATTCAATAAGTATTAAGCCCTTGATTTTATGGTATTTCACATCATTAGAAATATCACTAACAGTCACTAAATATTTTTAAAGTGACCTAAAATTCACCTGTTGGTCACTTTTTGGTCACTCGTAGTCACTGAAAATAAACACTAAAAACAAAAGAGCACAACTGGTGTATGTAGTGCTGCCAACACTCATACACCGTTCGCCTGATGCCCCAGGCAAAGGAAACATATAATAATGAAGAAACACATGAAAAACATTTTTGGGTACTTTTTCGGCATCGTGGACAATCTTATGAGCAAACTTATTTTTGACGAGGATTTCATGGGTGTAGACATTATTGAGGAATCATAATAAATTATTTAGCAGGACTTTCCTCCTTCTTTGCAGAATAAGGACAAGCGAATAAAAAAACAGGCTAAAAAAAAGCACAAGAAAATAGAAAAAAGAAAAGAGTGGAAATATGGAAAAAGCAAGACCTATTGGTGGTTGGCTCGTCCTACATGCAATTGGATTAATCGGTGGTTTAATTATTGGGATTTCCTTTTTTTATCGTAATTTAGGAATAGTTCTAAATTTTGATTTCGATGCATTGATTATGGACTACTCAGCAGAATATGCCTACCTCATTTATTTTGAAACATTTTATCCTTTTTCAGCTTGTGTGTTTGTTTTTCTTATAAATCTTTTTTTGATATACCTGTTTTTCACTAAGAATAAAGAATATCCACGTGCTTTTATTTATTTAAATATTACTAACGTTTTTATCATTATGTCTCTTGAATTCGTTACAGAACTTTCTGGAAAAGTTGTATATTTCCAAGAAACGATAATATCTTCTGTTATCTTAATCATTTGGGCAATTTATTTAACAAGATCACAAAGAGTTAAAGAAACGTTTATTCATTCAAGACGTAAGAAATATGTCAAAATAACAGCAGAAGAATATGAATTATTAAAGCAAACCATTACAAATAAAGGTGAAAATATTGAATTATAATACCATAATAATAGAGATACATTATTCTGCAGCTAGCCGAGGTTATAAGAAAGGAGCATTCCAGCTTAGAGGCAGAAAGCCGGAATATGTTGCCTTACAATTTTGGAAGCAAATAAACAAAGAATTGTCTTACCGTGCAGAGTTAGAAAAAGTGATTGTGGAAGGTGATCAAGACATTACACAGTTGGTGAAGGAACTAGAGATAGAAGAATGGAATAAATCTATGAATGACAATTTACCTTTTTAAGCCCTAAAATAGGGGTTTTTGTTTAATCTGAATATGCCGAATAGAAAATTTAAGTCGTAGAAGACCTAATATGCAACCATAAATAAAACAATATTCCAAATAACTAATTTTTATAAAGTAAAATAAAAAGCACACAATTTCGTAATTATCTCTCCAATGGTTTTGATACCTATAGGTAAAGCAACACACATAAAAATAAAAAAAAATGGTAATAATACTAACCTAAAAAGGTTCAAATTAATTCCTCCTGAGGATGGGATTATGTAATATTATAAATCTCTTTTATTAACGGAATTTTGTATTTTTGTTAAGAAATGATAAATAGAAAAAAGATTTAATAAACAATACGAGAAACCAAAGAAAGCCCCTCTCATTTAAGAGAAGGGCTTTTTCATTTTGCCACAAAATATCCAAATTTAGGTATAGGAAATATATAGAAAATTGTCGAAGTTTAGATGAGAAAGAGGTGATTATTATATATTGGTGGATTGTTGGATTTTGGGATTGGTTTTGGTATTTTCGACGAGGAAAAATTAGGTATCGAGTATGGGATTTAGGCTATGAATGTAAGGCTTCTGCTTCTAATGGAATTTTAACGGTTTGGAATTGTTATGGTAGCACTCCAGAGCAAGCCATTAAAATGGCTAAGTACAGGATAAAAAAAGCCATGGAAGAAGAGCAAAAAGAATAATAGATTGGCCCCAGTTCAATTAATTGACATTGTCAGAGCTATTAACTTATTAAGGGGGAATTATTTGAATGAATTATGAAAACAAAATGACTAGAGACGATGCAATATTTTATTTAGATATGATTGGATCATCACGTAGTCCTAACCAAAAACACAAAATAGGTGAATTAAAACCATATTATAAAATATTGGGCGAAAGAAATTCAGATGATTTCAGGCGATTTATTAGGATATACACAGAGATGAAACATCTTTTAACAGACAAAGAGCAATTTATTTTAAATGAAATATATGGCGTGAATAAAGAAAGGGAAAAATTAAAAACTATTGGGAAAATGTTAAACGTGGGACCAGAACGTATTAGGCAAATAGGGACAAAAGCTGAGTATAAGATAGCGAGAATAATTTCTGAAAAACTAAAAGATAGTACTATCGAAAATTGCTAAACTCACAGATGTGATTTACTTAATTTGACTGATCCATTCTATAGAAAAATCAGGAGAGGTTAATATAATAAAATATTTATCTATTTTTCTATAGCAATTCTGGTACAATTCTACTATACTTTAATTGTATAATTTTTACATTAATATAAAATATCAACTGAAATGGGAGAGGAAAATGAAGAAATCACTATTAGCTTTTATTTGCTTTATTGTTTTAACGTCACTACCGATTTCTGCTTTTGCACATTCCGGCAGAACTGATGCCTATGGAGGGCATAATTGTAGTGACAAATCAAAGGCAAAGGGATTGTGCACTGGCTATCATTATCATAATGGCGGTAGTTCAAGTGGAAGTACTTACAGTACTACAAGTGTAGCTAAATCTGGTTGGGAAAACATCGGTGGTAAATGGTATTATTATTCATCTGGCAAAGTACATAAAGGTTGGTTAGCTGAAGGAAATTCATGGTACTACCTAGATTCTAATGGAGTTATGAAAACTGGGTGGATTTATACAGGTGGAGCATGGTATTACCTTGATTCTTCAGGTGCCATGAAAACCGGTTGGGTAAAAGATAGCGGAACTTGGTATTACCTACAATCTTCTGGCGTGATGAAAACCGGTTGGGTGAAAGATGGCGGAACGTGGTTTTACCTACAATCTTCTGGCGCTATGAAAACTGGGTGGGTAAAAGATGGTAATACATGGTACTATCTAAAAAGTAATGGAGCTATGGCAACAGGTTGGGTGAAAGATGGCGGAACGTGGTTTTACCTACAATCTTCTGGCGCTATGAAAACTGGGTGGCTTAAGGACGGTGCCAATTGGTATTTCTTGAACTCTAATGGAACTATGAAAACAGGTTGGCTGCAGCTAGGAAACTATACATATTTCCTAGAAACAAATGGTATTATGCAAACCGGTTGGATTGAACATCAAGGCTATCAATATTATTTCGATCAAAATGGAAACATGGCACGTAATACAGTTGTAGATGGCATAACGTTAGGACCAGATGGTAAAGCAGATCCAACCACAACACCGTTATTTAAAAATATAAAAGAAGTTGCAGATCAGTATGGTTATACAGTCCAGTTTGATTACGATTTCGCAAAGATTATGATTTCTAATGGTGATGAAACTATTGCAGTTGCCAGAAATAATGGTATTTATGGGATGGGTCAATATATTGATTTTCTTTCCACAGTATCCACAAAAATGGGTGCTCCAGAGACAAAAGAAAATATAATGAAATATTTTGATCAAATCACAAATCCAGAAAATCCATATTATTACGAACGCAGTGACTTTGTAATGTGGTATGAGATACAAAGTGGTTGGGTGGCTATTTTATGGGGGGATTGGTAACTAATATTCATCATATTAGTTTTTAAAAACGTAAAAGCTTATGAAGGAATGTATTTATAAATTGTGGGAAACAATGGCCCTCTCAATTAAGAGAAGGGCTAATTTTTTTGTAAAGCCATAATTTCTTCTTAACTATCGGGAGGTTGGTTCAGTTAGGAATTAGTATTCAGTTGGAAATAAAACCAAATTATATGTACACGAAGATAAACCACGTGTTACAATTAGTGTAAAATTACACTAATAGAGGTGGTTGATTTTATGAAGTGGAGATTTATAGTGGTTACTTGGTTTTTTCTCTTCTTTATTTCCTTTAGACCGTGGGGAATTGTTATGGATATAAGGCACATTCAGTTTTTGCCTGGGTTAATATTCCCTTTTGCATTTCCTATTTTGAGTGTGTTAGCAATAGCGGCCTATCGGAAAATAGTTTTCGTTATTCCTTTTCTTTTTAACATCATAGCTTATTTCTTTGGTTATTACTTTCATTTTTGGTCTACTTGGTATACTTGGGAGTATTGGACAGGGGCTATTCTTTCTTGTTTATTTGCCATCATGAGTATAATTTCTATTATAATATACCGGAAAAGGATTCTCACATTTCTCAATGAAATAGCTGCCGGGACGATATATAGTCTTGGGTTAATTTCCAATTTAGCTGTCATTCTGTGGGTAGCTTTTATAATAATTTTCACGCAGTCCGGATTTTAGCATACCTTATCTCTAAAAATCTTATTTAACGAATGGGTGCAATAGTTGAAGAAGAATTTCAAATAATTTATGTTGCAAAATCCTTATACATTGAATTATTTTCAACATTTTTTGTTTAACTAGTAGCTTAAATAAGTTCGCCCCAACTCATCTATGAGAAGGGGCATTTTACATTACTGGATTACACCATCTTTATTTGTAATAAGCAAAGATCCGTCAGGCCGTAAATGATACTTAAAGCCCTTTACCTCAATCTCACCTACAGCCATTTCTCCATTTGCATATAGGTAATACCACTTGCCGCCTAGATATACCCATCCTATGAGCATTTTTCCGGATGAATCCATGTAATACCACTTATTATTTACTTTCTGCCAACCGGTGAGCATAGCACCATCAGAGCCAAGTAAATACCACTTACCTTTATCCTGCTGCCATCCAGTTAGCATTACACCATTCTTATCAAGCAGGTACCATTTATTACAATCAAGCACCCATCCCGTTTGTTTGACTCCATTTCGGTAAAAATACCATTTACCATCAGCCTTGTGCCAGTAACTATCAATCATGTTGTCACACACATCATTGATAAATTGCGCCCAGGTAATACCGTTTTTAGCAAAGGCATTTTTGTCCACATCAGTCTTTCGTTTAGGATCTAATAAGGAGTGAGGTACAATTTTAGTCCGTGGATCTAAGCCATAAGTACAGCATAAATAAGCCATGTACCAAACATAACGCTTGTATGCCTCCTGGAAGCTAATGCTGCCTCCCCAACACAACTCTACTCCGATAGCAATATCGTTTGCGTCATCCCCAAACAAAGCATTATCTGTCGGTACATTATAAATGACATGCCAGGCTTTTTCATTTAAAGGGATGATTTCCAAGATTGTTTTATCATCAATGAAAGTATGTGCTGAAGCATTTGGCTGCTCTCTATTAAAGAATGTACGATTTTGATAAGCTGTTGAAGCTCCGTTACCTATATCATGCGCTACAATAAATTTCGGCTTACTACTTGTTAGCGGCTCGCCACCCCGGGCATTGCCTTTGCTGATGTAATCCCTAGTAATTGGATAGCTCATTATTTACCCTCTCCTTTTTCTTTTAAAAGAGTGATAAAGTTTTTGATTGGGCCAAGAGGAACTCCTAATTTACCCGCATTTTCTGTTAAACTGATAAACTCAATAACTATATAAGCAACAGTTACTCCATCGCCTAGATGTTGAGTGCCAAGGATCCCTTTTTCAAGCAAGTAAATTAGCCCGACAATGATTAGGATATGAACCTTTTTAACAAAGCCTATCCGCCCTTTAGCACTGCTTACACCGCCATTAACAGCCCCAGCTGATACACCTGAAACAAAATCAGCAGCCATCATAATTACGAGAGTAGGAAACGCCCAACCCATTGCCCCAACGATGAAAGACCATATAGTACCGATTGTTCCGAAAAAAGTTTTAATGAATACGATTATCTTATTGCCATCCATTCTTTTGCCTCCTCATAGGTAAAATAAAAAGAGCCCTAATAATTAGGACTCAACTAAACTTAATTGATTATTGATAATTCGGTAGTTTGGTATATTTTGTGAAACTTTTTCAGGGTCTTCTATCAAATAAAAGAAATAATCATATTGTTTTTCAGGGATTATTCTCTCCCCTAAAATAGCCTCGATAATTTTCCCCTGCTCATCCACATTGCAAAATAACAGGCACAAGGTCATCCCTCCAGTCTTATGTTTAGGATACGTCCGTAGGCTTTCATGCTTGTGTTGGACGTGGTCAAACGGACATAGACCACTCTCAAATCTCCTGTTGGCACACCTAAATCCATTGTGATTTCTGTGATCCAATAGTTATATCCACCTGTCATGACGGCATCCCCAATCATAGTAGCTGATGATCCATCATTTCCATCGGAGGTATCTAGGTCAAAATAGATATGGGCATAGTTTGTGCTTGCTGTTTTCAGGCCTACACGTGCAACCAGGTATCGGCTTTCATGCTTAAAAGTATACATTTGGATATTGTTGTATCGGCTATTAGATAATGTGGTTAACCACATGCCCTCTTCTACTATTCCAACAGTCCTAAATGCAGGATAAGCCGGTTGTACAGTGAATCCGCGTTTAATTACTCCGTTGTCTACTGTGACAAAGCCGTCTGGACGTTCTATTCTAATTGCCCCTTGTTTTAGGCTAACACCCGTGTCGTCGACTATAAATTTCCCGCCTGCAAGGTTAAGAGTACCGGCAATGATATTTCCTAAATCAGCTGCCAGAGCACTTAGTTTAGCTACGCTAAAAACATCAGCTAACATTTTAGTCTCAATCCATGCGCTACCTGACCATTTATAAATTCCTATTATCTTGCTACTTGTATCTGTTTTAAACCATGTGGCATTAGTTGCTGGATTGCTTGGAGCAGTTGGACCCATATGAGCAATGCCATCTTTACCAGCTGGACCTTGAGGGCCTTGTGAACCAGTGTCACCTTTCGGACCCTGAGCACCTTGGATAAGACTCCATGTATAATCACTTGCAATAGTACTTTCCGTTGGGGTTGTTTTATTGTAAGCCAAACCAATATAAGTTTTGCCTGTAGGATCGTCACTCATATTGGCACCCGATGCGGATGTGCCATACTTGATCCATGTGTAAGTAGTCTGCCCATCGGTACCTTTAGGGCCTTGCACACCTGTGTCGCCTTTTGCTCCCTTGATTAAAGACCATGTATAATCTCCGAAGTTACTAGATTCAGTCGGTGTCGTTTTGTTATAAGCCAATCCAATATAAGCCTTGTTGGTTGGGTCATCGCTCATTCCAGTTGTTGGGGTATCAGCGTATTTCAACCACGTATAATACTGGACTCCGTCCGCTCCTTTAGGTCCTTGTACTCCTTGAGGACCTTGTGCACCGGTATCTCCCTTGTCACCTTTAATCAATGACCAGCTGTAATCCCCAAAATTGGTAGACTCAACTGAGGTCGTCTTGTTATAAGCAATCCCCATGTACTTTTTGCCACTTGGATCATCACTCATACCTGTAGTAGGAGTATCTGCATACTTTATCCAGGTGTAATATTGCTGGCCGTCCTTACCTTTTGGTCCTTCAACCCCTTGTGGACCCATAAAAAGTGACCAGCTATAATCCTCTTTATTTGTTGATTCAACAGGGGTTAATTTGTTGTATGCAAGCCCGATGTACTTTTTATTGTCGGGCAAGTCACTCATGCCATTACCTACACTGTCATCAGCATATTTTACCCAGGTGTAAGTGGTGTTACCATCTGTTCCAGGAGGTCCTTGGATACCTGGTACTCCTTGGTCTCCTTTTGCACCTTGTATTCCTTGGTCTCCTTTATCGCCTTTTACCAAACTCCATTGATAGTCTACATAATTAGTAGACTCTGTTGGAGTCGTTTTGTTATGGGCCAAGCCCATATACTTTTTATTAGTAGGGCTATCGCTCATGCCTGTTGTAGGAGTATCTGCGTATTTAAGCCAAGTGTAATAGGACGTACCTGGTACCCCTTGTGAGCCTTCGACGGCATTCCAGGTGTAATCTGTTGGGATAGTACTTTCGATAGGCGACTGCTTATTGTAAGCAAAGCCGATATATCCTTTACCGGTCGGATCATCGCTGATACCAGCACCGTTGATGTCATTTGCATATTTTACCCAAGTGTATAATGACTGGCCGTCATATATTTTGGTAATCGTTAATCGATTTCTAACTATAAATTTGCCGTCACTCTCAATTTCAAGCACGATAACTAGCTTTTCATCTACTTCGGACGCCTCGATGTTATACGATTTTTCTCCGATCCAGTTAGCAATCTCGTTGCCATTTTTGTCGATCCATATCCATCGATACGTAAATCTTGATCCATCTAAATCCGTTTCCTGTCCCGCGATAAACACTTTACCTGTCAAAAGCGATTCTGCATAATCATCGTTTTTAAAAACATTACCGTTCGCCGACTCGATTTCGCAGGTAATCATCCTCGATATTTTGTCATTTATAACTTTTTTAAGATTAGCAATCTGTTTTTCTAAATCTTCTTTCCTAAACTCAATAAAATTGCCAATCTCAAAGTCCGTGACTTGTTGTAAAGCCATATTTTCGGTCACTTTTTGGATTCTAGCTTCGAGGTAAAGTGGTGGACTGTAACCATCATCTTTTATTCTTAGGGTCTGCCCTAATCTGATTTTTTCGTGTGAGTGTCCGAATATGTGTTCAAGACTTGCAGCTGTACACTTATAAGATACAATCGCATCAATGCGCTTCTTAAGTTCAGCTTGTGTGAGTGCTGTCAGTCGTTCGAGCGTCATTTCCTGATCGCTTGACTCGGGCTCATATGGTTCAATTAAATGCTGCAGGCTAATAATATTTCCGTTTGTATCAACCTCTTTTCTGCCCCATCGTTGCAAAGCATCTTTGTCTTCCACAAATACGGTTAATTGTGTGCCATCTTCTCGCTTAGGTCCAACTCCAAGCAGAGCAGTAACAATTTTACTTGCATCCTCTTCTCGCTCTATCCCAATTAAATCCTTACCAAATCTTGTTTCTTTACCTTCAAATCCCGCAATTTGCTTTTTCATATCCACATAGCGAGTGACTTTGTTACCGTTTATTTCAATCCGAAAACGGATTTCTAGCTCAAATGTAGATGCGATTAATTTTAATAGACTGTAAGGGTCTGTATGTTTTTCAATCGTGATAGTACGGATAAACGTAAACTCTATGTCACCAGCTTGAAACTCCGTGCCTAACAGTGCAAAATCTGTCGCTGTTCTTGATGTGGCACCTTGCAAAGTCTGCGGTTCAATGACCTTTGCTTTTGCCAGGTCTACAAAACTAGCATCTGCTTTAACAATCTTTTCACTACGTTTGTATTGATTGGCGTAAAAAATAATGTACTCATGATAAAAACCGTCTCTGTCAGGGACTAAGAGACGGTTTCTTTTTGTGAGCAAATCAAATTTTTTAAAGGCAGTCATGTCAAAGGTGTTTTGGTTGTCGAGTGAGGAGGTACGGATAGGTTCCGTTACCTCGCCTTTTTCAGTGTTTAGTGTACCGATTATTGTATCAGATTGCTTGTCTAAAATGTGTACTAACGCCATCGGTCACGCCACCTCACTTCTGTACTTGATATACTGTCCGCTGGTTCTGCTAAGATTGCATTTACTCCGGGAGATAACGAAAAATACTCGCCGATAAATACCTTTTCTTTTAAAAAAGGAATCCCGTTTTTAAGGATATTATCAGTCGTGTGATCAAACTCTATCACATCGCCAGCCTTTGCGATAATCGACACCTGTCCAGCGATAGGACTATTAATCTTGAAAACATTTATATCTGATACTCGCTGATTAACTACCGGAAACTCTCCTCTTTGCATCAAAGCGACTTGTACTTGAGTAACCGCTGCACCAATTTTGTTTTCGCTGTCAATCCACGAATTTTGAAAGCCTAGCTGATAAGATTTTGAGTAATTAGAGTAGTAAAATAGCTGGGCTGTCCACACGTTACCTTTTCTTATTACTCTAAAAATACCTTGTATTGAGTTTAGTGACCGGGCTTGGTTTTCCGCAATAACATCATAACCGTTTAAGGATGTGCCGGCTCTTACCTTTGCATAAAGCTGATCTAAGCCACCATAATGTTTTGTCATGCCGACCTTTGCCACACATGTACTGCTCGCACTTAACAGAGATACCTCTAATCCGCCCGCTTGGTTATTGCCTGTCTTAGCCATGTTAAAGCCCACATCAAGCCGGAAATCTTGAAGTGATTGGCCTAATGACGTTTTCATCGCTGGGCCGTGCCACCCTGGAGTCAATACGCCGTAATCGTCTGTGTAAAAGTCTCCATTTGCCTTTAAAGTACCAAGCTGTGTAAATCCTTCGATACTTGTTGCTGAGCTATTTGTCCAGCCTGTCAGATTGTTGCCTGTTGTGGTTAATACCGTGCTCTCGGGGCTATAAGGTGTCTCTTCCTGTTTTGTAGGGTTACCTATCAAGTTGAGTTTTTCCCCATTGCTGACCGCGACAAAAGTTGTGTCTTTGGTGATGTTTACTTTGATATTTGGAAAAGTTTTTGCTGAACCAGAAACGTTTACAGTGCTGGAACTTTGGAAATTTGCTTGTTTTTCAGGTCCGTACTTATAAGGGTCTGGGCAAATAAAATTTAATACACCTTGCCCATAATAGATGATTTCCTCCAGATCAATAGAACCGTCAATCATTGCATTATAGATACGGTCTGGCTCGTCATCAAAAATAAGTGGAGCAGGTTGATCAGTGATTAACCAAGCTGCTAAATCCTCTTTAATTTTTTGCAAGTCTGCCATATCGTTCCCTTTAATCAAGATAGGCACATCCTCAGGACGCGGTAAAATGTCTGTACTTTCTAACAGACCGCCTGCCATACCAGGGATGGTTAATATGTTTCTTTTTATTGGCGCCCAAGAAGGTCGTTTTCTGCCCCGAAGCACCGTAACATAAGGTTTTCTTATTCCGTTGAATGTCATACCTGACATGAAAACACCTCCTTAGAACTTTTTCTTACGATCTAAATTAAATTCTTGCATTTGTGTGATATCATCAACTACCATTTCTGCTAATACTCTTCTATCTGGAGTAACCATTTGAATAATGACAGGTTGCTTTATCTCTTGCTGATTTAACATTTGCCTTGATTCGTTTGTAGTGCGAACTTTCGACCCTTGTGGAAGGTCAACTAATTCTGGCCCTTTTTCCCCAACGATCGCATAACCACCAGGATGATAGTTTGTACCAATTGCATATTTAGGAGTTTTACCAGAAGAAGTTCTTTTCTCCTCAACTTCAATGGTTTTCTTCTTCGGTTCTTTTTTATCCCAAAATGTTAACCAATCAAGAGCTTTTTCAATGGCTCTTGCCACATCTTCAAATACCCCAACTACAGCATCTACTGCATCAAAAATCGCGCCAAAGACAGTCTCAATTATTGATTGTATTTTTGAAAAAGCCGGAGCAACTATAAAATCCCATAAAGCTTTTAGTACTGGTAACAGAAAATTCTCGAAAATCTCATACACAATTTTGACTACACTAGCAATAATCCGAAAAACTGACTCTACAATACTTTGGATTTGAGGCATTTTTGATTGTATAAACTCAAAGAGTCGTTGAAGAATGGGCAAAATGTTATTTTGGAAAAACGACCAAACCATTTGAGCCACTTCGACTATTTTTCGAAAAACTACTTCTACGGTTGAACGAATTATAGGCATATTTCCTGCTATCCACTCATACAAACTGACAAAAATCGGCAGAATGTTATCGCGAAAAAACAACCAAACTGTTTGAGCTACTGCCCAAATCGCACTAAAAACTGTTTGGAAAATCCCTTGTACAATCGGAAAATTTCCTTGTACATTTGTAAACCATTCCTGAAGAATTGGAAGAATATTGTCTTTAAAGAACGAAAAAACCACCGATACCGCATCAAAAATGGCGCTAAAAGTTGTATTCATGATTTGTTCTGCTACCGGCATTTTTGAAGCTATCCAGTTTGCAAACTCATTAATTACTGGCATCACTTTTTCTTGGAATGGCTCAAAAACACCCATCATTAAGTTACGACCAATTCCTTGTAGAGCTTCACCAAATGAGTCATACTTTATCTCATTGATCTCTTTTAACACATCCGTATTGCCTGTAATACTATCGTTTGCTTGTGCCATAGCAACAACAGCTGCTGCGCCCATATCTTCAGCTTTTGTACCAAAGAGTTCAACTAATACCTGGGATTGTAGCAAAGGATCTTTTACTTCTCCCACAGCCGAAGCGATCGTTTTAAAAGCTTCCTTAGCACTATCGCCGCCTTTGGCAAATTGTTTTTGTAATTCGGCACCATTTTGTACACCAATTCTAGCAAGTGCGTCAGATGCTCTGGTGCTATTTTCCGTCATGATAATTCCAAATTCCTTAAATGCATCCGCTGCATAATCGAGGTTAAAAACTCCAGCTTTTTTTGCATTCTCGAACATTCCAAACATATCTGATGCATCCATGCCGGCCTGTTTAAAATAAACGCTGTATTCGTCAATCGTTGGAAGTAAATCATCCGCATAATTTAGCCCTTTTTGGGATGCTTCTGCAATAAAAGCCATAGCATCTGTGCCAGTTAAGCCAAACTGTTTCATTAGTTTATCGGATGATCGTAAAGATTCGGAAACATCATATTCGAATGTATCACGTAGCATAAGAGCATCTTGGCCTAACCACTGCAAATCTTCACCCATCGCGCCGGTTGTATTCTTAGCAAGAGCCATAGTTTGTGCTATCTCTTCAAAAGATTCACCGTAACCATTCTTGTATATATTTTTAAGGGATTCTTCCATCCCCTTCATTTCTTCTTCAGTAGCTCCAGTTTGAGCTTGTAATTTGTTCATAGACTTTTGAAGATTATCTCCTGCCACAAACAAAGCACCCATTCCTGCCACTGCTGCTCCTGCTCCTGCAACAAGAGCTCCGGCCATAACTCCTCCTAATGCGGCAGCCGCACCACCCATTTTGCCGAAGGTACCTGATGCTTTTTCCCCTTTTTTATCAGTCTCATCGATTGCTTGGTTGGCAGCTTCATTGTCCACAAAAATAGAGCCGAACAACTTAAATATTTCCACAAATTCACCGCCCTTCTTAAGGCAAATAAAAAAGCGCTCTTATTCAGAACGCTTCATACTTTTTAAAATGTTTTCTGCATCATTTATGATTTCATCATCTGTACGATTATCTGTTGGTTGTGTAGGCTGTTTCAGTTGTTTTAAGTAATCGCTGAATGAGATAAATGTTTCTTTTGTCATCCTTGCATAAGCAACTAGCCACTGCTCCCAAGCTTGGTGCTCGATGTCTTTCTCAGTTGCTTTTTTGTATAAAGCCAACCCTTCCTCAGCAGATAATGACATAATAAAAGACATGTCAGAATACCGATGAAGAAGGGTATCGTACATGTCTATTTCATCAATGCAGAGACACTGGACAAAAAACTTTTTAGCCCAGGATGATTCAAAAAATCTTTGATTAACTCCGTAGTTTCTTCAAGAGTCAAATTCTCAATATCTTCCTTCGAAACTTCTTTTATACTAGCAAGAAATTCTGTAATTTCTGCTTGTGCTTCCCCTAAATTTTCAATGCAAAGGAATATAAACTTCGCACCTATTTCTTTTTGAGAAGTTTCTTCAGAAGTTTCGGCAAAAATGGCACGTACTTGTCTACTAATACCAGCTTTTTTAATAATACGAATAACAGCAAATACATCAGGAAATTTGAGACTGCGCATTATAGATTCACCACAACTTTCGGCCAATAAATTTTAAAAGGAGCTGCACCAGATTCCACGTTATTTTCATCATAATGTCCTGTAAATTTAACCGGGATAACCGCTTCATTTTTATCCTGTGTCTTTAGGGATAATCCCTCTAATGAAATTGCATTGTCAATGACAATAACAACCGGTTTACTTGAACCGCTTAGGCGACCAACGAAGGCAATATTTTTAAGATAGTCTGTAAGTTCAATTTTTCCTTTAGTTGTTATAATGTCGTAATTAGTATCTGTTTTATCTGTAGTGGATCCAGCAATAGCAAGCGCGATATTAGCTGCTGTTAATTCCTTAAGATTTGCCGTCAAAGTAGGAGTTTCAGAGTCAATGACTACATTTCCTTTACCTTGACCTTTAATACCGTCCACAGGGATGACACGCGTTTCCTGTGTAAGAGCAAACTCATTACCTCCACTTGTTGCTCCTAACAAATCACCTGTAAACTCTCCTGTAGCTTCTGTATAAACTAAGTTTTTGTAAATAGCCCCTGCATCAAGTAAATAATGCAAAGGTGAATTAGCTGTATAGCCAGTAGTTTGTAATGACATTAAGTATCACTACCTTTCGAAAATTTAATAGTTTTAGGAATATCTCTTTCGTATAACCTTCCAGTAAAAATATATTTCCTCCGGTTAATCTGTGGATCCGGATCAGCTAATGGAAATTTTCTGTCCAAATTAATAAACATTGCTAAGTAATCATTTATTATGATTTTCTTATTTAAGGTTTTTGAAATACTATCCATTAATAATTCTAAAGGAGCAGTATCCCCGTTATTATCCCATCCGTCCACATCAAGAGTTATCATTTGCTGATCATCTTCTATATAAGTGATATTTATTTCATACACGATATAAGGATATTGAACAGTTTCAGTGGCCTTCATAAAAAAGACTCGAGGATGAATGGACTTTAGATGGGCTTGTATTACTTTTCTAATTTCAATCATCGGCTTCCTCATCCTCTACTTCCGGTAATCCGTTAGCCTTTATGTCCTCAATTTGCCTTAAAAATTCAGCTTGGGTATCGCGAATTTTATCGATATTATTAAGTACAGGGGCACGTAAAAAATCAGTGGAAGGCATGCTTTTCGTACCAAACTGGACTAAGTGTGCATGGTAGGCGTATGGATAGCCTTTTTTCCTTGCTCTTGCTCGGTCATAAATACCAATCTGGAGCACAGGTTGTTCATTTGCCTTTCCCTTAACCCAAGATCCCACATTCTTTTTTAGAACCCCTTCATCAACAGGAACAGTTTTCTTAATTAATTTTCTTAAGAATTTTGCTGTTTCCCTCAATGCTTGTTTCTCTAATTTCCCCAGGGCTGCCTTTACTTCCTTAGAATTAGATTCAAATCTTGTACCGTCAGCCATTTAAACAACCTCTTTTCCAATAATGGTAAGAGTCTTGTTTAATTCATCATCATTAATAGGTGGTACCGTAATTTCAAAGATACGTCCTTTATAAATAATCCGCATATCACTGTTAATTCCTGTTGTGTACCGGATAACAAAACGGACCGTACTTTCCGCTTGAACTGCTGCAGCCTGAATAAACTCTCTGCCTTGAACCGTTTTGACCATTGCCCATGCAGTTTTTACATCCACCCAACTTTTCACGATATCCCCTAATGCATTCTCGGTTTCACTAAAGCTCTGAAAAGTAATCCGATGATTAAATTGGTTGGCCATCCTCGGCATCACTAAACACCTCCTGAACAAAGAACGGTGTCATGGCATCTAATGCCTCACCTAACTCTTTCTCGGATATACGATATTCATAAAAGATTCCAGCACACATGATCACCAAATACTCAACTTCTTTACCAGTAGCTTTTTTAACATAATTCTTTCCTTGCTCCAAATAAAAAGGGAGCATGGAATCATCCATGCCCTCATCCCACCTAATATGTTTTTTTAATTTCTCAATAAGCTCGTCCATAAAGCATCACCCTTAGGCCGGCTTTACTTTACCAACTTCATAACGGTAAACGGCAGGTTCAAATGGAGAGTAAACTAATTGACCATCAAGTAGGTTATAAATTTGGAAACCAATTTTATTTGTGCCGGCATATTTTTCAACAAGCTTTTGTAATTCCATTGCACCGATAACATCTTGGATATGGAATGCTTTGAAATCGCCAAAGTAGAAAACTGGTTTCGTATGGTCAGAACCATCTGCAGAATCAGTGAAATCTACTTTATGACCAAGCAATGTGTAACCAACACCATCTTTTGCTTCATGAAGCAATGGTCGACCTGTGGTATCAGTCATTCCTTCAAGGACAGTTAAAGCAGCACGATTGATAATCCACATTGCTTTCTTTAGTACCTCTGTTACTGGTTGTCCTTTTAATTTTACGAGTTCTTGATAAAGTTTTTGAGAATATCCAGCTGCGGTGATGTCAATAGGTGATGACTCGTAATAAGCAACAGCTTTTTTCTCTAATGCACCAGGGTTTTCATTACTTACATCATTACCTTTGAACATATAATTTGTTTCTTTACGTACATAAGCTTTTTTCAATTCATCAATTACAATCGTTTCAATTGGTGCACCAGTCATTTTTAGTAACTTTTTAGTAACAGTAGCCAAAGCATCGAATTCTGATGGATCTAAAAGGATTTCATCAAATTCAATTTCTGTTTCTGGAATTTCATCACCGGCACCACGCTCTTTTTTACGTACATTGGCATTTGCTTTTTTAACTAATACTGGGTATTTCACATTTCCTTTTTCTCTATGCACAGAGCCATATTTACGTAATAAGTTTTCTTCTTGTGCGTAAGTAATGATTTCAGATGCAATGACTTCCGGAATAGTTACAGATCCATTACCAATTTCTACACCTAAAGATCGTGCTTCTGCTTCTGAAATTTTCCCAACAACGAAATTAGCAAAGGCGGAACGAATTTCTTTTTCTCTATTTTTGGTAGACTTTGCACCACGAGTAGAAAGTCCTTTCCCTATTTGACTCATAATAGCTGATCTCTGTTCTCCAGAAATTACATTGGAACGTTGGCCGTCCCCTTCTTCTCCTTCCCCTTCCCCACCTTCTGGGTCACCGTCACGACCCTCGCCGTCACCAGATCCATCTCCTTCACCCTCACCTGAGCCTTCCCCTTCGCCGTCGCCTTCCATATTTGCTAAGGTATCAGCAATCTCTTGTAATTGATCAGCAAGCTCAGTTACTTCTGTTTGAACAGCTTCCAAGTCTTCAGCTCGGACTTCATTTCTTTCTAGTTGGCCACGTAATTCAGTTAAACGTTGGTTGTTACGTTTTTGTAAAGCTAGTAAAAGTTTTTTGTTCATGCTTCAAGCACTCCTTTAATTTGTTTAAGTATTTTAATACGTTGTTCTACTGATTTATCAATCTCTTTACTTCGGACTAAAGATGCTTCGGTATCATCGTAAGCTGGAATAGAAACCACTGAAATTTCATAAAGTTCAACTTCATGAATGGTCCTTAATGCAGGTTCAACTGAATAATCCCAAGTTTCCTCGGTAATCCAAAAGCCAAATGAACATTGGTTGATATCCCCCCTGCTCATGCTCTCTGCTAGATCACGGCCAACAGATGTATTAGGTAATTCGATTTCAAATTTTAATCCTCTTTCATCCTCTTCAAGCCGCAATGTACCGCTTTTAGTTCTACCGAGGACATTATCCCAATTGTGATTAAACAATGCCCTTATATCGCCATTCTCGGACAGAGAGCGAGCGAAAGCACCAGGCTCAATAATTTCTTCAAACCAATCACCAATACTTGTCTTAGAATTAAAAATAGCAGCATAACCAGTTATCATCGAGGGCTTATCTTCTGTTGCATCCCTAGTCTTTAATTTGGTGATGTCAAATGTCCTCATTTCCCTTTTTGTCATTTCCATCACCTCCCTTCAAGGAATCATCAGTGGCATTCTTTAAATCTTCGCCAGCAATCAAATCTTTTGAGATATACAACTTACTAGATTCAGCTGTGTTTAGCTTTTGGAATCCAAGCATTTCTCTTGAGTCATCAGGTGAAGTAATCATGGTACGCACCATGTTGTAAGCAATATTTGTTTTCGTGCTATACGGCACAAAATCAAGAATATTAATCTTAAATTTAATTCGCTTGTCCGAATTTTTCCCGAAAAAAAGAAGACTCAAATGGTCTTCAAAGTTTTTCATTATTGGTTTAACTGCTTTGTTATGCAAATACATCATTGCTTTTTCTAAATCAGTCTTAGTAAGAGCTGTGTAAGTGTCCACATTAATTCCCAAGAATTTGCCCAAGTCTTTTTTATAAACATTTAAATATGCCAGAGTCTTCTGGTCATCGAGTGGAGATTCCATTGTATCGATGCTATAACCTTTACCCAGTGGAATCATTTTGATTGATCGTGACTCGTCTATTGCTTCAAGTTGATCTAGTATTGCTTTAATTAATTTTGATTGTGCTGCATTTTGTGGGTTGATGTGTGCGTCTAGTTTGAGCAAGAAGGCCATTAATCCACCTTTAGAGTATTTGTCCGTTAGAACTTTTTCGGCACTCATAACGCCTTCTAGCGTGCTCTTGCCAAGCTGTAAAATGCCAACCCCTTTTAAATGATTCGTCCCAATATTTTTTATGTGTCGGATCATAAAAGAAGGAATTTCTACCCCACCAATTTTGTAATGCTCAATCAATCTATCATCGATTTCGGTGTAAACATTGGCCGCAAGATGCAGCCGGTCACCATCAAGTACCGGGAAAACTTCTCCCTGCAGCAAGTAGGTATTGGTCATTAACTTAATAAACTCGGAACCAGTCAAATAATTATTAGGATTCTTTAATATCTTCAATGATGGATAATTTTTTATTTCATTTCCTTCACTGTCTTCCACAACAATGTCAGCCAACATCATCTGATTACTAATATCCTGCAGCAGCTCATAAACATCAGATGACTCAAGAATATTCTCGTCATTCACATAGCGGCCGCCATAACGGACTGTGTTATTGAAGATATCTTCGAACCAGCCGCGCTTTTCAATTTGCCTATATAAAAAGTTTGAAAATCGATCACGTAATCCCAAATTCTCACCGCCTTTCTATGAAATAAAAAAAGAACTGAAATCAGTCCTTTTTCCACCTGTATAAGAAGTACAATTTTTTTAATAATAAATATTCCCTTCCGGGTCAATTAAAGAACTAACACTTTCTCTTTGAAACTCAACACGTCCATCTTCAAAAATCTTCTTGACTATTAAATTTTCAACTTTTTTCAATTTCAACTTATTATCCGCAGCAGTGGGTTTTACCGCTAGATTTAGACCGTTCTTAAACGCAACCGATGGATAAATATATCCGTCACAATTTGGTATATCATAGAAATTCTTTGCCAACATAATAGAAATTCTGTATAAGTACTCAGTGCCTATACCAACTTCTTTTGTAAACTCAGTGTGTAAAAATTGTTCTAAAATCTTTTGATTGATTTTCCCTTGTTCATTTAATCCCCTTTCATCTGCAAAATCAGGTGCATTATCATTCATTCCTATTGAAGATGCTTGAATGTACTCACCATTTTTTACCTCATACTCAATGTGTGCAAATGATTGACCTTCACTTGCTTTTACCTCATAGAATGGCGTTGCTTGATCTAAAGAAGTATATAACATTGCTTCTCCAACATCGTTAAGCCTTTGACGTGATTTTACAAATTTCGCCTTACGATACCACACGTCCGATATATTACTAAACCTAGTACCTGGATCTTTTCCCCGCAATCTGTACAATTTTGTGCCTTCACCTATATTTCTATGCATAACCATTAAACAAGGTAAAGTTTCCAAAGTTAAATCAAATAAATCTTTATGAGTAATTCGCTTTAAATCTACTTTTTTATAACGTTCAAGCCTCGATAATATTTCTAATGTACTTAAGTTATTCAATGGATTTAATGAAAGATTATTAAACATGGGAATCTACCTCTTTTTAGTTATAGATTACCATATAATGTATGAATTATGTTATCTATAAATCTCACTAATTAAATCATCCATTCCTTCTTCACTCACATCATCCATAACCATCATGGTTTCTTTATGAGCAACTAAAAAAGCAACAAATCCATCGATCTTTTTCTTGGACTGTCGCTTACTTGGGGCTTTCATGCCATTTATATTTTTAACCACTACTACATTCAGTGCACAGTAAACAAATAGTGGATTGTCTGTAATCAATCGTCTTTCATAAATAATTATTTCAGCGTCATCAACCATCGCATTCATTACTGATGGATACTGATTAACCGCAATACATTCAAGACCAAGGTTCTCTAGCTTCTCTATTAATTTTTGAGACATGGCCGGGTCATAGTTTATTTGCTGCACATCATATAAATCCATGCATTGCACAATGTACTCCATGACTTGATCCTGGTCTATCATTTTTCCATCGCAAAAAGTTACAAATCCTCGTTCAGCCAAATCAGTATATGGCACGTTGTCCTCTTTTTCTCGGTGCTCGATGTCCTCATTAGGGATAAAATACATTTGCTTCACTTTTAATATGGAACGACCTTCATCATTATGTGTAGGGAAATTCAGGCTCACACAAGTTAAGTCTGTAGTCTTAGATAAATCCAACCCAAGATAACAGGTTTCCCCAGTAAGGTCGCCAAGTTCTTCGCTCGTAACCAAAACATGAGCCACTTGGTCCTGTTCAAAGAAGTTTTCTGCACCATTAACAAATACGTCCAAATGTTTAGAAAGGAACTCGGCTTTTTTGTGTGCTGACCGTGCTGCAGTAATAAATTCCGTTTCAAGCGCGCTCATGGTTACGGAAACACCAATATTCGGGTTAACCATTTCCCAAACTTTACGATCAGTCCAATCATAATTTTTGTTGGGCTCATAAATCATTACGAAACTTGAGTCATTGTCATCATTCTTCAGAACTTGCTTCGCTTCCTGATACACCCTCATACCCACTGAAGATGACCCTTTACCAGCTGTCGAGATGTTAAACATGATTGGTTCATCCCGAGAGATTTGAGCTGATTTAAAGTTATCGTATTGGTCCATGTTCTCCTGGGCGTGGAGCTCGTCATTCAGAACAAAGTGTGGATTAGAACCCTCAATCGATTGAATGTTCTTTGACATTACAATAAATTGATTCTGATAGGCTAAATCATTATGGATATAATCATATGTCACACTAGATATTGTGCCTTTTGGACCTTTATAAATGTGGGAAGCATTCATGAGAGCGTCATGGTTTAAAATTGTCGCCGCGAAAGGTTTAGCTGCATATTGCGCCTGGCTAAAATCACTTGCACAGCAATAACAATCCGCGCTTAGAATTCCCTCACCATACATGGCATAACCAAGAGCCCCAACGGCAAGTAATGTTTTACCATTTTTCTTAGGAATTTGAATATAAGATTCTCGAATAACACGAACAACTTTCCCAGCTTCGTTATAATGCACCCAGCCATAAATATTTGAGTATGCAAATTTCTCCCAGTCTTCCAGGATAAACGGCTGGCCGGCAAGATTCCCTTTTGTGTGACGGACAAAAGTTTCTACCCAGTCCATCATTTCATTGGCACGATCAACATCAAACCATATATCTTTTCTCTTTTTCCATTTATAATAACGGTCCACCATTAACTTAATAGTGTCCGGATATTTCTTAGGATGCTTTCTTACTTTCTTTGCAAAAATATCAGCGTAATTAATACCACGTTCAATCATGTACTATTCCGCCACTTTTTTCGATGTGCTGCCAATTCATCAACGACCTGTTCGGGCTTTGTCATTTCTTCATTTGTCCTTACAGAAGAGCCACCAGTAACAATTTTTCCAGACTTTGCTTTATTCGTTAATCCCAACAAATCAAGAGCCTTAGTTTTCTTATCAGCCCAGGTTTCAACTTGTTGTGCCAATGGATGCTTTGAATTGTTTGTGGCACCGGCTTTGTTTGTGTGTCGCTGTGTTGCTGGGTAGCCCTTTTCCTTCCACTGGATGAACATGGTCATGTAAATCTCGTAAATATCCAAATATGATTCTATTAATGGATCCAAAGTGAGGGTGTAAATATCAGCATCCCTCATAATCTTTAAAATACGTTGCTTTTCAGCTTCGGTTTTTTCAGCGACAATTTTCTGACGCTCTTTTTTTGTGGCCAATATTCACACCCCCCTTTATTTTTTAAAATTTCGTCTAACGATACGTTTAGGTTCCCTCCCACCGGTCTCCCGAGAAAAAAATAAAAAAATTTTTTGAGGGGGGGCTAGAAAAAATTTTTAAAAAAATATTTTTTTATTTTTTAAAATAACTTGGAAAAACTTTTTCTTTTTTTTCTTCATTTTCCTCAATGGTATGGCATTTTGGACAAAGAAGTTTCAAATTATTCTCCTCAAGCTTGAGTGTTGGATCATCATTGATAGGAATAATATGATGCACGTGTGCATCCTTACCAAAGACAAAGCGACCACACTTTTGACAGCATCCTTTTTCTCTTTGATAAATTTCAGTTCGAATAAATCTCCAAGGCTTTGAATTATAGAACGGTTTGTTCTTATTATGGTAGATGCTTTTCTTAGATTGCTTTTTCTTAATAGATTGCCTAGAACGTTTATGTTCATCACAATAGAATCCACGCTTTATCTTGTTCCTGCAGCCATTGAAATCGCAGTACTTCATTCTGTTTCTTCAGTAAGGAATGATATGATGTCATCCTTTTTCTTCATGTCATCTGGAATATCAATGTTGTGTTCAGCTGCAAACTTCTTTAATTGTGATACTGTCATCTTACTGAAATTCATTACATCCTCATCATCAACTAATTCACCGTCAATGACTGTCTTATCTGGACCACTTGCTAAGTCCACACCCATGATCATACTCTTAGGATTTTCTGTTACTTCAAAGTAAGGATCCATTCCTGCAGGAACAAATAAAACTTTTTTCTCTTTGTTATCCCAATACTCGGTACCAGCTGCAGTTTTCCTTGTTTCCACTATCATGATCAATCGCTCCTTTAGGTAAAATAAAAAGCACCCTTTAAAAAGGATGCTCATTTCATCGAATTCTGAATTACTTTCAAGCTATATTCTTGTTTGGGTAAATAATGAATAGCAAATTGCTTTAACAACTCATTATCTTTAATAGCTCCTTCAAGAATCTCGTTATATGCTTCTTTGGTTTTTTGTGCTTTTTTCAATAACTTTTCAGTATTTTCAATTTCAGACATAGCCTCTTTCTCTATAAAACTTGTTTTTAATATCTCAAGCTTATCTATTTGCTTTAAAGAATCATTTAATTCTTTTTCTATTGTTTTTATTACTTCTTCATTTCTAAGCAAAAGTCTGTTATATGCATTTATTTGATTTTCAATAAGGACATCTGCAGTTATGGTCACGTTAAATTCTTTTCTTTTTTCAATTTTATTTACGGCGATACGATCACCTAGAATGGTAAATAAATATCTGAACACAATAATAAATTTTTCTTTTGTTGGTGTATTTTTTTTCAATGGATTCAAATCTACTTTTGGTAAATCGTCACTGGGTTCCTGAAAATGCATATCTTGGGGCAAGAAACCATTTTTCGGAATCCTAAAATTTGAACAAATATTTGATACATCATTATCTTCAAAGGAAATGTTTAGAGCTATGTGCGCAAATTTATTTCTTACCTTTTGAAGTAGTTCCAGATTTCGTCTTTCTTCAATAGATAATAAACCTAAATAGTATGCAATTTTTATTTTTGAATCAAAAGTACCAAGAATACCATTGTTATTTAAAACTTCCTTATCTATTCTATCTGACTTAATTAAAAATGCCTTTAGTAATTCACTTAACATACTATCTATAATAGATCCACATATTAAAACAATTCCTCGATCACTATTATTAGAAATTTCTTTTTCAAATTCCTTTCGATAGGCACGGTATTTACTATTCTTCGTATATTTTTCAAAAATATTTTCTTCCATTTCCCTCTCCTTTCCAGCATTATTATCCTAATTCGACATAAAAATATAATATCCTTTCTAACACCTCATTATGCTAATAGCTTAATAAGAATAATTAATGGAGTACTTTTACCTCCTTGCCTCGCCCTCAGCCTATGCAAACAACGTTGCTAAGGTGTAAACACCATCAGCTGATCGAGTACACCCTTGATAATGGAAAGATGCGTCTCCCAGGAATTACTTCCTGAGATAATCTTATAAAAATGGCAAGAAAAAAAAGGCAGCAACTTTGGTAGCCCTTTTATCTTGATTTTGTCCTTGGCTTCTTCTGTTATCAGGATTTTTCTAATACTCTAATTAGAAAAATAGTATTCTTCCTCGATTAGCCCCCAAAAAAAGAAATTGTTGTTGCAAATAACATATTTTAGAAACATAATATAAAAGTATTATAATAGTATTAATAAGGATGAATGTTATGAATGAATTCGTTTTGGCAATTGCATTTGTATTTCTAGCAGCAGTTTTAAAGTATGCAATAGCAAGACCAAGTAATGGGAATAACTTTTTTTTAGCAGCTATTGAGCTCCCAGTTGACATCTTATTTGCTTGTATTGCTTTTTTAGCAACCTATATAGTCTTAATTACCAATAAGCAGATGGAAAAAGCAATAGAAGTCATTAATAATATGACTGGTAGTACTATTGATCCAAGAGAATTAGCTATACCTTATTTTCAGACCACTCAAGGTGGAGTATTGTTATTGATAGTTTATCTTTTTTTAACCACTATCGTAATAATATGTTGGAGGAAATCGGAGGAGCTTTTTTCTTTAAATGGCATTAATACAAAGTCAATACTAATAACTGGTATAGGATATCTTTTAACATTAACATTAATTTTATTTATTTTATCACTCATAAAGGCGGTGAAGTGATTGAACATTTTCCTTGATATTATATTACCTGCTTTAACTGTCACTACGGCCATTGTTACAATCCTATTATTATTTTATCAAAGTACAAAACAGAGGAAACTAGATAAACTTGAGAGAGTTCAGCTTGAAAAGATGAGAGAATATTATGAATCGCAAATATATGCCTTAAATAATAAGATGATTGCTAATCCAACACGATGGAAGGATACAAATTATTTAGTTACTGATCCTAGAATCAGTAGTTCTGATGATTACTTTAATCAAAAAGATGTCCAATATTCTAGCTTTTTAAAAAGCGTTGGATTAAATCCTTCTGATCTAAATATTATTAAAGATGCTGTGTTTGTCTTAACTCCGTTTCACAAAGAAATGGAAGAAACATTTGAAGTGATTCGCCAAATTTGTAATCGTGTTGGTTTAAGGGGCCAAAGATCTGACGAATTTGTTGATTTTAACGAGATATTTCCACAAATAGTTAAAATGATTGCTACTTCTAGATTAATAATTGCAAATCTTGATGGAAGAAATCCAAATGTATTCTATGAACTGGGTATAGCTCATGCTATGGGAAAACCGACAATTATGATCGCTAAATCCCTGAATGAAGTACCCTTTGATTTACAATCAAAAACTGTAATAATATACAAAGATTATGATGAATTAAAGGAACGGTTATCAATAGCAATGACTAAGCTTATTATCAATAACTAATGTTTTACTCTACATGAAAACAAAAAAAGACCTAAATAATTTTGGTCTTTTTTTGTTTTTCTAAATTATTCCCAACGAAGAGGCGATCATAAATATAGCTGTTTTCTTTTTTTCGTAATATGGTGTTTTCTGCAGCCCCAGCTCCATGTATATATTAATATCATTCTGACTTTCTGGGCTGAGGTACTTCATTTCGATAATTTTTCTTTCCAGGTGATCCAAGCTATTATCAAGGGCTCTTTCCATTTGGATGACTTTCAACTCATTTTCTAAGTCGTTATCCATCACCTTTGGAAAGATGTCGCCAGCAATACCTTTGTCAGTCAATTCTTTCTTGTTTTGCTGTCGTACTTTTAAGGCCTTGTATTTTTTTAGTTCTTTAACGACTACTGAGCTAACGTGTTTTTCATCTACATCTGGAAAGAAAGACAATTGCATATTCATCTATTCTCCCCCTATGATATAATAAATCTACCAATACTTACACCATAGCCAGGAGAAATCCTGGTTTTTTTTATTCTCAAATTAGTTATTTCACCCTCTGGAGCTTATGCTCAGGTTCTTTATCATCAAAGGAAATTTGACCTTCTGGAACTGATACATTGCCTTCACCGTCGACACTGTATTCGATTTTCATGCATCTCTTCATAAAACTCATCAATCGACATTTGAGAAGGTTGAAGCAATAAAGTAACGTTACTGCCGCATGAGGATAAAGCTGGATTACATTACCCTTTGCATCTCGTTTAATATTAAACTTCAAAACTGTTTTCTTATCATCACATTGGATTGATACAAATTCGGCTCCTATTGGTTCCATTTCGCTTTCATCCACAGTTAGGACAACGAATTGTTCCCGGCATCTTTAAAAGCTCATCAGCGTGCGGTAATTCATCCCTGAGCACATGGAACATAAGAACTTCTTTCTTATCATCCTTTTGCATCTTTTTAAATAAAACATTTAAATTAACTGATGTCATAGTATTGACTCCTTTTATTTGAGGGTTTTTCTTCGCTCATTTGGGTTAATCTTGACAAAATTCGACAAAATAATCTAATTAATGCCACCCTTTAACTGCTCCCTAGCAAAGTACAAAAAATGATGCAGAATATAATTACCTGATGTTTTTGGATCAAGAAAGACAGTTGTAAAGTTGTATCGATTTTCAAAAGTTTTAAGACTACCCAGCAATGACTTTGGTTCATACTTGCTCCTATAATTGCCAGTAAGAATTTTTTCATATCCTTGGAGATCTTCCACAATCATACGGAAAGGATGCTTGGTACTCCTAATTAACTCATTTTCAAAACGGCTGCGGTCTTTTATACTTTCCACAAGTTCGTCAATCCCATTTTTCCTTTCAATGGCAGCTGAAAAATATAAATCACGGGTTAAGCCAAGTTCTGTATTCGCTGGAATCATTGCTGAATAGTCGCCTGTTTTCATCGTTCTAAGCTTGAAAGGAACATTCTTTTTCCGGAAATACTCTAGGATATGCTGGTTCTTTTGCTCCCTGGTATCCACAATGATTACTAAACTATCAAGCAATGTTTTTAATTCTTTGTCTGTAAATTTATAATGGATTGTATTCATGTTAGGGCTCCTTACAAGTACATTTTTATTCCATAAGTCTCTTGTAAGTATTTTTTGATTTCTTCAAAATCCTCCTCAGTTAGTCCACTCTCATCTAAAAATTCAACAAAGCTATATTTCGCAGCATCTTTAATTAAAAAGTACATTAATTTTTCAAATTTCTTATTATCCACTTTTTGTAACTCCTCTCTTAAAATAACTCATAGCCCGTTCATAAATTTCTTCGGATATCTTTTCCGTTTCCGGTGTTTCATAATTAGCATTAGGTTTCTTACAATCATCCCAACCGTTATGGGATAAATCGATAATCAGCTGCATAACTCCAGCCAATGCTTTCGGATCGTTATTTAACCAATCTTCTATTTTAGGATTCATATCCTGCTGGACACCGGACATAAACAGCAATACTTTATCAATCGTTTGCTTCACGTTATGATCCTTGTCTGAATAGCCACCTTTTAGATAGGTGACAATACGTGATTTATAATGTTTGGCAAGCTCCTCAAGTTCTGGATAGATATTGTCTGGATTGTCTATGTACAAGTCGTCACCATCCAGCACTAATGAGGCGCCCATCAATTGGAAATCATCCACTATTTTTTTAGGGTGCAAATCTATCACCTCATTTTAAAATGGTTACTAAAGGGTTATCGGCGAATCTTCTAGGTAACCCACTACAAATCCAGTAATACCAATGGTTTAACTCTCTTTTTATCCTCGCGGGTTACTGAGTGTTACCTATTTCCGTATTAAAGCCTATATAATATATTTATATATTTTTTTATTTATTTATTTTCATAAGGGGTGAATATAGAAATACAGTAACCCTCGATAACCCATTATCTACAAACGTTGGTATATCAATATTTAGATTGGTTATCAAAAATTTCAATAAGTAACACATTAGTAACCCCAAATCATAATTTCTTCCTATTTATAGGAGTTACCTTATCTTTTTCCACATTCTCGGTAGAAAACAAATTAGCTCCTGCGAATTGATTTAAAGTAATTCCGTGAAAAAAAGTTTTATTTTTTGCTCCTTTTTCTTTCTTAAATCCTCTTACTTCCAGTTGACGATAAAAAATACGATTCTTTAATTCCAATTCTCCGTTTTGGTTACACCATTTTGTATAATTTTCATACAGGCTTTTTGCTTCAATTTTGGTATTCAGATGAATAGTACAGTTCTCATCAAGGAAAGGACCTAATATATCCATGTCCTGCCGGTAATCTTCTGTCGCATTAATCACGGCTTTAGCTTCGCCTAGCCCATCAGCCTGCCACTTCAAGCAACCTTCCACAGCCCAACTGAGAATGCCAGGCATTTCGGCTTTTAGTTTTTCAGGTAGATCAGGATCAACTTTTTCGTCCGGGATTGTAACTGTAAATGGCACTAATTTAATCCGGCGCCAGATCCCTTTGTCTCCACCCTTTACGATGGGCTTATGGTTTGTTGTGAAGAACACTTTAAACTCAGGCGTAAACTCAAAGTATTCTTGTCGAAGAAAACGCGCTGACATCTTCTCTCCACCGGTTATTTGCTTAACTAATGCTTCGGACAGCTGCTGTCCTTCTTCACTCTCTACTGCGGAAACAAATCGGGCACCGTCTAGCCGGGCAACATCATTATTGATTCCACTGTCGTTTTTTTTCTTTAAAAAAGTGTCACTATTGGTTTGCTTAGCATAATCACCCATCAGGTCCTGAATGACATTAATGAATGTTGATTTACCATTTCGGCCATTTCCAAACAGGAAAAACATGATCTGCTCTTTGGTGATACCCGTCAGCGAATAGCCTATAGCTTTCTGCAGATATTCTATTAATTCAGTGTCCGGATTTCCGGCAGGCGTTAAAAAAATACTCCGCAGAAATGATTTCCAGTTAGGACAGTCCACAGTCGAATCGTATTTAATGGGCGACATCTTAGTTAGCAATAAATCACGCTCATGCTGCAGCAGCTCTCCAGTTTTCAAATCAATTACTCCGTTATTGCAATTAAAAAGAAACTTATGGGAATCAAAGTCTTTTTTCCTTACAGATACCATTGGTTTAACATCCATAATGCTATTTATTCGAATGGATCTTCTCTCGCATTTTTTAGCCCAATCATTTAATAATTTGGCTCTGTATTTATCCTCTTCAGCTTTTGCTTCAGCATACAGGCCCCGAAGTGTTTTTGCTGTTAATGCTTCAATCATGCGCTTGCAATCTTCCTCCCAGCGTTTACCGTTCCAAATCAACCATTCGAGTTCGTTACAATACTTGATATCCTCGCCGTGGTAGTAAACTATTCTCTCGGCGTTTCCCAACTCGGTTAAATGGAAAGCCGGCGGCTTATCAATAATCTCCTCAGTGTCCTCGATGCCCTGGTCATCGGAAATATAAATCTCATATGGCTTTTCTTGTTCTGGTGGCTCATAGTCAGCAATTGTGGAAGGAGTTGATAAGATAGCCATATCGATTGTCATTTGGCCGTATGTCCTTCCGTCGGACGAATGCGGCTTATCCCATTTGTCTCGTAGTAAGGATGATTCCCGAAACATTGAATCCATTTTGGCTGGATCCTTACATGTCCAAAAGGCTAAATGATTACAAAGTGCCATATCTGTGGAAGAGTGATCACCGTTAATCAGCATTCCTTGGAAAAGGTCCTTGATGGATCCACCACTCTTGCTGCTGAACATTCTCTCCCACAACTCGGAGTTTGGTAGGCTGCTAATATCTTCGTGGGCAGAAATGGTTGCCTTGGTTTTAGGTGCCGGCATTTCCTTTTCCTTAAGGTATTTATCAAATAAATCCCGTAAGGATTCCGTTCTTTCTTCCACAGGGACATTTCCTAAGCTATCACCAGTGAAGGTGAAGTACCTGCCATGCCTATATACCTCTAACCCAATACTAGGGTTTTTACGTCCTGTTCCCGGACCCTTTAATGGCAGTTTACCCTTAGCAATGATATGGATGCCCTCACAACTGGGGCTGTACTCCGTGTAACTTTGTACGATTTCAATCACATCTTCAGCTAATTGTGTAAGTGCACCTTCTTCCACACAGTGATCGATGTCGATGCCTACGAACGGGTCATCTTTGGAAAACATAAAACCTATACCGTCATATCCACCTTGTTCGAAGAACTTTATTATTGTAGGGAAAGTGGACCATGTACGCTTATTATTCGATTGGGCCATTTCCCCGGTTATTTGATAAGGCACCTTAGTTGGCTTACCATCCCTTGTTTCTTTCCGCCATAAGATCCAATGAGGAGTGTTTTTTAATTCAATTGGTATGTTTTGAAATTGATGTGTCATTCGATTACTCCCTCTGGAAAATGGAGCTTATCGCCCCCTCCTATTCAACGAACTTATTTAATTTAAAATCAGAACGGAACATCATCATCACTAATTGTGATACCTGATGGCGCGCTAGCTTCAGACACTTTAAAACCATTTACTTGAGGATTTTTCTTACCGTTATACTCACGTTCACCGACTACTAATCGAAGAGGCTTATTTAAGAAAGCATCAGCCCATTCTTTGTAGCTGTTGAATGACATGCCATCTGGAAATTGCGCTGCTTTGGAAGCTTGCTGAAATCTCCATTCTGTATTATCCGAAACTACAAAGTTATCAAAAAGAATCTTTTGACCTTGGCAAGGTTGATCCACATCGGAACGGATTTCATAATCTACTACAACCATGTTCTTTCCCGTACTAGATTTCTTCAATTCATAATTAATAACTGTTACTTCATATTCACCCGGCTTAATTGGTTCGAACCCGTCACCTTTTGAATGATCTACTTTAAACATTTATTTTTCCTCCTTAGTTTTGAAAACTTGTAATCTATCTAATGCGGCATTTAAATATTTCAAATTGAATTCTTCCAACCTTTGATTTGATTTGAATTCAATTTCACCTAGCATTTTTGCAGCATCATCACTGGAATTAACAATATTTTTAATCTGATTAATTAAGTTATCTTTTTCTTTGGCCTGTTCAGCTTTAACATCAATACCAAGCTCCAGCCATTTATAAATTGCTGCACCATGCTCAGACTTGATTAGTTCACCATTTTCATTTAGTAAGTTTGAATTATCCTTTGTTGGGATAGCATTATGACTTTGCTCCATTCGAAGCACAATCATAAATTCATATTCCAGGTCATCCTTTTGAATTGGCTTAAGTCCCAGCTTGCGAATCTGCAGCTTATCATTATCATCACGTTCTGCCTGATATTCTTGTTTGGCTCTTAGTGTCGCGATAATATGAACATCATTTTCTGTAAGAGATTTTATGAAGTCTTTAATGATCGGCTTCATTGTTTTCCAATCTTGAAAACGGCCACCTAAATCCTGCTGCTGATCAAGTATTCCCCCAATACCTTCCCAAGCATGTGAAAGGCTATCGGCAATAATGACCTCACAACCATCTTTTTTTAAGAGCTCAATCGCTTCGTGATATCTCACTGTGGAATAAGGAGCATCAAATTCTATGTGCTTAAAACGGCCAATCTTGTAACCTTTAACAGTATTGTCAGCGTAAAGAAGTGCCCTCTTATGCTCGGTATCAATAACACCGATTTTCTTCCACAAATCTTCATCTGACATATCCGGATAAGCTTCCTTCATCATTCCATAAGCTAGGAGGAGAGAAGTAAATGTTTTCCCTCCGCCACTTGCTCCGAATAATGCTATGCAGGCTTTTAATTTTTCACGTTGCGCTAACGTGATTTGAAAACTCATTTTTAAACCTCCACACTATAAGAAATTGATTCAGGCTTAACAGTCATACCAGGAACAAGTTGTCCATTTTCATCAACTACTACCTTGTGGCCTGCTACTTCCACAATTTTGACTGCCTTTTTGAAATCAGCCCATTTAAGACTGTTCTTGATGTAATCATCCATGCCATTTTCAATGACGTGCTGTAGGATTGCTGCTTCATCTGCTTTATCTGGAGCTTCCTTAGTTTTACGAGATTTAGATTTACCATAAGGAGTACTGATAGTTTTTGCCTTTGGATCTGCTACAAGCTGCTTTGCATGGTAAATAGAAATCATATTCTCGAAGAATTCAAGACTACTAGAGATTGTGGACAGTTCTCCACGCTCCCATTCAGCAATGCGATCACGTTCAACCTCTGCCAGCTGTTTGATTTCCTTTTCTTTTGACTTAAGAGCAGACATTTTACGGAATGCCCAATTTAGGCTGTTAATGTCTGTGATTTCAAATTTGATATCCTGGGACTGGATTTCTTCAACTTCCATTAGTTCAATCTGTTGTAACGAGTTCATTATTTTTTTCCTCCCTTAGTACAAAATCAAGATATTCATATGTCTCCACTAGATCATCGAATAAATTGCTGCCACCAATTACTTTATGATATTGCTCAAGCATTTTATAAAACGGATCCAACTTATCGCACTGTGGACTGAAAACAGTACGGCTTTTCGAATCAAAATATGGCATTATTTATACCTCCATTTGATTTTTACGAGGCGATTCATATAAAATAAAATTAGGTTTATGTATGAATCACCTTTACACAAGACTCGTGTTGCAGCACGGGTCTTATTTTTCTTGGACTGTCATTGTTAACCATTGCTTTGGTTTTATCCGCATATGCTTCACCTCCTTTAAAATGGATCTAAAACATATCAGCAATTGATTCCTTTGATTTGGACATTAAAAGATTCAAGCACTTCTTCAATTACTTCCCTTGCAAGTCCATTATCACTATAAAATTTATATAGATTTAACACCTTATCCTCTGGACTTGGTTCTAACTCATACCCGACGTACAATGATGTGCAGACAGTATCCAAATCTAAATCATTTAATGGTGCTCTTTTACCCTCCCACAAGTTTTGAGCGTGCCATTGAACTACATTAGCTTTATCCCTACCGTTAACTTCAAGTGCACTTTCCAAAGCTTCAATTTCTTCTTTTGATAACAAAACTTTTGTCATTGTTTTTTCCTCCTTTTTTACAAATAAATCTATTATTCTATCTGTTCTTTTAAAAAAACTAATATTTCAACACAATATTTCGACATTTTTTGAACAAAAAAATAAGGGTGTTTTTCTTCAATTTTTTGATTATTCACTTGTTCCTTTACCAATCCAGGCATCAATTTCATCTAAATCAAAAATTACAACTCTTGGTGCAGGTCTAGAAAAAGGAATATTATTTGTTTTCATTAGACGGAATACAGTTGATTCACTTATAGGGCAATCTATTGAGTTGAGATAATCACAAACTCTCTTAACCCCTCTAACTTTCCTCATCAAAAGCTCTCATCTTCTTTCTCAAACTTCGACATATTTGTGACAAAAAAGTTGAGGCTTACACCTCAGATTTCATCAAATTTTCTTTTTTCATATTCATTTAATTAAACCCACTTTAAGTTTCTAAAATATATCCATCTGGTTCGAAGAGATATTCAAGTGGAAGATCAGGAAAGAAAGTTTCTTTAATCTTTAAAGCTTCATCTAGATAAAATCTATACTTACCATTTGTTTTATCAACTAGTGTTGAATAACGCATTTTTAATAAATCAGCCATTTCCTTTTTACTGATATCTTTTCTAGCCATTTCAGCTAACAGATTTCTATACATGAGATCACCTCCTTCACTAGTTACGATTCATCGTAAGTTACAAGTTCATATTATACTACAGTTCGTAAGTCGTCAACTACTTTTTGGAAATAAATTACGACAAATAGTAAATAATATATTTACAGTCGTAATTACGAATGTTATATTATATTCATAGTTACGATTTTTCGTAATTGGAACGCTATTTAAGGAGGTGAAGTTAATAATGAATAGAGGAGAATACCTGTCAAAGTTAATTGAAGAGAAGAATTATACTGTAATGAGCTTATCAAAGGAATCTGGGGTACCTTATACAACTATTAGATCTATGATTGAACGTAATTTAAATAACGCTTCAATTGATAACGTAATTAAAATTTGTAGAGTATTGGGAGTTAGTGTGGAGTCTTTAAATAAACCTGAAGACTTTCCTGACATAGTGAAAGAAAACCCGGCCAAATACAATGATTCTCCAAAATTGGACTTACCCATATTTGGCAATATCGCAGCAGGTGCTCTGTCGACCGTAGAAGGTGTTACAAAAAGCACTGTTGAGTACATGAGCATACCCAGGAAAATTTTAGGAAAGCACTCGTATTGCAAAGATCTTTTTGTGATGAGAGTTAACGGAGATAGTATGAATAAAATTATACCTGACGGTTCATTTGTTATTGCTAAACAGATTGACTGTGATGAAGTGAAGGATGATGATATCGTCATTTTTAGCCATGACGGTGATTTTAGTATGAAACGTGTTAGGATAATTGAAGAAGATCAGGTATTGATTTTCAGCCCTGATTCTACAAATAGAAAGTTTCGGGATATTGAAATTCCATATGATACACAAAATGACCTTAAAATTTATGCTAAAGTCATTTGGTATTCAGTCATCTTAGATTAATATTCTGGCCAGGATATTAAATAGAGCAGCTTTTCTTCACGAGAATATGCTGCTCTTACTATATAGAAGTTATTGAGGATGAATTAAAGGGGTGATTTAATATGGCTTCTTTTACAGAATTGGGGAACGACAAATATAAAATTTTTGTTGAACTTGGTTATGACGAGAAGGGGAAGCGAAATAGGAGAACAAAAACTGTAACAGCTAAAAGTGAAAGGGCACTAAAAAAAGCCATTACTGAATTTGAAATTGAAGTACGCAAAGAACAGAATCCATCAAAAGATGGTAATGTTACATTTGAAAACTTTGTGAAACAATGGATGGATGTATACGTCAAAGTTAAATTATCCGTTAAAAGCAAAAGTACTTATGAAAGCTATTTAAACAATGGGGTTCTCGAATCATTAGGTAAATTAAAAATGACAAAGATTAAAGCTTTCCATATAGATGTATTTTTTAAAGAACAAATGGAACTAAATCAAAAAAGTCTAAAAGGAAAATATGTTATGTTAAAAAGCATATTTTCTAAGGCTGTAAAATGGGAAGTAATTAAAGAAAATCCAATGAGAAATGTAGATCGCCCGGAGGTTCCAAAAAAGAATAGAGAAATACAATTTTATGATGAAGAACAATTGAAACTCTTGTTAACCGTGTTAGATAAAGTTAGGCCAAAACCTCGTATTGAATTGAAGCTAGCTGTGCTTGTCGGATTACGAATGACAGAAATTGCAGGTATTCGATTGGAGAATATTAATTATAACGATAATACAATCTTAATCGATAAAACATTGCAATATGATAAAGATACAAAAAGATTCTTTCTTGGTCCTACCAAAACAAAACGTTCAAGAATAGTGAATGTTCCAAATAAGTTTATGAAGGAAATAAAAGAATACGCCAATAAGCAAAAAAAATTAAAATTAGCATCTGGATCTGCGTGGACTCCTATGTTAGATGATGATAAAGAACCTGTAAATTTACTATTTACCAAAGACAATGGTTTTCCAACTCATCCTGACGGTTTGACTAGAAGATGGAGAGACATCGTATCCAGATTTAACTTACCACCATTAAACCTTCATGGTTTACGTCATACTTATGCTTCGTATGCACTCAGTAAAGGGGTAAATTTTAAAATAATCCAAGAACAACTAGGCCATTCGGATATTAAGCAAACGTTAAACACGTATAGTCACTTAACTAAAAACGATAAAGAAAAAGCAAGTGACGCATTCAATGCAATTTTATAAATAGTCACTTTTTGGTCACTTGCTTATTTTTCTATAAATCAGTGAAGACTAAAAAACCTTTATAAATAAAGATTTATTTGATTGCAGCTTCTAATGCTACTTCAATCATATCGTTAAAGGTTAATTGCCGTTCTTTAGCTGTGGTTTCTTCTCCTGTTAGGATGTGGTCACTAACAGTTAAAACTGAAAGGGCTTTCCGGCCAAATTTCGCTGCCAACGTATAAAGAGCAGCTGTTTCCATTTCAATTGCGAGAATCTGATATTTAGCCCATTTTTCAAGTTCAGCATTATCGTTATAGAAAGAATCTGCAGTGAAGACATTGCCTACTTTTAAATTAAGACCTTTAGCGACCCCTGCATCATATGCGTTTTTGAGTAAATCAAAGTTGGCAGCTGGTGCAAAATCAACGTGTCCAAAGGTAAGACGGTTCATGTTTGAGTCTGTAGAGCTGGTCATCGCTAAAATCACATCACGGACTTTTACATCCTTTTGGATTGCTCCACAGGTTCCAACGCGAATCAAATTTTGAACATTATAACTTTGCATTAATTCATTTACATAAATCGAAATAGATGGAACTCCCATTCCTGTCCCTTGAACAGAAATTCTATTTCCTTTATATGTTCCAGTAAAACCAAACATGTTTCGAACTTCGTTATAACATTTAACATCCTCTAAAAATGTCTCTGCAATATATTTTGCTCGAAGTGGATCCCCAGGAAGCAATACCGTCTCCGCAATTTCATTTTCTTTTGCACCAATATGTACGCTCATTAAATAACCTCCAATCAAAAGTTAGCACAAAATGATAGTCTGTACCATAGTCACTATAACATAAACGATTTTTATTGAAAAACGTTTCTCAAAAATGGACATTATTTTTTAAAATTGTGGGAAGCTATTTCTAAATAAAAGGAGGGGTATTGATGGGAAAAAAGCATCGAAGCCGGATTAATGGGAAAAAGAAAAATAATCATATTCCTGCAGAGGCCATTGTCGCAGAACATGAAGCACATGTAAAAGAGCATATTGCAACTGGCGGAAGAAAAAGATGATTGTGATAAAGTGAAATATCAAACCGCGGGGGTTATTCCATCCCCCACGGTTATCAGAGAAGCATGATTCGGTTTATTGGGTACCAACCCCCGGGTTTTAATTGATAATAATATTGACCCGAACGACCTTCGTCAATTAAAATAATGTCCCCTGTTGTGAGAAATCTCCCTTTATAATTTGCCGGAATTCTATCGGTCACATTAAAGCGGCTAAAGGTTTCCTTTAAACAATGTTGACGGTTATTCGCGGGAATATTTGTTCGATAAACCTCTTTATAGCCCTTATATTCACGGTACTTTGGAGTTTGAAAGATCGTCACATCATATTGAATACATGCTCTTTTTGATAATACTCTGATCATCATATCCCTCCAATTATCAGAATTAATTTTCTATTCTAATAATTAGCGATGGACATTGTCGAATCCTCCATAGAAACCGCACTATTTTTGTCGATTTTCAATTTTTTATGAATATCTTTGAATCACACTTTGAATTTTTTGCTGTATATATGGGATATCAGCATTTATGACAGATAATCTTACATTTGTTTCATCTGCCCCCAATGCCTCTGAGAACAATCCAGATAATCCTCTTGCACGCCGATCCACTTGGAACATAATATCGAGTGAGCCATTTCCTGCAGGGAAGAAAACAACTTCTAATTCATCTAATCTGCCGCGGAACGGACCTGATGTCGGTACAAACTCAAATTCTTGAACAAATGGCAGCCGAGCCCGTAAGCGTCTTGGAGCTTCCTCACAATCTGCTTCGCGAATTCTAAAGCCAAGGCTGTCAATAGCATTAAACACAGCAGACATTAAGGGATTAGGCACAACTTTTAGATAGTCTTTATCACTTGGATCCATACCGCCTTTAATATCTAAGCCAGTTGTAACCCAAACTTTGGAGCGGCCAATCGATAGCGGGGTATCAAATGGAAGTTGAAAAGAAAATGGAATTTCCTTTTTTTCATTTGCCCTTATGGTGAATGGAGTCGTTAAACGAAAACGGTCGATGGCAGCCGTTACGGTATACTTTCGATCATCGGATTCTCTTAAATAGGTGGTATTTAAGGTAAGATAAATCTCGTCAACCTGCTGCTCTACCTTGCCGCCTTTTATTTCTACTACACCCTGAACATTCTCACCCGGCATGTACGTATCCTTTTCGAGCTTAGTATCCACCGCAGCAGATCCGATTCCTACACTTGCAAATACTTTGTTAAAAAATGACATGTTTTCTCCTCCTCAATTGAACATACTTATTGCTTCACATTATATACGAAGAAAAAATATAAAGGTTTCGCTAGATTTATGTAAAAACAAATGAAAATTTTATCAAACAAAAAGCGAGCAGCAAATGCTCGTCTTTCGTGTTCATCTATATAATTGGATGAGGCTTTACTCCTCTCCTTTTTTGATTATTATTATTCATCTTGTACCTCTTCATCGATAATGCTCTTTTCGATCAAATATTCGAAGGTTATGTCTGCGATTTCTTCCAATTCCTCTTCGCTAGGAACGTATCCCCTTTTTACAAGCTCATGAAAGAAAAATTCTGCAATTTCTTCTGTATCAATAAAAACTTCAATTTCTCTCATAGCATCGCCCCCTTTTTAGAGAATGTATGATGTACATGACTTTTTCATGCTATTTACTTTGATTTGCCATTTCCAATTGATTTATCCAGTATAAATGTACGATTTTAAAAGTGATTTTATCAAAAGCAAACATGTCTTTTTTTAATTGGACAAGCATAGGATGTAAATAAAGAAACCTATGAGGTGATCAAATGTCAAATGTACAATTGAAGTTAGAAGCTTTTATAGAAGATGTTAACTGTGAGGATGGTTTAACCGTTGGATTATTTGCAAAAATTACTGACACAATGTTTTTTTTCATTAAATGGGCAGGAATTCCGTTTGTTCTATATTTATTTTTTCTAATTTTAAGGTGGTAGCTATACATGACTTTTCCCATCATTACTTCCTAGACTTTCTAATTTTCTGAGAATCACCCGCATTACTTGATAGTATTCTTGATCTTGAAACATTTCATATAGAATACGGTAATCATTAAATATGTCCAATAGATTATCAATTAGTTCTTTTTTTTCTTTTTTTCGTTCAATTTCTTCATATTCTGATTTCCTATTCATGTTCTGAAATTTAGGTTTTTTTTCTGTTTTCTCTTGCTTGTTGACTAAGTATAGAAGACCTAGTTTTTGGATGAACGTATCAGCACTCTCAGCATCAGCAACTAGTGTCAATTCCTCCTCACCAGCTTCAAGCCATTCCCCATCACTAACTCGTGAAAGCTCATAAATGACATCTTCCCAGGCATCCTCTTTGTAGCGCCAAATTTCTGTTCGAAAGCCAACTATTTTAAATAAATCAGCACCATAACCACTAACTTGAACTAGATCTCCGAAAAAAAACTTATATTCAATATCAATCTGTTCTTGATCCATTACTGTGCCATCATATTCTGAAAGTAATTGCAGGGCTTCTTCAATGAATAACCCATCACTCTTATTTACTTCATAAACATACTTACCTTCTAGCCATTTTATATCGGTGACCTTACCTACTGTTCCATAAATTGTAATCACAACTGTATCCCCGATTTGATACTTCGATTTTTTTCTTTTTGCCATGTCCTCCCATCCCCTCAATTGGATTAGTCTGAATATTATTTACAATAGTATATGCATGGCAATCGATATCGCTCACGAGATTTATAAAATGAAAAAATCGCCTCCCATTAGAAGACGATTACATTGTCTGCGATAATCAACTTTCCGAATTTATATATTGCTGCCAGGCTTCATCAAAAACAGTCATTGATTCTAAATAATGGCCATTTAGTTCCAGATATGAACTCAATTCATGGTAATCCTCCGCTGTTTTCGGAAAACCATGATCCAAATAAGCATGGTTAGCAAACGAGCTTATCTCATCCTTTGGGGCTGGATGTCTGTATTTCATTAGAAAATGATAAAATGATTTTCTCATATTTGAATACCCTTCTAATTATATATATGAAATACTATAGCGGATTCTGCCGATATCGTCCAGAAATACAAAAGGATTCAACAGCCCTTGTATTCAAGCTGCTATCTTTATGAGGAAAAATCAAAATAATTCTTTTTCAATAATCTAGGTATTCTCATTAATTCTTCAAAGGCAATCACTTTCCCGATTTGTTTGCAATCAATCAAAAATAAATGATTCTCGATTTCTTTTACAATGACTTCGGTTTGATAAACCATGTTACAATCAGCACAGCGATATGTGGGGGTTGCCGCGATTTCAATCGCCCTCGAGCCGTCCGGTAATTCCCAGAAAACAGAGTCTGAGGTTCGCACTACATTTGTGCTGTTGCACCATTCACATTCAATTTTCACGTTTCCTCGCCTCCTATTCGCTAATCGGCTCTGCTGTATTTCCGGCGACTTTCGTAATTTGATTATCCTTTTCCTTCTCAGTCAATGCTTTAAATTTCTTTTCCTTTAATTCATCTCGCTTACTCCGCTTATCCTTTAACGATGTATGTGTAGGATCTTGATTGTAATCATTACGACGATCAAGTCTTGTAATACCTTCCGGAACAAGATTAAAATGTTGATCATTCATTATTCCAGCAATACCGGCAAGCGACCTTTTCTCTTCCATATCAGGATAAATTTCTTGAAAATAACCTTCTGCTCTGCCCGGTACATAGTTTTCAGGTTCCGGATAGGATGTTATAACACCTTCAAAGTTACGGAGAACCACCTTTTCTGGGCTTTGGGAAATTAAGTAGTTCGGCTGCAGGGCAATTTTCCCGCCGCCGCCAGGAGCATCGACGACAAAGGTTGGCACAGCATACCCACTGGTATGTCCGCGAAGTCCCTCGATAATTTCGAGTCCTTTGGAAACAGGTGCCCGGAAATGACCAATTCCTTCCGAAAGATCGCATTGATAAATATAGTATGGGCGGACACGTATTTTGACGAGATCATGCATAAGCCGTTTCATGATTGGGACACTGTCGTTAATTCCTGCTAGTATAACAGACTGATTACCAACCGGAACTCCAGCATTTGCTAGCATTTCACATGCCCTTTTTGAGTCTTCTGTAATTTCGATGGAAGTATTAAAATGAGTATTCAGCCACACAGGATGGTACTTTTTCAAAATATTGCAGAGGTTTTCTGTGATTCTCTGCGGGAACACAACAGGTGCCCTTGTCCCGATCCGTATGATTTCTACATGGTCAATTTCTCGTAAATTTTTTAAGATATATTCCAAAATATTATCGTTGATTAATAGCCCATCACCGCCGGAAATTAACACATCACGAACCTTCGGTGTTTGTTTGATGTAGGATATCGCAGCATCTAGTTGTTTCTTAGGCACCCCCATCCCTATTTGCCCGGAGAAGCGTCTTCTTGTACAATAGCGGCAATACATCGAGCATTGATTTGTAACAAGAAACAGGACACGGTCAGGATATCGATGCGTCAGCCCTGGTACAGGAGAATCCTCATCTTCATATAATGGGTCTTCAAGGTCATATTTCGTTTTATAAATTTCCTTTGAAATCGGCACGGATTGCATTCTGATTGGACACCTTGGATCATCAGGATTCATTAAAGAAGCATAGTATGGAGTAATATTTAATGGAATCGTTTTCGTAGAGATCCTTACCCCTTCTTCTTCATCTGGAGTTAAGTTAATAACTTTTTTTAGGTCATCTATCGTACGGATTGTATTGGTTAATTGCCAGAGCCAATCGTTCCACTGCTCTTCTGTAACATCTTTCCAAAGCTCTATATCCTTCCAATGCCTTTTAGGTTTAAATAAAAATTGCTTCATGATCATTCCCCCTATGCTCACTTTACTAAATAATTTATGCAAGAATCATGCCAACTACAAAAATACCGTAATAATCACATTTGAATGAAAATTCTTATTTTTCAGCTTTTAAAAAAATAAAATAACCGCCGAAAATTCGGCGGTTTACTCCATCATTTTTTTCATTTTATACTGTAATGTCTGCCTTGGAATCTCTAAAAGCTTTGCTGCTTGGTTAATATTCCCTGCGCTTTGGTCAAGGGCATTCATAATTAACTTCTTCTCAACTAATTCAAGATTTTTTCTTAATGATAGACCTCGATGAGGAGTACTTTTTCCTTTTGACGTGGCAGGCTGCTGCCTAAGCATAATTGGCAAATCTTCATACCTCAACCATTTTTCCTCGCAAACATTCATCATATATTCAACCGTATGTTTAAGTTCCCGGACATTCCCCGGCCATTGATAGTCGATAAAGAAACTCTCAAGCTTCTTTTCTACACCTTGTATACTCTTTTTAAGTTTTCTATTAAATTCTTGAATAAAATAATCAGTTAAATACAAAATATCCTCAGTCCGTTTCCTTAATGGCAGGAGTGAAAACGTGAATACATTTAAGCGATAATAAAGGTCGGAGCGCAGCTTCTTTTCTTGAAGAGCAATGGTTGGGTGCACATTCATCGCGGCGATGACACGTACATCCACGGAACTATTATTCGAGCCTCCAATCCTTCTTACCATCCCATCCTCTAAAACCCTTAAAAGCTTCGCCTGCAGTTCAATCGGCATTGTATGTAGTTCATCGAGAAATAGGGTACCACCGTCGGCAAGTTCAAATAGCCCTTTGCGATCGACTGCCCCAGTATAACTGCCTTTGGCGGTGCCAAAAAGGATACTTTCCAGCAAGGTTTCTGGTATAGCTGCACAGTTTTGGACAATAAATGCACCGCCTGAACGGAGTGATTCATTATGAATGCCTTGAACAAATAATTCCTTTCCCGTTCCAGACTCTCCATAAACAAGAATAGGAGAATCTGATTTTGCCAGCTTCCGCGCTTCGTCTATCATACCAATAAATTCAGAGTTAACCGTCATTAAATCATTAAAAGTATAGTTTACTTGCTTCAAAACCCTTTTTTTTCTGCTTTTATTGATGCTTTTTTGTAAATCTAATAATCTTTCTGCCAGCAGTTTCATGCGTGAATAGTCTTTCGCAATTTCTACGGCCCCGATTATTTTTTCTCCCAGAAAGATCGGGAGTGTGGTATTGATAGTATCAATTCTTGTCCCATGTATATTCAGGTAAACCTGTGTTTGATTGTAAATAGGCTTCCCTGTATTAATTACCTTTAAAAGCGTACTGGACTCTTCTGTCAGAGAGGGGAATGCATCAATTAAATGATTTCCCTGCACTTCCTTCACATCCATACCATCATGCTTTGCTGCTACTTCATTATAAAAAATCGTTCTTCCTTCTGTATTTACCACATGGATTCCTTCATCAATACTCTTTAGAATGGCTGTCATAACTTCTTGCGTTAAATCTGTTAAGTGTACCAATTTATTCACCTGCCCTTCTGGCCGTAATGTAGGTGCCGAAAAATTGGCTTCTTAAGCCGAAATTTTAGCAGATTGCCAGATTCTTTACCCACATATTCATATTTTCGAGCTTGTCATAAATATAACAATTATTCATAAGCCTTCCCCGATACGAATAACCAAGTTGAAATAAAACGGCATTCATCCCGAAGGATAACGACCTCGCAATGGAATATGCACAAAAGATTCCATTGCGTTTCAATTCACGTTCAAGCTCTTGAAGAATAATCTTCATGAGTCCATATTTCCTATGTTCTGTTAATGTTGCACAATCCGTTAATTCGGCATTTTTATAAAAAACATTAATTTCAGCAGAGGCTGCACTGACAATTTTCCCCTGATAAAAAAAGACATAATAGATCGTCCCCTCCTGAATCGTCTTTTTTACATATTCCGCATCATGCAATGGGGTAGGATAAATTTGAAATACGTGGCTATATAATGCAGAAAGCTCCTCAGCACAGCTCTCATCCGCCTTTTTTATTTGGTATTCCTTTGGTGGGAATGTTTTTTCCACTGTTGTGTCCAATTGATAAATGCTATGAATCATTCCGTCTTCGGTAATCCAATGATCATTCCGCTTTCGGTCTGGAGTATAGAATTTTGAAAAAAAGTGTGCATCTGAGCCAAGAAAATAACGGTCAACCACCGCTTCTGACTGAAAGCCTTTTTCGATAAAAAAGAGAAAATCTTCGCTCCGTCCTTTAATGATTAATTTTTCCGCATGATGCTGAAGAACGAGCTCCTCCGCTTTTTCTAATAGTAATCTTGTATTCCCACGATAATCATCAACCCGAATTCTATTATTAAAAGGATCAAGATACACTTCGAGGAAATAGCTGCTTTCCTGCAAGCAAATGGTGGATGCTGTTTTATTCATTTAGGTCACTCCCTACATACAATAATCTCACTCAAGGCATTTTGAAAAAAGTCTGGCCTAGAATTAAGCCAGACGATTCCGCTGTAAATCTATCATTATATCTTACTGTTAAAAATAGTTAATTCTCCTACTCATCTACTTCACACCAGTTCAATAGTGTTAAGGCAATGATTTCACTTGCTGTAAACATATCTTCGAGATTGATATGCTCATTGGCATCATGAGCCGTTTCGGTAATACCAGGACCGAAAACTACAACAGGAGTATTTCCTACTACGGAAAGAATTCCACCATCTGTTCCCCATGGACTTGCTTCAATAACAGGGTTCTCCCCCTTCACTTCTACAAAACTTTTAGTTAGTTCCTTTATCAATGGATGATCACTTTCAAGACTTCCTGGCAGCCACCTACCGCCAAACCATTCAATCTTTAGGGGATTTTCACGCAGCCATTCATCTTGCTGATTTAATTCACGCAGGCAATTTTCCATTTCATGCTGTGCCGATTGAATCGTTTCATCCGGCGATACTCCCATTCTTCCTTCGATGATGGCGGTGTCAGGCACCGAAGAAGGCCATTCGCCACTTGTAATCTTTCCGATGTTAATCGGAATAGGAATAGGGATTTTTTCAAAGAGAGGATCTGATATCTTGGCATTTCTATTTTTCTCAACCTGTTGTAAGCCTTGAATCACTAGAAGAGATTTCTCGATGGCACTAATACCCTCATATCTAGTTCCACCGTGTGCCGCCTTCCCAGTCACGGTGATCCGAAACCACATGGAACCCTGTTGCTTTGGGAATACTTTCATATTTGTCGGCTCTGGAATGATAGCCCCGTCTGCATGATATCCCCTTAAAACAGCTGCAAGAGTACCAGCCCCACCGCTTTCTTCTTCAATAACACTTTGAAAAATAACATCCCCTTTTAACTTAATTCCATTTTCAATCAACGATTCGATTGCCATGAGGAGTGCCACATTCCCGCCTTTCATATCGGTTGCGCCTCTGCCATACAGCTTGCCGCACTCAATCAATCCGCTAAACGGGTCATGACTCCAGCTCGATTCTTCCCCAACTGGGACGACATCGATGTGGCCGTTTAAAATGATTGACTTTCCGCCGCCTGACCCTTTTAACACTGCTACTAAATTGGGATTCCCTTCGAAACTTTGACGGTCACAGCAATAAGCTGGATGTTTCTTTAATTCTTCACCATCAAGTTCCCAAATATCAAGTTCTAGCCCAAGCTGACGACATTTTTCAATTACAATCGCTTGTGTACTGCTTTCATTTCCTCTCGTGCTATTTTCACGTACAAGGATTTGTAACAGTCTTGCCCCTCGAGCGCGATTCTCCTTTAGCCAATGCTTAATTTTGCTTTCATTTTTGTTCAAATGATTCACTCCCCCAGGCAGATTTTTGCTTAGTACGGGATATTCCGAACAGTTTTACTTATTTTAAATTCACATCCGGTTTTATTGACTACATACTCTAAATTGAATGGTGAAAACAGCTCTGTCAAAAGCAGGCCATCTTCGGATACCCTGAAAACAGCTAAGTCAGTGACAAGAAGATCGACACAACGGGCTGATGTTAATGGTAATGTGCAGGATGGAACTATTTTCGGGTTGCCATGTTTGTCACAATGGTTCATTACAACAATGACTTTTTTTGCTTTTTGCGCAAGCTCCATCGCACCTCCCATCCCCGGAACCTTTTTCCCCGGAACAATCCAATTTGCAAGGTCGCCATATTGACTGACCTGCAATGAACCTAAAATGGTGATATCAACTCTCCCTCTACGGATCATTCCGAAAGCAATGGCGCTGTCACAATAAGAACCACCCATGTTGAGTGTGACAGGAAATCCACCGGCATTACATAAATTTTCATCTTCTTCCCCTTTTGCAGGACTCGGCCCCATCCCGGTAATCCCGTTTTCAGCATGAAACATCACCATAGTTTCCTTTGACAAATGGTTCGGAACAAGTGAAGGAATACCGATACCAAGGTTTACCACCATTCCATTTTGAATTTCCTCCGCTGCCCTTTTCGCCATTTGGTTGCGAACGTCTACTTCCATGCCCATTTCCAATTCACCCCCTTAGTAGGAATCACATAATCAACGAACACTCCCGGAGTAATGATTTCATCAGGGTCCAGACTGCCCATTGGAACAATTTCTTCTACCTCCGCAATTGTTATTTCCCCTGCCATTGCAACAAGTGGATTGGTATTACGGGCACTTTTGTCAAATATTAAATTGCCGTACATATCTGCCTTTTTCGCAAAGACAATCGAAACTTCTGCTGTTAAGGCAGTTTCAACGAGATAATTTTTCCCATCGATAGCAAATAGCGGTTTATTTTTCGATACCATTTCGTTATCTATCCCGATATCGGATAAGATCGCTGGCAGACCCACACCCCCAGCACGTATCCTTTCCGCCAAAATTCCCTGTGGTGAAAACTCTACTTCAAGCCTTCCGTCATTCATGAGCTGTCCTGCAATCGGATTAGAGCCAATATGCGAGGCAATAACCTTCTTGGCTAGTCCCTGGCTGACTATTTTCCCGATGCCAATGTGAGGGAAACCTGTATCGTTTCCTATCAAGATCAGATCATGTACGCCTTTTTCCAAAATCCCATCAATTAATGTCGGGGGAGAACCGACCCCGCCAAATCCACCAAACATTAGTGTCATGCCATCATGAAAAAATTCCATGACCGCTTCTAAGGTTGTTATTTTTCCGAATGAATTTTCCATTTAGATATCACCAACTGTTCCTATATTTATTTGGTTTGAAAAGGCCGCGAATGTTTCTTTTAATAATAATACAAGATTCTCAATCTCTCTTTTTGTGATTGTTAATGGCGGAGAGACGATAATGGCATCACCATTAACCCCATCAATCCCGGCACCAGCAGGGTAAACGAGGAGTCCTTTTTCCTTGGCAAGTGCAATAACTTTTTGAGTAATCAAGGCCTCTCTTGGAAATGGTGTTTTCAATTCACAATCCTCGACAAATTCAATACCGAGGAGCAATCCTTTGCCGCGTACATCACCTATAAATGAATATTGTCCTTTTAGTTTTTCAAGTTGATTTTTCAAATAAACTCCCTTACATTCTACCTCTTTTATAATCTCGTTCTTTTCTAAGTATTCGAGAACAGCTAATGACACCGCACATGATTGGGGATTCGCACTTAATGTATGCCCGCTCATCACTGACTTTGTTCCGGCCAAGATCGGTGCCATGACCTTTTCACTTGCAACCGCAGCAGCAATGGGCGCATATCCAGCTCCCATCCCTTTACCAAATGCTACAATATCCGGAATGACATCCCATTGCTCACATGCAAGTACCGTTCCCGTCCGGCCAAAACCAGTCATGACTTCATCGGCAATAAAGAGAATATCATTGTCCTCGCAGATTTTTTTTATGGTTTTATAATAATCCTTTGGTGGTGCAATCGCACCGCCTGCAGCCCCGATAACAGGTTCAACGATAAAGGCAGCGATTTGGTCAGCCCCAATCCTCTTGATTGCAGTTTTCAATTCATTGGCACACATGTAGCCACAGGATGGTGCCTCCTGATTATACGGACACCTGTAGCAATATGGCGGGTTGATAACTGGAAAATCCTCTAAGAGTGGAACAAACCTAGCCCTTCTTCCGGTATGCCCGGACATTGAAAGCGCTCCCAATGTTATGCCATGATAACTTACCCATCTTGATAACACCTTTGTCTTTGTTTGAATCCCTTGTTCCTGCCAATATTGAATCGCCATTTTCATCGCAGTCTCTGTCGCTTCTGAGCCGCTGTTCACAAAAAAACTCCAATTTAGTTCTCCAGGTGTCCAATCAGCAATTTTTTTCGCCAGCTTTTCAGCAGCTTCACTTGTAAATTGAGATCGATACACAAATGAGACTTTTTTAGCCTGTTCCTGCATCGCTTCAATGATTTCGGCTACACCATGACCGATATTGGCTGTGACAGCGCCTGAAGCGGCATCAAGGTATTTTTTACCTTCCAGATCAAATAAGTAGATTCCTTTACCATAATCAATGACCGGGTATATTTCATCGAGCACGGGTTTGATTAGAAACGATTTTTCCATAGGACACCACTTTCTTTTTCAAAATAAGTCGGTACATACTTCATTGTATGAATCAGTTTTTCATTCTATCATCTCATTTGAAAGGGTTATGACGAAGAATTAAAAACGGATTCTTATGAAACTCTCTTTTACTTTTAGGCATGGGTATAATAGAATTACAGTAGATAACAGAAGGAAAAGGTCAAATGAACACAATTAAAAAACTTAAATTAAAAACTAAACAACTATCGACTATACAATTAATCGTTATTTTTTATTTGTCTGCATTAATCGTTTCTACACTTTTATTAAAAATTCCTCTTGCACATCGAGAAAATGTTTCTTTAAGTTTTATTGATGCTATGTTTACCTCTGCCAGCGCCATTAGTGTAACAGGATTAAGCGTCATTTCGTTAAATGATACATTCAGTAACTTTGGAATCTTTCTTTTATGCTTAATTCTTCAATTAGGCGGACTCGGGGTCATGTCTTTAAGTACTTTCCTCTGGATTATGCTAGGTAAAAAGGTGGGGTTGAAAGAAAGGCAGCTGCTTATGATTGACCAAAATCAGTCCAATTTAGCGGGATTGGTACAGCTGGCAAAACGAATATTCATTATTTTTGTTTCCTTTGAATTAATAGGTGGAATAATTTTAGGTTTTTGGTTCATGAATTATTACGGTAGTCCTTTAACTGCTTTTAAACATGGATTTTTCGCTTCCATTAGTGCAACAACTAATGCTGGGTTTGATATCACCGGAGAGTCACTTAGTCCATTCAGCCATGACTACTTTGTTCAAACGATAGTAATTATTTTAATGATTGTTGGAGCAATTGGATTTCCAGTTATAGTGGAAATTTATGAATTCTTTTTATGTATGATCAAGAAGAAAAGATTTCATTTTACCTTGTTTACGAAATTAACAACATTAACGTTTGTTATCCTAACTGTAATAGGCGCACTATTTATTTTTCTTCTTGACAGTAATAACTTTTTTGTTAATAAGGAATGGCATGAATCATTTTTTTACTCCCTATTTCATTCAGCGACAACTAAAAGTGCTGGATTAGCAACAATGAATATTAATGAGTTTACTCCCAGTAACCAGCTGTTCCTGTCGATTTTAATGTTTATTGGCGGCTCACCTAGCAGTGCAAGCGGTGGAATTAGAACAACCACTTTTGCCATCGTTATTTTAGCGATTATTTTTTATGCCCAAGGAAAAAGCTCTATCAAAATATTTAGACGTGAACTTCATAAGGAAGACGTTCTAAAATCATTTATTGTGCTCACAACTGCAGCATTTCTTTGTTTAAGTTCGATTTTAGTTCTATCGATCACAGAGCAAGGGACATTAATTGAGGTCATTTTTGAAGTATCTTCTGCTTTCGGAACAAATGGATTATCGATGGGGTTAACACCTAGATTAACGACATTTGGCAAGATTCTTATCATCATTTTAATGTTTATCGGAAGGGTTGGTATTGTAACCTGCTTATTTATGTTACGCGGCAAAGGAAGTAAAGAGAAATTCAATTATCCAAAAGAAAAGGTAACAATCGGATAAGATCATTATTGATATTGGGGACTTGGAAACAAGAATTCCCCATTTTTTTTATTTTATCAAATTAACCAACTAGCTGTAAAAAATGAACACGCAACTTTAATAAGAAAAAAGGCTGAATCCCGAACAAATTCTCGAGAGTCAGCCTTTTTTTATCAAAAGTTCCAACTTGCACCGATTATAATAAGCAAAATAAACAGGACAACGATTAACGCAAAGCCGCCAAAGCCAAAACCACAGCATCCTCCTACAGGGTATGCCGGATAACAGCCTCCTCCTACAGGGTATGCCGGATAACCACAGGCGCCATCAAATCCATATCCTCCAAATCCTCCATACATACACAATCACTCCTCAATAATTTGTATCTTATCCATGTTACATTATGTACTAGATACTTGACCTGTATGTGCATTCGCCTATATTATGAGAGACAATGATAAATTTGTAGGTGATAAGATGAAATCAGTTTTCAAGAGTTTTATTAATGGCATTTTAACGATTGTGCCGATTATTCTTGTGATTTATGTTATTTATAAAACGTTTCTATTTTTGGACGGCTTGTTAGGCAACTCGCTGAAGCCTTACTTAAGAGAAGATTACATACCTGGAATCGGCTTATTGACGACCATTATTTTAATTACCCTTTTAGGCTGGCTGTCTACAAAATATGTAACGGGAAAAATGGTTAAACTAATTGATCGACTGCTTGAAAATATTCCAGTGGTTAAAACGATTTATTCGGTTATTAAGGATACGGTTCAATCCTTCCTTGGCGATAAGAAATCATTTTCCAAGGTGGCATTGGTTGTGATTCCAGGAACTGAAATGCGCAGTATCGGTTTTATTACTTCGGAGCAATTGGAGGATTTTTATAGTCCTCTAAAGGATCATGTTGCTGTCTATATCCCACAAACATTCCAGGTGGCTGGATTTACATTTTTAATTCCAAAGAATCAAGTGGAAATAATCGAGGTTAAGGCCGAGGATGCGATGAAGTTTGTCCTTTCAGGGGGGATGACATCTACATCAAAACAGAAGGGGAAAAATACATAATAAAAAGCCGCGGATTGCGGCTTTTACTTTTTTTCAAACAACTTCGTAAATTCCCCATAACCTTTTTCTTCAAGCTCCTCATTCGGTATAAACCGTAACGCAGCGGAATTGATACAATAACGTAAGCCTGTCGGTTCTGGACCGTCATTAAATACATGACCTAAATGGGAATCCGCGGTTTTACTTCGAACCTCTGTCCGCACCATAAAATGACTATTATCTTCTTTTTCCAACACTTCATTGTCTTCAATTGGTTTCGTAAAGCTTGGCCAGCCACAGCCTGCATCAAATTTATCAAGCGAGCTAAATAACGGCTTCCCTGAAACGATATCCACATAAATACCGTCTCTTGTATCATTCCAATATTCATTTCGAAACGGCGGCTCTGTCCCATTATTTTGCGTTACTTCATACTGAATTGGCGTTAATTCTTTTTTCAAATCCTTATTTTGCATTTTTGTCCCCCCAATGCCTCTCAATAAAACCTGCTCTACCTGACCCTATATGATAGGACTGATAGTGAGCCCGATTTTTCTTATAGTAGTACTGATGGTAATCTTCAGCCGGATAAAATGTCTGCGCCGGCAAAATTGGTGTTACAATCGGTCTGTTAAACCGGCCGCTTTCTTGTAATGTTTTCTTTGATTCTTCGGCAAGCTTTTTTTGTGTTTCATCATGGTAGAAAATCGCAGTTTGATACGATTGACCTCGGTCATAAAATTGCCCGCCGGGATCGGTAGGGTCAATTTGCTGCCAATATAGCTCTAATAATTTTTCATACGGGAAAACGTCCGGATGATAAGCTATTTGTACGGCTTCATAATGTCCGGTAGTATCTGAGCAAACCTGTTGATAGGTCGGGTTTTCTACTATTCCCCCTGTATAACCTGACAAAACACTAATAATCCCCGGCAGTTCATCAAACGGCTTCACCATACACCAGAAACAGCCGCCGGCAAATGTTGCTAATTGATGTTTCTCTTCCACGTTCCCACCCCTTTTCATCATATTAAAAGTATACAGAAGATTTACTTAAAAATAAAATCTAGCACTTAAAATAAAATAAGCCGAACCAGTCCCTGCTGGCTCGGCAATTTTATCTTATCGACTTTTCCGCTGCTTCATTTGTTTATTTATATTTTTCCAGTGCTTTCGTACCTCTGCCTGTGCACGTTTATCGGCTTTTCGTTCAATAAACGCCAGTTCTTTTTGCAGTTTGTTGTAGCTATTTAATCGTTCTAAAGCAACAAAACCCTCTTCAATCGCCTTTACCACGGCGCAGCCCGGCTCATCCTTATGCTGACAATCGCGGAACCGGCACTGTGAAGCAAGTTCTTGAATTTCCGAAAAGGTCTCGGTTAAACCCTCTGAACTTTCCCATAGCTGCAATTCCCTCATCCCAGGGGTATCAATTAAGATACTGCCATTGGGCAAGACAATCATTTCTCTGTGGGTTGTCGTATGTCTCCCCTTAGCATCATCCTCGCGAATATCTTGCACCAATTGCTTTTCTTCCCCTAATAATCGATTCGTTAAGGTTGATTTCCCTACCCCAGATGACCCAAGAAGGGCAATAGTTTTGCCTGGCTGCAAAAAGGGGTCTAATTTTTCAAATCCACTCATGGTCTCAGAACTGATCGGAATAACGGGTACACCACCATAGGCAATTGCTTCCACTTCGGCCAACTTCACCATTATATCTTGACAAAGGTCTGCTTTACTTAACACAATGACAGGGTTTGCACCGCTTTCCCATGTCAATAAAAGATAGCGTTCAATTCTTCTTAAATTTAGGTCCTCATTTAATGAGTTTACCAGAAAAACGGTATCAACGTTTGCGGCAACAATTTGCTCCTCAGCGGTGGCACCCGCTGATTTTCTTGAAAACTTACTATTACGCGGCAAGACAGCTAAAATGGTTCCCTTTCCTTCATCGAACCTTGGTTTCAAGCAGACCCAATCACCAACAGCAGGAAAATCCTCACGGGAGTGAGCTTGAAAGCTAAACTTACCCGAAACCTCAGATAACAATTCACCCTGTTCCGTCCAAACCCGATACATACGCTTGTGTTCGAGGGCCACGCGGCCAATAATCAAATCTTCACTTGTTTTAACTTTATCAAAATCATATTTAACTTTTTCAGTTAAGCCAATTGTTTCTAATTTCATCCTTATTCCTCCAGCGAACTTTATTTTTAAAAAAAATAAAAAACCATAGGCACACACAGCCCATGGTTATATTCGCATCGTCAAATAAGGGTATAAAGCAGGTCCCTAAACGGAAAATATTTGGGCTGTGCAAACAATATTCAACTCACAGAATGTTCTCATCGTTTCAATTAACATTGCACGTCACCCACTTTCAAAGTTATTTATTTATAGTATATGCAATATTTATCCACTTGTAAACAAAAATTCCAATTTTCGCAAATCGGAAGATAGACACCTACCTAGTTCAAATTGAATAAATTATGGTGTAATCCACTAGTAAGGAGTTGATAAAATGTCCGAGACAAGAAACCAAGCTGATTATCTTCAAAAAGCTGCCATGTATGATTTGTTAGCGCAATATTATAAATACACAAACCCGAACCATCACATGCATTTCTATTTAAAACATTTTAAATACATGAATAAAGCGATGAACATAATGCGTACAAATTCCAAAATAAAGCATGGAGAAGCAAAAGTCCGCCTGCTTCACACCTCCCATGATGCCCCCAATGTAGATATGTATATAAATGGAAAACGAGTAATAACGGATCTGCCATTTAAACATGTAAGTCAAGTACTTTCATTAAATCCTGGTAAATACCATGTTGATATTTACCCAGCCGGAAACATGGTTGATAGTGTTTTAAATAAAAAAATAACAGTTGAGGCAGGAAAGTCGTACACGCTGACAACAATTGATACTGTCAAAAAGATGCGCCTGCTTATTTATTTGAACCAACCGGAGGTTCCTTTAAATGAAGCAAAGGTTCGCTTTATCCACTTATCACCAGATACCCCGCCGCTTGATATTGCCGTGAAGGATCGCGATGTTATTTTTCCTAAGGTTTCATATAAACAAGCAACTGAATATTTAGGATTAACACCAATGACAGTAGACCTTGAGGTTAGGATGTCAGGCAGTAAAGAGATTGTCTTACCGATGTCAAAAGTACAGTTTAAAACAAATGATAGTTATACCATTGTATTTCTCGGGTTATCAAAAGGCACACCAGGATTTCAATTTATCAGCATCAAAAATTGAAAAAAATTGGTGCCCCGTAAAAAACGAGGCACCTACTTAACGGGCACTAAAATAGTAAAAGTAATATCATCTTTCTTCAGATCAAATTTATCTGCTTTGATTTTCAGATTGCTCTTCAGTTTTAATTGCTGCATATGGATATAGACGAGATGATCATTCGGTCTAATCTCGACTCCTTTTGGCAGCTTATAATTTTCACTAATAAAGTTTAACACGTATGAAATCGGCAGATTTAACTTACCGACTGACATTGATTGTTGCTCCAAAACCAAATCACCATTTTTTTGTGCTATAGGTTCAAAGGTCAATTTCAAATTTAGTTTTTCACTAAAAAATGGTAACGTTCCGTATAGTTCAACTTCATCTCCTAATATGACCCGATAATCAATCGAAGAATCAGCAGCTTCTTCTTTAAGATAATAGTTAATAAGCCTATTTAAGTCATACTTGTTTGATTTAACATGAAAAGAAACTTGCTCACCAGTTGGACTCTTTAATTTGCTGATTTCCTTCTCATTCGACGGAGCCATTGCTAGTGATAAAATAATTATAACGAACAAAAGGTTAATTCCTAACAAGAGAAGGAATCCAATTTTCCATTTGTTTTTCATCTAATTCTCCTCTGTACTGACCGTATATGGCGTTTTCTCCAGATCAGGTATTACTCGCTCACTCAAAGTCTCGTTCAGCCTCTCGGCAATTAGTTTATATCCTTTGTCATTTGGGTGGAAATGATCGGTAAACAAAAGATCTTCGGTTGCATTTAAAAATGCATCTTCAATCTCAACGAAGTAGGCATTTGGATATTTAGTAATTACACTTTGACCAACTTGATTCCAGTCGGCAACAATTTCATCCATTTCTTTAATATCGGAAAACCACTTTGAAAATGGATTGTACAATCCTACCAGAACGATGGATGCGTTTGGATTTTCCTGGACAATTGCCTCCATAATTTGTGATAAATGATTACGATAGGAATCTTTTTCCTTGATGAAATCAGATACTTGAAGGTTCGAAATATTGTCCTTTACGACTTTCATAATATCATTTCCGCCGATTGTAAGGATAACCAAATCCGCCTTTTGTAATACTTCCTTCATTTCAGGCGTTTTGAGTCTTTTTAACAGTTGTGTTGTCCGATTACCCGTTACACCAAAATTATGGAAATCAACTTCCTTGATTCCTTTTTCTTTTTCTAGCATCGTTTTTAAGTAAGGCAAGTAACCGCCTTGATCAGTACTATCGCCAACACCTTGTGTTAAAGAATCTCCAGCAGACACTATCGTCAATTTTCGCGGGTAAAAATCAGCGGGGATTTGTGCAAAAACCTGTGCTGCTACTTTCTTTTCCTGATGCAGCACCAAAGGATCGGATGAACTGCATGAACATAATAATACTACCGAGAGAAGTAGAGGGGTGAAAAACTTTTTCATTTTTTATTCACCTGCCTTCTAAAAGTAATATTATCCCGTATAAATGCGTAATTTGAAGTTTCACTTTATTATAACATGACTATATTCATTCAAAACAAATATGTACTATATCCTATTCCTTCCAAAAAAAATAGACCCATTTAAAGGTCTATTGCAATGTTTTAATATCGTTGATTATATCATCAAAAGGAACATCCCTGTCCCCTTTATATGATTTTTTGATATTTCCTTCCTGATCAACTAAATAAAGAAAGGTTTGATGTATGACTTGATTGCCCTCTTCTGGTTTTTTGACAATCGTTTTAAAATTTTTCATTGCATATTCTTCAATAAACGCTTGAGAATACCCTGTTAGAAACGTCCAATTTTTAAAATCCACACCAAATTGATTGGCATAACGAGTCAATACTTCAGGTGTATCTACTGTTGGATCGACACTAAAGGAGACGAATTCCACATCCTTCAAGCCTTCCTCTTTCACCATTTTTTGTATTTTACTCATATTAGATGTCATTGGCGGGCAAACGTCCACACAGCTTGTAAAAATAAAATCAGAAATCCACACCTTACCCTTTAAATCCTTTAATCCTAATTGCTTGTTATCCTGTGTAGTAGCTGTAAAATCCTTTACCGGCCAATTTAAAGGATTTTCAATTTCTTTTTTTCCACATGCTGTCATTAACAGCGTACTAATCACTAAAAAAATTAACAAAAACCGAGTCTTCATCTTATCACCTGCAACCCTCTTCTATTCCTTTTCGTGAATAGTGTAACAAAGATATGAAAAAGAAGGAAGAAAATTGTTTTTAATCTGTCACCCCGGTTTTGACAATCGTGTTATTTACATGAACATCAAATGTTGCATCCTTATATTTATCTTTCCATTCCTTTTTACTAAGCATTTTTCCGCGATTATTTGCTATATATTTATTTCCAAATCCTACTGGATCAACTTGTTTCTCTTGGAAAAAGATGAGTAAATTTTTTATTTCCTTTTCCATTTCCTTATTTACAACCTTTTCGATAAACTTAATATTCTTTGGATTAGCCAAATCCAATATTTCTGTAGCTTCTAACAATCTAGATTCTATCTTTATTTCCACCTTAAAACGGAGATTCTTTTTATCGACCAATTTGATTTTTGTATTACTGTGAAGATTATCAATATTAATAAAAAATTTATTGTAAACCGTTCTAAATCTATTTCCTTGTTCATTTCTGATAATCCTTTTAAATCGGGAACGTTTAAAACCCATTTCATGCGTCCCTGATTTAAATTTATCAGATAATATTTTTAAATAAAAAAGCTTGTCACCTTTTATTTCTGCCACAGCCCGATCATCATGGAATAGCGCCATCCCCGAAAGAATCACATTCCCCTTCTTAAGTTTTAAAATGGGTAAGACTGGATCCCTCCCATGATCATCGTAGGCATGATTAAATTCATAAAGTGTCGGCGGAAGAAGCTGCTCACTTTCGACATTTTGTTTAATTAGATTATATAGGTAGGTCCCTAGATCAACCTTCACATTCTCTTTTTCCATTGTTATTATCGAAGAAGCCTTCCAGTCAGTCACTGTTAAAAAAACCGTATTTCCTATAGTAGGATCACGATTTAAGGCATCAGCAAGTTGAATAATGCCTCTTTCTGCTAATTCCTTACTGTAAATGACACATCTAAGCTGACCAGATACGAGCTCTTGGTCCGTTTCAAGATTCTGCTTTTGCCTTAGGGTCTTGCTCGTATAGGCTTCACTTGTAATTACTTTGGTCAAATTTTTTGCCAAAGGATCAAATTTATGTACAACAGCCGTTCCCCTAATATGATTTTCTTTTTCTAAATCATATCCAACTGCCGTAATAAGTCCTAACTTTTCCAACTGTTTTCTCTCCACACACCCTGAAATGAAAATGATACATGAAAAAAGCACAACGAGCATTTTCCATTTAGGATGGTTCGGCATGTGATTGTTTCCTCCTTAATAACCATTTCTTCAAGTAGACAATAATGGAAAGAATGACAGGATAACAATATGCTGCATAAAAACCGGCCTTAGAAATCATACCTGTAATAAGATTCATTTGATATCTAGATTTTATGAAGAAGGATGCGCCGAAAGCAATTATTGCAATAATCCAAATCCCCATTTTCTGAGTCCGTTTTATTATTCTAGAAAATCCCTTTGAGGCTGCCCATAAGTAGAGGCATATATTTGGTAAAATAACGAGCATCCAAAAGGAAACAGCTAAAAATTCAAATCTTTCTAGATTGGGAAGACGGACAATTTTTAACATTGATATCACAGGCCAGATGACTTTACTAAGGGTATCTTCCGCAAAAAAGAGAATGGATATCAATGTGATAAGTGTAAAGGAAAGCGTTGTGAAGAGATTACCCAATTGCACATATAAAAGAGCTCTCCGTTTCTCCTTTACAAACGGGTAAACAAACATAAGTAATTCAAAACCGATAATCGATAACGTTACACTTTTAATTCCCTTTATCATGTGTGTGATATCTACATTCATAATTGGAAACATATGAGTGGTGTCTATGTAACGCAGCGGTATACATAAAACAAGCAAGAGCCATAAAGTCCCCGTAACTGAAAGAAAAGATACACCAACCATGACTCTAATACCGCCATGGACAGCATAAACAGCTAACAGGATTAGTACAAGTGCAAGCTGCCAGGTTGGCAAATTGGGGAAAATCCAAACCTGGACGATTTCGATATAATTCAAAATAATGATACAGAAACAAGCTGTCAAATAGAGCAAATAGACAAAACTAAGGAAGTTCCCCAGCCATTTTCCGAAAACATCAGCATGAATACCAAATAAATCAGCACTGTCATATTGTTTAAGCATCATCATCATGAACCACAAGACAACAGCGGTGAAACCCCCTGCAAGGAATACAGCAATCCAGGCATCATGTTTTGCGTTTAAAAATACAATCCTTGGGAGCCCGATAATCCCTACTCCTTCTTGGACGGAGTGAATAATAAAGATGAGGAGAAAAGCATTAAACAGTAAACTTTCCTTTGGATGTAAATTTACTTTCATGTTGTTCGCTCCTATTCATCTACATCCTTTTTTTTCACTTTTTGCGCTGAAAATCTTTGAGCATCGATTGGGTGGTTCGTTAATGGCCGTTCTGAAAGATATTGAGTTGGTACACGAAAGAAACTATATCCCAAATCTTTCCATCTCAACGGATAAACAGGTGAAAGATAGGAACCTCCCAATGTGTCCAATTTTAAAAGGTGAATGATAAAAAAACAAAAAGCAAGCATGATCCCGATTCCTCCCCAAAAACCCGCTAATAAAATAATCGGAAACCGTATGATCCTAATAGCCGTACCCATTATATAACTAGGAGTGGTAAATGAGCCAAGCGCACTCAGTGCAATGATAATAATTAAAATATTACTTGTAAATCCGGCGTTTACTGCAGCTTGCCCGATGACAATACCGCCAACGATACCCATAGTTTGACCGACCTTAGTTGGCAGCCTAGCTCCTGCCTCACGTAATAGCTCAATAAAAAATTCAAGCAGAAGTGCCTCAAACATAGGTGGAAATGGTACGTTCGCTCTTGATTGTCCCAATGAAACAAGCAATGGCGAAGGAATGACTTCATAATGATAGGTCAAAACTGCTACATAGGCTGGTGTGAGAAGAACAGATAAAAAAGCTGCAAATATTCGCAATAATCTTAGAGCAAGCCCCATGTTCCACCGCATATACACATCTTCTGTTGATTCGAAAAAGGTAAAAAATGGAGATGGCCCATATAGGACGTCTGGGCTCCTGTCCATTAAAACAACAACTTTCCCATGCAATAAGGCAATCGTGACACGATCAGGAAGTTCTGTTGTCACTAATTGCGGGAAAACAGTCCAACTATTATTTTCAATTAATTGACCAAGGACTGTTGTGCCGGCAACATAATCAATCTCGAGTTGACTTATTTTCTCTCGAAATGCGTTGACATTTTCTTCATCAGCTATGTCTTTTATATAGACTAGCTTTGCCTTTGTTTTTGTTCTTGTTCCAACCGTCAAATCCTCCATGCATAGGTTTATATCTTTGATGTTTTGTCTTAAAATATTCATATTGCCGATAAGTGATTCGGTAAAGGAAATTTTGGGCCCATAAACAAGTGATTCCGTTTCTGCCTTTTCAACTCCTCTTTCTACCGTTTTACTAACATCACCGAGTATTCCATAAGGCTGGCCTTCAACATAAATGTATACCTTTCCTACGTTTATCCCCTCTACTACTTTATCTAATTGATTTTGAGCGGATAAATTGGCAATAGGGAGGATTTGCGCAATTCCTTCACAGGTCCATTCGGTATGGGTGTTGTCTTGAATGGGCGCAATAATAAATTCATCAAGGGTGGTTGTATCAATTAGGCTATTCATATATGAAAGAACAAGTTTGTCACCATCTCGTTTTATGGTTCTAAAAGTCAGATCTTCTCCCACATTGAGTTGACTTTTTATCTGTTCCTTTAATTCATCAATCATTAAACTATGTGGCTTCGATCCTTCGGTGGACTTTTTTCCAGCTAACCATTTGAACATGGGCAACACCTTTTATCATTCAATTTCCCCTTATCTTTTCCAAAATATCTGATTTTATCCATAAAAAAAGGATGGCTCAGTACCATCCTTTACTCAAAAATTATTTATTCATAATAAAACATTAACGCAAATGCACCTTTTCCAGTGTGTGTGCTGACGATTGGATTAGTGTAATCAATTTCCACGTCTTGAAATCCTGTTAATTCAAAAATACTGTCTTTTATTTTTACAGCCAGCTCATAGGCCTCAGCATGCGCAATTCCAACACCTCGGATGGTCTTCCCTTTTACATCTTCAGCAAACTGCTTGGCCATAAATTTAACAACCTGTGAATGACTGCGTAACTTTGTCACCGGCGTATATTCCGCTCCTTCAAGGGAGGCAATCGGTTTGATGTTTAATAGGGAACCGATAAAAGCCTTTCCTTTCCCGATTCGTCCGCCCTTCACAAGGTTCTCTAACGTATCAACCATAATGTATAATTTTGTATGATCACGTACAGTCTCTAATCGCTCGAGAATTTCCTCGATACTTTTCCCCAGTTTGGCCATCTCTGCAGCTTCCCTTACTTGAAAGGAAAGGGCTTTCGAAATATACTTTGAATCGAAAACAGTAACTTTTGTTTCTGTCATCTGGGCTGCACTTTCCGCTGAGCGCACTGTTCCGCTCATTTTTCCCGTCATATGAATGGATAATACTTCATAACCTTCTTCACCAAGACGGTCATAGACTTCAAGAAAGGCACCTGCAGAAGGCTGGGAGCTTTTTGGTAAATCTTTGGAACCACTCATTTTTTCAATAAATTCAACAGGATCGATATCCACCCGATCTAAATAGGTTTCTCCATTTATTGTTACTGCCAAAGGCACAATAATAATACCCAGCTTTTCCGCCATTTCATTTGTTATATCCAATGTTGAATCGGTTACAATTTTTATTTTGCTCATACATTCACATCCCTACCATTACTGCTATGTATTATACAGGTTTCCTGTATTGAATGAAACTAAATCTATCTTTTCTCTTAAAAATAAAACAGCACCGGTCGCCCGATGCTCGAATGAAACTATGCGTTATGTTTTAATTCTCCTACTTCAAACAGCTGCTCATAATCCGGCCATTTCATGACCTTTTTTAAATACTCTTTAAAGGAGTAACATCTCTTTGGCTTGCTTTCCTGATCAATGGAAGCTAGAAACGTCTGTAAACGGACTTGGATCATAAATTTATATGTACTATCTTCCTCCAATACAGGAATATCCATGACTTTAACCTTCTGTCCAACATCATTTTTGAACTCTAGGCTTTTGAATAACAAAATATCAATCCTCTTTTTCACCCGTTTGATACTATTATACACCCAACGAAACACGAAATGTGTCTAATTATGCTTGGTTTGTTAAAATATTTGTGAATTATTTTCCATCAGAAAACTAAAATTGCATAACGGCTCCTGTTTATGATGTTCTTTTAAAATAATTTTTAACACATCAATTAAAATGGATGAAGGAACAAAATAGTAGATGAAAAACAGCCCCCACTCTTATTAGAGAATGAGGGCTGTTTTTTAACATATTCTCGGAAACATCGTTCCTGATAATCTCGTTAATAATCGTTTTGAGCCAAGCGGTGTTTCTAATAATAACTGTCCTTTTCCTTTTCCAATGATGGAACCAATAACAACAGCATCTCTTCCTTCAGGAAATTTACGCAAAATATCAATCACTTTCTCTTTATCACGATTGGCTACAACAATTATCGCTTTTCCTTCATTTGCAAGATACAGTGGATCAAAACCCAATAAGTCACAAACCCCATGAACTTCTTCCTTAACAGGTAAATCAAGTTCATCAATTTTCATCGTTAATTGAAAATCTTCAGCGATTTCAACCAACGTAGTGGCCAGTCCTCCTCTTGTTGGGTCACGCATGATCCGTACACCATCAGTAGAAGTGAGAACACCAGCTAGCATTTTATTCAAAGATGCACAATCGCTTTCAATCGGAACTGATATTCCAAGTTCGCCTCTTGCAGCAAGAACAGCAATCCCGTGATCCCCTATTGTGCCTGACACGATGATTGCGTCTCCTTCTTCAAATTCAAGGCTGCAGCCATTATTATTTTCATAGATTCCAATTCCGGTCGTATTAATGTAAACTCCATCTGCGCTGCCTCGTTCTACTACTTTAGTATCACCGGCCACAATGGTTACACCTGTTTTCTTTGCTTCGTATGCCATATCTGTGACAATTTTTTTTAAATCAGAAATCGGGAAGCCTTCTTCAATAACGAAACCGCAAGTTAAAAAAGCAGGTTTAGCCCCACTTACGGCCAGATCATTCACAGTCCCAGCGACCGCTAATTTACCAATTGACCCGCCGGGAAAAAATACAGGTTTAATGACAAACGAGTCAGTTGTAACTGCAATTCTAGGTGTAGATATCGTTAAAGATGCCGCATCAAATAGGGCTGCATTGCCGTCCCCGAAGGCTTCAATGAATACCTCTTTAATTAATCGATTGCTCAATTCCCCGCCATCACCATGTGCTAAGCTGATATATTTCTCCATTAATAGCTCTCCCTCATGTATTGATAAAATGCCGCACAGCTTCCTTCAGCTGAGACCATACATGGACCAATCGGATTCATTGGGTGGCAAGCTTTACCGAACAATTGACATTCATTAGGAGAAATTAATCCACGTATGACTTCACCACAGCGGCATTTTGTTTTCCTTGGCTCCCCAATTTCCACCGTAAATCGTTTCTTTGCATTAAACTGATCGTATTCTGGTTTTAAATCTAACCCACTTTTCGGAATGACACCTATACCACGCCATGCCTCATCACATTCCGTCAAGTACTGATCAATCCATTTGTGAATCACCCGATTTCCGGATTTACTGACAACTGCGGGATGATTATTTTCAATGGCAGCCCTTCCCGTTAAGGCGATATCAATTAATTTATAAATACCTGTGAGCAATTCTGCTGTTTCAAAGCCAGTAATCACCCCGGAAATGTTGTATTCATCAACTAAGTATTTATAGGAATTCTCACCCAGAACAATCGATACATGACCAGGAAGCAAGAATCCATCCAAATTGACTTCACCGGCATCCAATAAATAGCGAAGAACCGGTTCCACTAGCTTGGTTGTCATCCAAATGGAAAAATTCTTAATCCCTCGTTTTTCCGCTTCCCCTACCATTAAGGTAAGAATTGGAATTGTTGTTTCAAAACCTACTCCAAGAAAAATAACTTCTTTGTCTGGGTTTTCTTCAGCAACCTTAATCGTATCAATTGGCGAATATAATACGCGGATATCCTTTCCGGCAATCTTGGCATCCAGGAGTGTTTTATTTGACCCAGGTACCCTCATCATATCGCCGAATGTACAGATAATCCTATTCTCACCTTCCGCGAGAGCCACCATAGCGTCGATCGAGCGCTGATCCGTTACACAGACAGGACATCCTGGACCGGATATGAGATTCACATCCTCTTTCAAGCATTGCTTAACCCCTGTGCGTGCAAGCGACATTGTATGAGAGCCGCAAACCTCCATAAACGCAGGCTTACGGCCAAACTTCTTCTGGAATTCTTTTGATTTTGCAATAACTGCTTCGACAAGCGGCTTACAAATTTCAGGATTATTCGACTGTTTCAGCATTTCGAGCATCTACAAGCCTCCTCCATTCTTCCACACTTTGCTTTGCATAGGTTTCATCGACAATACTCATGGCCTGACCCGCATGAACAATGACATAATTACCTAGCTCGACTTCAGGTACAAAAATGGTTCCTACCGTCGTCTGGGAACCCATTACATCCACGACTGCACTGTATTCCATTTTTTTCACTACCTTTGCTGGTACTCCAACGCACATTGATTAACACTCCTTTTTGCAGCAGCAACGATTAATTGCCCGAAAGATAATCCCCCATCATTACAAGGAACCTTTTCAGGAACAAACACTTTAAAAGACCTTTCTCTCAATTCAGCAGTAATTCTTTTTCTTAAATAACGATTATGGAAACTTCCGCCAGACAAAACCACCGTTTTCTCAGCAGCAGGATTTTTTTCATTCAAATACACCAAGGCACTGACAATAGCTTGAACAACAGTTTCATGAAATCTTCCGCTAATTGTTTTGACTTCCTTCCCTGTAATAACATCTAAAGCAATTTCTTTCACCATTTTTGAAAAATTAATTGTTAATAACTCTTTGTTCATTAATTCAAATGGGTAAGGTTCGAACAGGACCCTGTCGTCCGCAAGTTCTGCTAACTGTATCGCAGCTTCTCCGTCATAACTGGAAACTTTCGTTACACCGCATAGGGCACTTACCGCATCGAACAACCTTCCACATGTCCCGGCGTAAACAGTATTAACATTCCTTTTAATCATTGCATTCAAAATATCAATCTCTGATAATTTATCTGTAAAAATAGCTTTTGCAAGAGCCATGCCCTCCTCTCCATGAAGCGAGATAAGCATGGCAGCAGCATTTCGCCATGGCTCGCGAATACACTTTTCACCTCCGGGAAGGGGAGTATAGTGTAAATGGGCGATGCGCTCAAACTCAAAAGGATCTCCATATAGAATTTCAAATCCCCATATGTTACCGTCAAGACCAAAGCCTGTACCATCAAGGATGATTCCATAAGCCTTACCGGATATTTGATGTTCCTCCAAACAGGCAGCCATATGGGCATGATGATGCTGGACCTCTATAATTTCATCAAACTTGTATTCTTTTGCCAGATTCTGAATATGATAGGCTGGATGTGCATCGATAACAGCCGTGGTTTTCGGGGTATCAATCCACCTTAATAGATGTTCTAATTCTTGTTCATAATGATCTATCGTTTCAATATTTTCTAAATCACCAATATGAGGACCGACAAAAATCTGCTCATTTCGACCAATCGTAAACGTAGTCTTTTGCTGACCTCCGAAAGCCACAATTCCTGTCACATCTTGACTAGTTGAAAATGGGTCTGGGACATAACCCCTTGACCGGCGCAGAAAATCAAGCTTTCCATCATTCATTTGAATAACAGAATCATCTACGGGATGAAGTATCTCACGATTATGGACGAGATAGAAATCAGCTATTGTCGCTAAATATTGAAGGGCATCTTCATCCTTAAAAAGAATTGGCATCCCTGATGGATTTGCACTTGTCATCACGAGACAAGCTAGATCAGAATCAGTAAATAGTAAATGATGGAGCGGTGTGTATGGGAGCATCACTCCAATCGTGCTCATCCCAGGTGCCACACTATCAGCAAGCGAATATTGGTCATTTTTCTTTAGGACCACAATCGGTGACTCCGGACTTTTCAACAGGTCACGTTCATTCCTATCCAATTCGGCAAGACCTTCCACTTCTGAAATGGAAGCAGCCATAACCGCAAGCGGCCGCAATGGCCGTTTTTTCCTTTTTCGTAATGCAGCCACTGCCTGCTCATTACGAGCATCGCAGCAAAGATGATAACCGCCAATTCCTTTTATCGCTAAAATTTTCCCTTCTTTTAACAACATGACCGCAGCTTTGATTGGTATCTCTGAATCTACTTCCAACCCATTAACATCAAGTAAGCGTACAATTGGTCCGCATGTTGGACATGCAATTGGCTGGGCGTGGTGACGCCGGTTAGTGGGATCTTCATACTCTCTTCTGCAATCGTCGCACATTGGAAAGCTCTTCATCGATGTGTAAGGCCTGTCATAGGGCAATTCCTCGATAATGGTGTAGCGCGGACCACACTGGGTGCAATTGATAAACGGGTATTGATAACGAAAATCCTTTGGGTCATTCATTTCGTTCAAGCAATCATCGCAAACACCCGAATCAATTGGAATAACTAGCGTTGATGTACCAATCCGTTCACTCGGAATGATGGTAAATCCGGTTAGGTTTTGAGACTCAGCCTTTTCTACCAATATCTCATATATTTTTGATAGTCTAGGAGCCTTTTTTTTTAACTCCGATAAAAATGCTTGAACATTCACTAAAGCCCCCTCAAGGTGAATGTTAACGCCGTCCATATTATTCTGAACGGTTCCACTCAGCTGGTATTTGTCTGCAAGCTGAAAGACGAACGGCCGGAAGCCGACGCCCTGCACCCTGCCGCGGACGGCAATCTTTACTGCTGTATCCATTTTGCATAAGCTCCTTCAATCCAAGAAAACCATTCATATAGACCTTCTTGTGTCCGAGCAGAGAGTGGTAGCAGATTAGACTCTGGATTGATTTCTGATAAATCCTTTCGGGCTTCCTCCACACTAAAATCCAAGTATGGAAGTAAATCTATTTTATTTAATAGAACAAGCTCAGTACGCATAAACATTTGCGGATATTTCGGGATTTTATCATTACCTTCGGGAACACTTAAAACGGCGACTTTATGCTGCTGGCCTAAATCATAGCCAGATGGACAAACAAGGTTTCCAACATTTTCGATGAAGAGAATATCGATTTCATCAAGATCAAATTCTGCTAACGCAGCGGCTACCATACGGGCATCAAGGTGACAGCCGCCATGTGTATTGATTTGAACCGCTTTAGCACCCATAGCTCGAATCCGTTCCGCATCCCTTTCTGTTGCTAAATCTCCTTCAATGACGGCGATGCGATATTTTCCGGAAAGTACCCTTACCGTTTCTTCCAATAGTGTGGTCTTTCCTGCTCCAGGAGAGCTCATTAGATTAATCACTAAGGTTTTTGTGTTTTGGAAAAGCTCTCGATTGAACTCTGCAGCCTTATTGTTATTTGTTAACACATCTGTTTTCAATGTCACTTTCATTTTCCATTACTCCCTTCGTATGATAAAACCTGAAATGTTTCCCCTTTCAGCACTTTTCCTGAAGGAAGAAGACAGCTTGGGCATAAAGCTATTTTCTGGTCTGGTTTGTACTCTTTACCACACAGGACACACTTTGCTTTTGCTTCTTCAAGTTGAATCACTAGTTCGGCATTCTTTGTAAATAGATGCAGATTTTCATCGCGAAAAATTTCAAAAGCCATTCTTAAGGCATCTGGCATTGCATTGGCGATCTCTCCGACAATTAATTCAACCTTTTCTATTTTTCCAATACCATTTGCTGCAGCGTCTTCCTGTAAAAGCTGAAGAATATCTCCCATCAACGACATTTCATGCATCACTACCACCCTGTTTCCTATTCATTGGATTCCGATTAAATAAGTATCATTCTTCCGTTTTAATGGGTAGGATCCGAGCTGTAAATCACCGGATTGGGTCCTAAAATTGAATTCTTTTTGACAATTCAAACATTTCCCAGTTGAATATAGTGTTGAAAGGTAAATAATATTCGAACATACAGGACAAACTCCATCGATTGCCTGCATGTTCGTTCCATTAAGATAAACTATTACGGGCTTCCCACCAAAAAACCTCATTTCAAGGTCGGAGTAAAGCTCTTGTTCTTTAATAAAAGAATGCCAAGTAATGCCTAAAGCCCGGTCCGCCACTGCTTCTACCTTTCCTAAGTCCTCGCTTAAAAAAGGCTCATAAACGGATTTAGCCGTTTGGAAAAGGCCTTCTGCCATTTCCTTTAAAAAGTCGCCTCGTTTCATAACACACTTCTCCACAGTTTGACTTGATCCAATACAACATTAGCAAGTTCATTGAGCATGCTTTGATTGGTTTCTGTCAAACCGATTCCTAATTGTAGCGAAGTTGGCTGCATTCCATACATAACAATTTGCTTTGGATATCGTTCCCGCATTTTCGCAGCCAATAAAACCTCTTGGAAACCTAGCTGGTGGATGGACATTTTTATCCCAAAATAAGTAGGAATCTCATCACCCTCTAGCTTGATGATCGTACCGCCTTCTTTGCCGGAATTAATCGCATCAATGATGATAAGGTTTTCAGCATCCTCAACAGGTCCGAGCAATTTCATCCCGTCTGTTAACCCTTCGATAATTTCTATATTTTCATCTTCTTTTAATGCTTCCTCAAGCAATGGTAAAAGGTGAATGCCAACACCCTCATCAGAGAAGAGGGTGTTGCCAATACCAAGAATGGTAATTTTTTTATCTGGCTGTTTATTTTTCATTCTTTTCACCAACTGATTTGTTCGTAGTTGTTTTATAGCCTGTAATCATCGAAGAAATTGATCCATTCCGTTCTAAATAGTCATCACGGAAGGCCATGTACACGTGAATAAGTGTAAATAACATAAAGCCCCATGCGGCTATATGATGCCATGAGCGAATGGTGTAGCTATCGCCTCCAAACAGATATGGCACCCAAACAAACAGTTTTGCCCAGAATGACTCGGGCTGCGGCTCGAAGTACATATAAAAACCTGTTAACAACACGATCCATGAGCCAAGCCCGATAAAAATCCAATAGCTTAACTGCGCAAGTGGGTTATGACCAACATAATGAGGCTTTTTATTTTTCAAAAATAAATAGTATTTAACGGTTTCGAAAACTTCCTTCCAGAACATCCATCTAAGTGGATTGGATGTGGCAAACTTATTACCGATTGCTACCCAATACAATCGGAACATGAGATTAATCACAAAGAGAAATGCTGCAAAAAAATGAATATATCTCATCCACCCCATTAAATTGGAATAATAAGCCTCCTCAGGAATCCCAGCGGATGCAAAGGGTTTCCCAATGTAAATTCCAGTTCCCATTAGTACAAAAATGGCAAGCATATTTAACCAGTGAAAAATCCTTACGGGCAATTCCCAAACATATGCTCTGACTTCATTTTTTATTTGTTTATAAACGATCGGTCTTTCTGGGTGAAACGAGTTCTCGCTGTTGATCACCGGATTTTCAGGGGACGGGCCAGGCGTTTGAGTCGGCAATTTTGGCGCACCCATTTTCTCAACTCCTAACCTATACGAATTTCAGTCGTTTTATTTGTTTCCAAGTCGGTTAAGTGAACGGCACAGGCAAGACATGGGTCAAATGAATGAATAATCCGCATAATTTCTAATGGCTGCTCCTTATTTAACATTGGTGTACCTTTAAGTGCTGCTTCATAGGCACCAATTTTATTTTTGTGATCACGTGGTGATGCATTCCATGTAGAAGGAACAACAGCCTGATAGTTATGTGTTTTCCCATCTTTAATATCAATCCAATGTCCAAGTGCACCGCGTGGTGCTTCCAACCAGCCTACACCCTTGGCTCGTTCCGGCCATGTACTTGGTTCCCATTTTGAACGGTCAAATGTTGTTTGATTACCACTTTTCACATTTTTCAGTAGTTCATCCATGTCATTACGTAACCATCCTGAAATCAAGACCGTTTCAAGACCGCGTGCAACGGTACGTCCTAATGCCGATTGTAAAGCTGTAATTGGAAGATCAAGCTTTTTCAATGTTTCATCAACAATAGTAACAATTTCTTCTTTTCCTGAAGCATAACCAACAAACATCCTTGCAAGCGGACCAGTTTCCATCGGATGCTCTTTCCAGCGTGGGGCTTTTAACCAGCTATACTGTTTATCAGTATCTAGTGTTTTAAACGGTGCTTTTGGCCCGGTATAATTAAACGTGGTCTCACCTTCAAATGGATGCTTTCCTATGCCGCCTTCTTTTCCATCATAGGTATACCAAGAGTGGTCAATAAATTCCTGTACATGCTTAGGATCTTTAAGGTCAACATCTAAAACTTCTTTGAGGTTGCCATTTAAGACAATTCCCCGAGGCATCCGGTATAGCTTCGTATCATAAATGTCACCTGTTGAGAAATCACCATAGCATAAGTAATTATTAATGCCGCCGCCATATGTCCAATCTTTATAAAATGATCCAATTGCGAGTAAATCTGGAATATATACTTGATTTACAAAATCCCGTGCTTGGTCAATAATCTGTGATACATGCATTAACCTTTCTGCATGCACCCCATTATCACTATCAATATCAAGCGGTGTGGCCATTCCTCCCACAACGTAATGCGGGTGAGGGTTTTTACCGCCGAAGATGGTATGAATTTTGACAAATTCTTTTTGCCAATCTAATGCTTCTAAGTAGTGGGCAACGGCAAGTAAGTTCACTTCTGGAGGAAGTTTGTACGCTTTATGACCCCAGTAACCGTTTGCAAAAATCCCTAGCTGCCCGCTTTCAACCAATTTCTTTACCTTATTTTGCACATCAGTGAAGTAGCCTGGTGATGATTTTGGCCAGCTTGATATCGACTGAGCAAGTTGGGAGGTCTCTGCTGGATTTGCACTAATCGCACTGATAACATCTACCCAATCCAAAGCGTGTAAATGATAAAAATGGACAACATGATCATGAATAAATTGGGTCTCGTTCATAATGTCACGGATTAAATGGGCATTTCTTGGAATCTTTATTTTAAGAGCATCCTCTACTGCTCGGATCGATGAAAGAGCATGTACCGAAGTACAAACACCGCAAATTCTCTGCACATAGGCCCAAACATCGCGCGGGTCACGGTCTTTGACAATCAATTCTAGTCCACGGACAGATGTTCCTGAGCTAAATGCATCTTTAATGACACCTTGCTCATCTATATCTACTTCTACACGAAGGTGACCTTCAATTCTTGTTATTGGATCTACTACTATACGTTCACTCATGTTCTTCACCTCGTTTGTCATCTAACTTTTTCTTTATTACCGTCCCTGTAGCATGAACAGCAATGCCCGCAGTGGTCAAGCCGATAGTTGCTAGGCCTACTGTATCTGGATTGATGGTTGTTTGTGTTCCGGGTATTTTGGCTCTCCTCGTATATAATGGGCCATTATCCCAGAAGTCTTTTTCTGAACAACCGAAGCATGGGTTACCGGATTGAATAGGATAGCTTACCCCGCCATTCCAGCGCATTTCCGCACAAGAGTTATAGGTTGTTGGACCTTTACAGCCCACTTTATATAGGCAATATCCTTGTTTTGCACCTTCATCATCAAAAGATTCAACAAACAATCCCGAATCAAAATAAGCTCGTCTGTTACATTTGTCATGAATTCGGTGTCGATAAAACGCTTTCGGCCGACCAAATTGATCTAGCTCCGGTAATTTTCCAAAAGTAATGATGTGTGCTATTACCCCTGTCATGACTTCAGCTATTGGCGGGCATCCTGGAACAAGGATGGTTGGTGTATTCTTTACAAAGCTAGTGACCGGTTTAGCTCCTGTAGGGTTCGGATGCGCAGCAGCAATTCCACCCCAAGCAGAACAGGAACCATAGGCAATAATTGCTTTTGCTTCTGCAGCCATTTCCAAGAATGTTTCCTTTGCCGATTGCCCCCCCACCGTTAAGAAGGCATCATCATCAGGGATACTCCCTTCCACCGCAAGTATATATTCACCTTTATAATCCTTTAATACTTGTTTCATAGAAGCTTCTGCCTGGTGACCGGATGGTACCGAAAGCACTTCAGAATATTCTAGTGAAATCATTTCTAGTAAGACACTTTCTGTCTTCGGTTGTGATGACCGAATAAATGATTCGGAACAACCGGTGCAATCCTGGAATTGCAGCCATACAACTGGTACTCTTGTCTTTGTTTCCATGGCTTTAACAACTTGATCGGACTGTGTAAACTCCAACCCGAGTACGGCAGATAATGCTGTACACATTTTTAGAAAGTCACGCCGGCTAAAACCATGGTCGATCGCGGCTTCATATACCGTTTTCTGTCTCTTCATCCGCTAACCCCTCCACTTAGCATAAATATAAATAAAAATTGATCTCAAGAAAATTGTAGTATAATAATATGCAATTCGTCCTGAATTTTCCGAAAAGTACACAAAGTATCCTTAACTACATTTTTACAATATTTTCTTTTAATAAGTTGGAAATAATAGTAATTCAGCAAAAATATGAATAAGAGTAAACTACTTATTTAATAAGTATTGAAACAAAAAAGACCTTAAGAGATTTAAAAATCTCTTAAGGTCTAGTGTGCTAATATTTATACTTCTATTGCTTCTTCATTCTCCTCATCTTGCTCCGTTTCTTGCTGCTTCTTTAACCGTTTTCGGTAAACAAACTTTGATAAATTAATACTAATTTCATAAAGGAGCAGGAGTGGTAAGGTTACGACAAAATCAGACATAAAGTCTGGTGGAGTAATAACAACAGCAACAATGATTAGAACGAAATAGGCATATTTACGAATTTTTGCTAAGACAAACGGATTAATAATTCCCAGTGATGTCAAGAACATAACCACTACCGGAAGTTCAAACAATACACCAAATGGCAGAGTCATGTTCATAATAAAGCTAAAATATCTTTCAGCAGTGAAGTTTGTGACAAACATATCTTGCCCAATATTTACCAAGAAGTTTAAAACCATTGGAAAAATGGCAAAGTAACCGAAAGCAAGGCCACAAATAAATAAGAGAAATAAAGCAGGTACATATGAAAGGGTTATTTTCCTTTCTACCGGTCTCAATGCCGGCCTAACAAACAACCAAATTTGCAATGCCAGGACAGGAATAGTTGCCGCAATTGCAACAACACCTGCAAGCATGAAATAAATCCACATAATATCACTTGGTCCGAGAACCATCAATTTTTGATCCCCAACAAACCATTTATAAATATCGTCAACGTATATAAAACCAACGATAAAAAAGGCAACAAATGCCAAAGCCGATATGATAATTCGTTTGCGTAATTCCTCTAAATGATCAACTAAATTTAATTCTTTATCGTCCATGTACATCCCCTGCCAATTTCAAATGTTACAAAATGAGCACGTGAATGAGGCTCTCAGTATTATACTGATTGATTCTTTTTAACCTTACCAAGAATTCAACCGAATCGTTCCCACGGTCTGAGAGATTAACATGTTTTCACGCATCCTTATAGTTTTAATACCAAGAAGAAAAAGGTGCAAGACCCAAAATCCTACACCTTATTTAGTCAAGTTTTTCTTTTCTTCTTTAATGTCTTCCATTACATCGTCCGTAAGTTCGCGGGTAGACTTTTTAAATTCCTTTAAAGTTTGTCCAAAAGCTTTTCCGATTTCCGGTAATTTCTTTGGTCCAAAAATAATAAGCGCAAGTGTTAAAATCAAAATTAATCCGGGTACTCCGATATTAGAAAACATGGATTTACATCCCCTTCAAATGTTGTATATTTCTACTATGATTATAGTATTGAATAATGCTTTTGCGTTAATTATTTGTAATAATTCATAGTAATTTCACAAAATCCAATAAAATTTAAATTATAGTGATTTTTAGCATTTTCTTTTTTATTTATCTATCACTACTATAGTCAATTTAACAATTACTATTTCTAAAGTCAATCTCCAATTTGTTAATCAAATTTTTAAAATATTTTGACAACTGACTTTTTTTTGCATATAATTTGACCAATAGGAACATATACTAATGAAAATTATTAAACCGATGGATTGGATGTGATGAGGATGGAATTTTCACTGTGCAGTTTTGATGGAGCCCTCCCTGTTGAGGTTACAATTGATGATGACAACGGAAGATATACCATTCGTAAAAGCGACCGAAGTGGAGAATATTTCAATAGTCCGATTGAATTAATTGCCTGGGTGAAAACGCATTTCCGAGAGGAAGAATTTTGCCATCCACATGAATTCAGAGGTATGCTCGCTAAACTGGCAGAATACGAATTAAATGGTTCATATTGATATGTTAAGTATTAATTAGGAAAAGAAGTACCAGCAAAATCGTGAAGGGGTCCATTTTTAGGTGCAAAAGAGTTAAATAACATAGAAAATGGCGTGTAAAACTGCTTTCAGTTTTAGCACGCCATTTTTAATATTCATATGGACTAAATGACAATCATATTAAGGGTTCTCCTTATTTCAACTAAAGAACCAGGATCTTGCAAAAAGAGAATACATCTGATAATGGCATCAAATCATAATATTGATTTGCCTGTTGTTAGTCCGAATGCGAGGTAAATTCGGACAGGACTAGCACGATCTTGCCTTTCGTTGTCCGAATGCGAGCCTTATTCGGACAGGACTAGCAGGATATTTCCTTTCGTTGTCCGAATACGAGCCTTATTCGGACAGGACTAGCAGGATATTTCCTTTCGTTGTCCGAATACGAGCCTTATTCGGACAGGACTAGCAGGATATTGCCTTTGGTTGTCAGAATGCATGTCTTATTCAGTCAGGACAAGAGGAATTGATCCTTGGTTAAAAAAAATAGCGTGAGTCAATTCACACGCTATTTTTTGTGTCATTTTATACTAATGCATCCGAAGACGGAACCCTTTAACAAAATTGCCAGTGCTTCTTTCATGTGCTAAGATTTTCGATTATAAATCTTAAATTCATAATCGTAAGGATTTTTCTCATTCTTAATCCCTTTTTCTGTAGATGTAAGCACCCATTGAATTTGGTCAAATTCTGGAAAGAAGGTATCCCCAGCAAATGTTTCATGTATGTAGGTAATGTATAGACGATCTACATAAGGGAATGTTTCTTTAAAAATTTCTGCACCGCCGATGACAAACACTTCATCGTCCCGCTCACGGCAGTACTTTACAAACTGCTCCACCGAGTAAAAAACCGTACATTCTTCACATTTGTAGCCAGGCTGACGGGTAATGACGATATTTTCCCGTCCCGGTAGGACGCGACCAATCGATTCATGCGTTTTTCTTCCCATAGCTATTGGGTGACCCATTGTCACTCTTTTAAAAAACTTCAAGTCCTCTGGTAAATGCCATGGTAATTGATTATCCTTGCCGATGGCGCGATTTTCATCCATTGCAACGATAAATGAAATCATACACTGACAGCTCCTTTGATGTGAGGATGTGGATCATATCCTTCTAATGTAAAATCTTCATATTCAAAGGAGTAAATATCCTTTACATTTGGATTAATTTTCAAGATTGGCAAGACCTTTGGCTCTCTTTCCATTTGCAAATTTACTTGTTCAAGATGATTTTGATATATATGAACATCTCCAAATGTATGAATAAATTCTCCCGGCTTCAAATCACAAACCTGAGCAATCATCAAGGTTAACAGTGCATAGGAAGCAATATTAAAAGGAACACCTAAAAACACATCAGCCGATCGCTGGTAGAGCTGGCAGGAGAGCTTTCCGTCTGCCACAAAAAATTGGAACATACAATGACATGGAGGCAGCGCCATTTTGTCAATCTCGGCTACATTCCAGGCATTAACAAGCAATCTTCGTGAATTTGGATTTGTTTTAATTTGTTCAACTAATTCGCTGATTTGATCAACTGTATTCCCATCGACACCAGTCCAAGAACGCCATTGATGTCCATAGACAGGCCCTAATTCACCGTTCTCATCGGCCCACTCATTCCAAATCCGTACCCCATTCTCTTGCAAGTAACGGACATTTGTATCCCCTTTTAAGAACCAAAGCAACTCATAAATAATCGATTTTAGATGCAACTTTTTCGTTGTTAAGAGTGGAAAGCCTTCTTCTAAGTTAAATCTCATTTGATAACCAAAGGTACTGATGGTACCTGTTCCCGTCCGGTCTCCCTTAACATTTCCATTTTTAAGTACATGCTCACATAATTCTAAATATTGCTTCACTTCTTACACTCCTTTATTGCCATTCATATCTATTAATTTTAGTGAAGCTGTTTAATAAATTCAAATGTTTTCGGTGCTTTTCTGTGTAATAGTTCTTTTGTATCATTATTTAAAAAATACATCGCAAATGTCTCAGCAAAATATTCTTCAGGATATTGGAAATAATTGTTTCCGGGAAACAATTTCTCATGCTCTTTCTCCCAAACAAGCCGGAATTTCTTCGAACCGCTGATTTCCCCATACACATAGCGATCAATCGAATGTGCCAACTCATGTAGTTCTAAATTAACGGAGCCATGTCCTTTTCCTTTTTCACTTGAGCCAATTTTGGCGAGCACTACTTTGGAACCGCCGATGCCCGGAACATTCTCCCAGGTAATGTTTGTTTGATACCCTCTTGGAACTTGTCCTGCTAATTGTTTAGCTGTAGGATTATCTGTAAGTTTACCAGTAAAAAGCTTTACGCTTATACCATTATGGTTTATTTTTTCCAAAAGAGAGCTTGGTAAGGAAGCTATTCGTGTGATCATGGCGGCAGCTTCTTTTTGATCAAAAGATTGCTTTGGCAGGATAATAATATTATTTAACTGCTGTATCGACTTTTCATTTTTAATAGATTGGTAGAGAACTGAATTTAAAGGGTAATTTCCCAACATGATACCATCAAAAGAAGCCTGTGATGTTGTAATGGATGATACAAACAAACTAGCCATTAAAAACGCAACTACCCATTTCCTCATAGAAATTCCCCATTTATTTATATATTTAATAGTATAATAACATGGAAGAAAGTCAGAAAGATTAGAGCATTTACGGTAATAATGGAAAATAATACACAAAAAAATAGAAGCCGCCGAAACGGCAGCTTCAGTAAAAAATTATACTTCTAATCCAAAGTTACGGCAAAGGGCAGCTAAGCCTCCTGCGAAACCGCTTCCGACAGCGTTGAATTTCCAATCACCATTATGGCGATAAAGCTCACAAATGACGACAGCCGTCTCAACTGAAAAATCCTCGCCAAGGTCAAACCTTAAGACTTCACGATTCGTTTCTTCATCAACAAGACGAACAAATGCGTTAGAGACTTGACCAAAATTTTGGTTTCTAGCTTCTGCATCATGTATCGTTACCGTAATTGCGATCCGATGTACATGGGATGGAACTTTACTAAAGTCAATTTTGATTTGTTCGTCATCGCCGTCCCCTTCACCTGTCCGATTATCCCCAGTATGTTCGACCGCTCCTGATGAGTGGACTAAATTGTTATAAAAGATAAAATCGGAATCCTGGATTACTCTGCTGTTTGCATCTGTTAAAAAAGCGGAAGCATCCAAGTCAAAGTCATGACCGCCGTGGTAACGGTTCGTATCCCAGCCCAGGCCTGCAATGACTTTTGTTAATCCGGGATTCGTTTTGGTTAAATCAATTCTTTGTCCTTTTGCTAAGTTAATACCCAAATAGATCACCTCAATACGAGATTTTTTTATGTAAAAAGAAATTGATTACGAGTTTTACAAATGTCCAGCTTCAAAAGACTAAGCTTGGAAGCGTTACCCCGCACAAAGTGAAGCGTTAGCTTTTTCGAGGAGCGCCCAGCGGCTAGTGTACTTCTCTTTTCTTATTTAACTAAACGAACGAACAACTTCACTTAAGCTAGCTGAATTGGTACCGCTGCCGATTGCCGCAAACTTCCAATCATTACCATGGCGATAAATTTCACCTGTCACAAGGCATGTTAACCCGCTATAATTATCGGTTAAGTTGTAGTGGATTAACTCTTGATTGTTACTTGGATTCACAATTCTGATAAATGCATTTTGAATCATACCAAAGTGCTGTTTTCTTTTTATACAATCGTAGATATTTACAACGAAAACAAGCTTTTGGATATTGGACGGTACCCTATTTAAATCAACCATAATTTGCTCGTCATCGCCATCTCCATCACCAGTTAAGTTGTCTCCTGAGTGCTGGACACTGCCGTCATTACTTCTTAAGTTTCCAAAATAAATCACATCTTTATTGTTTTGCAGTTTGTCATTAGCACCTAACATAATCACGGAAGCATCACAATCAACGTTAGCTGCGCCACCGCCGCCAAACAAGCCGCCGAATAAGCCGCCGCCACCGCCACCGCCGCTTTTTACTGGATCCCAGCCCAAGCCTACCATGATTTTAGATAGTCCAGGGTTACTCTTCGTTAAATCAACTCTTTGTCCTTTTTGTAAATTAATCGCCATTCTAATCACTCCAATTAAGTAATTTTATTAGTATTTCAACTTTAAAGTAACTATGATTGTTTCAATTTTTTAAAATTGTCTTGAAGCTGTTCTAAACGTTTTGTACCCTCAATGCGAAGCCGCTTATTTTCTTCTTCAATCGCTCTCGTTTCCTGCATTCCTTTGATGATAATATTCCATGATTCTTCAATCGTCTCGATTTTAATGCTTGGACCACCGGCAAGCCTAGCGATATCAGTACTTTGCTGCGAGATGTTCTGTGCATTTTTTAACAGCATTTCATTTGTTCTTCGATCAAGCTCGCTCATGGAATCAGCAACAAGCTTTTGTCTTTTTGCTGCAACTGCTTGAATTAAGCCATTTTTAAAAATAGGGATCGTGGTAACAAAGGCAGAATTGATTTTTCCAATAAGCTTTGTATTCCCTCTTTGCAATAAACGAATTTGAGGCGCTGTCTGCAAGGAAACCATTTTAGCCATTTCTAAATCATAAACTCTCTGCTCCAGCAGTTCAATCGCATTCTTTAACGAGTCCAACTGCATAGATGCAAGCTGATCACCTGAAGCCACACGTTTTTCCAGCTGTGGCAGCTGATTATTCTTCAGGTCCTCCACCCTTAATTCGCCAGCAACAATATATTTTTCAAGCGTTAAATAGTATTGGTAGTTTTGTTCATACATTTGCTCAAGCATATTGGTCGCGTCGACCATTTCATGCTGATATTTTGAAATTTCTACATATACTTTATCAATTTCGGACCCCATTGTCTGATACTTTCCGAATAGCTTTTCAACCATTTTCTCGCCCTTTTTAAAGAGCTTTCCGAAAATGCCCCCTGAAGTCTTTTGAAAGTCCTTCGCATCAAATTTATCCATGATACGGCCAAGATGTTTAAGCAGCTCGCCCGAATCTTCCACTTTCGTCGACCGCATATTGCTTAAGATTTGATCAGAAAAACGTGAGATTTGTACGGCCGGCTCTTTCCCAAACTCCAGTATTTGAATTTGGTCGCGTTCATCAATCGTACGGGCTAAATTTTGAATTTCCGGTTCTTTGCGTAGTGCAAGTTTTATATCTGATACTTTTGTTTCCGTAAGGACATCATCAGCATTTGCAGGAGTTAAATCGCTGGATGGATTTGGTGTTAAATTCACTGGTTAATCTCCCCTTAAATTTTTTAAGATTCCTTGAAAAAGCCCTTTTTTGAAAAGTGATGGCTCTTTAAATTCTAGATCAAATACAACGTCATCAAGCCAGTGTTTATCAAATAATCTTTCATCAAGATAATTTTCGATATCATTGTGTCCGGGAGGATTATAAAGGATGATATCAATTCCAAATTGATTAAGAAGCAGCAACAGTGCTGCATCAGATCTTGAAAGTGGTCCAGTTACTTCATTATTGTAAATGATTAATTTCGGAACATCCTGGGAATAATCAAACCTCTCCATTAGTTGAATGATATTTTTAGGCATAAACATTGCCTGTGTAAACAGAAATATTTTTACATCTTCAGGACCTTCAATCGGCAAAGGCTTTAAACCCGGTTTTTCACAGATTCTCCTTACAGCATTGGCGATACCTTTTTGCAGGCCTGCTGCTAAAAAGGAATATGGCCAGTAGTGTGATTGCATTACTCTTTCAGGAACAATTAAGCCATCCTTACCAATTGCGTTTCGGTAATGAAAGCGAAAATCACTGTTGATTGGAATTGTATATGGAAGTTTTCGTATCAATAAACTATGTTCCAATTGACTAAGATATTGCAGTCGATCCCAGTATTCTTTACGATTTTTACTTACGCCCTGTACTTTGGCGAAAATCGTTGGGATTTTAACTTGTCCGCTTCCGACCTCAAAATCCGGACGAATCATCGCAATTTCTTTACTTAAAATATAAAGCTCATCGTAGGTCGTTTTCAATGTTATCGAGGAAGGCGTATAATCCCTTAATTGCCATGGTTTGTAGAGCCCAGAACCTTCCTGGTTTAAAATAGTCTCAATCTCTTTTGATGCCCGATAGGCAACTGTTGTTTTCCTGCTGCGCTTTTCTGTAGGAAACGGCTCAGCTGGCTGTTTATTTTGGAATTGATGAGTGAATATTGGTTCATCCATCAGACCCGCTAACAGATCATTGCCCTCTGGATGGAAAGTGACAATGTCACACCCAAGCATTATTAAATAATATAAAAAATATTGATGGCTTTTCTTAAAGTCTCCGTACCACAAAAATTTCGGCATCGTTTTTTGCGGGTCGGCATTCTCCAATTGTGGTTGTAAATGGTTAATGGACCACTTAACAAGATCCACAAGAATCCGCCTTAGTTCAGGATTTTTTAGCCCTGCAGGCTCCAGCTTTGAAAACAACTCAAGTGTGGCAATCATCGCTTCTCTAAGCTTTCGATGGATTACTGGCATGTTTGACTTCAACAAAAGCTGCTCTCCATCGAGAAATGCTGTGAACCGGTTAATGGACAACTTCTGTTCATTATTAATATTGATCACTCTTTGAATAGATTGGAAGTGAGCGTTATTGATGGTTTTATCAAGTGACTCTTCACTAAGAAGCTGTAGATTCCATTCCTTATTATTGACGTAATCAAATAACTGGTTATAATATTCATCCGTGTCAATTGGTATTCCGAGAAACTTCCCAAGGATTTGCCCAATTTGAATAGCCCCATTTTCTACAGAATAATTCGGCCGTTCCGGCAGCATTTTTTTTAGCAAGCCGTGCCAATTTTCATATGAGAGGGAGCCTATAGGACGGACGTTTAACTGATTTAATGGTGGATACATTCATAATCCCTTCCCTCTAAAAGCGAAAGCTTTCTTTTACGTTTAGTAAATTATGTAAGGTTTCCTTATCATCATAACACAGTTAATTAATTGGTTCATTTTTTTATACGAAAGTCATGCAAAAATGTTTCAACATTTTTGGCCGTTTCGTCATTTTTCACCTTTTCCCATGTCCATACATACTATTGAATACGACATTAAAGTAGGTGACTCGAATGAGATTTTTATATAAGCGGCCAAGAATCGAAAACGTTCGTGAAGAATTAAATACTCTTATGGAATTGATGGTTTCAGATCTTTTTGTTTATCTGGATTTATTTGTGTTCAGCCTTATCTTTACGATGCTGCTTTCCCCTGTAATAAAATCATTAGCCCTATCTATACTATTCTTTTTAGCTAGCTATTGTTTATTTTCAAGCCTTTACTATTTTCTACTTAGCCGATTCAAGGAAAATAGTTAGATTTTGAGAGGTATTAGTTTCAGAAACTGATGGAGAATCTCTTCTCCCGCGGTTACACCATGTTTTTTTGTGAGAATATAGTTTTTGGTACCTGACACCTTTCCTATCACTTTTGTAAGTTCTCCGTGGTTTGGAACGAATCGATATTGGCAATTCTGCAGAAAGTCCCAATCGAGGACGGAGTCCCCTGCACCCGCAATCGCTTTCACACCTTCTTGGTTACAAATATATTCAAGTGCACTTCCTTTACTAATCGCTTGCGGTATAAAGTAAAGCTTTCTTCCCTGTAAGGAAATCCTCCAGCCATATTTTGCAGCAAATACATCAATCGAGTCTTTTTCGGAAGGAGCTGGCAGGCAATTTAAAATGTAATAGAAAAACAGATTCTCTGCCTGTTTCTTTACCCCATCAAGATGAAAACCTTCCTGATGCAAACATGCTAATAATTCAGCTTGAGAAGCCGACTCTGTGTGCAAACGATTATGAATATGATTCGACCATTCCTTGAGAGGCACCCCTCGATAGAGAATAGTGGCACCATTTGATGTAATCGCATATTTAATCTTAATCTCCTGATCAAAAATGACGAATCGATTAAATTGTTCGGTTGTCCTCGTTGTTACCGGTACGAATAAACTTTGAAAAGAAAGCTCTTTTAAGGTAAGATAGGCTGCTTCTGTCATATAGGCCACCCAGCGGCCATCCTTTTTTTCAACGGGTTTAAGCATGGAGTCTTTTGGTTCCCCAAGCTCTTCTATTGCTCTGCTAGAATACATCAATGTACGGTCAAGGTCAGATGCAAATATCATTTTTGTATCTCCTTTACCGATTTAATCAAGCCGCAGCACAAATACTTCATATCAGGATAATTCACTACTTCGACACCTTTTTCTTCTGCAAGCATGAGGATATGTTTAACAAAGGGACTTGAAAGGTCACGCAATAAAATCTTCCAAGGAACCCTGCGAAGAAGAACCCTCGTAGTCTCACCGACTCCAGGCTTAATATAATGGGTACTTTCAATCGCAAATTCTTCTAGAATTTTCTTTACTTCTGCCATCCCTAAAAATCCTGTTTCTATTTCATTATGAATTTTTCGTGACGCGGTTGCCGCTGCCAATTCCCATATTGTCAGAAACTCATTAGTAATTACATCAATAAAGTCATTCGAAACATCCTCAGCAAACAAATTTCGGTAATATTTAGCACCATGAAAATCATGTTTGCCAATATATGTATCATTTAAAACTGTCCGGCTTACGAGCCCTGAAACAGTAGAGTTTAAACAAGCACTTGGAATTAAAAAATCCTCTCTTGTACCAAATAAGGTGGTACAGTAACCGGGATCTGCAATGACAGCAAGTGTGTCATCCAGCGGAATCCCGAATTTTTGTTCAAAGTCCTTACAGGCCTTTGTTAATTCAATTGAGATGGCTCCTTTTCCTGTCCAGCCGTCAACAAATTGAATGTTACCATCAGGATGCTTACTGCAAATATAATGAATCGCATTTTCGTCAATTCCGCGATCACGGATGATAGAAACGCTATAATGCGGTAAAGTAACGTTGTAACGCATTTTAATATATCTTTTGATTAATATCCCTACAGGTGTACCTGCTCGTGCCAGTGAAACAAGGGTGGCGTTTTTCCCCTTTAATTGGTAGATTTGTTCTGCGACAATTCCTACACACAAAGCCACTTTATGTTTGTATTCATGCAGCGTTTTCCAGAACAATTCCACATACTCTCTTGGAGGCTGGTACTCAATCGGTAAGGATTCACAATAATGTCCACCCGATTGGATCTTCGACTCTCGATTAATAGCAGAATCCTCCAGTTTTACCTCGCTTAGATCCTTTAGTAAAAAAAGCACATCGTTTTCATGATAGCTTCCGATATTTGCCGGTTTGTTGGCTGCTTTTTGCATATTACTCACCTCTAACCTTTGAAAAAAAGACAATCTTTATTGATTTAATTGCAGCTTTCCCTAGTTCTTTCAGCAATGGTTCCAGCTTCTCAAGTTCCACTTCTCTTTCGAAAAAGATAAATACTTCATCGTAATGACCTGGTGGAATATTATAAACAAAGTGAGAAACCACATGATCCTCGGGATTTGGAAAGCTCATGCCAAATCTTGCCCCATATCCCTCTTTGTTTTCGATATGGATTGGGCTTCTCGTGGTTGATTGATAAAAAACACCACTGCCCATTTCAGAAGCGATTTTCATTGGCAAGTACATAAACTCACCGGTTCCAAGGCAGAGTGTTTTTTTTCCGGTTCGTTTTTCCTTTAAGAACGTGGCAGAGGCAGAAACTCTTTTATGTAGAGAAGAATTTTCAATGCTCCGCAAGCCGAAACGTCCTGTTCCTCCAATAAATCCTGACTTGTTTTCAAGATTTGCAGAAAAATAGCTTGTGGCAGTAAAGAAGGATGATAGCTGAACTATTTCTACTTTCGGCTCCCCAAGATCGATCGATTCATTTTTTTCAGATTGTTTCTCAATTTCTTTTATTTGCCTCACCTGTACAATACCAGATAACAGGCTGACTACATGTATTTTTATCCCGAGCAATTGCTCTAGCTGTGAAAATTTTAGTTTATGTTCGTGGGACCGCCAATCCAAAATACTTACTACTGTATATTCCCTCCTTGGAAATTTAGCATGAATAGATTGGATGATGTTTAACGCCGTTTTTCCAGTTGTCATTTCATCGTCAACCAGAATGATTTCACGTTTATTTTGAATCATATCTAATGGAATAAAACATCGGTGTGATGTAGCATGGGAATGTTCTTCTTCAAAAGTTATTTCCGGATTTTCATACATGAGTTCTTCCCTCGTAGTATGAAAGTACTCGACAGATTGAAAACAATCAAAGAAGGCATGCCCGAGAGCAGTTGCCGTTTCAGCAAAACCAATTATTACCGGATTAATGTTAATAGGAATAAAGGCATGGGCGGTAAAAGATCCACTCCCATGAAACGTGGACAACAGACTTTCCTTCTCCATACAGTCCAAGCCCTTAATAGTTTCTACATATCTAGCAGCTAAAAGGGCTGCTGTTAACAGCCCTTTATTTGGATCAATTGGCAAATGCTTGCCTAACACTTTACTGACAAACAAAAATGAGCGCTTTTTATTAATTCGTGCTGCCATCGTAAACAGCTCTTCAATTGGTATATCAAATGGATTTACGGTTACCTCTATCTCCGTTTCTATGGAATCAAGGATATTAAACGTATACTTCTTTTTTAATAAGGTCGATGTTTGTGAATTCTTCATGTAACACCCCGTAAAGCTGTGATTTTAAGAGAATTTTCTTAGCCCAATAATAATGGGGCTTAATTTCATTCATTTTATTCGCAAACTTACTCTTCATAACCCCTATATCCCCAGTAGCCGCTTTTACGATATTACAGGCATCCATGTATTCCTCATAGGAAACTACATTAAGGGCTTGGACAATTTTAATATGCGAAGGATGGATAATTGTCTTTCCTGTTAAACCATTGGCAATATCCATTAGTATCTCGCGGAATAAACCATCCATATTTTCGTCAATTAATTTTGCTCTCCATTTCAACCCTTCATCTCCATACCGTTCACGGAATGGAGTTTGCCGAAGCTGAGGCTTTAACATCCTTTCTTTTGTTGAAAAATATTCCCAAACAGGACCGGATACTACATATGGACTATCAAACCGTTGGAAGACATTGATAATGTCTGAGATACAATCTCTTAAAACAGCAATCTCATATACTGTTGTGTCTGCACTCCTACGGATCCCATATATGCCGCAAAAGTCCGTCGCCCCTATCCGAACATTCAGAATATGTTCCTTATACAGATCGAGAAGCTGCTTAATTTTCATCAACTCTTCTATTCTGGTTTCTTTCTGGATCACACTTGCTGATTCTAAGATTGGCATCGCATAAAATGGATGCTCTACCGAGTGAACCTGACGAACCAGTTCTAAGAATTTTTCTCCATCTTCGGCGCTAAACTTTGGCAGAACTACCCCTGTCAGAAGCTTAGTGGCGTCCTCTAATTGTTCAGTCACCCGTTTCAATTGCTCGAGGCTGCGAATCCGGATAAACATGAGCGGTAAATCGCCAAAACCTAAAAATCCTTTTTTAACTTCTTCATATAACTTTAACAATTCCAAGATAAGAAGTGATTCGGCTTTATTAACTTCCTTATCGCCAACAGCATCTTCCAAATCAATGACAAGGGAGGTTAAACCTTCGTGTTTTTTAGAAAGAATATCCTGGTGGATATTTGGCCGGGTAGCAGGCATATAGAGTGTAGCACCTAAACCATATGACAAAAGCTCACGGTTTGAATACTTCGTAAATGGTTGTGGTTTTTGAAAGAAATACCGCTCAATTTCATCCTTATAAAAATATGTAAAAAACTCCATAAACAGGTTCTCCTCTTTTAAAGTAGTAGAAAATGACTACCTATCGGCTAAAAAATAGAGGAGACGGACTCTCGTCAGCTCCCCATTTTTTGTAAACTATTATTAATTGGTTTCTTTACTGCCTTCTTTTTTCTTATTCATAAAGTGAACAATAAAGGTAGCTGCAAATGTCACTAATAGAATGATAAAGAATGTCACATGTCCCATATCAATTCCACCTACAGCAAGAAGCATTTTTGCGGCAATGATTAGGATTAATATATAGGCTGTTGTTTCCAGCTCAGGTACACGATCGATTAAGGTCAGGAATACACCTGCAACACCACGCATCATTAACACACCCAGCATACCGCCGATTAATAAAACCCAAATCTCTTCACTAACACCAAAGGCTGCAAGAACGCTGTCAACAGAGAACGCAACATCCATCAATTCGACGGCTACAACTGTACCCCAGAAGGTTCCAAATAACCGAATCAGTAATCCACTTTGGTTCATTCCTTTAGCTTCTTCTTCATCTTCCTCTTTTCCAGCTGCTTTACGTTTATCGATGAAGTACTTGATAGACAACCAAGCTAGGTATGCTGCACCTAAGATTTTTACCCACCAAAGTTTAATTAATAAAACACCAACTCCGATTGCAATGAAACGGAATACATATGCACCTAATAATCCATAGAATAGAGCTTTTTTCCGTTTTTCAAGTGGTAAGTGTTTAACCATAACCGCCAATACAAGTGCATTATCAGCAGAAAGTAAGCCTTCTAGAATAACCAAGGAACCAATCAGCCCCCAGCTTACCGGGTCTGTTAATACTTCAACCCACATTTCCCAATTGAAAAACTGGGCATAAGTATCCAAAATATGTTGTAAAACCGACATTAATAGTATTCCTCCTAGATTGTCTCCATTTTTTCAATAGGAAAGTATAACTTTCCTTCAAGCATAAGTGCGCTATGAAAAGCTACGAAGCATAAGCATCGCAGTCGAAAAGCTGTGCTTTTCGACAACCCTTGCACTGCCTTCACCATTTGGGACTTGCCAATCGGCGTGTATTCTTATAAAAAGACCCATTCGAGTGGGTCTTAATATGTTCTATTTATTAAGCAATTGATAAACCAAAGTCCGTTGCTAATGCAGCTAACCCGCCTTGATAACCACTGCCAATCGCACTGAATTTCCATTCCCCATTATGACGATACAATTCGCCGACCACAATCGCAGTTTCAATTGAGAAGTCTTCACCTAGGTCATAACGAATAAGTTCTTCACCTGTAGCTTCATTGAAGATCCTTGCGTATGCATTTGAAACTTGGCCAAAGTTTTGATTTCTACTATCAGCATCATGGATGGTAATGGTAAAAGCAATCCGCTGAACGTTTGCTGGAACTGATGTTAGGTTAATTTTTACTTGTTCATCATCACCATCACCATCACCTGTGCGATTGTCTCCGGTATGTACGACAGCACCATTCGCTCCTTGGGGATTATTGTAAAAAACAAAGTCCGTTTCATTCGATACTTTTCCATTCTCCCCTAATAGAAAAACGGATGAATCTAAGTCAAAATCATGTCCGCCATCATATTTATTTGTGTCCCAGCCAAGTCCAACAACAACATTTGTCAGCCCTGGATTTGTTTTTGTTAAATCAACTTTTTGACCTTTTGATAAACTAACTGCCATTTTTTCATTCCTCCAATTTTGTTAATAGTCTATTTACGAGCTTCTCTTAAAAAGGTTTCATTTTATTATAATAAATTTTTTCGTTGCCAATTCACAATCACAACACTAACTCATCCATTTTGGTGGTGTATTTTTATCCCAATAAATCGATCCAAGATCATGATGGCTTTGGAAATTATCATAGTAGGTATGGTAATGAAAATTAAACCAGTATCCTTCTTTTGGTGGATTATCCCTTCTGACATGGAAACGTAAGATATCTTTTCCTGTATCACCATTTTTTATATTAAATATTTTCTCGGAATGCCCAGCGCTAGGCTGTTCGGTAATCGTTAGATTTTTAACATCTTCCTCTGGAAACTGGGAAGCTGTTTCATCTAGTGCTTTTTCAATATTCGGCAGAATAATTTCACGAAATTCATTTTCAATCACAGGCTTAATTCTTGTGCCAAATTTTTGATAGGACTGAATTTCTGCCTGATTCATTAGCTCTTCCATAAACTGATCTCTGTTAAACTCTGATTCTTCTATAAATCTATTCTTTTGGGTGAAACTATTTTCTGCTGCAGTAGCTTCAAAGGCATCTCGATCTTGAAGATTCTCAGCATTTACCGAGTTCATTAATTGTGTTGGTGTTACAAGGCCGAATGTTAATATTGAAACCATAATAAACAACGATTTTCGAAGCCACTTGTTCATATCTAAATCACACCTTTATTCTATCGATTTAAATTAAGTTTCTTACAAAATATTATACTTCTTTTTTAGAAAAAATGGAAAAAACAGTTTAACTATTTTCGAAATTTTCTTTTTCTTAATAGTATATTCCATGAAATAAAAAAAACTGAAAGCATATGGTGGTCTTACCCCTGTCAAGTAGACAACATAAAAAAGCTAAGCTGCCAACGCGTGTCGATATTCAATCGGCGCGCGTTGTTTTAGTTTCTTTTGAATACGTTTGTAATTGTAATGATAAATATAATCCTCAATCGCTTGTCGTATCTCCACTTCTGATTTACACTGTTCAATATACAACTTCTCTGTTTTGAGATGCGAAAAGAAGGATTCAATGCAAGCATTATCCAGGCAGTTTCCTTTGCGAGAGTGGCTGCCCTTAATGCTGTATGCTTCTAATCGATTGTTGTATCCCTTAGACGTATACTGAAAGCCTTGATCCGAATGGAGAACAGCTTCAGCTACGTCTTTTTTCTTTGTCCATATTTCTACTGTATTCAAAACAAGTTCAAGGTCGTTTCGTTTCGAAAGTTCCCATGACACAATCTCATTATTAAATAGATCTTGAATTACCGATAGGTAATAGAATTGCTTACCATCTGAGACATATGTTATATCCGTTACCATTTTTTGATTAGGTCCTGTTGCCTTAAATTTTCTCTTTAGGCGATTCGGATGGATTACGGATGGAGTATGACCATGGCGCTTTCTTTTCTTTCGGATGACAGACTGGATGTTCATTTCTTTCATCAATCGGTACACCTTTTTATGATTAATCTTATAATCATTTTCCTTTAACAAATAGGTCATACGAGGGCAGCCAACTTCGGGATGAAGTATATGAATGCCCATCATGTGTTCACATATATCTTGGTCTTGTTTTGTTCTTTCATCGCGTTTAAATTGAGTGGACCTCCATTTATAGTAGCTTGCTCTTTTAATATAAGCGATTTCCAATAACCATGTGATTGGATAGACATCCCTTAATCCTTCTATGATTTCATACTTGCTCTGTTGGGGGATTTCTCCTCCTTTACTAGATTTGGATACTGCTTTTTTAAATAATCCACCTGTGCCTTTAGGTAATCTCTTTCTTCTTCTACTGACTTAAAATTAGTACAAGGTCGACCTTTTAATGGATTAGACACTCCACTTCGTTCTTCAAATTTCTCTCCCTTTTCCCACTTCTTTACCCACACTTTTAGTTGAGTACAGTTTAAAATTCCTAACTCATCCGCCAATACTTTATAACTTTTAGATCCTTTTACATATTTCATTACAGCATTTAATTTAAATTCATTTGTATACCTTTGAAATTGTTGTCCTTTTTTAGCCATAGAAATATCCCCTCCAAGTATTAGTGTAACACCCACGCTATACACATGGGTTTTTTACACTGTCTACTTAAAGGGGATAATATCATGGCGATCAGTTTTTTTCTATAAAACCAAAATGAAATTTAGCTGTTTTTCGGCGATTGACTTGAAAACAATATTTTTCGAACCGCTTGCTTTTATAATGATCTTTCATGATTACCCGAATTTTCGCCACCCTCATCGCTTCTTTTATTGTTTCCTCTGTTAAATCGTCATGAATGGCAAATTGGCCTAACCCCTTTATTCCGTTTGATTCAAGGACAGTTTCTTCAAACATCGGATCAAAATAAATGCAGTCCACAGCTTCATCCGGTTGTCTTTTCAAGAAATCAAGGGCGGTGGTATGAATAACTGAAATTCTTTTCATTGCCTCATTCATACTAGGAAGCCCTGAATCCCATTCTTTAAGACCTTCCTGTACGACATATGCGAGGTATTTTTGTCCTTCGATTCCGGTCACATGCCCTTCCTTACCAACAAGGTAGCTTGCGACAATCGCATCAGAGGCGAGGCCTAATGTGCAATCAAGGACAGTCATTCCGCTGGACAGCTGTGCTGCATCTGCAAAGGGGTCGTGTTCCCCGTTTAACAGTCTTTTAATACGAAACATCGCTGAGTTGGGGTGAAAAAAGAATGGCAGTGGGCTGCCTTTTTCAAAGAGCTCCAATCGTTCTTTTCCGACAACAAGACAGTCACGATTTGTTTTTTCTTTCAGTTGGTTAATTGATTTCTTTTTTCGGGGCAGATATGGTACCTCTAAATTTGCTGCTATTTCAATGGCCTTATTGATCATTTGTTGATTTGTTCGGCCGGCAGTTGTAACAAACATGCTATCATCCCATTATCTTTTTTAAATAGAAAAGGACGTCTGATGACATCCTTTTAGCAATGAGCTTCAAATGCTCCCATTAAATTTTGCATAACCGTTTCCATTGACATCCCTTCAATATCGTGGCGGGGAATGAAGTGGACAACTTTTTTATCCTTTAACAGCGCCATCGATGGTGACGATGGTTCAATACCTGCGAAATACTCGCGCATTTTGGCGGTTGCATCTTTATCCTGACCGGCAAAAACTGTTACTAGATGGTTTGGCTTTTTCTCGCTATTTAATACGGCTTGTGTGGCAGCAGGACGTGCAAGACCAGCGGCACATCCGCATACGGAATTCACAACGACAAGTGCAGTCCCGTTTGTCTGCTCCATAAAATTCTCAACGTCTTCTGCAGTTGTCAGCTCTACGAAGCCTGATCTTGTTAGCTCCTCGCGCATTGGTAACACCATTTGTTTCATATATTCTTCATAAGCATTTGACATCTCAAATCACTCCATTTCACATATTTAGAATACTATACGTTTTTAATTTTACAAAATTACTTGTCTGACTTTCTAGATTCGGTCATTTGCTTCCAAACAGAACCCTTAGCTTCCTCGCCGCCTTCAATTCTTTCAATCGCCATTTTGATTTGCATAGATACTTCAAATTCAGGATCGTTTTCAGCTGCTTTTAAAGCTGGAAGTGCCTTTTCATCTCCCACTTCGTATAAAAACATCGCAGCCCGCCAGCGCACTAATTTACTTGAATCCTGTAATGCTTTTGCCATTTCATCAGCTGCTTCTGGATAGCCTAAATCGGATAAGCAATCGCCTGCGGTTCTCCTGACGGTCACAGTTTTATCTTTTAGTGCCCGATATAAAAGCGGTAGTACTTCCATCTCTGTTATCATTCCAAGATAAACAGTCGCCAATCTGCGAATGGAAGGCTTTTCATCTGATAAACCTTTTTCAAGGACAGGTAAATCCTCTAGTTCCGGATCATCCATTTGCTCGAGAAGCTGGTAGCGCACCTGCCAATCTGAATTATGCAGGTCATCAATTGTAACTTTCTTACGAGTGCGTTTCGGTTTTTGGGCGAAAGTAGAATCATTGGTTTGTGCTTTTGTGACTAGTTCTTCAAGGCGATCTTTTGGATAAGCGGCGATTAATTCCTCGACTACTTCCTGGCCAATTTGATCAAAATCACCATAACGGACACCTTGATTCTGCCATTTCCGCAAAAGAATATAATTGTCCTCAGGACGCTGCGCCCGCTCTCTTGCCTTTAAAAAGTAATCCGGCATGCCAAACCTTCTCTCAGTCGAACTGTCTGTCAGCTTCACTTGGAGTGGAATCTCCTTAAACATTTGGATTTCAACCTTTATTTCACCAAAATGTTCATCCACCATATCAGCTCGAGTGGCACTGTCAGCTTTTTCTCCAAATGCTTGGCGAACTTGAGGTAATAATTCCTTCCAATCATATTTCGCGTTCCGTTCCACCGCGAGAAAATCCGCTACGTGATACACACCTTTAATCCCTTCAATTTGTAAGATTGTCTGAATTATCGGTGGTGCACCAATGGCTGTTTCTTTTTTATAATTATGGCTTTTCCCCATTGGAAGCTCTTGATCTAAATTGATTTTCATTGTATTAGGACTTGGCGTTGGTTCTATAGCCTTAATTTTCAACACAATCACCTTATTCTTTTGTTTTCTTTTACAAGTTTATCATATAGGTAATGGTACATTCATTGGATATGCTTTAAGAAAAAGGATCTTGTTCATTATTCATTTTCAGCAAGCTCTGCAAGATACGACCAACGCTCGATTAATTGCTCAAGCTTTTCATTTAATGCTGCTTCTTGATTCATTAAATCCTGTGCCTTTGTAAAATCACTGCCAACTTTCGCCATTTCATCAGCAACCTCTTCAAGAAGAGCCTCAGTCTTGGCAATTACTTCGTCAATTTCGCTCCACTCTTTTTTCTCCATATAAGTCATCTTTTTCTTCTTTTCTTTATCTGGAGCCTTAGATGGCTGGAACGAAATCGCAGCTGTCTTTTGAGCTTCAAGGGACATTTCTTTCTCAATATACTCGCTGTAATTCCCATAGAAAGAGCCAATTACCCCTTCCCCTCGTAAAACTAATAGCTGCTCAGTTACTTTATCGAGGAAATATCTGTCATGGGAAACCGTAATAACAACACCAGGGAATTCTTCAAGATAATCCTCTAATACCGTTAATGTTTGAGTGTCAAGATCATTTGTCGGCTCGTCAAGTAACAGGACATTTGGACCGGTCATCAAAAGCTTTAAAAGGTAGAGACGACGCTTCTCTCCGCCAGACAGCTTACGAATGGGTGTCCCGTGCGTAAAGCTCGGAAATAAAAAACGTTCAAGCATTTGCGCCGCAGAAATTGTTTTCCCATCCGATGTTTCTACTATTTCAGCAGTTTCCTTAATGTATTCAATCATCCTCTTGTTTTCATCCATGTCTTCGCTTTCTTGGGTGTAATAAGCGATCTTTACTGTTTGGCCTAAGATGAATTCACCTTCATCAAGCGGAATTTTCTTTGCTAAAATATTTAATAATGTCGATTTGCCCGCACCATTCCTGCCGATGATTCCAATTCGATCCCCAGGCTTAACGATTAAATCAAAGCAATTTAAAATCACTTTTTCAACATATCGCTTAGAAGCGTTCTTAAGTTCAAAAACCTGTTTCCCAAGCCTGCTGCCGTTTAATGAAATATCCAGTTTTTCACCGGAAGGCTTCCCGACAGAAAGCTTATCATCAAGCTCTTCAAAGCGTTGAATCCTAGCCTTTTGTTTTGTAGTTCTTGCCTTGGCGCCCCGCCGCATCCATTCCAGCTCTGTGCGGAAAAGATTTTTTCTTTTTTCATACGTAGCCGCCTCATTTTCCTCTCGAATCGCTTTTGCCTCTAAAAAGGCTGCATAATTTCCTTTGTAGCTGTAAAGATTGCCGCCGTCTAATTCAAACATGCGGTTTGCTACACGATCTAAAAAATAGCGGTCATGTGTGACAAGCAAAATAGAGCCACTGTACCTGCTTAAGTAATCTTCCAGCCACTTTACTGAATCAAAATCAAGATGGTTGGTTGGCTCATCTAAGATCAGTAAATCAGGCTCAGCAATTAATACTTGTGCTAAGGCAACCCGCTTTTTTTGTCCCCCTGATAATTCACCAATTTTTTTGGTAAAATCCTCTATGCCTAATTTCATCAAAATTGATTTAGCATTTGTGCTCGCATCCCAAGCATTCAAGGCATCCATTTGTTTCTGCAATTGAAAAAGTTCCTCCTGGACTTTCTCCGCATTAGGATTTGCACTCAGCTGCAATAGAGTTTTTTCGTATTCACGCATCAGCTTCAAAATTGGGGCTTCGCCATGAAAAACTTGTTCCAGAACCGTTTTCAGAGAATCCAGCTCAGGCTGCTGATCCAAAAAAGCGATTGAATAGTCTTTACCTGTGATGATTTTTCCTTCGTCAGGTGCATCCATCCCAGCGATAATTTTCAATAAAGACGATTTGCCAGTTCCATTGATCCCAATTAAGCCAACACGCTCTTTTTCACTAATGGTAAAAGAAATTTCGTTAAAAAGCTGTTTCTCACCATATGTTTTCGAAACACTTTCCACTGTGAGCATTTTCATGAGTCTTGTCCATCCCATTCTTTGTAAAATTGTTCTAAAAATACGACCATCATCTTCTGGCGGCTCTCCGCCATTTTAATTGCTGTACTTGTATTTAATAAATCTTTTAATTTCAACAGCTTTTCATAGAAATGATGGATACTTGTTGATTTTCCTTTACGGTATTCGTCTATGGTCATTTCATCCCTGACTTTGATTGAAGGGTCGTAAATAGGCTGCCCTTTTTTGCCGCCATATGCGAATACTCTAGCTATTCCAATCGCGCCAATAGCATCTAGTCTGTCTGCATCTTGCACAATTTTTGCCTCAATCGTTGCGAGCTCCGTATATTTTCCACCTTTATATGAAATCGTTTCAATGATTTGAGTTATATGGTTTCTCGTATCATCAGGAAGAACGATTGTTTTGAAAAAGGAATCAAATTTTTCCTTACCCTTTTCGGCACTTTCATTTAATTTTTCATCTGGTATGTCATGGAGAAGCGCCGCCATTTCAATGACAAACGAGTCGCCTGACATTTCTTCTTTGCAGATATGTAAGGCATTACTCCGGACACGGTCAACATGGAACCAATCATGTCCTGTTGCATCTTCACCTAATTCGTTACGGACAAACTTTTCTGTGTATTCTATGATTTGATTTTTCAATATTACACACCTACTTTCATCCTAGCTATTTTATCATAAAGTGAAACTACATTCAGAGGGGATTTTTTCATTCCCTCTGTATGTAAAATAAACAAACAGGCACTTAAGGACAGTTGATCCCATACCTACCCTTTTTCGTCCAATCAAAATCTTATTGTATGAGGCTCTAACTACCCGGCTATGCGAGATAAAATAAAAAATCCGCGGAATTATTATCAAAATCCACGGAATTTTTATTCGGGTATTATTTCAGTCCATTAAACCAGCTAACTCCAAGTGTGTTTTCTCCTGCATGAACACCGATTACTGCTCCTAGTGGACAGCTTACAATTTTCACTTGCGGGAATAGTTCATTTAGCTGAATTTGCCAATTTTCTGCTTGTTCATGATGTAACCCATAGAGAATATATACTTCTTTAAATTGGTATTTTTCATAGGCTAATTGGAAGTAATCAAGAATTTTTTCTTTAGCCTTTTTCTCTCCTCTTACCTTTTCCTTCACTTCTAGGGCTCCATTTACAATAGAAATAATTGGTTTCACATTTAACATACTGCCGAGAAAAAATTGTAAGCCTGACATTCTGCCACCACGATGAAGCTGCTCTAAGCTTCCAACCAAAACATATGTCTCATTCGAATCCCTTATTTGTTCAAGCTCTTTTATTACCGATTCAAGGCTGTGATTTGCTGCTAATAATTCCATACCCTTTTTTAGTAATGCAGACATTGGATAGGTAAGGATTTGTGAATCAAAGGTTGTTACTGGAATATCGACAAGCTTTGCCGCCTGTTCACTTGAGGATACCGTACCACTTAGTTTTCCCGAAATGAGAACAGTTACTATTTGGTCGTAATCTTTCGCAAGCTGCTCATATAAAAATTGAAACGCACCAACAGATGGCTGTGAAGTCATTGGAGGGTTCTTTAACTGTTTTAGTCTCTCAAACAATTGTTGAGGGGTTAAGTCAATCCCGTCAGAATATTCCACACCATCTAGTAAAACTGTTAATGGAATCGTATATAAATCTGGATGATTTTGCAGTTCAATATCAAGGTAGGCTGTACTATCGGTTACCCATGCCGTCTTTACCATTGTCATCTCCCCTTATTTTTAGTACTAGGTCATAATATCTAGTTAGCATAATCGTACCTTTAAATTTGAATATTGTAAATATTTTTACCCATAAATAAAACCAGCTAAATTTATAGCTGGTTTCATTTTAAATGCCTATAATTTTTCGCTCAACTTCATGAGGGTTGTAATCATAAACTCCGTCATTTCTACCAAATCTTCCAGTTGATCTTCTGTTATCATGCGATCAAATTTTACCTTTAGGACAGTGGAAATTTTATTTTGCAAATCTAAGGGATGATTGACAACGGAAACAGTAATGATTCTAGTCGGTCCCCAAATATCCACAAGAATATTTTTTGCCAATTGGTAATCTATCTTCCTCTCATGCTGAAGAAAAAAGGAAAGTTTTACATAACATCCTGCTAATTGTTCTGCCTGAAAACTTGGTAAAAGCTCTGCTGCTAAATTATCAAGCCTTGATTCCATTTTAAATTGTGCTTCTACAGAGCTGTTAGGTAATCGAAACATCACCTCAAACAGACGGGACATTTTAGCCATATTTAGAAAATCGTTTCGATCTGTGATGACAATTTCCCCACTAATGTCCTTATCATATAAGGCACCTTCAATAACCACTTTCATATTATCGAAGGCTGTTGGATCAAACATATATCACTACTCCTCTAGAAAAGCCCTAGCGCATTGCCATTTTCATCCACATCCATATTTAAAGCTGCAGGTTTTTTAGGCAGGCCAGGCATGGTCATTACTTCTCCTGTTAACGCCACAATAAAACCAGCACCGATAGATGGTTTAAATTCCCTAATGGTTACGGTGAAATCCGTTGGTCTGCCAAGCTTGGTCGGATCATCGGACAAGGAATATTGTGATTTCGCCATACAGACAGCCAAATTAGACCAGCCGAACTTTTCAAAATCAATTAACTGTTTTTTTGCTTTTGGTGAAAACTCAACATCCTTACCACCATAAACTTTTTGGACAATGATTTGAATCTTTTGCTCAATCGAATCTGATAGGTCGTATAACGGATGGAAATTATTTTCCTCTTTTTCAATGACTGTTAATAGCTTTTCAGCAAGCTCAATCCCGCCAAGGCCGCCCTTTTCCCAAACTTCCGTTAAAGCAACAGGAACATTCTCTCTATCACACAACTCTATTAATGTTTGAACCTCAAGATCCGTGTCGGTAATAAATTTATTGATAGCAACAACAACCGGTAAACCAAAGCCTTTGATTGTTTCAATATGCTTTTGGAGATTAGCAAATCCAAGTGTAAGTGATGGAATATTCTCTTTGGCCAATTCTGTTTTTGCAACACCGCCATGCATTTTCAATGCACGAATAGTGGCAACCACAACAACCGCTTCCGGTTTGATACCAGCACTTCTTGATTTAATATGTAAAAACTTCTCTGCACCTAGGTCAGCTCCAAACCCGCCTTCGGTGATGACATAGTCTGCTAATTTTGTTGCTGCGGTTGTGGCAATAACACTGTTGCATCCATGTGCAATATTAGCAAACGGTCCACCGTGAATAAGAGCCGGGGTATGTTCAATCGTTTGGACAAGGTTTGGTTTAACAGCCTCTTTTAACAATAATGTTAATGCGCCTTCAACCCCTAAATCCCCTACTGTTACTGGTTCCTTATTTACATTATAAGCAATAACCATTCGCGATAATCGTAATTTTAAATCCTTTAAATTGGTTGCCAAACATAAAACTGCCATTATTTCTGATGCTACCGTAATATCGAAACCATCTTCCCTTGGTACACCTTGAAGCGGACCGCCAAGACCAATAATCACCTTTCTTAACGCACGATCATTTAAATCTACAGCCCGTTTCCAAACTATACGGCGCTGGTCAATATTCAGTTCATTTCCTTGCTGAAGATGATTATCGATTAATGCTGCGAGGGCATTGTTTGCAGTAGTAATCGCATGGAGATCTCCAGTGAAATGCAAGTTAATGTCTTCCATTGGAAGCACTTGCGAATAGCCGCCGCCAGTCGCCCCACCTTTTATCCCCATAGTCGGGCCTAGTGAAGGCTCACGCATCGCAATCATTGCTTTTTTACCAATACAATTAAAGGCATCCCCAAGCCCAACGGTAACGGTTGATTTTCCTTCACCTGCAGGTGTAGGATTAATCGAGGTAACGAGAATAATTTTTCCACTTTCTTTTGTCTTTAATTTGACTAGTGCTTCATTGGAGATTTTCGCTTTATATTTTCCAAAAAGCTCAAGATCATCCTCTTTTAAACCAATTTTTTCAGCAATTTCCGTAATGGGTTTCATTGTTGATCCTTGTGCAATTTCAATGTCTGACTTGATTGATGTTTTCATAGCCACATATATCCCCCGCATTCAGTATGTAAAATTTAAACTACTACATTATTGTATCAAACAAGCGCTTTCATTCCGACTATTAATTTTGAACAAAATATTATCTTTTCTGAATTTAGTATAATGTTTATAATGTAAATATCAAATTTTTATAATATTCATTGACTTTTAATTGTTTTCCGTAGTATTAATAAATTTAGTATTCAGAAATCTGCTTTTTAGCAGCTTAGTAAAAAAGGGGATGGTCACTTGCCAATTAACATTCCAAAGCTTTTACCTGCCAGGGAGGTTCTTGAGCAGGAAAATATTTTCATTATGGACAATGAACGAGCAACCAGCCAGGATATCAGGCCTTTAAACATACTAATATTGAATTTAATGCCTGAAAAAGAAAAAGCGGAAACACAGCTATTAAGATTGTTGGGAAACACACCGTTACAAGTAAATGTTAACTTTTTAAAAACCAACTCCTATGTGTCTACCCATACTAGCAAACAGCATTTGGAGCAGTTTTACACCACATTCCCGAAAATAAAAAATCAGAAATTTGACGGGATGATTATTACCGGTGCCCCAGTTGAACTATTAGAATTTGATCAAGTAAAATACTGGTCCGAATTAACCGAAATTATGGACTGGACCAGTCAAAATGTAACCTCAACATTACATATTTGTTGGGGAGCACAAGCTGCACTTTACTATCATTATGGTATTGGTAAATTTGAGTTACAACGAAAATGTTCCGGGATTTATGCTCACCGTATTTTCGAGCATAATGATATATTGCTTCGGGGTTTTGACGATCTTTTTTATGCTCCCCATTCGCGCTACACTGATGTATCGATCGAGGCTATTATAAAAAAGCCGGATTTAAAATTGCTGGCTGCGTCAGAAGATGCCGGAGCATTATTAATTGCTTCTCGAGATCGAAAGCATGTAATGATCACAGGACATTTGGAATATGAATCTGATTCACTTGCTCAGGAATACGAAAGAGATTTGAATAAAGGACTTAAAATCCATATGCCTGAAAATTATTTTCCAAACAACGACCCAACCCAGCCGCCAATCAATCGCTGGCGTTCACATGGACACCTATTCTTTTCAAATTGGCTCAATTATTATGTATATCAGGAGACGCCTTTTACATGGGGTTAAAAATAAGCATCGGATAAACTCCGGTGCTTATTTTTTATTTTTTATAAAATCTGATTATCCATTTTTGGTTAATATTCGTACAATATAGAAATAATACAGGAAAAGGGGGAATTTAGTTGGAAACAATCGATGCAGTACATCGCAATCATTTTGGAGAAATTATCAGTTTTGTTACTTCTGAGGGGCGGATTATTTCTTACCGTAAAGCTTTAAGGGAGGTTGAAAATGGCCTTATCCATGGTGTCCTTACCACCCCGGATACAGACGGAAAAATGGCCTTAATTCCAGCGGCCGACCAATCTTTTGATCATTTCCCAAATTTATTTTAAAAGCACCTAGCAATTGCCGCTAGGTGCTTTCTTTTTATCATTCGTGTTCATTTTGATTTTGAATTTCTCTTAACAGTTCAACCCTTTTCTCGTCCTCATCAAAGAACTGAACGAGGTCACCTATTCGATCAATCGAATCCCAACTTAAATGATGTTCAATCCCCTCAACATCATTATAAATATTTTCTTCTTTAACACCGATTATTTTTAAAAACTGTTCTAACAACTCATGTCTAAAGACAAGGCGTTTGCCAATCTTTTTACCCTTAGATGTCAGCACAAGTCCTCTATATTTTTCATAGACTAAATATTCATCTTTATCCAGCTTTTGTACCATTTTCGTTACTGAGGAGGGATGGACTGACAACGCTTCGGCAATATCTGAGACCCGAGCGTATCCTTTTTCTTCAATTAAAATATAGATTTGTTCAATATAATCTTCCATACTAGGTGTTGGCATCCCGAAACCTCCAAAAAATTACTCACATAAAAGTTTACTATAGAAAAAAAAGAGTGACAAGGTTCTTTATCACATTTATGGTAACAGTAAAGAGTTAATTTACTACTGGTTCTTCAAATAAAAATCTTATTCTTTTTTCCTTCTCATCAAAGAAAAGTCTTGCACTAAAGGTTTTGTCCTTGTTTGTAAATCCCTCAATCAATTCTGTTTTACCTTCTGAAAGAAGTAATTTCACGTTTTTCTGGGTAATATTTTTCCCAAGGATTTTTTTGGAAATGGTGAAATTGCATTGATTATTTTTATAATTACTGCAGCCATAAAAGCTACCTTTGTCAATTATAACCCCTTCACATTTTTTACAAGAACCTAGTTTCGTAACCGTTTTTCTCCTTGTCTTTTGTTTTCCGGGAGTAAAGTTTTGGGTAACCTCCTCAGAAAATGTCCAGTTCCGCGATTGATCGATACTAGAAGAAATTAAATGTAATACCATCTTTTTTGTTTGTTCCATAAAATGCATGGGTACAGCTGAACCCTCGGAAATTTCCTTCAGTTTTTGTTCCCATTTTGCGGTCATTTCCGGTGAAGCGAGAATTTCTTGTCCTATCGCTTCAATTAATATTTTTGCTTTTGCGGTAGCATAAACTAAATTCTTTTTCACTTCAATGTATAACCGATCCTTGAGCATTGTGATAATACCTGCTCTAGTGGCTTCCGTTCCAAGACCCTCTGTTCTTGTTAAAACTTTCTCAAGCTCTTTATCATCTATATGCTTTCCTGCCGTTTTCATTAAGGTGATCAGTTGTCCTTCGGTATAGCGCTTTGGCGGCTGTGTCTGACTTTCTTTTACGTTTACTTTAACAGTCTTTCCCTGCTCCCCCTTTGTCAATGCAGGAAGCTCAGGCTCATCCTCACGTTCCTTTTGGTTTAGGACTTTTCTCCATCCCTCTTCAAGTTGTACCTTTCCCTTCGAGATAAAGGCTGCCCGGCCATCTACTAATGTGGTAACGTTAGTATATTCGGCTACGGCCTTATTATAATGAGCTGCGATTAAACTAGTAACAATTAAATCATAGATTTGTCGTTCGTCAGGACTCATCCTTTCCACATTCGGGATTTGTTCAGTAGGGATAATAGCATAGTGATCAGTAACCTTCTTTTCATTAACATATCGTTTATTATCCGCTATTGAGGCAATTGGTAATGGGAAAAAGCATGAATAGTCTTTTATATGACTTAATTTTTTTAGAATTTCAGGGAAAATATTAGCCTCTTCTTTTGTTACGTATCGCGAATCGGATCGGGGATAGGATACAAACCCTTTTTGATAGAGTTTTTGGAGGACATCCAGCGTCTTTTTTGGCGAAAATTTAAAACGTTTATTTGCCTCCGCTTGTAACGAAGATAAATTATATAGTAACGGCGGTAAAAATTCTTTTCTTTCGGATATTACTTCTGCCACTTCAGCCGGTTTTTCTCGACAAAATGCAGCAACTTTTTCTGCCATTTCCTTTGTCTTAACGCGGGTTTCCCCATTATTCTGCCACTTACCACTGTATTTCTTGCCATTGATGGCAAAATGGGCAATTACCTCCCAAAATGGCTCTGCCTTAAAATTCTCGATTTCTAGTTCTCGTTTAACTATGAGTGCTAACGTTGGTGTCTGTACGCGTCCAACTGAAAAAACATCTGAAAACCCTTTTTTTTGCAGCAGCAAACTATAAAGCCTTGAACCATTCATTCCCACAACCCAATCCGCACAGGCACGAGTATAGGCCTCAAGGTACAAGCTTTTCGTTTCTTTTTCATCTAACAATTTATTAAACCCTTCACGAATCGCATTGGGCGTTAACGATGAAATCCACAGTCGCTTCATTGGTTTTTTACAGTTTGTTAACCTTAAAATATTGCGGATGATTAATTCTCCTTCACGCCCCGCATCACCTGCATGGATAATTTCCGTAACCGCTGCGTTTGAAACAAGTTTTTTAATGACAGTAAATTGTTTTACTTTATCTTTCGTTACTTCGTATTTGAAATGTTCAGGTATGATGGGCAGATTGTCTAACGACCATTTTTTCCAGACTGACTCATACTTTTCCGGCGCAACGAGCTGACATAAATGGCCGATCGCCCATGTAACATAGGCACCTTTTGTAAAGGTATCATTCGGAAAAATTTCGATAAAACCATTTTGTTTTTTATGTTTAAAAATAGAAGCTAATGTTGAACCTTGGTCGGGTTTTTCAGCAATAATTAATTTCATCTTATTTTGCTCCTTTGTAAAGCATCCCGGATTCATTTTCCCATTTTAAACCACATTCGTAAAGCCTCAAAATAGGCTGCTATAATTAGCTCCCTTTTGAAAATGGTCGGTCTAGTGCATAAAGATGGCGATACCTTGCCTCATTTTCCAGTAAATGTTGATGTGTCCCTTCCATAACAATTTTTCCATGGTCTAGAAATAGAATTCGATCCATTTTTTCAACACCGATTAAATGATGTGTCACCCATATGATGGTTTTACCCTTAAGGGTTTCAAAGATGGTCGTCAAAAGCTTTGCTTCTGTAATTGGGTCTAAACCAACTGTAGGTTCATCTAATAAGACAATCGGAGTGTTTTGCAAAAGTATTCTAGCCAAGGCAATTCTATGCCGCTCTCCCCCGGAAAAACGCTGGCCAGTTTCCTGCATATTCGTCTCATATCCATTAGGTAATTTCTTAATCATCTCATCCAATTGTACCATCCGTGCAGCATGAAACACTTCTTCATCAGTTGCTTCCGGATTGCCAAGGCGGATATTATTGAGGATAGATGTATTAAATAAGTATGCCTTTTGATTTAGAACGGCTATTATTTTTGACATTGAAGGTTCTAAGTGATGTGCTAATTGGCCATTAATTTTCACTTCGCCGCTTGCTGGGACGAGCGCTCCATATACGAGTTTTAGCAATGTTGACTTTCCTGAACCACTGCGGCCGATAATAGCTAGTTTCTCTCCTTGCTTGACATTTAAATTAAAATTGTCAAACAGTCTCTTTTCTGAATATCTAAACGTTACATTATTTAATTCAAGCGAAATTGGCGATCTGGATGGTTGAATTTCCTTTAGCTTTTCTTGTTGTGGTTTGGATGCTTGAATTGAGTCAAGACGTTTAAATGAATCTTGATAAATGGTTATTTCACTGACTGCCCCGGCAATTGGTAAAAAGGATTCCAGTAACGATAATATCACGAGTCCGAAAGCGGCAATGAATGTTGGGGGGATTTCACCGTTTATCGTAAAATCATTTGCCCAATAAATAACATAGATTACAATGACACCAAGTATTGTTTGATTTATAATATCTCTCCAATTAATAAAGGAAACCTTCTTTTTTTCCAGTTCTAACAGCTTCCGCTCCTGTTGCTCATAGCGCCCGATAAATCGACGATAATGACCGCTAAAGATCCAGTCACTTATTCCAAAAACGGCTTCAGTCATCTGTTGGTATAATCTATTTCTTCCTCTTTTTAATTGTTCGTTTTTCACCTTTACAAAAACAAGAGAAAAACAAGGTCCTACAAAAACTAACAAACTGATGAAAACGGCTAAAATTATCGCAAATGGAATCGAGAAAAGACCTGTACAAATAATAATCACAGTGTAGATCATTAATGAAATAATCGCAGGAAACATGGTTTTTAAATAAAAATCCTGTAAATGTTCAATATCATCCGCAAGGACACCAAGCATATCACCTGTACGAAACCGCGACCGGATGAATAATGCTTGTGGTTCAAGCATTTTATATAAGTTTACTCGCATCTTTGAAAGAATCTTTAAAATTAAATTATGTCCTGTTAATCTCTCGACATAGCTAAGGACTGCACGGCCAATACCAAATGTGCGAACACCAACAATTGGTACATAGACCATTAATATTGATTCTGGACGCGTCGCTGCTTTTGAAATAAGATAGCCAGAAGTAAACATTAATGCTGCACCAAAAAGAATTGCAAGGGAACCTATAAGAATCGAAAAAATAAACAGTCTACGATATTGACGCAAATAGGGTAAAATCCATTTTAGCATGTTTATATGTTCCCCTCCATTGATTGGTACACGAGCTTATAGTATGTCCCTTTATTGGTAATTAATTGTTCATGCGTACCCACTTCAACTAGTCGACCTTGGTCAAGGACAAGAATTTGATCCATATCGAGCATCCAGTGTAAGCGATGAGTTGAAAAAAATACAAGTTTTTCATCAAACATCCTTAGCATCGTTTCTTTTAATTCAGCTTCTGTTTCAATATCTAAATGGGCCGTTGGCTCATCCAGCATGATGACGGGACGATTCCCTAAAAATGCACGTGCAAGTGCAATTCGTTGTTCCTGCCCGCCGCTAAGCGTTCGTCCGCCATCACCAATTATGGTCTCAAGTCCTTCGGATAATTCGTGAATCACTTCCAATAAACCTGCTTTCTTGGCAGCAAACGCCACCTCCTCCTTAGTTGCCTCGGGATAATAAAAGCGAATATTGTTTAGAACTGTATCGTTGAACAAAAACGGGTGCTGAGGAATATAGGTTACTTGATTCTGCCAGTCTTCAGCAGAAAAGGACGTTAGGGCTTTACCATTCAGCTGAAATTCTCCTGACGACGGTGTTAAAAACCCACTTAATATATCAATTAATGTTGATTTACCAGAACCGCTTGCCCCTATAATACCAATCTTTTTTGCTCCTGTTACTGATAGATTTAAATCTGCTAATGCCGCTTGACTATTATCTGGAAACTGTACATTCAAGCCTTTGATTGATAAGGAACTTGTTGATTTCCATATTGGAACGTTGGCTAGTAATGGGACCTGCGTTTCGATAGAAATAATTTCCATCATCTTATTACCCGCATTTTTACCATCAAGACTGGCATGATAATCAGCACCTAGCTCTCTAATAGGTAAAAAATATTCCGGGGCTAAAATAAGAATGGTTAATGCCGGTTTCAGGTCGATTGTTCCATTAATTAACCCCAAGCCTAGAAAAACGGCAACTGTTGCAATTGAGAGCATCGTAAAAAAGTCCATAGCAAAGGATGACAAAAATGCAACTTTCAATGTTGCCATCATAGCCCGTCTGTACTTTTCACTAACAAGGTTAATTTTGTTGATATGCTGCTTGCTTAATCCTAAGTATTTAAGTGTCTCTAATCCTCTTAATGAGTCTACAAAATGATTGGATAATAATTGATAGGATTCATATTGGTGGTCAGCTTTACTTTTTGCCGCCAATCCCAGCAGGATCATAAAGACGATAAGTATTGGCAGAGTGAGCATTAGGACGACTGCAGAACGGGTATTTACATAAAAGATAACAATTAAAATTGACGAAGGAATGAATGCCATGTTGATCATTTTAATAAAAATAAGCTCTAGATAACGGCGAAATTTTAACACGCCATCCATCACCAAGGTGACAGTTTGTCCTGAACCCTCTTTTCTTACAAACCTGGGGCCAAGCTGAAATAATTTCTGCAGCAGTTTTTCACGGAGATTTTCGCTAGTCAAGGCAGCAAACTTGAATGAAATGTTTTTTTTCAAGACCACGATCAACTGGCGGACAATAAGGGCAAAAAGAAAAACGGCTAATTTTTTGTATACAGCACGAAACAAATCTCCCCCAAAAAGAGAGGAGATTGCATCTGCCAAGGCATAAGCCTGTATGATAATTAACGCACCTTGAAAAAGGGTCAAGATTGCAAGTTTTACTAATAGTAGTTTTACTCCTTTATAGGAGAACAAGGTTTTATCCATCAGTAAGTTAAATGCTCCTTATCCGTCACTCGTTTCCGGAATACATAATAACTCCAAATCGTATACCCTAATACAAACGGTAAAATGGTTATCGCTACAATTGTCATGATTTTCAAGGAGTATGCCCCACTTGAAGCATTGTACACTGTTAAATCGAACGCCTTATTAATGGAGCTGATCATCACCCTTGGGAATAGGCCGACGAAAATAGCTGAAATAGTTGCCGCTAACCCTAATCCAGACATTGTAAAAGCTAAGCCTTCCCGTTTTTTAGTGATAAAATACCAGGTCAGTCCGTATGAAAGGACAATTAATACCACAAGTGACAGTTCCGGAATTAGGCGGACCTCAAAAATATCTGTCATCTTCCAGGATAAAATAACAAAAATAACTAAAGATCCCAAAACAGCTAATACTACTTTTTGTGCTAACTGGGCCGAGCGTTTCCTAATATCGCCTTCAGTTTTTAATGTCAAAAAATTAAGACCATGTAAAAGACACAGCAATGTGACGGTTACTCCTCCCCAAAGAGAATAAACGTTAATAAAATCGGTAAAACCAGCGTTCATGTTCATATCATCCTGGATTGGCATTCCCTTAAGCATGCTTGTAAATAGAACTCCGAGAAGGAACGGAGGCACGAGACTGCTAATAAAAATAACCCAGTCCCAACAATTTGTCCATTTAGGATTATTAACTTTGCGGCGGAATTCAAATGAAACCCCGCGCCCGATCAAGCAAAGGAGTACAGCCAATAATGGTAAATAGTAGCCGCTAAACATGGTAGCATACCAATGTGGAAATGCCGCAAATATAGCACCCCCGCCCGTCAACAGCCACACCTCATTTGCATCCCAAAACGGGCCGATTGTATTTACCATCACTGTTCGTTCAGTCTGATTACGGGCGAGAAACCGTGTCGACATGCCCACACCAAAATCAAAACCCTCAAGGAAAAAGAAGCCAATAAATACAACGGCGATTAAGACAAACCATAATTCACTTAATTCCATCTCAAGCACCTACCTTACTAAAAGGATCTGTTGATACTTTTGCATTAACATTGTCGTGAATTTCAGGACCCTTTTTAATTTCGCGAACCATTAAATAGATCATTACTCCAGCTAAAATCGTAAATATTAACACATACAAAATGAGCGAGAAAAGAATCGTTTCCGCTGAAACATTCGGTGAAACCGAGTCAGCGGTAGTCATCAAGCCAAATACGGTCCATGGTTGCCTTCCTACTTCGGTCATAATCCAGCCAAAGGTATTAGCCAAAAATGGAAATGAAATCGCCGGTAAAAGCAGCTTTAAGAAAAGACGACTTCGTTCAAGCGAATTTTTTTTCCAGAGATAAGCACCAGCTAGTGATAATAAAATCATTCCCATTCCAAAGCCAATCATTAATCTAAAACTCCAATAGGTTGTCTTCACGGGAGGGATATAGTTTGTACCTTCACCGACTACTGAATCATACTTGTCGGAATATTCCTTTTGTAATGTTTCCATTCCTTTTAGGCTGCCTTCAAATTTTGAATAGGCTAAAAAGCTCATTGCGTATGGGATGTTTATTTCAAAAGTGTTCTCCCTTTTCTCTGTATCAATCAACGCAAAAGCCGACCATGGGGCAGGATCTGCAGTATCTTTCCATATCCCTTCAGCCGCCGCCATTTTCATCGGTTGGGTTTTGACAAGATACTGTGCCTGGGTATGTCCGCTAAAAGCTGTACCAAAACTGCCGATTAACCCAATGCTAATAGCGATTTTCATTGACTTTTTATAAAATTCAACATGTTTCTTTTTTAATAAGTTAAATGCACTCACACCGGCAACAAAAAATGCACTTGTGCACAATGCTCCAGTCAACACATGCGGAAATTCTACCCATAATTGACCGTTCGTGATCAGGGCAAGAAAGTCATTCATTTCTGCACGTCCATTGTTCATTTCAAATCCTACTGGCACTTGCATAAATGAGTTAGCCATAAGAATCCAAAAACCGGATAACATTGTTCCTATAGACACGAGCCAAATACATGCCAAATGAACTTTTTTCGATAAACGATCCCAGCCAAAAATCCACAGACCAATAAAAGTGGACTCCATAAAAAAAGCAAGCAGGGCTTCTATCGCAAGCGGTGCTCCAAAAACATCTCCAACGAATCTTGAATAATCTGACCAGTTCATCCCAAATTGAAACTCTTGAATGATCCCTGTTACAACACCTACTGCGAAGTTAATAAGAAACAAATGCCCCCAAAACTTCGCCATTTTCTTGTATAGCTCTTGTTTTTTTACTACGTACAAGGTTTCCATCAATGCCACCATAAACACAAGGCCTATTGAAAGCGGCACGAAGAAGAAATGGAAAATCGTCGTTACAGCAAATTGGATTCTTGCCAGCATAACCGGATCCATTTAATTCACTCCTCTGCTATTTTTGCTTCTAAATTGTTCACATTTTCACATTAAGTAATTATAAAACGCAATTGAAAATAAATAATAATTACTTTATTAGAATTTCTATCAAAATGAACCTCTCCTATATAATATCAAACTTACTGATTTCACTAACGTGGATATATGTCAATAGTGTGACAAATGTCTCTAAGACGATTTATCTGCTATTTATCTAGTAATTAAATAAGGGGAGCCAGATTGAATTTGGCTTCCCCTAAAAAATACATCTATTCTTATATTCATTTATGATTACTTTTAATTGTTGATTCCTGAATATACCAATTTTCCTTAGGAACGATATTGGATACTGTTAATATTAACGATGGAATTCTTTCTACATCAAAGACAATGGCACCAATTTTCTTCGCAAACATAATAAAGGAATCCCCATGAGAAAAATTGGTTAAATCATCACCAATATGAAGAAGTGACAATATGATTGCCCTCTTTTCATCTGTTTCAATAAAAACTTGTGGTGAAAACCTTAAAATCCAATCCTCTCCTTTAATTGAAAATCGGAACATCGCTTCCCCACCTCTAACATGTAAATTTATTAATTTAACATATGAGGAAAAGCAATAATTATGTTAATTGGGGATTTAAATTCAGACTTTTTTATTAATTTATCGAACCCTGCATGTTTTTCGGCAAAAAACCGCTTACCTTTCCTTGACTGTCTATTTTCATTATTGTATATTTAAAGCATCATGTAATCAAATAATAATATTAGCTGATTGGCTGCATGATAATATTTAACTTTGGCACCATTGGCGGTGTCTTGAAAGGCTTAGGAGGAAGAAGTACATGCAAAACGGTAAAGTAAAATGGTTTAACAACGAAAAAGGTTTTGGTTTTATCGAAGTTGAAGGCGGCGACGATGTATTCGTACATTTCAGTGCGATTCAAGGCGAAGGCTTCAAAGCATTAGAAGAAGGTCAAGAAGTTTCTTTCGAAATCGTTGAAGGAAACCGTGGACCACAAGCTGCTAACGTAGTAAAACTATAATCCTTAAATAAAAATGACCAATCAAAGGCTGACGATTTTCGTCAGCCTTTTTATTTCCCATAATATACCTTTTTACTTAAGTTTTTTCCCATACTCCTGTATCCTTTCCCCAATGGTACATTGGGAGATACAGAAACGATGTGCCCATCTCCGCCCGCCTTCTTTTTTTAACTGCTGATGTAAAAAACAGCCTTCACAATATTGATTTATCAAGCCTTCTACTTGATCAAAAAGTTCTTTTCTGGATGAAGGCTTCATTAGTACTAAGCACCCCCTTTTTAAAGAATTAATGTTTTAGCAAAGATTTCTTTCCCTTCTAATGCTTGCGTAGCCAATTTATCTGCTTCCTTATTATCCTTTCTTGGAATGACCGTAAATTTTGGCTGAAGTGCAAGTGCTTTTATTTTTTCCTCAATCCGATCAAGCCATCGGTTAAGCGTTTCCTCATAACATGGCCAATCCCCTTCGAGCTGCTTTAATACTCCCTGGGAATCCCCTTTAAATTCACAGGAAAGATGATGGACACCTAAATCTTCTAATATATTTAGTGAATAATAAAAAGCGGCATATTCTGCTTCATTGTTGGATTCCATTTCGTCAAAGCGTTCATTGGCACGGATTCGGTATTTCTTTTTTCCTTGTTTAAAAAAAATAACAGTTCCAAGCCCTGCTTGATTAGTCTCTTTGTGAAAGCCCCCGTCAAAGTATACAATTATATCATGGGGGTCATCCGCGATTTCAGTTAGCAGCTTTTTCACTTCTTTTAATATCCAAGATGTCCCTTTTTCATCATAAAAATACAAATCCACTATCTTTCCAGTTCCCTCAAGCTCTTCACCCATTTGAACGGCTAATTCCCCTAATACCCATTCGGATGAACATTGCACTTTTTCATTAGTTTTTACTTTATAGTTCCATTCAAGCCTAAATTTCATTGTTTTCAGCCTCTCAAGAAATGATTTTCACGTTCTTATCAACTAGCTTATTCTTTTAGCTGATAAATATATATATTTATATCATACCCATTTGAACATTAGAAAATATTTTCCCGAACTATTGTGTTAAAATATGTTAAACTTTCATTATGACTAAACTGGAGGTTTCAGCATTGATTGAAGTGTATATTGATGGAGCAAGTGCTGGTAATCCCGGGCAGAGCGGTGCAGGGGTTTTTATTAAAGCAAACGGCACAACAGAAAAATATTCGATACCGCTTGGCATTATGTCCAACCACGAAGCCGAATTTCATGCTTTTATTAGAGCGCTGAACATATGCATAACAAATGGATTCTCAAATTCGGTCGTGTCATTTCGTACGGATTCCGAATTAGTTAATATGTCTGTCGAAAAAGAATTTGTCAAAAATAAATTGTATGCTCCATTACTTGAAGAAGCACTGCATTTAACAAAAAAGATCGATTTATTTTTTATGAAATGGATCCCTAGTGCTGAAAACAAAGTTGCTGATGAACTGGCACGACTGGCGATACAAAAAAATTCAAAAGTGGAGCCTTATAAATCATCATGAAAAAACCCATATTGGCTGATTTAAGCTTACTTCTTGTTACTTTAATCTGGGGCACAACCTTTCTGATAGTTCAAAATGCGATTGATTTCCTGCCGCCATTTACCTTTAACGGAATCCGTTTTTTCATTGCGGCGCTTTTACTCATTCTTTGCCTTATGGTGTTTGGAAAAAAACAGCTTAAACAAATGAATATTAAATTAATTGGATCAGGTATGTTCATTGGGTTTTGGCTTTTTCTTGGCTATGCGACTCAAACCATCGGCCTTTTATATACAACTACCTCAAAGGCTGGATTTATCACAGGTCTAAGTGTAGTTTTAGTGCCCTTATTCTCCATGATTTTACTAAAACAGTTTCCGAGTACGAATGGGATATTTGGTGTTTTAACTGCAACGATAGGTTTATTTTTACTTACCATGACTGATGTATCATCATTAAATATAGGCGATGGATATGTGTTTATTTGTGCGATTTGTTTTGCTATGCATATTATTTTAACAGGTAAATTTAGCAGTAAATACCCGACACTTTTATTAACAGTTATTCAACTAACAACCGTTGCCACACTATCGTTAGGTTCCTCTTTTATTTTTGAAGATTGGAAAAAGTCACTAAGAATGGACATTCTATTTTCACAAGATGTCATCATTGGGATAGTTATTACTAGTGTGTTTGCAACCGCCATCGCCTTTTTCATTCAAACAAATTTTCAAAAATATACCTCGGCAACAAGGGTGGCGTTAATTTTTGCCATGGAGCCTGTTTTCGCGGCAATTGCCGGATATTTTTGGGCTCATGAACGTTTATCTTTAAGTGCCCTTTTGGGTTGCGGCCTAATTTTTATGGGAATGATTTTCGCTGAACTGCCAGCAAATAAAATACCTTTGCTAAGAAAAAATAAAGGCATCGAAAGTTAACTAAAAAACTCCCTGCTATGGGAGTTTTAATTTATATTCCAAGCAATTCTTGTTCCTTAACAAAATTTATCGCTTCTTTTCTGGTATTGATCTTGTTCGAGATTAACGTTTCCAGCAATGACATATAAAAACTGCCATCGAATCTCCTCTGTGCTTTTAACGTCAGCTCGATAGCTGTATTAATCATTTCATCTGAAGCATTTGTATAGTGTTTTCCAAAAAAAATAAAGCCTATTGCATCTTCCTGAAATTGAAAGCCCTTTCCTTTCAAGTAGTGCAAATACTCTTCAACTGTTCGCACTGATAAACCAGCCCTCTCCCTCAAGCTTTAAAATATCCCTTTAAAATCTTAACCTAAAATTCAATGCTTTTCTATTCTTTTTTGTACATAAATGCCCAATTACTCCGACTGTTGTACCTAGTACTGCTCCGCCAACTTATTGTTCGAATGCCGGAGTTTTATTATTCGTAATGGAAAGACTAACGATTATGGGAGGTGAAGCATTAATGAGCAAAAAAGGGAATAACCGCGGTATGAAAGCACATGGAGTAAATCCACAAGGATATGGACAGGATACAGAATTTGCTGCAGAACCAAAAAGCAAACTAGAAAATGCAGCAAAGAAGAAAAACACAAAGTAACTATTTTCCCCAAAAAAGGTTGTCCCAAATCGAGACAACCTTTCACATTAGGAAATAATAGCTTCATCAAACGGAAGCAGCCGCTGTACTCCTCGAAGCTCAATTTCCATCAATTTATTTAATGCTTTTTCTTTTTCAATTCTAAGTCCTGCCTCTTCCAAGGCACAGCTAACTGGAACATCACATTTTATTTCAGCGAGCATTCTCGACAGGTGGAGCATGTCTAAATCCTGCTCAATTTTTGTCTTATTGGATTTTGATAACCGATCTAAGTTTGAAATAATACCTTCAATATGTTCAAATTCCTGTAAAAGCTTTAATGCAGTCTTTTCACCGATTCCTCTCACTCCTGGATAATTATCACTTGTGTCACCCATCAATGCTTTTAAGTCAATCATCTGCCTTGGGGTAATCCCTTTCTCTTCAAAGAAAGTTTGTGGAGTGTGAACAAGGTAATTCCCATAGCCTTTTTTCAATAAAATGACTGAGATTCTTTCGTCAAGAAGCTGAAGAATATCTTGGTCACCGGTTAAAATGGATACATGAGTATGATTCTTCATTTGATTGGCAATGGTTCCAATGCAATCATCCGCTTCATATCCTTTTAGTCCAATATTTGGAATATCAAAAGAAGCGACAACTTCTTTTACTAAGTCAAATTGCGGGATCAGTTCTATCGGAGCCTCGCCTCTATTTCCTTTATAATCAGCAAATAACTCTGTTCGAAAGGTTTTACTCCCCATATCCCAACAAACGGCCAGGTGTGTAGGTTTGAACGAAGATACCGCTGTAAATAAATGTTTTACGAAGCCATGGATTCCATTCGTGGGAATGCCTTTAGAATTTATCATATATTGTCCTGTCACAGCCGTAGCATAAAAGGCACGGAATAACAGGGCCATTCCATCAACAAGCATAAGTGAAGGCTTTTGATTATTCATTTCCTTAGTCCCCCTTATAAAAAAACAACACGAGTTCCATTATAACATAAGATGGCCCCTGAAAATTATTCGATTTTATTTTCCTCATAGGAAATCCAGTCGCTAAAGCTCCCAACATAGAGCTTTACCTTTTCAAAACCTGCTTCTTTTAATGCAAGAAAATTTGGTACGGCGGTTACCCCTGAACCGCAGTAAACAATGATTTGACTGTCAGAATCAATATCTGAAAACCTTTGTTTTTGTTCAACTACTGGTAAATATTGATTACCTCTTAATCCCTTCATCCACGGCTTATTTATCGCACCAGGGATATGGCCGGCTTTTTTATCAATTGGTTCTTCCAAACCAAGATAACGCTTTTCTTCACGGGAATCGATTAGGATCTTGTTTTGTTTTTCAACTGCTTCTTTCACTTCTTCAACAGATGCTAACAATTCAGACCTCAGATTGACAAGAAAATCCGCTTTTTCAAAGGCAGGAATATCCTCCGTTACAGGATTATTCACTTCCAACCAGCATTTATATCCACCGTCAAGCACGTACACCTCTTCATGGCCGAGGTATTGAAGGAGCCACCAAAATCGTGCGGCGTAAGATCCTTCACCATTATCGTAAGCAATGACCGTTGTATCAGAACTAATACCTGCCGCCTCTAACTTCATTACCAATTCAGCTACATTTGGCAATGGATGCCGTCCCCCATGTTCCCCAACTGGAGCTGACAAATCTTTTTCTAAATCAAAGAAAACTGCATAAGGAATATGATTGCTTAAATAGTCCCGTTTCCCTATTTCGGGTTCTGCTAATGAGAATCGGCAATCGACAATTCTTACATTATTTGCATTTAAATTTTTCAATAACCATTCCTTGTCCTTAACATATTTCATGCTAAAGGGCCCCCTTATTTAGCTAATTCTTCTGTAAGTTTATCTTGGATGTCAGTTAAAAGTTCTATCGAAAGTCCACCATCTAAGGCTGAAAGAAGGCTTAAATAAAAATCATCCGCCTGCTCAGTCATTTGCATTACTAACTGATTGAATTCGTTATTCAATTCAGTTGAATAATGTCTTTTTAACCGATTAGATTCTTGCTTCAAATAGTTGTCTGCAAGTGCATTTAGGATACTATTAAGTTCATCGCTCATGAGTTTCTTTTCGTTTTTTTCAAAAAAGGCCTTTGGATTTTTAAAATACGCCATTGCTTTCGCAAACATCTGAAGGTCTAAACCCATAAAGGCAGTTGGAAAATCAATTTCTTCACTTTGGACTTTTTCAAATATAGAAAAGGAAAGGTCATGGTTTATGTCTATAAGGTTCTTAATGAGCCCTGTTTGATACTCCGTAAGTAGCCTTTCAATAAAGCGGTCAATTCTGACAGTGGTTGCTCTCATTTCTTGGGCAAAATCATAACCAAGGCTTTCGAGAAATTCATCAAGTGCTGCTTGCAGCGACTTTTTCAGATTGCGGCCGTCGTCTCGAAGTGATGACGGATTAAATGCCTCTTTAAAGAAATCACCAAAACGCAAGAATACTCTTTGCTTAATATAGTAAACTAATTCTTCCGCCTCCATGTGCAAACGGTTCTGCAACGGCTCAGCGGTTTGTTTTTCCATTAACTCCTTGATCGTCCCCTTTTGCTTTTCAATCTCGGATCGTTTTTGCTCCTTAACTGAATGGTCTTCCCTCGAGCTTTGAATAAGCTTGCCTATCAGTTCATGCACTCGAGCAAATTCTTTTTCGGCTGACGAGATGGCCATCTCCGTTAAGTCCCTAGAAATAAAATGATAAAACGCTTGCTCGAACTTGCTCATTCCAGAACCTACGATAAGTTTTGAATTCATTTTTTCATTTATGGCAAGCAAACTTGATAATGGATACAGATGAGGATTTCTGATTCCATATTTCATTAGCTGCTCTGAGACATATTCTGTCACCGTTTCCTGTTCTTCTTCATTTTCTGCAAGATCGATCGCATTAATTATGAAGAACATTTTATCCATTTGGAACGATTCCTTTACACGTCCAAGCTGGATTAAAAATTCTCGGTCGGCTTTTGAAAATGCATGGTTGTAATATGTGACAAAAAGGATTGCATCTGAGTTTTTAATGTAATCAAAGGCTACACCAGTATGGCGGGCGTTAATGGAATCAGCTCCCGGGGTATCAACGAGTGTTATTCCTTTTTGTGTTAACTCACAATCATAGTACAGCTCAATCCATTCGACGTAGCATGATTTTTCTTCCTTTGCGACAAATTCATGAAATTCTTTTATGTCAGTTTCCTTTACGGTTCCGAGTAATTCTACAAAGGATGAATATCCTTTCTTAAATGCCTGTAAAAATGCAAAATGAGTTTTCTCTAGAACTCCTTCTCTCCCTTTCTCAAGCATAACTTGATCAATTATTTCTGCGCCCGCATAGAAATCATTAGCATGTAAATCAAAAACCTTTAAGGCACGATTTACATCCTCAAGCATCGTGTCTCGCTCCTTAAACTTAACCAGAACTGTTCCATGTGGATGTACATCTGAAACCGGCTTAATCTTATTGATGGCAGCCGTAGTCGGATTAGGCGAAACAGGTAATACTTTTTCTCCCAATAGGGCATTAGCAAAAGAGGATTTTCCGGCACTAAAGGCACCAAATAACGCAACCGTGAATCCTTTATTTTCTAATCTTTCTGCTTTATCGTTTAATTCCTTTGCAAGCTTTTGAAAACCAGGCAGGGGTTTGATTAGTTTTGATACGTGATAAAGTCTCTCAGTAGTATTCTTCAATCGGACTTCACCTTGACCGCTATCATTTGTCCTTGGATCCAGAATGAAAGGTACTTCACTTGTTTTATCAGATTTTCGCTTTTCTTGTTGTAAAGATTTCGTTTCTTCAGTGGAATTAACCACTTCATATTCTTCCTCTTCTTGAACAAAAAGCTCATACACATCTTCATGAAAATCTCCAGATTGAATAAAAAGAGCATCGATTGCTTTTTCTCGTAAAAAACTGTTTTGTTCAAGCTTTTTCAGCCCTTCTATAGCTTTTACGTATCTCTCTATTTTGAATAATTCTTTTTCGTCCTGTTCCTTTACCTTAGCCGTTTGATTTTTTAAAGCTTCTAAAAAATTCTTTTTAAAATCAGCAAGTTGGTTTCTCGCGATCCTTTTGATCCCATTGGCAACGTCCTCTGTATAATGGATGACATAGTCTCCAGTTACATGTGCCCCTGATTTCACTGTATTGATTACCAAATCAATTGGGACAGGGATGGAAAAGGATTGCGCTAAACCTTGAAGCTCGACTTGATTAAGTTCCGATTCCTTTAAGGTTCGAAGCAGAAATTCTCTTAAATGCCACTCAAGCTGTGATTTTGTTTTTTCAAGCAGATCCTGATAAAAACTGTCTAATCTCTTATTCTTCTCATCTAAGGTTTTTTGCTTAGAAAACAGGAATCCTACTTTAAATTCTGACTGAAAGGATTCTAGAAAGCTTTCCGCTAACTCCCTTGTTTGAAAAGGCATGAGATAAGCACTTTTCATGATTTGGGCTATATTGTTATCAAATTCCCTTTCCTTATCAAGCGTACCTTCCTTTATTTTCTTTAGATTGGAGGTGAGTCTTTGATAGGAGGTTACTATATCTTGTTTTTCCTGCTCTGTTACTTCTTTTAAAATTTCAAGAGTGGGTGTAAACCCCTCTTCTTCCAGCCAATTTGCTTGGTTTACATGATCTTGGGCTATTTTTTTTAATGAATGAAAAATGGATGGAACGATCAATTGATCCTTTGCATCCAATTTTTCAGCAATAAAAGCTTGAAGCTGTTGGAATTCATTAAAAGGGTGTTCTTTATACTTTAATGATGTATAAAAAATCCTTGCAGGATGGACTCCCCATGACGCAAACGAATCAACAACACTTTTTTGAAAGTCTGAAAAACTTAATTCCTCATCTTTATGTTTATCAATTTGGTTAATAACTAGATAAACTTCTTTGCCGACCTTCGTTAATTCCTTTGTAAATAAAAAATTCAATTCAGCTTGGACATGATTGTAATCCATCACATAAAAGATTAAATCAGCTAGATGAATGGCGGATTCCGTTGCGATCCGGTGTGCATCATCGGCAGAATCGATTCCCGGTGTATCCATAATCACTGTATTCGATGGCAGACGGGAATCGCTATTACTAATCTCCAGTTCTTCGATACTGTCACCATCTTTACAATATTTTTTAACTAAATCATAGTCATACGGTGCTAAATAAAGCCTAGGTTTTTCATTTTTAAAAAATACTTTCGCATAATCCTCACCGGATTTAACTTTCACTAGGTTTGCACTAGTCGGAATCGGACTTGATGGCAATAAATTTCCCCCGACAACTTGATTGATAATCGTTGATTTTCCCGCGGAAAAATGACCGCAGAACGCTATAAGGAATTCCCGATTCTCTATCTTTTTGGCAAGCTGTTTTACTTTTTCGGCTTGTATTGGATCATGTTGATTGATTAAATACTCATATATCGAAACGATTTTTCGTTTTAATGTTTGAATAGTTTCGTTCTGATTGGCTGTTTGCACCATTTTCATTATTCCCCTTAACAACTTAGTAATAATTTTTATTTTATACGATAATTCAAACTTTTCCTATCTTAACACCCCTTTTGTCAAAAACAATTTTTTAGCAGAAAAAAGACCAAGGTTCAGTACCTTGGCCAATTAAATAAGCAATTCCTTATTGAGTAACATTTTTTAAGACGTGCTTCATGACAAATGCATAAATAATAATCGTTCCACCAACAAAAGCAAAAGCCATATGTAACACCTTCCTTATCATACTCTCACCTGAGAATGATTTTCATTGTTAAATTCATTTTAGCACGACTGATAATCATTTTCAATACTCCGTGTGTAACTGTCACATTTATTTAACAATCCTTGGAATAAAACGATTACAGTCTTGAAAGACTCCTTCATATTCCGTTAATGATTTAAGTGCTTTTTCTTCCTCAGGAATTCGTACCATCAGCATAATTACATTTAATACAGTAAACAGAAAAGCGGTATAGTAAGCGCTAAACAATAATGGCACAGTAATCAGTTCAATTGCGACCACAAAATAATTCGGATGTTTTAAAAATCGGTATGGGCCTTTCCTAACCACCTTCGCCCCCTGTAAGACAATAATCTTCGTGTTCCAATACTTTCCGAGAGATGTGATTGCCCAAATTCTCATGAACTGGGCAAAACAAAATAGACTAAAAACAATTGGCCATACATGGGAAAGCTCCCTTTCAAACAAAACCTTTTCGGTGGATAATACGACAAAAAACAGTACATGGATCATGACCATATACTTATAGTGCTTTTCACCAAACTCGACTGCTCCCTGCTGCTTCATCCATTTCTCATTACCCTTTGCAATAAAAAGTTCTACAATGCGCTGAATGATGACAAAACTAATTACTATTATAAATAGAAGGAGATCAGTCATTTATTTCCACCTCAGTAAGAGTAATTCGGAACTGAATCCTGGGCCAAGTGCTGTTCCTAGACCAATAGCGTTTTTAGGAATGTCCATCTCCATAAATCGCCTTAACACATAAAATATCGTTGCTGAAGACATATTTCCATATTGCCTTAAAACCTCCAAAGAAATCTCATTCATGGAAGGTGGAATATTTAAAGCCTTTACATATGCATCCAATACCTTTTTACCGCCAGGATGGGCAATGAAACAGTCAATTTGCCCCAGGTCGGTTTTATGCTCTGCTAAAAAACTCGTTACATTTGGCTTTAGCCAGCCTTCGATAATATGTGGGATATCACGGGAAAATATGACGAATAAGCCAGTATTCATTAATTCCCAGCCCATCACATCCAAAGAATTCGGCATAAGTGTAGATTGCGTTGCGATAATCGAAGGTGATGCTGCCTTCTTGCAATACTCCTCTTTTTTTACTTCATCACCGCAAACCAATGCGCAGGCAATTCCATCGGCAAAAAGTGATGTTCCAATTAGATTACTTTTTGAAAGGTCATTTTTCTGAAATGTTAAGCTGCATAGTTCAACAGATAGAACGATGACTTTTGCCTTTGGAAACGCTAAACAATACTCAAATGCCCTTGATAATCCGGCTGCACCACCGGCACAGCCAAGCCCCCAGATCGGTACCCGTTTTGTATGTGGTTTAAAAGGCAATTGGTCCATAATTCTTGCTTCAATACTTGGGGTTGATATGCCAGTTGTTGAAATAAAAAAAATGGCGTCTATCTCTTCAAAAGAAATATTCTTCTTAAGGAAGGTAGGATTAGTTAAGCATTTCACAACCGCTTCTTTTCCATGGATCACAGCGGACTCAATATAGGCATAGTTCTTCTCTTCAAAAGAATGATTTTCTTTAAACCATTCAATATTTTTGACAAAATGTCTTTTTTCAATTTGCCCGTTCTGAAAGGCTTTTAACAGTCTTTCAATATCCTTAAATGAATCAGCAAAAAGTTCTCTTGCAAACTCAGATGCTTGGTTCTGGGTAATTTCAAAAGGGGGAATAACCTCTGATACAGAAATAATGGCAGGCATCATCATTCTCCTTCCACATATGTAAGGGTATTTTTTCCAGCATTCAAAAGATTTATTCGAGGGATTTATAATTATTTGATAAAAAAAAGCTTCCCAAGACAGGGAAGCAAACGTTTTGAAGGTTGTTGTTGTGCAATTAAATTATAACTTGGATTAAGATTTCCTTCATTATATAAACATTTCCAATATCATTATTGCTTTTCAGATTGCTTTTGAACCTCAATCTTTATTTTGTTGCTCGCCAATAATCCACAAACTTTGCAATATTCTTCTTTATTATATAGAAGTCGACATTTTTCGCAATAGAATTTCTCCAACTAGACCACTCACTTCCTATGATAATTAAGGCATTTGTTTTTATCCTGTATTAACGGGCCGTAAGATACCCGCTTCAAGACTTTGAGACAATTAAAAAGAATAAGTTGGGATCAACTGAAAGTTAATACCCGATAGGTAGATACAGTGAAACTTGCCGATGTGCTTTTCATCGGCTTTGTTGAATCAATCGGGCTCGTACTTCTTTATCAGGGCGACAGCCTTGATCATTGAGACCATACAACAGGACTAACAATTAATAGAGGAAAAAACACTGATTGAAGGGTCTCTTTATTATATTTTTGATTTTTCACCAATGTGACTTTAATTTTACGCCTCAAACCCTCTTGTTTGTGAAATATTATTCAATTACTTTTATCACAGGGAAGGTTTGATAGTTCACATTTTCTTCACATTTACACCTGATTCGTTGTGATAAAAATCACTGTTGCATCAAGTTTTTAACATTAACATAGTAGATACCTAAGGTATGAACAATTTGTGAATTTCGAAATTTCATAGTTTACTTTCACGATTGTTTTGTATTATGAAAGAGAACTTATTTATTTAATTCAATTTTCTGAAGGGAGTGCAAGGGGATGGCGAAAGCGGAACTGAATACAAAACAAAAAACAGAAGTAGAAGACAGCTCTTCTCTTAAAGGGACATTAGCGTCCGTTTTCTTATTGGGAGCGTTTCTTATTGTCACCTGGGTAGGTGTTTACTACCTATTCGTAGACCGTTTTTAATGATTGAAGGGGGAAAAAGTTATGCACATGCATAAATTTGAAAAAATTTGGCTGACTTTCGGTATTGGCTGCCTTGTCATTTTTTTAGCAGTAATAGGTGTTAGCGCCTTCTATCTTGGCAACAAACCGCCAAGCTGTTTAACAACTGTTAATCCTGAAAAGGTAGATCAAACCAAACCTTTTGACAAACCAGGACTTCACAAAGTTGAAGGAAAAGATTGGGACTACGAATTAGTTTACGTAGCATCCGCTTTCTCTTATAATCCGGCTAAAGTAGAAGTACCGCTTGGTGCTAAAGTAAAAGTCATTGCCACAACAAAAGACGTCATCCATGGCTTCGAAATGGCTGGGACAAATATTAATATGATGCTTGAACCTGGTTATGTCAGCGAATATACAACAACATTTGACAAAGCAGGCGAATATTTAATTGTTTGTAATGAATATTGTGGTGCCGGGCACCATTTAATGAGTTCGATGATTGAGGTGGTAAAATAATGGTTAACAGTGCAGCTGCAAAAGTAAAAGTTGACCCTCGTGATGCAAAGCTTTCAATGGCTCACTTCTTTGTTGCCTTTTCAGCACTTGCTCTTGGAGGATTAATGGGTCTCCTGCAAACCCTTGTCCGCTCCGGAAAATGGGAACTTCCATGGGGAATTGATTATTATCAAATTTTAACAGTCCATGGGGTATTAATGGGTCTTGTGTTAACAACCTTCTTCATTATGGGATTCCAATATGCTGCCGTAAGCAGAACAACCGGCGGACATTCGAACGCCGCACGCCGCACTGGCTGGATTGGCTTTTGGGTCATGTTAATCGGTACGTTAATGGCAGCTACAATGGTTCTTCTTAAAGAGGCATCTGTTCTTTATACATTTTATGCACCACTTAAAGCACACTGGATTTTTTACTTAGGTTTAACCTTCGTCGTTGTCGGAAGCTGGCTTGATGGTGCGGCTCAGATCATGACCTATGCAAGATGGCGCAAAAACAATCCTGGTCAGCCAAGTCCATTATTAAGCTTTATGGCAGTAATCAATACGGTAATGTGGATTGTCGCGACTTTAGGTGTAGCTGCAACTGTCCTATTCCAGTTACTTCCTTGGTCACTAGGTTTAGTTGATACTGTAGATGTTTTAGTCAGCCGGACGTTGTTCTGGTACTTTGGACACCCGCTTGTTTATTTCTGGTTACTACCAGCTTATATGTGCTGGTATGCGATTATTCCAAAAATTATTGGTGGAAAAATTTTCTCAGATTCTTTAGCACGATTGTCCTTTATTTTGTTCTTGCTGTTTTCCATTCCGGTTGGTTTTCACCACCAACTAACAGAGCCTGGAATTGATCCTGCTTGGAAGTTTTTCCAAGTAATTCTTACTTTCATGGTAGTTATTCCTTCCTTAATGACTGCTTTCTCTCTATTCGCAACATTTGAGAGATATGGACGGTCTAAGGGAGCGACAGGTCTTTTTGGCTGGTTTAGAGTGCTTCCATGGGGCGACGCCCGCTTTATTGTTCCATTTATCGGTATGGCAAGTTTTATTCCTGCCGGAGCCGGTGGACTTATCAATGCTTCTAACCAAATGGACCAAGTCGTGCATAACACCATTTGGGTAACAGGTCACTTCCATTTAACACTTGCAACATCCGTTGTGTTAACGTTTTTTGGAATTTCCTACTGGTTGGTTCCGCATTTAACTGGACGCAAATTAACGAAAGCCATGAATAAATTAGCCATCATTCAAGCGTGGGTTTGGTTCATTGGTATGACTTTCATGTCAGGTGCAATGCATTTCCAAGGTCTTCTTGGCGGACCAAGACGTTCTGCATTCTCTACGTACGGCGGTGCAAAGCAAGCGGCTGAGTGGATTCCTTACCAAGTCGCTCAGGCAGTTGGCGGCTCGATATTATTCCTTGGAATTATTTTAGTGCTGATCATCTTTATTAACCTTGCATTCTTTGCTCCTAAAGGAGAACAGGAATTCCCAGTTGCTGAAGCAGAAAACCCGGAAGAAAAAGCACCAATGGTATTTGAAAACTGGAAATTATGGCTTGGTATTACAGCGGCCCTAATTCTGTTCGCTTACACGATTCCGTTTATTGATATCATTCAAAATGCACCTCCAGGGTCAAAGGGATTCCAAACTTGGAGTAAATGGTAAGTCAATTTTATTATTAAGTTAATGTGAAAGGCTTCAATCCTAGATTGAAGCCTTTTTATTATATATCTTCCCTTTGCTTTTTTTAGAACGATTAATAAATAGAACTGAAAAAAGGATTACCATTGATCCGATTGCTTGGATGCCACCAAAACCTTCATCATACAGAAAAACACTTAAAATAGTAGCAACAATTGGTTCTACGGTGGCAATAATGGCTGCTTTACTTCCTTCTACTTTTTCAAGTCCTTTTGTATAAAGTAAATAAGCGATTACCGTAGGAAATAGGCCTAGACCGATACCATAAAAAAGAATCTCACCACTCATAAGGAGGCTCCATTTATCCCAGAGATGTGTCAATGGCAGTAATGCAAGCGATGCGACAATAAAGGTATACAAGGTTACCGTAAAGGTTGAATATTTTTTCAAAGCAAATTTACCAAATATCGTGTATAAGGCATAACCAAAGCCTGCCCCAAGCCCTGTTAGAATCCCGATTGGACGAATGGCTGTCGCAGCATTTAGATTAACACCGGCAACCAATATGCAGCCAACAATAGTCGCTAATACGGATAGTATTTTAGTGGAATCCATATTTTCCTTTAAAAATATATAGGATAATATAGTTACAAAAGCTGGTGCTGTATATAATAAAATCACCGCAAGCGACAAATTCATTTGATTAATAGCAGAAAAATAGCACCAATTAAATAAAACAATGCTGCAGATCCCCGTTCCAATAAATAGTCCGATATCAGGAAAATTGATTTTCATTTGTACTGGGTATTTTATTACTCCAATAAATCCGAGCAATATTCCAGCTGTGACAACCCTTATCGTAACAATTTCCATCGGGGTAAAACCTGCTTCAGTAAGTTTCCTTACAAATATTGCAATAATCCCCCATAATGATGCACTTATTGCAATGAATATAATGGGTATGATTTTCTTCAATTTAACTGATAAACCTTTCCATATTTCTCAGAAAGATAATCAATCAAATATTTAGCATTTAGGCCTTCTCCTGTGACATCCTGTAAGATTTCAAGCGGCTTCTTCATTTTTCCATATTGATGAATATTTTTTGTCAGCCATTCTTTAATCGGGAGGAGGTTACCTTCCTCTAATAAAAGATCGAAATTTGGAAGCTCCTCGAGCATTTTATGCTTAAATTGTGCAGCATACATATACCCTAATGCGTAGGATGGGAAATAACCAAAGCTGCCACCAGACCAATGGACATCCTGAAGTACTCCCACTCCGTCATGTTCAGGACGAATGCCTAAGTACTCTTCGTACTTGTCATTCCAAATCCTTGGCAGGTCTTTCACTTCAATTTCATCATTAAATAACCCTTTTTCAATCTCATACCGGATCATCACATGAAGCGGGTAGGTTAATTCGTCTGCTTCAATTCTAATCAGTGATGGCTTAGATTCATTAATTGCACGATAGAATTCTTCTATTTCAACTTGATCAAACTGACCATTTGTATATGACTTCAATAAGTTGTAGTTATTTTTCCAAAATGAAAAACTTCGTCCTAGAATATTCTCATAGAAAAGAGACTGCGATTCGTGAATTCCCGTTGAAGTTCCAGTGCAAAGCGGTGTACCAATCAAGGATTTTGAAATATTTTGTTCGTATAAAGCATGACCTCCCTCGTGAATTGTACCAAAAACAGCTGTACGAAAGTCGTTTTCATCATACCTTGTGGTCACACGGACATCTCCGGGATTTAAACCGATTGCAAAAGGATGAACGGTTTCATCAAGTCTTCCTGCATTGAAGTTATAACCCATTTTTTCGAGGATTTTCAAACTAAATTCGCGTTGATTTTCCTTAGAAAATCTTTCAAATATGAAGTCTGTTTTGGGCTTATTGGAGGACTCAGAAATCTGTTTGACCAAAGGGACAATTTTTTCCCTTAGTTCGCCAAATACTTGATCCAATACTTCCATCGTAATACCAGGTTCGTACATGTCTAATAAAACATCATACTTATTTTCCTCATAGCCCCAATGGCTGATGAACCGTTTTGTCATTGCAACTAGCTTTTCTAGGTATGGACTAAACAATGCAAAATCAGCCTTTTCCTTGGCTTCCTCCCAGACACTTTCTGCCTTTGATTGGAGTATGACAAACTCTTTGTATTCTTCGGCCGGTATTTTTTTGTTTCGCTCATATTCTTTTTTGCACTCTTCGAGGATCTTTTTCGTTTTTTCGGAAATCGGCTGTTTTGATAAATTGGCTATGTAAGCTGCCATCTCCTCGGATGTAGACATTTTAAATACTTCAGAAGATAACATTCCGATCACTTCCGACCGTTGTTCCACCGCCTGCTTGGGAGCACCCGTTCTAAGATCCCAATAAATTAATCCTAGTGCTTCATTATAAGCAGACATTTTTTTTACATAATCCAAAAATTCTTTTTCTAATTGTACAAAACTCATTGGAAATCCCCCTCTCTTACTGACAGATAAATTTTACCATATTTTTCTGAAAAAAAGTTGTTGTATGGCTTTAACTGGATAAAAAAACAACAGAAAAGAAATTCTGTTGTAAAATAAAGATAAAGGGAAAAGAGGATGTAACCTAGAAAATAAAATTACTTACGTAAAATGAGTAGAAAGAGTTAAGGGACCTGGTTTTTTCAAAGACACTTAAAACCAAAAAATTACTTCATTAATCACTCCTTTTTAGATTGTTAACTTCTCTTTTATAATAAGTAAGCATCATTATATGAAAATGCTTCGTATCACACCTAATACATGATTTTATTAATATGATGTGTCTGGAGGCTGGAAAATTGAGGGAATTAGTGAGTTTATGTAAATGCTGTAAAAAAGATGTCTATTGCATAGATGGTTTTTTTAACGGTGTCCATACAGAAGAAAAAGAGATTTACTGTTTTGAATGTTATGAAAAACTTATGAAAGAAAACGAAAATCCGCAAAGCTAAGCTTTACGGATTTTTTCTATTATTCTTCATCCAATGCTAAATCTTTTACTGGAAGTCTTTCCCCTTCTTTATGCGTTGGTTTTCGCAAATTAAAGAGTGCTTTTACACAGAATAACATCAATACCACTACGCCAATAAGGAAAATGGTGTCAGGCACCGCACGCCAGGTTAGTAATGTTTGGACAAGATCTTTTTGTAGGAAGGCTGCTGAACGGGATGCAGCGTATCCATGGTTGAATGCTTCTTTGATTTGAATGAATCCGACAGGAAGTAAGGATAAGAAGACCATTCCTGCAAGACCTACGTTCAACATGATACAACTGAATTTCAGCCATTTGTCATTCCAGGCCTCTGGCTTCACAATATTTCTTAATGAGTAAAGAAGTACCGCACAAGCAAACATACCGTATACACCCATCATAGACCCATGACCATGTGCTGGTGTCAAGAACTGCCCATGTTCGAAATAGCTTACGGCCGGTAAATTAATTAAGAATCCAAGCACACCTGCACCAACTAGGTTCCAGATGGCAACTGAGATTAAAAACCAAAAAGTACCTTTGTACGGGAAGTCAAAACCACCAGCGCGCATCATTTTGTATTGTTCATATGCTTCAAGAATCAATAATGTTAATGGAATTACTTCCATAGCAGAAAACACAGCTCCAAGTCCGATCCAAATTTCAGCAGACCCATTATAGTAGTAGTGGTGTCCAATTCCGATTACTCCACTCCCAAGAAGTAAAATTAATTGAAAATACAACTGTCTTACTGTTGATTTTTTCGTTACTAGGCCTAACTGAACCAATAAGAAACCAATTACAACAACAGCAAATACTTCAAAAATACCTTCAACCCATAAGTGGATAATCCACCAGCGCCAGTAATCTGCAAATGTAAAACTTGTTCCTGGATTGATAAACAAGGCAAAGATATAGAATGCAGGTACTGCAATTGCTGAGTAGAATAATAAGTGGACTAGGCCGCCCTTATCGGTTTCTCGCTTAAGCCCCGCCTTAATTCCTCGATAAACAATAAACAGCCAGATGAGCATTCCGACAATCAGAATCAGCTGCCAAATTCGTCCTAATTCGATATATTCCCAGCCTGTGTGTCCGAATAAGAACCAATTGTTTCCTAAATAGCCATTGGCACCCAGCCATTCTCCAACCATACTGCCGACAACCAGGACAACCAATGCCCAGAATAAAATATCGACTAATAATCCTTGTTTCTTGGGTTCATATCCTCCTACTAGTGGAGCTATGTAAATACCCATTCCAAGCCAAGCAGTTGCAATCCAGAAAATAGCTAGCTGCAAATGATAACCCTTTGTAATATTAAATGGTAGAAAATCGTGAATCCACTTCAAACCAAAGAAACTATCCGGCTCAATATAATAGTGGGCTAATAGTGCCCCAAACATACATTGAACAAAGAATAATGCGGAAACTATGACAAAATATTTTCCACTCTTTACCTGAGAACTTGTCACTGGCATTTTGCGTAAATCAATTCGTGGAAAATTACCCTCTTTATACGCTTCTTGCATCCCAAATTGATAGCGGTAGAAGAAGAAAAGAATAACTCCAACCATTAAAACAAATAGCGTGATACTCGCACCGCTCCACCAGATTGCCGAAAAGGATAAATGGTTTCCGGCATCTTCATAGTAAGGCCAGTTATTTGTATAGGTAATTTTATCACCTTGACGAACGGTACTAGAGAGCCAAGCTGTCCAGAAGAAGAAATCAGATATTTGCGTAATTTGGTCGCCTTGTGCAACATAGGCACGATCTGTTTTAGGCATATCCCCTTCATTAATCAGGTTTGCACTTAATCCCCAGCCGTCACCTTTTGAAAATACTTCTTTATAATGTGCTCTTACTTTCTCAAGTCCGAACTCTTGTGCATTAGTTAATACCATTGTATCCTTACTGCTGTCATAGCGATTTTTGCGCATTTCTTTAATGACATTATTTTTAATAACGGATTTTTCATCCTCATTTAACGAGACATAATCCTTACTATACTTTTTATTTGCTTTAAAATCTTGCATTCCTTCTGTATAAATTTTTAGGGCTTCTGCCGTATAGTCTGGACCCATGTAAGAACCGTGTCCTAAAACTGTACCGTAGTCCATTAAACCGTATTTTTGAAAAACTGCCTGACCTCCCATAATAGAAGCTTTTGTTAAAAGGACATCGCCTTTTTCATTCGTTACTTTTAATGGTCTAGGTGCTTGTTCCTTAAATATCCAATAGCCTCCAACTAGCAAAACAGTGAAGCTAATTAAAATGGTAGCAATTAAAACAGATTTCAAGAGGCCATTTTTATTTGTTTTCACCACTTTTATTGCCTTTGTTCCCCGCTGTATTTCCATGCCAAATTCATCCTTTCAATTTTTGTCACATTTGTATTGTAACTTTGATGAATTTTTCACTATGTGAAGCTCCTCATTCTTTAGTTGTGATTTTTGTCACATCAATGAGAATTGTTTTCAATAAAACGAGTCAACTATGATGGTGGTCACATATTCACTTTAAAATCATTGCTACAATGTAACTAAATCGAATTAATAATATGAAGGTGATGTAAATGAAGCAGGAGGATATAATAAAACGGTTGTCTGACGTCCCTATCTTCAAAGAATTATCTTTAGCAGAGCTTGATCCAATCATTAAGATTGCTCAAACGCGCTTTTATAGACATAAGATGTATGTTTTTATGCAGGATGATCTTCTTGACCGCGTGTTCTTTATACAGAGCGGGAAAATCAAAATTTGTAAAACAGATCACTCAGGTAAAGAACAATTAATCTCCGTCCTTGAGCCTGGTGAAATGTTTCCCCATGCAGGATTTTTTAGAAAAGGGAATTTCCCGGCACATGCCGAGGTGATGGAAGATGCCTATCTCATTGTCATCCCGATTGACAAATTTGAAGAAATCCTTATTTCCTATCCAGAACTGTGCATTAAACTATTTAAAGTGTTAGGCGAAAAGATTGTTGATCTGCAAGGAAGACTGGAAGCACAAGTTCTCCATAATACGTATGAACAAATTATTTTACTTCTTATTAGACTTTGTAAATCAAACGGTGAGAGGGCAGGAGAACATTACAAGCTTACAACCCAGTTCACCAATCGAGAATTAGCCAATATGATTGGCACTTCTAGAGAGACAGTTAGTAGAACCATCAATCATGTGAAGAAAAAAGAATACGTTACCCTTGATGACGATGGATTTTACCTAATCGACCGTGAGGCATTACAAAAAGAGTTATTCTATTAATAATAAAATGTTTATTTTTAGGAAGGTGATAAAAAAACGGAAGCACTCTTTTCAGGGCTTCCGTTTTTTTTATTATTTATGATTCTCTTGGCTTTGTTGGAATGGCGTCTATAACACTCTGTAATACGTTAAAATCAATATCTTTTTCTATCATGATATGAACCGTTCCCTGATCCTTTTCACTCCGAATTAATCGTCCTACACCCTGCCTTAGCCGGAGGAGCATATAGGGTAAATCCACCTCCAAGAATGGATTGTCTACTCCATTTCTCTTTGCAGTAAAAACCGGGTCATTAGGCGGGAAGGGAAGTGAAAAAATCAAGACATTTTCAAGTGATCTTCCCGGAATATCAAGACCTTCCCAGAGATGAATGGAACATAGAATCGCATGTTCCTCATTTTGAAACTTTGAAACGAGTGTGCTTATCTCCTCGTCACCTTCAAAATAAACTGGATAAGGAATTACTCCTGATAGTTGCTTTTTAATAAGCGATAGTTCTTCTTTATTGTTTAAAAGTATTAGAGCCCGACCCTCTGAGTGATCAATCATTTTTATAAGATAATTAATTTTATCTTCCATGCTTCCTTTATGAAAGCGTGGTAGATAGACTTCCATCTTTTCATCATAGACAAATGGTGATGCAACAGAAAAGGATAGGTAATCCTTCACTCCAAGACTATTTGCTATATAGTCAAACGATTTTTGGTTGGACAGTGTTGCAGACGAAAAAACAAACGGCTTTTTCTGTGAAAACACCTCTTCACGCATCACTTCTTCGACCATTTTTGGCATAATAACCAGCGTTCGTTCCCCCCCGCCTTCTTCAAACCATGTGATTCCATTCAATTCTTGTAAGAAAAGCGATAAAGAATAGGTGATTTGCTCCAAATACTCCTCAACAATTTTTAAATCATACTCACTAATAACATATAACTCGCTTTCGAATACAAGTTCTTCCTCTAAGGATTGAAGAGTTGAAAGCAGCTTCCTGCATGTTTTCAATACTAAAGGATGCTTTGTAATAATTTGTTTTTCAGATCCTTTTGTAAGCTCGGTGAATTGTGAAATGGCATCAAAAAATGATTCATTATCTAAAAGCGCTTCTTCAATCGTGTACAATGTTTTCTCGCGCACTTCATTTTCCATTAACCTTGTAAGCAGCGTATCTAATGTATAATCGGTAAAACGGTAACTTAACGCTTTTTGCGCAGCATATTCAAGCAGGTGTCCTTCATCAAAAACAACGGAAGAATGCTCAGGCAGCAGTGGCAGCTGCCCCTCGCGCTTTCGTGATTCCTTTGTCCAAATATGCTCCATATAAAAATCATGGGAACAGATGATTAAATCCTTTGCATGCCGATAGTATTCCCTGTGCAATGTCAACCCGCAGCGATGGCGTTTTTCACAGGAAAAACAATCCTGAAGAGTATCCCAATTGATGCTGCTCCATTTTTCATCTGATAAATTAGGAAAATCCCTTCTGTCTCCATACCTTTCAAAAGACTGCATCGAGCCGCCAATGTGGATAAAATCAGGCAGTTTTTGATAAATATCAGATATCTCATCTGATATATCATTATTCCGAACCAGATCAAGCTTTTTTAAACACAGGTACTGATCTCGTGATTTTGCCAGCCGAACATCGATATTCAATCCGAGAACCTTTTCAAGCTTGGCAATATCTCCTTCTTTTTTTACAAGCTGCTCAATTAGGGTCTCATCGGCACAGGCAATCACAGCAGGCCTATTTGTGTACCTTGCATACATTATCGAGTATAGCAAATACACAATCGTCTTCCCTGTTCCAACTCCTGCTTCAGCAAACATTATTTTTTTATCCTTGAAGGCTTTTTCCAATTGAAAAGCCATGTAAATTTGTTCATCCCTCAGTTCGAAGCCTGCCTCGGGCAAAATATCATAAAATATGTCACCAATCCATTCTCCTAATTTGTCATAGAAGGATTCAGTTTTGGAAACATCAAACGGCATCCGGTTTTGCATAGTTTACCTCCAAAAAAAGAAGAGCGCTAGGATTAGCACTCGACGTATAAATTTTTAAATAATCATGAAAGCTATTTCGGATCAACCTCACGTGGTGGTCGTTTTCCCCAATATTGATATAAGTCTGTTCGAATAAATCCATTAAACAGCTTCCGTTTCTTAGTTGCTGGTTTTCCATAATATTGCTCAAACTCTTCATTCGATGTCATGATATAAATCGACCACGTATCAAGCTTACTAAATGCCTGCCCCATTTCCTTATACATTTGCTCGACGGCCTTTTTATCCCCAAGTCTTTCACCGTATGGGGGATTTCCGACAATGACACCGTATTCCTTACTTGTTGAAATGTCTCTCACCTGCATCTGCTTAAAGTGAATCAAATCACCAAAACCAGCCTCAAAGGCATTTTCCTGAGCAATTTTTACCATCCGATGATCTATATCAGATCCCGCTATGTCTAAGAACTGATCATAATTCGCCAAGTCTTCAGCTTCATTCCGAGCTTCATCCCAGACCTTTGGAGATATCCAATTCCAACCTTCCGAAACAAATTCTCGGTTAAATCCTGGAGCAATATTCTGTCCTATCATTGCTGCTTCTATGGGAATGGTCCCAGAACCGCAGAAAGGATCAATAAAGGGGCGGTCTGCCTTCCAATTAGTTAACATCACAAGCGCGGCTGCAAGTGTCTCCTTTAATGGTGCTTCCCCCTGGTCAATCCGGTAGCCCCGCTTATGTAGACCCTGACCGCTCGAATCAATGGTAATAGTCGCAATATCCTTTAACAAGGCGACTTCAATACGGTAGAGAGCACCGCTTTCCTCAAACCAAGTACTCCTCTTGTAATGCTTTTTCAGACGTTCAACAACGGCTTTCTTGACAATTGCCTGGCAATCAGAAACACTAAAAAGTTTTGATTTTACAGATTTTCCGATGACAGGGAATTCTGCATCTTCAGGCAGGAATTTTTCCCACGGCAGTGCTTTCGTCTTTTCAAATAATTCATCAAAGGTGAAGGCCTTAAATTCGCCAACCTTGATTTTTATTCTGTCAGCCGTTCTAAGCCACAAATTACTGCGGGCAATAGCAGCTTCGTCCCCGGTATAGGTAACCTTCCCATTCTCAACTTCACATTCATAACCAAGCGATCGTACTTCTTTTGCAACTAAGGCTTCTAGCCCCATTGCCGCTGTAGCAATTATTTGATAGTTTCCCATATCTTCACCCTTAAGTAAGATTCAATTGTATGTATGTTTTCAATTTCCTAGAACAATTGTATATACGCTTTCATTATAGACAAAAAACAATAAGTGAATGCCATAATTACCAATAAAAAAGCTCCCCAATTCAGGAGAGCCGTTTCTTATCCAGCATACATTCCCATTAATAACGTTCTGTAAGCCATGTTCTGTACCATAGTACTGCAAACGACGATTAGTCTCGTACTTAGGTGGTAATCATCTATCTACAGATTCACGTTGAAATCTGTCCTTCTCCTCGTTCAATTCCTCAGAGAAAGTTCCCCTACCATTATTTGGGTTTCTCGCTCGTGGGGTTTACCCGTTCCACCCTCTCCATTTCTAGAAAGGCTACGTCACTGTGGCACTTTTATAGGTACACATACCATATCCTAAAAAGACTTAGGTATTTTCCCGGCCGTCAATTGGACTTACGCCCAACTGCCCTAGCTTATGATTTCGCTAGGCACGAACACTACGAGCATCGCAGCCCGTGCGAGCATGGACTTTCCTCAACAATTCGCGTAAAGCTCATTGCAGCGATTACCCGAACGTCATTAATGATACTTTTCTATTATATGTATTTCCTGCTGCTAATTCAATGGTTATTATTAGGAAATTACTTTACAAACTGTCAATCGTATAGTTTACTCCCAAAAACATGTTTTTCCAGATTAGATAATCTTTTTAAAATATCAAAATTAGTCGTCCCAGCTGGTTGTGCCACAGGCTGTCTTTTTGACGATTCCTCAAGCTGTTTACGAAGCCTTATGTTTTCATTTTGCAGTTCTTCTATTTCTTGATGGAACATTTCATAATCTTTAATGATTAAATCCAAAAATTTATCAACATCTTCCTGTCTATAACCTCGAACACCGGTTTTAAACTCTTTTTCTAAAATATCCTTAGCTGTTAATTTCACGTTATCAGCCAACATTCAAATCACCTCAAGTTTAGCCAATCATTAACTATTATTTTTTCAAAAATAAGTCCTTTTGTCAATTTTCTTTTGTTTTTTAAATTGATGGTTAGTAAAATCATTTCATTATATGGGTAAACTGCTTAAACATTCCTTAAAAATCTGCTTGTTTAAACTGTTCTTCCTCTACAATCATTTGTAGATCGTAAAATGTAATTAAGTCAATCGAAAAGGCGTGATTTTTTTGATATTGAATTGCCAGCTCATACAAATACTTCGGACTACCTTCCTTATCATGATCATAAAGGAGAAGAAGGCCATCACTTTTTTCGATAAAAAATTGATTTTTTAAGCGAAACTGCCAAGGCTTCTCATATCCCTTTTTCGATACAGAATCGATGTAATCTGCCCTAGCCAAAACTGACTCGTACCATTCTCTGTTTGTTTCATTCCAGGATGCCTCCTGTTCAAGAAACGGAGTGATTACCGCCAGCTTTAAATCGGGAAATTCCTTCTGAAATTCAAATATAACCTCAGCAGCCCAAAGTTCTACCCCTAATTGACCGCTAATCAGCACCCATTCTAAGCCATCCTCAATCATAGGCAGTAAAGATTTCTTGATGGCGGCTTTAATAAATAATACGGATGGATGGTCTTTTTTAAAAATTCCTAATTCAAACGGTTTATACCCTGAAATTGTCAGCACTTTAATCAAGAACGTTCTCTCCAACTAAAATTTTTAAAAAAATGGACAAACATTTTGTTCGAAAAAGCATATCATAATGTAAGAATCAATAAAAAACAAGGGCTAAAAAGCCCTTGCAATTGAAATCCCTCAATTATGGTCGAGGACCCATAAATGGTCCTGGTGCGAAGCCTGGACCTCCTGGTGCGAAGCCTGGGCCTCCTGGTGCGAAACCTGGGCCTCCTGGTGCAAAGCCTGGGCCTCCTGGTGCAAAGCCTGGGCCTCCTGGTGCGAAGCCTGGGCCTCCTGCTCCAAAACCTGGTGCACATGGGTTACAGCAGTTGATTTGCTGATTGCATACGTCTTCACAGCATGAAGCAGTTTGCGGGCAGTAATGTTTATGTTGGTACATGTGATGATTCACCGTTGTTGTGTGTACTGGATGAATATGCGGCACCACTGTTGTAGAAAACGTATGGTTTACAATTTCCTGAGTCGGATGGATGACTGGCGGCAAAAAATTTGTTCCAGGATACATTTAAAAATCTCCTTTCAATTATTCTGTTTACATTAACAGCCTATGTTGAAGGAGCTACTCTTGTACTAATTAAAATACCTATTTTTCTATCATTAAAATTTATAAGGCATATATTAGCTTTTAAATATCTTATAGCATCGAATAAAAGCTATCTTTTAAGCTTGTAAATACGACTGCAGTCAAACATACGACAATAAAAAATAAGAATAAAATTGTTTTATACATATTACCAGCTCCATAAGGTTTTTATAGTCGTTTTTTCTCAATCCAAATTCAAATTTTACCTTTTTCAACGTTGATAAACAATATGGAATTACTGGTTTTTTAATATATTTTTTTATTATGTGACATTTTATCGAACAGTGCCGAAATAACCAATAACATCAGTGATTTTGGCGGAAATTGCGCTTACCCGGGAAATTTAGCATATTTTCGTTCTAATCGTTTTAACCTTGTTTCAAACTGCTCTAAAGTAATATGACTTTTCATTTGAGTTTGATTATTAGATTGTGTTAATTGTAATATCGCTTTTTGACAATATTTTATAGCAAGCTTGTAATCAATTAGTCTATGTTCATGTATTTTTGCAAGCTCCAGAAATGCCTCTAACCTTATCCGATCGTCATCGCAACCGACAACATCAAGGAACATTTTCTGAGCCATTGCCCAGTTGCGTTCTTTTTTGTGTTGATAAGCTAATATGAGTTTTGCTTGATAGGAAGTAACATCATTGCCAGTTGTAAGTTTGCTCAATACCTTCTCTGCTTCTTTTTTTTCTCCTAAATTGGCAAACCAACGCCCAACCTCATATGATTCAGGTCTTGTTTGATTTCGGTCTATCCCATATAGTTGAAAAGTTAGATGGGTATATAAAGTAACGAGCGATAAAATGTCGATTTCATTATGCTTAAGGATCCCGAGTATTCCTTCGGGCTGTTTGCTTTCAATAAAATCAAAATAAATCATCGGGGCTAAAAATCCTGGAATATCATCCACTCTTTCCAGTCCTAAAACCTCTTTCTCAACAATAGCCAATTTCATACGGTCTAATTTATGCTTCCAAAGCCTTCTTACTGCATGATAAAGATCAAAATGACCAAACGCAGGCAGTTTTGGAACATGCTCCCTTACAAGGGTATGTCTTGTTTTAACTTGAGGCCAATCAAATGATTTTCCATTGTACGTAACCAGTGTTTTATAATTTACCTTTTCTAAAAAGCTTTGATATAAAGGTACCTCTGCACCAGGGTACGGAAGTATGTGCTGTCTTAAAATAAGCTGTTCACCGGAAATACTCGCATATCCCAGTAAAAAAATTGTATTCCCGACTCCGCCTCCAAGTCCTGTTGTTTCGGTGTCGAAAAAGAATATTTCCTCTGCATGGTGTCCTTCTGCGGATAAAGGGTGACTGACCGACTGATTATTCCAAATGTCAACAGCCGTAAGAAAATCACGAAAACAGTAATGCCCATGTTGATGTGATAGTGGGTATTTTACTTCTCTAATTAGACAATAATCTTGATCGAAAAAGTATGGAAATACATTTTCCTCTTCCCATTTCTCGCGGAAAGGTACTAAAACATTAAACGTTTTAGTAAGGGGATCCATTTTTTCGGGTTGGCTCCCTCCTGATAAGTGAGGTTTTAAGCGATTTAACTTATTTTTTAACGACATGGGTACACTTCCTTGCCCAAAGCAAAAGATTTCAAAAATGAATTAATAATTTTTAATGCATCCTTTTTAGCTGAATCACTAATGGTGTCTGTTCCAATACATGACGGACAGCCGGATTCACATTGGCACCGATCAATCATTTTTTTCGTTTCGGAAAATACCTCTGACATCCCACTGTATATTTTTTCACTTAAGCCAATTCCTCCTGGATATCGATCATAAAAGAAAATCGTTGGCTTCTCATTATGATCTGCCTTTACTTGCGGGATGACATGAATATCTTGAGGGTCAGCCATTACAAATAGTGGAGCAATATGATTTAAAGCATGTGCTGCTCCGACAAGCCCCTGCTCAAGTCGGTCCTGTCCCATTTCTGCAAACGGCTTATTCAATGAAATCCATGCTGCATTCGTATGAAGCTCTTCTTCAGGAAGATGAATTGGTCCAGATCCAATATTTTCGTGAGATTCAAATTTAATTTTTTTAAAAATCGTTGCCATTGCCCGAACGCTTACATCCCCAAAACCGATTTCCGCCTCCTCCTTAGTCTGAAGCTTGTCTTCCTCTAACACTTTTAATTGAACAGCTAAGTTGGCATCAGTAAAATAGTCTACATCCACTTCCCTTACAAATGCCTTCTTCTCGTCCCAGTCAAGCCTTTCAACTTGAAATTGTGTACCTTGGTGTAAATAAATGGCTTCATCATGAAGAAGTGTCATTGCTGAAAATCGATCCATTTCTCCAATAACTTTTACATTAGCCACATCTGATTGATCGACAATGATGACATTTTCCTGTGAAGCCGAGCGCAAGCTAATATTATGTGCTGGAAAAGAATCATTCATCCAATACCATTTATCTCCATTACGAAATAGGATACGCTCCTCAGATAAATATTCAAGCAGTTCATCAAGGGGGCCTGCATTTCCAAATTGCTCTCCCGCCTTAAATGGAAGCTCATAGGCAGCACATTTCAAGTGATCAATTAAAATAATGAGATTATCCGGGTTAATCCTTGCTGTTTCAGGGCTTTTAGTAAAAAAGTAATCAGGATTTTGAATAATATATTGATCAAGCGGACTAGAACTTGCCACCATAATGACCAGTGCTTCTCCGTGTCTTCTCCCTGCTCTTCCTGCTTGCTGCCATGCACTCGAAATCGTCCCTGGATAGCCTGTCATAATGCACACCTGAAGCTGTCCAATGTCAACCCCCAACTCAAGTGCATTTGTACTGACCACACCATATATCTCTCCGGAACGGAGGCCTTTTTCAATTTTTCTTCTTTCTGTTGGGAGGTAGCCGCCGCGATACCCCATAATAGATTTAGCACCTAACTGTTTTTTCACTAATTCTTGCAGATAGGTCAGAATAATTTCGACTCTCACCCTGCTTCTCGCAAAAACAATCGTTTGAATTTTATTTTTTAATAGTTCACCAGCAATTTTTCGAACTTCAAGTGTTGCACTTCTTCTAATATTTAAAGGTTTATTTACAATCGGTGGATTATAAAAGAGAAAATGCTTCGTCCCACTTGGGGCACCATTATTATCAATCAAATTTATTTTCTCTTCCGTTAAGTTTTTTGCATGCTCTAATGGGTTCGCAATCGTAGCGGATGTACAAATAAACACGGGATTGCTTCCGTAGTATTGGCAAATTCTTTTCAGTCTTCTAATCACATTGGCAACATGGCTGCCAAATACACCGCGATATGTATGGAGCTCATCGATAACAACAAATTTTAGATTTTCAAATAGTGATACCCATTTAGTATGATGCGGTAATATGGCTGAATGAAGCATATCTGGATTAGTAATAACAACATGACCGGCTTTTCGTACCCTTTGGCGGATATTAGCCGGCGTATCCCCGTCATACGTATAGCTATTAATATCTACACCCGCAGCTTGAATTATTTCATTTATTTCACTCTTTTGATCTTGGGCTAGAGCTTTAGTTGGGAACATATAAAGAGCCCTTGAATCAGGATTTTTAAGAATCGTTTGCAAAACTGGAAGATTATAACAAATCGTTTTTCCTGAGGCCGTCGGTGTTACCGCTACGATACTTTTCCCCTCTGTAATTTTCTCATATGCTAATTTTTGATGAGCATAAAGCTGTTCAATTCCCTTGCTTTGAAGGGCTTTTCTTAAAAACGGATGTAAGTTTTCCGGGAAGGGCACAGTCTGAGCCGGCTTTTCCTCAATGGTTTGCCATGTGACAATATTCTCTTTAAATTCATCATTTATTTTTAATTCCTTTAGGATTTCTTGCAGGCTTTTTCTTAACTTCATGAACCTCACCTCGTACCTTTATTTTAGCGAATAGACGTTCGTTATTAAAGAAAAAAACAAAATTTTTTACATTAATAGAATCGGTATATTCTTCCAATATCATTTATACAAAATAAACATGAATGAAATTAAACTATTCCTGATATTTTTGATACAATTAATAGTAACTGAAATGAATATGAAGGTGATTGAATGAGAATAGAAGAAATCAAAAGGGTACTCTCTGATTTCACCCTTTTTCGCGAATTAAACGAATTTGAATTAACAAAGGTTGCTGATATCGCGATTGCAAGGGATTGGAAAAAGCAGAGTCATGTTTTTCTTCAAGGTGATCCGCTGCAGAATGTTTATTTTATTTATGACGGTAAAATCAAAATCTACAAAAGTGATGTCAATGGTAAAGAACAAATTGTTACCATCGCAAAAAAAGGTGAAATGTTTCCACATGTAGGTTTTTTTAGAAGGGGAAATTACCCTGCATATGCAGAGGTACTAGAGCCGTCAACACTAATTGCTGTTCCCATTTCAAAATTTGAATCCGTACTAATTGACAATCCTGAGCTTTGCATCAAGGTCTTTAAGGTCCTTGGCGAGAAAATCGTTGATTTACAAGACCGGCTTGAAGAACAAATTCTTAATAATACATATGAACAGATCATCAAGCTTCTCATCCGGCTTGCACAAAAATATGGGATGGAGAAAGAAGCCGGTATAATCCTTCTAAAGTCTGAATTCACTAACAAGGACCTTGCCAATATGATTGGAACCACCAGAGAAACAATTAGCCGGACGTTAACAAAAATGAAAAAAGATGAGTTAATCGAAGTAGATGACAGTGGAAACATGATCGTTAATGTTGAACTGCTTATGAAAGAAATCAACTTAATTTAAACATAAAACACCGCAGCGATGGATGCTGTGGTGTTTTACATTTATTATTTTGTTAACTGAAGCATGTCTTCCATGTCTTCTTTGGCCGTACTGATCAATTTTAGATTGAATGTATCTTGAAGAACCTTCAAAACTCCTTCAGAAATAAATTCAGGTGGTTTTGGTCCAATCCGGATATCTTTAATTCCTAAACTGAAAAGCCCTAAAAGAATTGCTACTGCTTTTTGCTCAAACCAAGACAATACAATGCTAACTGGAAGTTCATTCACTTCGCAGCCAAATGCATCTGCTAATGCCATGGCAATTTTCACGGTAGAACCGGAGTTATTGCACTGTCCCAAATCAATATAACGAGGAATGTTTGTTCCAGGAACAACACCGTAGTCCACATCATTAAAACGGAATTTTCCGCAGGAAGTGGTCAAAATAACCGTTTCCGGAGGAAGTGATGTTGCCAGTTCACGGTAGTAGTCACCGCCATGACCAGGTGCATCACAGCCAGCAATAACAAAGAAGCGTTTAATTTTCCCCGTTTTTACAGCGTCAATTACTTCCGGTGCAATACCTAGAACTGTTTCATGATGGAAGCCTGTAAGCAACGTTGCTTCAGACTCGATTGCCGCTTCAGGAAGCTCTAAGGCTCTCTCAATTAGAGGAGAAAAATCATCATTGAGAATTTTTTCGACATTTTCAAGTCCTGCCACTTCATAGGTAAACATTCTGTCAGCATATGTTCCTTTGATTGGCATCACACAGTTAGTCGTCGCTAAAATTGCCCCTGGGAATTTTTCGAAAAGCCGGCGTTGATCATACCATGCCTTGCCGATGTTCCCTTTTAAATGTGAATATTTCTTTAGAGCAGGATAGCCGTGTGCAGGCAGCATCTCCGAATGCGTATAAATATTAATACCTTTGCCCTCTGTCTGCTTCAATAATTCTTCTAAGGCGAAAAGATTATGACCCGTAACAACGATGCATTTGCCTTCAATTTTGTTTTGGCTTACTCGTACTGGCTCTGGGATACCTAATCGCTTTGTATGTGCCTCATCTAGCATACCCATAACGCGGACAGCAGCCTGCCCTACCTTCATCGCCATATCGATATGTTCTTGAACGTTAAAATTAGAATTCGTTAATGACAGATAAAGAGCTTCATGGGTAGTTGCATCAACAAACGGATCTGTTACCCCTAGTTGATTAGCATGTGTCCGATAGGCCGCAATTCCTTTTAATCCAAAAATAATCGTATCTTGTAAGCTTGCAATTGTCTCATCTTTACCGCAAACACCCATAACCGTACAACCGCCAGATGGAGTTTGTTCACATTGATAACAGAACATATAGCTACCTCGCTTTCCATTATTTACTGCTTTAGAGTATATTTTTTTATTAATATTTGTTGTGATTTAAATCACTTAAAACACGTTGTAATAAATTGTTCAAAAAGTTATTACATTAAAATGGCGGCACATACCCAGTTTTATTGGCATATGATATGGAGTGAAATAATGGAAAGTGAGGGAACAATGATGTCATCCATGCTTCCGAGTGATAAAAATAACTCTAAAAAGCCAGAACCATTTCGTGAAATAGTCAAAACAATGAACGACTTCTTCGCTGAAAAACCAGTTCGCGGATTTTTACAATCGATTGATGACTTTTTCAAAACCCCGTTTCCTGTTGCGGCAGGTTTTCCTGTAGAAACAGTTGAAACTGGGAAGGAATATATTATTACTGCTGAGCTTCCAGGAGTGAAAAGAGACCAAATCCAATTAAATATTACTGGGAACCTTGTAACTATTTCTGTTGAAAATAATGAGCTAGAAACAGAGGAAAACGAACAAACACAAGTTCATCGTCGAAAATTTTTTCGACAACAATCGTCAAGAACCATTTCCCTTCCATATGTGATTAATGAAAAAATGGTAAAAGCTTCTTACCGGGATGGATTACTACAAATCAGAATTCCCCAGGTAAAAGGAAAAAGCATCGAAATAGAAGAATAGCAAAGTAAAATAACACTTGATCTTCTAAATAGAAAAGACGGCTATTGACAGCCGTCTTTTTTATTAAGCCTTAAAGAAGCCTCCAAACCCTTTGACAAGCGACGAAACTTGGTTTACAGCATTCATCATTGTACCTGCTGTATTGACCATTTTATTAAAATCGACTGACCCGTCCTGCGACTTGAAGGAATTCATAATTGATTTCATAGTCCCAGGTTGTTTCTGCATCATACTTTGTTTTGGATATGGGTTCATCATAGGAAAAGCATTCATTGGCATATAGGCTTGAGGTCGTACTATTTCTTCCTTTGGCTGCAACGGATTATGAAAAAGGAACTGCGAATCCTTTTGTGAATACTGTTGATTTTGGTATGGCGCATTTTGCGGAACGAATCCAAGTTGATAGCTTTGACCATTTGGCTGCATATCTTGCTGAAAATAAGGGTTTTGTTGTTGGAAAGCCATAAAATCATAATTTTGGGGGTTCATTTGATATGGCATTAGTTGATTTCGATAAAAATAATGTTGCGGGTTCCATTGTTGACCAATAGGAACTTGGTGCACCATTTGCCCCGAATATCCATGATGAACGTAATGATTTGGTTTATTTTTACCAAACATGGGCAAACATCTCCTCCACAAATATCTCTATTACAGATTATGAAGGTTCGAAAAAAAGGTGATTATATTGAATCTTTCGTCAATGTCTAATTAAGAAGAATTTTGTCTAAAGTTTAAATATTTTAAAAACTATAAATCCTTTTATTTCGTGGTACGATAAAAAAAATGATGAAGGAGGAGCTATTTATGGACATTCGCGAATTAAAAAGCAAATTTAATCAAAGTCGGGAATTCAAAACAGATGACGTTAACTCTTTAATGGATTTTGCTAAGAAAGCGTATATTCATAATGAAATTACCATTAAAGAATATCGCATTCTTGTCCGTGAGCTTGAAAAACAGGGAGCGGTAATACCTGATACTGAATATGAAAACTCCCTCATCGAATATTCTTAAAAATTATGATTCAAAGAGAGATGCCCAAAAAAGCATCTCTTCTCTAATTTTTAATCACTTTAATTACTTCCTGGAGAAAATATTCAACAGTTCGTTGAGAATTTAAAAACCTTGTTCTGCTAGTTTCTGAGAAAAAGGCTTGAATCGAGAGCTGTTCGATATGTTCTGTTGTCGTTTTGATCTGCTTCAAATGCAAGTGTTTATGATTTGATAATGAAAGCCATTTTTTCATTGCTTTTTCCCACTTATCATTTATTTCCTTAACTTCATTTGCAAATGGCTTAATGACCTCATGAAAATCATGTTTAATTCCTGTCTCTCTGCCCTCTTGATAGTATTTCAAAAATAAGCGATTATAATATAAGAGTTCTTCAGTTAGGTAAAGTATTTCTTCAGGCATCTCTATTTTATCCCTTCTAAATCTTCAAATAAAAAAGTAGCAAAGTATTTGTTTGCTACTCTCATTCAATACTATCATTTTAGCTGTAATGATAAGCCTAATTCAAGTTTTAATGGCTTAGGAACCTGGTTTAGGTCGGAATCTGATATTTCCTCGTATTCGATAACATTGGCTATTTTATTTTCTATTTCTGATAGCTTTTGAACCGGTACAGTTAATTTTTCTTGTTCATGCCTGTTCAAATTTATGCGAAGGTCGGAGAATGATGCTTCGAGAACCGACCCCAATTCTTCTAATTGATCGTATATTTCTGTCAGCATAGTAAGCAGTTTTTCCTTTTCGGACAATGGCTTATTCATTTATAAAACCCTCCTCGCGATAATCTATAAGGTAATATTCTCCTTCTTTGATTAGCTTCCTTCTCTCTTGACAAAACTAGAAGAAGTTCGTCAAAGAAAGTGTAAAATCTGCAATCATTCCTTTTACTTTCGACAATCAATAATCCGCATGAAAAACTGAAAAAGCGTACAAGCTAGTATTGGAGGTGTTTTTGATGTCAAAGAAGAAAAAACAAACCAATAAACAAACACAATCTGAACCAGAAAAAAGAGTTGGGTATGGTGACAAAAAAATGGAAGGGCCAGATCGTCCTTCTACATAAGAAAAGCCGAAGAGCCTTGATCAGAGGCGGTATAGGGATGAAATGTGAACAAAAGCAAGGGGACCCTTGCTTTTTCTTATTCCCACTTATTCAGATCAATTCCCTTTTGAAGTGAGAGCAATAATTGAAGCTGGTTTGATTTCGCAAAGTACCAATCTGTAAGATGAATGGGGTGACGATGGCGGACTGGGAAATACAACCAAGCAGGAGACACCTTTCGATGGTTACTCCAATCCTCATATATATGCTGGTGATGTGCAATAACAGGGAAGCTCGTACGCAGCAGTGGTGTTTTTCCAAGGGTCTTTACTTTAAAATATCGTTCATAATCATATCTTGAACCTGTATGTGGAGTCTTTTCCGCAAATTCAAGAAAATAAGGAAAGAGCCTGGGATGGAATAGGATACTTGCAAGTCGTTTACCTAAGTTAATTCTCTTTGAAAGAGATTTAAAGCCATTTACACTTGCCCCATAAACTTCTCCCCCACATGTTGGAAACAGGACACAGCTAAAATGAAGCCAGTCCTGAAAGGAAAATATCATTGAATGAAATACCTTTTTCTTAAATACGGGATGTTCAATTACCGGAGTTTGAATCACATTTTGCTCATTTATGATTAATGCAGTTGTCATCCGCTTCCGATCTTTCTCCTTCCAATACCGATTCCATTCTTTTTGAATAAATGTAGAAACATTGAAATAGGGAAGTAAGTGAAACATTGATCGATTTATTTTCGTCGAATATTGATAGAGCAATAACTGGGGAAAAACATCATGGAAAATAAGCCAATTGGCCCGCTCATATGTAAGGAATAGTTGTTTTCTCATACCTGCATCAATAAGTTGAGGGAAAATGGATCCTTCTAGATCACACATATTCCATCCCCCATTTCGCGAAACCATGCTGGCAAGAAAGGACCAAATAATATCCGGATTCTTTTTATAAAATCTAAAGTATGCATCCGTTCTTGAGATATTATCGATATTTTTATTCTTTGTTTCACTTAGAATTTGACGGATGATTGTTTGTTCCTGTATTGTAAGATGATTCATATTCTTCTTCCCTTAACTGTTTAGTAGAGTATGAGTAACATGGAATGATAAACGTTTTCCGTAAAATGAATCATGCTTATATTTGTCATTCACGGTACAATTGTTATTAGAGTGTGTAAGCGAAAGTATTTTATACACCCCAATCTTGCTAAGATTTGATATGATAAGGAATAGCTTGAGAGGTGTAAAACATGAATGTTAACTATCCAAATGGAAAAAAGTATAAATCGAAAGAACGTGAGACTGAAATTCCCTTAAAAAATAAGAGAAATAGTTCGTATAGTAATAGAGGCATGACACTTGAAGATGATTTAAATGAAACAAATGAATTCTACAGGGAACGAAAAATTGCTGTCATCCATAAGAAACCTACACCGGTTCAAATTGTCCAAGTAGATTATCCAAACCGAAGTGCAGCCGTTATTAAAGAGGCCTATTTTAAACTAGCTTCTACTACTGACTATAATGGAGTTTATAAAGGAAAATATATTGATTTTGAAGCAAAGGAAACACAAAACCCAACCTCTTTTCCATTAAAAAATTTCCATCAGCACCAAGTGCAGCATATGGAAGAAGTGATGAATCAAGGAGGTATATGTTTTGTTATTCTCCGGTTTACAAAATTTGAGCAGGTTTATTTGCTTGATGCAAAGCACTTGTTGAAGTATTGGGGGAGAATGATAAATGGGGGCAGAAAATCAATAACGAAAGAAGAAATTGAACAAAATGGACATCACATTCCACTTGGATTTCAACCAAGAATTGACTATATTAAAATAATAGATACACTTTAACCTCCTTTTAAAAGATAGAAGGTTAGAAAGGAAGGAATTCACATGTCAGAACAATATCAATCAAGAGAGGAGCGCCGGAAGCAACTCCAATCCAAAGGTAAGCCAAAAGCCAAGAAAAAATCCGGCGGGCTATTCAAGAAAATCTTCCTTAGCCTTGTTGTCCTTGGAATCGTTGGTATATTGGCAGGAGTTGGTACTTTCGCCTATTTAGTAAAGGATGCTCCCAAACTTGACCCGAAATTATTAAAAGATCCCATCCCTTCAAAGATATTAGATAAAGATGGAAAAGAGTTTGCTGAAGTTGGTGCTGTTAACCGCGAATATGTAAGTTATAAAGATATACCAAAGGTAGTCGAAAATGCCGTTTTAGCAACCGAGGATTACCGTTTTTATAAACACCATGGGATTGATCCAATTCGCCTCGGCGGTGCTATTTTGGCAAATTTCCAGCGTGGTTTCGGTGCAGAGGGCGGCAGTACAATTACACAGCAAGTCGTCAAAAATGCATTTTTAACACAGGAAAAGACATTAAAGCGAAAAGTTCAAGAAGCATGGCTTTCTTATCAACTTGAACAAAAATATACAAAGCATCAAATTTTTGAAATGTATGTCAATAAAGTATATGTATCTGAAAACAGTCATGGACTCGCCACTGCAGCAAAAATCTATTATGGAAAAACATTAGATGAATTAACTTTAGCAGAGGCTGCCCAAATTGCCGGGATGCCGCAAAGTCCAAATAATTATAACCCCTTTGACCATCCGGATTTGGCTGAAAAAAGACGAAACATTGTCTTAACGTTAATGCATGATCATGGATTTATTTCAAAACAAGAAATGGAAGATGCCAAAAAAGTTTCTGTTGCATCGACTGTTTTGAAGGAAGAAGAACGTCAGGTCGATTCAAAGCCTTTCGATTCTTTTGTTGATGCTGTCATTGATGAAGTAAAAGAAACAACAGATTTTGATATTTTTACAGATGGTCTGACAATTCAAACTACATTAGACAAAGATGCTCAAACTTATGTTTATACTATGCTTAATACACCAGATATCATTAAATACCCTGATGAAGAATTCCAAGCTGGGATAACTCTCATTGATACGAAAACGGGAGAAATCCGTGCAATCGGCGGTGGAAGGAATCAACAGGTAAAACGAGGCTTTAACTATGCGATAGACACAAAGAGACAGCCTGGATCCACTATCAAGCCTGTCCTTGATTACGGTCCAGCGATTGAATATTTAAATTGGGGCACATATGAAATGATTGAGGATAAAGCGATTACCTATTCCTCAGGGAAAAAGTTTGGAAACTGGGATCAGAAATATATGGGGCCTATGACGATAAGGACGGCACTGCAATTATCACGAAACACCCCTGCAGTTCAAGCCCTTCAGCAGGTGGGCTTGGATAAAGCGAAAGACTTTGCCGTAAGTCTTGGTATTCCGTTAAAAGAAATCTATGAGTCATATGCGATTGGTGGATTCGGTGGTAAAACAGTTGGTGTATCCCCTCTTGAAATGGCTGGAGCCTACAGTGCTTTTGGAAATAACGGTATTTACACGAAACCGCATGCTGTTACTAAAATTAAGCTTCGTGACGGTAGTGTTATTAGCACAGCGCCTAAGCCAAAGGTTGTGATGAAGGATTCTACTGCCTTTATGATTACAGATATGATGAAGAGCGTTCTTGTTTCTCCTGGTACCGGGACAAGGGCTAAAGTACCCGGTCTTCCGATTGCCGGTAAAACAGGAACAACAAATTATACCGATGATGAAATGAAGCAATGGAACATTAAGAGAGGTGCTGTACCTGATGCGTGGTTTACAGGTTATACGACCAATTATACTGCCTCCGTTTGGACAGGTTACAGTGATCGTAAAACACCTATAACATCAGTCGAAGATCAAAGAATCGCTCAGTTAATTTTTAAAAATTTAATGGCCTATGTATCAAAAGATAAAAATACCCCAGATTTCACTATGCCTAACAGTGTGCAAAAGGTGAGAATTGAAAAAGGCTCAATGCCTCCGGTACTAGCAAGTGAATTCACACCGGATAGTGAGGTTAGTATCGAATATGCCGTAAAAGGGCATGCACCTAAAAAGGTTTCTGAGAAATATAACAAACTTGAGGCACCTGTGAACCCAACGGCAAAATATGATGATGTTAATAAAAACATTGTCTTAACTTGGGACTATCCTAATGCCAATAACGCAGCAATTCAGTTTGATATTACAATCGATAATGTTTCCGCACCAGGTCATCTTGTTCAAACTGAAAACAGCTTGACAATTCCTGCTAATCCAGGCGAGAAATATACATTTACCATCTTTGCGATTAACGGGGATAGAAAGAGTGATTCTGTTTCTACTTCCATTGAAATTCCTAAGCCTGATAAAGAAAATGACCAAGGTAATCAAAATGGCTCTGGAAATGAGAATGGTAACGGAAATGGTACTGGAAATGAGAATGGTAACGGAAATGGTACTGGGAATGGCACTGGCAATGGAAACGGAGCTGGTAATGGAAATGGAAACGGCAATGGCAATAGCGGCGATCAAGGAGGAACACTCCCTCCCGTTACCCCACCTGGAAATCCTTCTGGTGGGCAGGGATCTGGATCACGGGAACCCTAAAATCCGTTATAAAAAAACGTCTAGGTTTTATGTCCTAGACGTTTTTTTTACGATATTTCTCTTTGCATATAACTTTTCCTGTTCAACCATTAGCTCCGAAAGTTGACGGTATGAATGATATAAACCAGGCCTAGCCATGATAAACCCTAATCTTTCTTCAATATTTACTGGCTTAAAATAAAACTGATGAAAAGGAATTGAATCATTAGGAGTGGAAGCTTTTTCATTTGTGTAATTCAATAATTGAATGAATAAGGCAATTCCCTTTTCCATCCATTCTTTCGCTTTTTTCTGATCACGTTCACGGAATAATTGGTCAAGTAGTATCTTAACGCTTTCCCATTCTTCTAGTATAGTGGAAACAGTCTCTGCTTGACTATCCATTGACAGTTGTCTTTCCTTTCGTCCTTTTCCTGCCTTCTCGGCATATCTCTAATAATGGACAGCTTGTACACTGTGGATTTTGAGCTTTGCAATGATATCGGCCAAAAAAGATTAAGCGGTGATGGGTTACCGACCATTCCTCTTTCGGAACCTTCCTCATTAATGTTTTTTCCACTTCCAATACTGAATCCTTCCAGCGACAAATCCCAAGCCGTTTGCTTACTCGTTCTACATGCGTGTCAACGGCAATGGCAGGAATATTAAAGGCAACCGACACAACAACATTTGCAGTTTTCCTGCCTACTCCAGGAAGTTTAGTCAACTCATCTCTATCCATAGGGATATCCCCGTCATATTCATCAATCACTATCTTGCAAAGACTTTGTATATTCTTAGCTTTATTTCGGTAAAGTCCAATAGAACGAATATCATTTTGAAGTTCTTCAAGCGGAACCTTTAAGTAATCTTCTGGTGTTTTGTACTTTTTAAATAATTCCTTCGTCACTTTATTGACAAGCGCATCGGTACATTGTGCCGATAACGAAACAGCTATGATCAGTTCGAAGGGATTAGAATGGTTTAACTCACAATGGGCTTCTGGAAACATTTTACCCATTTCATCTAAACAATAACGGATTTGTGTATTATTCAGCAAACATATCACCCACTACTTTATGAAATGAAATAAAACGAGAGAATGTCCTCTCTCGTTAATCAAAAATTTATTGCTCTAACCAGTTATAGAAAGGGACAAGTGGCTGATGTGAATCATCCTTGACGTTTCCCTTTGATATTTGTTTTTGTCGGAACTTACGGCCATGATTTTTCGCTTGTTCAATAGTTCTTATTCCGTTTTTCTTCCATTCAAAAAGGATTCTATCAATATAACGAAAATTTAATTTTCCAGACATAACCGCTTCACGAAGAGCAGCTTTGATGATGACAGGATCATGGTGATCATCATCCATCCACATCCCAAGGGATTCACATTCAAAAGGTGATAAGGGGCGGCCAAATTCCTTCTCAAAACAAGTATAAAGATCGGTTTCTTCAGCTTTTTTATCGATTTCTTTCGAAGTTTTATTAATTATCATGAACTGATCAATGAGTTTTTCCCACAATGGATTTATAGAGTATTTCTCAAAACGAATACCATCATGAGAGTATTGATCAATTATTTCGATAAAACCTCTTTGGATCAGTCTTCTAAGCATTTCATTACAGTCCGAAATCGAAACTGTCATACGTGCAGAGAGCTCTTCCGGAGTAGGGAATTCGTTTCCTTTTTCTATAAAGGTAAGGATATTTAATAAAAGAACAAGTTCCGTTTCGTTTAAATTAAGGTTACGGTATTCAGAAAACAATAATGAAGGAATGGTTATACTCCCTTCTTGGAGCCATGCTAAAATATTTGATTTCATAAAAGGACACCTCCTGATTAGTATATCATGAACCACTCATTCGAGTAAGGGTAATAGGCATCCCATAATTGGATAGGAAATTAAAAAGCCTGCTTAGCAGACTTTTTAATCATTTTTCCATGATAACAAGTATCTCTTAAATTAGTTTTATAGCTTCGATTCAACAAACTGGTGAATCCTTGCCACTGCTTTTTCTAATTGATCTAGTGATGTTGCATAAGAAAGACGAATATTATCTGGTGTTCCAAACCCAGACCCCGGAATAACCGCCACTTTGGCTTCTACTAATAAGGCTTCCACAAAGTCATCAACATGAAAAAATCCAGTCATTTCCGCTGCCTGCTTAACGTTTGGGAACAAATAAAAAGCTCCTTGAGGCTTCACACAAGTGAACCCGGGAATGGCAACCACTTTATCATAAATGATTTCTAATCTTTTTTCAAATGCTTGCCGCATTTCTTCAACAGGCTCTTGTGATCCATTGTAAGCAGCGATTGCCGCGAATTGGGCAGTTGTTGTTGGATTTGATGTGCTATGACTAGCAAGATTTGTCATCGCCTCAACAATTTGTTTATTACCAGCCGCATATCCAATTCTCCACCCTGTCATTGAATGGGACTTAGAAACACCATTAATGACAATGGTTTGTTCTTTAAGCACTGGTGAAATTTCCGCTATTGAAAAATGCTTTACACCAAAATAGACAAGCTTTTCATAAATTTCATCTGATACAATAAGAATATTTTGCTCAAGACAAACTTTACCCAATTCTAAAAGTTCTTCTTCCGTATACAGGACCCCTGTAGGATTACTTGGTGAATTGATTATTACTGCTTTTGTCTTGGCTGTAATTGCCTGCCTTAATTGTTCAGGTGAAATCTTAAATTGATTTTGTTCATGCCCTTTAATATAAACCGGTACTCCTCCTGCTAATTTAACTTGTTCGGGATAACTTACCCAATATGGAGAAGGTATAATAACCTCATCACCATCATTTAAGAGAACTTGAAAAAGGGTATAAAGAATATGTTTTGCTCCATTACCAACAATGATTTCATTCGGTTTATAGGTTAATCCTTGATCCTGTTCGAACTTCTTGATTATTGCTTTTTTTAATGCAGGAAGCCCAGCAGAAGGCGTATACTTGGTATGCCCCTCATTCATTGATTGTGATGCAGCATCTAAAATATGCTGTGGTGTATTATAGTCAGGTTCACCCGCTCCTAATCCGATGACATCTTCCCCTAGTTCCTTTAGTTCCTTTGCTTTTGCTGTAATAGCCAATGTTGATGATGGTGTAAGTGCCATTACCCGCTTTGCTAGTCTTACATTCATCCCTCTTCCCCCATTCTCCGGCCAATCTATAGATTTTCAATTTTTTTTAGCCACTCACCAGTTTCAAAGTGAACATAATAATAATTTATTAAATTATTTTCAGAACGATAGTAAATTTCCCATAATGGAATATTTTTTTCCATGCCCAGTCGAACTGAAATAATCTTTTTTGGGTTTTTCTCTTGCAAAAGTTTTTGAACAGCTTCGTCTTTTGATATACCATTTTTCGCTTTTTGAACATAAACCTTCTTACTCTTGTCAGGGATCCAAACGATGATTTTCTCACCTTTATTATTTTTCCCTTCAATTACATTTACTGTTTCCAACCCATTGTAAATGTGAAAATCTTGTACCTCACTAATTTGAATCTTCTTATTCGCAAGTGCGACAGCTTTTTTTTCCGCAGCTTTAACTGGTTCTACTGAAGAATAATATACCTTAATTGATATTCCAATAATGACTATAACGAATAATACGAGAAAAACTATCCACTTTTTCATTTTATCTCACTTCTTTATGTACGATATATGGTAAATATTGCTTTATTTTTATCTTCTTGATCAAGTGCTAGGCCAAACATGAGATCATTTTGTTTTAAGGTTCGATTTAGTGCATCAACAATTTTATATAAATCCGAACTGTATTGGATTTTAACTGTTGATAATACTTCAATTTTACTTTCCATTGTATTTCTCCTCTTTCCACTTTAACTCTATTTGTGAAGAATCTTTCTAATTATTATAACAGGATAAAACCCGATGTGTTGCAAATCTACCTAAATTATATAATTTTTTTCTTGATGGAACGGGCTATCTTTCATCCACCTCTGCTGGAATGGTGATAACCTCATAATTAGATTCAGTAAATTTAATTGTGACCGTACCGTGTTTTTTTGTAAAATACACCTCTGACCATATACTATGTAAATCATGAAGTATATTTATATTCGGTTGATGTTCCTTCACTGCAAAAAGAATCGAAATTTGCGGATTTAAGTATTGAATGAATTGATCTGATAACGTGTCTTCCTTATTGCTATTAGGGATTTTAAAAACATTGACATCCTTAAGATTCTTCTTAAGAAGTGTTTGTTCCGCACGATGGCTAAAAGAAGTCATCAAAAAAATATTGTGCTCGAAAAAATTTAACATTAAATCCATTCCTTCATTTGGTTCATTCCCGACGAACTGAACTTCAGCAGTCATCTCGGGGAGAATTTCTTTTTTTGTACCCTCTACCCAGGAAATGAACGAAATTGGCATAGATTGATCTAAATTTTTTGCTATTAGCTTTGAAAGTTCAGGTGTAGTAATAATTTTTTTTATTTTATATTTCGTAATTACTTGGTTAATTTTACTGTATGATATTTCCTGTACACCATTTGTTAGGATTAAGGTAGAAATCTCATTAATATTATAAAGGGAAAGCCAGCTTTCTAATTCTGCTTTCGTTCCTTTCCCGCCAACATTTATCAATATATTTTCATTATTTGGTCCTTGGACAAGTGTCGCTTCCCCTGCAGAAAGACCCAAAAACGTTACCGCAGCTTCATGCTCCTTTATATTTAATTCGACATTCTCAACTTGACCAGTAATTGATGTTTCAGCCTTTGCAATTAAGGTGCTTGGAATAAATATGGCTAATAATATAAGCAATATTTTCATACACACGCCTCCTATTATCTAATAGGATGTGTAATTTTCCATATTTTTATCATAACCAAGTATGAATAAACTCGACTAATTCATCAATTGTCCCTTTTTTTATTGGGATAGCGGGTATTGATTTTAAAAAGGATTTACCGTATTTGGTTGTAACAATCCTTCTATCAAATACAAACATGATTCCACGGTCTTGTTCCGTCCGTATTAGCCGGCCAAATCCTTGCTTAAAGCGAAGGATGGCTTCAGGCAGCGAGTATTCGGTAAAGGGATTGCCGCCTTGCTGCACGATCAATTGGCATTTTGCTTCTGTCAGCGGTTCGTCAGGCGGGCTAAAAGGAAGCCTTACAATAACAAGACAGGATAGGTCTTCACCAGGAATATCTACACCTTCCCAGAAGCTGCTCGTCCCTAGTAAAATAGCCTTATCATAGCGCTGAAAATTCCTCGTTAGCCTTGTACGGCTGCCGCTCGAAATTCCTTGAGCAATGAGAACATACTCATTAAGAAAGCCGCTTTCCTTAATCAACTCATACGTTTTCTTTAGCATGTCATATGCTGTGAAAAGGATCAGCATTCTTCCTTTTGTCGCCTCAGCTATGGTGATGATATGTTCGGTTATCGCAATCACATACTCATCCATTGTCACAGTATTTATTTCAGGTAAGTCTTCAGGAATGAAAAGCTGAACCTGGTCTTTATATTGAAACGGAGAAGAAATCTTCATTTGCACAGATGAAACAGCATCAAGTCCAACTTCCTTTATGATAAAATTAAAAGAGTTATTTACAGAAAGAGTAGCAGATGTAAGCACAACTGCCTTTTTTGGACTAAAAAATTTCTCCTTTAGCTGTTCAGCTACAAAAGCAGGCTGTGCGATAAAAGTTGTTACATTTTGCGGCGACCGGGTGTCCATTTCAATCCATTTTACATCCTTCGAATCTTTAATAAAGCAGCTTATCACTGTATTTCGCATCTCGCCCAGCTCATTTATAAATGTATAAATTTCTTCGATTTTTTTTTCTTCCAAACTGGTTAACGAATATTTCTCTTTTTTTATCAACTCGAGACGATCGTTAATAGCTGAGAATAAATCTTTAAGTAAAAAGGTAAACCTCTCCGCACTATGAACAAGTGCATTTCTCTCTTTCCCGCTATCAGCATGAGAAAACCGAACTTTAATACGATTTAATCCCTTTTTGTTAGTTACCTTTGTTTTTGCAAAAAGGGCAATCAGCTTAAAGAATTCATCCATTTCATAGTTAAGGTCCATCACCATTCCATTCAACTCAAACGAATGCATGAGATTTCTTTCTTGTTCAGGGATAGAAGATAGCATCTCCTCCAACTCATAAAAGAGCTGTTTTTGTTCATAGAGTCCAAATTGACCTATAAGCAGCCGCGAGGATAGATAATCCAAAGAAAAGCCAAAAAACTGGCTCGCTACTTTTTGAAGGTGATGACCTTCATCAATAATTACATAATCAGCCTTAGGTAAAATAGACCCTTCACCTATAAGATCACTTATTAATAATGAATGGTTTGTAATGATAATATCAGCAGCTTGTGCTTTTCTTTTTGCTTTAAGATAAAAATCTCTCTCCTGCCAACCTTGATTTGGTTTAAAAACAGTTGGTTCATCCTTAATTTTGTTCCAATAAATGAGGCCGCCGCTTGATAGATTCAATTCATCCTTATCACCGGTTTCAGTTTCAGTCAGCCAAACAAGAATTTGCATTTTTGTTAACGTCGTATCATAATTATCGTTTTCATCCATTAACGTCTGATGAAACTTTTCTAGGCTTAAATAATGGCTCCTCCCTTTAAGAAGAACAGAGCAGATTTTAAAAGGCAGGATTTTATCCAAGAGCGGAATTTCTTTTTTCAAAATTTGTTCCTGCAGTTGTATCGTATGAGTACTAACAATAATAGGAAGATTGTGTTCTTTTGAAAAGTACGCAATTGGAAGGAGATAACCAAGCGATTTACCTACTCCTGTTCCAGCTTCGATTAAAGTATGCCTTTGATTTTGAAATGATTCGTAGACGGTGTCCATCATCAGAAATTGTCCAGATCGCTTTTCAAAGAATTGAAAGCCGTGTTTGATGATCTCAATTTTGTCTTCTTCACTTGAAGGGTACTGCTGAGCATCTTTATTCACTGATTTTATTTCATTTTCAACAAATTTCTTTTTTAATGCAATATCGTTATATACTTCAATAGACTCAGGTAATTCCTCTCGCTTTTTTACTATTGTATCGACTAGTTCATCTAATAGCTGTTGTAGATCGCTCTTTAACCCTCCTGCTAACTGACTAAGCTGCCCAATCGTTATTTGCGGTAATGAAGATATTTTTTTTAACAAGATAAGAAATAATTCAGCAGTAACCTGTGCATCACTATCCGCCTGGTGTGGCCGGTCATGATTTAATTTCTCTTTCTCTGCTAAATCGGAAAGCTTATAGCTATCAGCGGTAGGGTAAAGAATTCTTGCCATTTCTACCGTATCTAAAACAGGACCAAAAAATCCTTCACATCCAGATTGGATTAATTCTTCCTGAAGAAATGATAAGTCAAATAATACATTATGGGCAACAAAATAGGCACCATCCAGCAAAGACATAACCTTCTCTGCTATTTCGGAAAATAACGGTGCATCCTTTACCATTTCATCATTGATACCAGTCAATTCTTCAATAAATGCTGGAATCATTTTTTGAGGATTGATGAGTGACGAGAATTTATCAGTTATATGGCCGTTTTCTATGACCACAGCAGCAAATTGAATAATTTTATCGCCTTTTTTAGAAAGGTTGCCTGTTGTTTCTAAATCAACGACAACGAATTTATTTAACATTTCAGTAACACCCCAAATCTTCGCTCCTTAAACGGTATCACAAGGATCATTCAAATTCTACCATTGTCATAAGAAAAATTAAAATACATGAAAAAATCCCCAATGATTGGGGACTTCCTACATTATTGTGTGTGCTGGTTCTTGATAGATAAGTTCTTTAATTCGATTATTTTCATCCATAATGGCTACTTTTGGAGTGTGGGTTTGTACCTTTTCTTCTGCGACAAGTGCATAAGATATTATTATGACAATATCCCCCTCTTGTACAAGGCGAGCTGCTGCACCATTTAAACAAATAACACCGCTGCCCCTTTCTCCGGGAATAATATACGTTTCCAAGCGGGCGCCATTATTGTTGTTTACAATTTGCACCTTCTCATTTGCCACCATTCCTACTGCATCTAAAATATCTTCATCTATGGTAATACTGCCAACATAGTTTAAATTAGCCTCTGTAACGGTTGCCCGGTGGATTTTGCCATTCATCATCGTACGAAACAATGAGTATTCCTCCCCTGATGTCAATGCATTTTTAGATTAATCTATTTGAATAATTAAATTGTCTATTAAACGAACCTTTGAAAATTTAACTGCAATAGCAATGATAATAGTACCATTTAAATTTTCCAATGGTTTTAATTGCGGATAAGAAAAAATTTCCACATAATCAATTTGTCCATTTGATTCACGATTGATCATTTCGCTGATCATGCAAATTAGATTTGCAGGATTCTGCTCACCATGATCGATTGTATTTTTTGCTGATTGCAGGCTTCTATAAAGGACAGTTGCTTGTTGTCTTTCTTCTGGTATTAGATTAACATTGCGTGAGCTTTTCGCAAGCCCGTCCGCTTCACGAATAATGTCGACAGCAATTAACTCAATTGGAAAATTGAAATCAGAGATTAATCCATCAACAACAGCCACTTGCTGTGCATCCTTTTTTCCAAAATAAGCTCTCGTTGGCATTATGATCGTAAATAGTTTTGTAAGTACTGTTGCGACGCCATCAAAATGGCCAGGACGAGACTTGCCGCATAATACGTCTGTTCGTTCCTGTACAACTACTTTAACAGAAGGTACGTATGGATACATTTCCTCTACTGACGGATAAAAAATGTAATCTACTTTTTCAGCTTCCGCCAAGGAGCGGTCACGATTAAAATCGCGAGGATAAGTAGAAAAATCCTCGTTTGGTCCAAACTGAAGCGGATTGACAAAAATGCTTAAGACGACAATATCATTTTCTTGCCTTGCTTGCGATATTAGGGATAAATGACCCTCATGCAGAAATCCCATTGTAGGAACAAAGCCAATCGTTTTCCCCAAACCTTTTTGCTTCAATATTTCAGTACGCATGTCCTTAATGGCAGTAATTACTTTCATTTCCTTCCTCCATATAGAACTTTCAGTTCATCTTCCTTCATTGTAAAAGAATGTTTATCTTCAGGAAATTGTTTATTTTTTACATCAGCAGCATATGCTTGAATCGATTCGATCATAAATGGATTGACAGCATGATACTGCTTCACAAACTTTGGTACACGATCGACACCATACCCTAAGATATCATGGTACACGAGAACCTGCCCATCCACATCCATTCCAGCTCCAATTCCGATCACAGGAATGGAAATCGATCTAGAAACTTCTTCAGCCAGCTGCTTTGGTACACATTCCAGGACAATAGCAAATGCACCAGCTTCCTCGATATTTTTCGCGTCTTCAATCAATTTTTGGGCTTTGGAAGCATCCTTAGCTTGCACTTTATAGCCACCTAAAACCCCAACGGATTGCGGTGTCAGCCCTAAATGTCCACAAACTGGGATCCCAGCTTTTGTTAGAGAATTAATTTTCTCGACTACTTCATCAGCCCCTTCCAGTTTAACGGCGTGTGCACCGGCCTCTTGGAGAAGCCTTCCTGCATTGATTAGTGTATCCTTAACGGATAAATGATAGGTTAAAAATGGCAGATCAGCCACGATAAATGTATCCTTTGCACCTCGTTTAACTGCTTTAGTGTGATGAATCATGTCTTCCATCGTCACAGGAATAGTCGAGTCATATCCAAGAACAACCATTCCCAGGGAATCCCCGACTAAAATGACATCAATTCCCCCTTGCTCAGCCTGCTTTGCAGATGGGTAATCGTAGGCAGTTAACATGACAATTTTTTCATTGTTTTCTTTCATTTTCAAGAAATCCGTTGTTTGCTTCATCATTTTTCCCTCCTTAAAAATATGGGAGAGGTGATAAAACGAATTTGCAGAGCAAATAAAAAAGATCCTTCTGAAGGCAGAGGATCCCAATTACTCTTTTGCATGTTCCATCCCTCTGTCCCGGTCCGAAATACGGATCTAGGCAGAAACCTGTTTAATTATGATTATGGTTCACAAAAAGGTGCAGTTCTAAGAAGATACTGCCCAAGGAAATTATAACAAAAGTTATCAGAAAAGCGCAAGCTTCCTTTTCGCGGCGTATAGACTGGAGCGCTTCGACTGAGATAAAGGAAAATCGAAATGCGTAAGCGCCTTGCTTAGGGGCGACAGGCATAAGACTAGCCGGCGAGAAGGCTTCATTTAGCCTTCTTGGCGGATTGGCTTATGACCCCGAGCCCCTAGGCGCTGAAGCTAGACAACACGGAGAGCGATTGCGATCCGATGTTGACTTATCGTAGGGAGAAGAGCGAAGTCTACTAGCCGCTGGGCGCTCCTCGAAAAAGCTGACGCTTTTTCTTCGTGCGAGGTACCGCTTCCGAAGCTTATTCTTTTGGAGCTGGACAATTCTCAAAGTCGAAATTTATACTCTTATCTCTTAAGAAAAGCGCAAGCGCCCTTATTAAACCTCGATGTCAGCAGAATAAATATGGTGAACGAAACCGGTCTCATCCTCCAACTTTAATACTCCTTCATCGGTAATTCCAAGTGCTTTTCCCTCAATGACATTTGTTAATGTTCTTGCTTTTAGGAACTTACCGATACTGACAGCATAGCCTTCCCATAATAGCTTTATTGGGACAAAGCCTTGTTCTAAATAGAGTAAATATAATTTTTCAAAGTGTTTGAAAAAACTTCTGATTAATCCGGCTCTGGAGATTATCTCTCCTTTTTCAATAAATAGAGAGCTAGCCTTTTCCTGAAGCTCGTTTGGAAAATCCTCTTCCTTTTGATTCACATTGATGCCGATCCCAATAATAATCGAATGAATACGATCGGCTTCTGCATGTAATTCAGTTAAAATCCCTGTAACTTTTTTTCCATTCAATAAAATATCGTTAGGCCATTTTATTTCTGGCTGCAACCCCGTTTCCTCTTCCATTGCTTGAACAATTGCGACCGCAGTTAATAATGTCAGCTGGGGTGCTTTTGTCAGTGGAATGTTTGGCCTAAGAATGAGACTCATCCATATTCCAGTATATTTTGGAGAATGCCATGTTCGATCCATTCTTCCTTTCCCTGACCGTTGTTCTTCAGCAATAATGATTGTTCCTTCTGGTTCGCCCTCATTAGACAGGCGATGAGCAATTTTTTGTGTAGATTCTACACTTTCTTCATAATGGATGTTCTTACCAATAAAGTTGGTTGTTAATCCTAACCTGATTTCATCCGCTGTTATTCTTTCAGGGGTCTTTACAATCCGATATCCTTTATTTCTAACTGCCTCTAATTCAAAGCCTTCTTTTCTCAATTCTTCAATATGCTTCCAAACCGCTGTCCTTGAACAACCAATTAGTTCAGCTAGATGCTGCCCCGATAAAAAAGTATCGGCAGCTTTTGTAAAGGCATCGAGCAGTTTTTTTCTTATTTCTGACTGCACGTCAATAGCCACTCCTTAATCTTTTGCTTATCATTTTCTACTTTTTCGTTAACAATCGCCTGTTCAATTTTAAAAATCGTTTCCTTTAACCATGGACCGCCCTTTTGATTAAACCATTCCATTAAATCACCGCCTGTTACATCCAAATCAGAGCGCTGCTTAATCGGCAGCTTTTGATATAGATTAAGCAGGTTTGGGAGGGATTCTGTCCCTTTTAACCCGATTATTACGTTGTACAGCTTTTCAGTTGAGGTAATGAGGTTACTGCCAGCAGTATATAAATCATGAACGGCCCATTCTTGTTCAAACCTTTTTTGGACAAAAAACAAAATATGCTGAATATCTTTTATTTCTTTAACAGGAAGCCGCCAATTTCGTAAAAAATCCTCAATCGATTCTTCCTTTACATTTAAACAAAAAAGAAGTAATGCCCACATTTCATTTTTATTAAGACCTACACAGTCAAAGTCTAACAATTTTCCAATAAGTTTTTCTTGATTAGCTAATCCTGGTAAATAAGAAAATAAATTGGTTTCCAGTAAAATCTTAATCGCATTATTGCAATTATTTCCAATAAGTATCTTTTCAAACTCCGCTCTTTTTCGTTCAATAGCAATATTTTTAAGCAAGGGAACGAGATTTGTTAAAGCCTGAAGCGTTTCTTCTTCAATAGAAAAGGAAAGTTGGCTGACAAATCGAACCGCTCTCATCATCCTAAGTGCATCTTCCTGAAAACGGTCATTTGCTGAACCAACAGTCTGAATCTCTTCTTTACTAATAGCTAATTGCCCATTGAAAGGGTCGATAAGCGTTCCAGTTCGATCCATTGCCATCGCATTCATGGTAAAATCTCTTCGTTGTAGGTCTTCGTTGAGATTACGGATAAATGATACCTCTTTTGGTCTTCGATAATCCTGATAATCCCCTTCAGTCCTAAAGGTAGTAATTTCATAGGATTTATGATCGAATAAGACGAGAACAGTTCCATGTTCAATTCCGATATCAACGGTTTTAGAAAAAATACCCTTCACTTCTTTGGGTGTAGCTGACGTGGCAATATCAACATCACTAATCTGCTTATTCAGAAAATAATCTCTAACAGAGCCGCCTACAAAATAAGCCTCAAATCCTGCATCCTCTAATCTTTTTAATACTGGAATGGCTGATAAAAATGGTTCTATCATCTATTTCACCTTAATTCAGCAGCCTAAAATAAAGCTGCTCATATTGTTCAACGATTTGTTCAGCCTTAAATTTTGTTCGAACAGTATTTATAGACTGACAAGAAAATTGTTGATGAAGCTTGCTATCCGTTAAGAGAGAAATGGCTTTTCTCGCAATATCCTCAATATCTGATACTTCACAAATATATCCAGTTTCACCATGTAGAATTACTTCTGGCATGCCGCCAACATTTGTCCCGATACAAGGTACACCACATGCCATTGCCTCTAACACAACGAGGCCAAAGCTTTCTTTTTCCGACAATAACAGCATTAGATCACTAATGGAATACAATTCTTCAAGATTTTCTTGTTTTCCAAGGAATATTACCTGATCTTCGATAGATAGCTGTCTAACCAGTTTACAAACTGTTGTTATTTCAGGTCCATCACCAACCAACAGTAATTTTGCAGGCATGATGGTAGAAATTTTCGCAAAGGTTTTCACTACATCTTGTACCCGCTTTACGGCACGAAAGTTTGAGACGTGGATAACAACTTTTTCTTCTTCCTTTATTTGCAGTTGGATTTTCAAAGAAACTGCATCGCTTTTATGATATATCCGTTCATCAATAAAATTATAGACTGTTTCAATATGTTGATCTGGATTAATAAGCTCAATTGTTTGATTAACCAGTGCATTTGAAACAGCTGTAACGGCATCTGACTTTTCAATCCCGAATTTAATCGCATCTGTTAACGATGGGTCATAGCCTAATACCGTTATATCTGTACCATGTAAGGTCGTGACTATTTTAAAATCATGGCTTGCCATTTGCTTTGCTAAAATGGCACAAACGGCATGAGGAATCGCATAATGGACATGAAGAATATCTAATTTTTCCCGATTCGCTACCTCTGCGATTTTACTTGCTAAGGCAATGTCGTAAGGAGGGTATTGAAAAACGGAATATTGATTGACTTCGACCTGATGGTAATAAATATTATGATACATTTTATTTAACCGAAAAGGGAGGCTCGATGAGATGAAGTGAATTTCATGCCCCTTTTCAGCGAGCATTTTTCCCAATTCCGTGGCTACTACACCAGAACCGCCAACAGTTGGATAGCAGGTAATCCCAATTTTCAGTTTCTTCATCTTCATTCTCCTATCAAATCATGCCTTAAAAGAAGTGGAACCTTCGTTTTGAAGCCCTCAGCATAGGTTACTCCGACCATTTTCCCAAACATTCTTTCCCTTGCCTCCACTGTTTCAATATATCCATTCACAAGCGGTGTATTATAGCTTTGCTCTGAATATTCAAATTGGCTTTTGTAAGCACGTAAGGCAGCAAGCTTTTTATTAATAAATGTTGAAATATCAATGGTAAAATCAGGATTATGAAATCCATTAATCATATAATAATACATTTTTTCAACTCGATGTGGATCGTTACATTTGTCTGTTTTATACTTTTTTATTCCCGCAGAAAAAACCGCTTCCTCTACAAGCCGCGCACAATTACCGTGATCGGGATGACGATCTTCGAAATAAGGAGCAAACACAACTTGAGGCTTGTACGTTCTAATGACGTCAGCAATTTTTCTTATGTACTCTTGGTTTAGTAATAACCCTCTATCCGGAAATCCCATTGTTGTCCGAACTGATACTTCTAAAATTTCAGCAGCACGAGCTGCTTCTTCTTTTCTTAATATGACATTTCCATTTGAGGAAAGATCAGCATCCGTTAAATCACAAATGCCAATTCTCTTTCCTTCTGAAACCAATTTCGCAATGGTTCCGGCCATGCCGATTTCTACGTCATCAGCATGAGCACCAAATGCAAGAATATTTAACTGCTTATTTTCCATTTAATTCACCATTCTCATGGACGATATTTCTCCATTCCAATAATCCCATCTCAAGACCTCTAATTAGTAATTCAGCTGTACCCATATTTGTAGCTAACGGAATTGAATAGACATCACAAAGTCTTACTAGGGCCGTAACATCTGGTTCATGTGGCTGCGCAGTTAATGGGTCGCGAAAAAAGAATATCGCATCCATCTGATTTTTGGCGATCATTGCACCTATTTCCTGATCCCCGCCAAGCGGACCTGATTTAAAACGCGTCAAATTTAAACCAGTTGCTTCAAATATTCTTAAACCAGTTGTCCCCGTTGCGTATAATGTATGTTTTGCGAAAATGGCTTGGTAGGCTGTTACAAATTGGACTAAGTCGTTTTTCTTTTGATCATGTGCGATTAATGCAATATTCATAAAAACTTGCCCCTAACTTAAAATATTTTCAAGTCCGTAAACAAAAATAGGTTGCTTCATGACTGTTTCGACAGCAACTTTTACACCTGACATAAAGGAGCCGCGATGATAGGAATCATGTCGAATCGTTAATGACTGACCATCAGCACCAAATAAAACCTGTTGATGGGCAACAAGTCCAGGCAAGCGTACAGAATGAATATGCATTCCATTGTAGTCCGCTCCCCTAGCCCCTTTTATTGTTTCCTTTTCATTTGGGTGCCCCTGCTTTTTAGCTTCTCTAACTTCTGAAATCATTTCTGCTGTTTTTACCGCTGTCCCAGAGGGAGCATCAAGCTTTTGATCATGATGCATTTCAATAATTTCAACATCATGAAAGTATTTTGCAGCCATTTGCGAAAATTTCATCATCAAAACTGCACCAATAGCAAAATTTGGTGCAATTATACATCCTAATTCTTTTTCATTACAAATTTGTTGTAACTCTTCTAAATCTTCCTGCGAAAAACCGGTGGTTCCTACAACCGGACGAACATTATATGCGAGTGCTGTTTTGGCATGATACATACCCACTTCCGGTGTTGTAAGGTCAATTAATACATCTGCTTCAACATTTTGCAAACACTTTTCTATGTCTGTATAAATTGGCACATTAGATATGGAATGAAAGCCATCTACATCACTTAGCATCATTCCATCATATTTATGATCAATGGCAGCAACTAGATTAAAGTGTTCTGTGTTTGTAACTAATTTCACCGCTTCACTGCCCATACGTCCACGGGGGCCGGCAATAATAATATTAATGGTTTCCATACTCCTCACTCCATTTTATCAGTTTCAATTCTTGTCCAACGATTTTTATCCCTTGTATTAAATTTTGCCATGACATAATCATGTGCTTCTTCCAAATCTATGTTTAAGGCATTGGCAAAACAAATAAGCACAAAAAGAACATCACCTAGTTCTTCTTCAATTGCCTTTTCCGTTTCACTAGATTTTTTTGGTTTTTCGCCATAATAATGGTTTACCTCTCTTGCTAACTCTCCAAGCTCCTCTGTTAGTCTTGCAAGCATAGCAAGGGGACTAAAATAACCTTCCTTAAACTGACTTATGTATGTATCAACTTCTTCCTGAAGATCCTTCATCGATTTCCTATTATTCAATTTATTTTCCACCTCATTTTCTATATCGGCCAAATTTGATTATCTCTATTCCTTTTTTATGTTAGCTAAATAATGGCTGATTTACAAATGTTTTCGTTTGATAAGGCTCTATTCCACTTCTCGTTGCTCTATTACTATTAATTCGTTATAATAAAAACCGCCATATAGAGAAAAATATGGTGGAGGAGGAAGGCTCATGCTATTTGGACTAAAATTTAAAAATATCTTGTTTATCCTTTTAGGCACAGCAATTTTTTCATTCGGCCTTGTCAATTTTAATATGCAAAATAAACTCGCTGAAGGTGGATTTACTGGAATTACACTGCTTTTATATGGATTGTTCAAATGGGATCCATCCTATACAAACTTAGTCCTAAATATTCCGGTATTTTTTATCGGATGGAAGTTGTTAGGAAGAAATACATTTTTATATACCATTATCGGTACAGTCGGTGTTTCCATCTTTCTTTGGATTTTTCAACGATATTCAATAAATATGCCACTTGAGCATGATTTAACTTTAGCTGCATTGTTTGCTGGTATATTCACCGGGATCGGGTTAGGTATTATTTTCCGTTTTGGGGGTACAACAGGGGGAGTCGACATTATTGCAAGACTTGTTCAAAAATATGCAGGTTGGAATATTGGGAAAACAATGTTCTTATTTGATGCATGTGTTATTTTACTCTCACTCACATACATATCTTATAAACAAGCCATGTATACACTAGTAGCTGTTTTTGTCGGCGCAAGAGTGATTGATTTCATGCAGGAAGGTGCATACACTGCACGGGGTGCAATGATTATTTCTGAAAATAATGAACAAATTGCAGAAAAAATTATGATGGAAATGGAACGTGGTGTAACCGCCCTTCGGGGATTTGGTTCCTATACAAAAAATGAACGTGATGTTTTATATTGTGTAGTTGCCAAAAACGAATTAATCCGCCTAAAAAACTTAATCACATCTATTGACCCGCATGCATTTATTTCCATTACTGTTGTCCATGATGTACACGGGGAAGGGTTTACGCTAGATGAAAATAAAATGCCGATTACAGATTAAAAAAGCAATGTCCCGCTTAGGTGAGGACATTGCTTTTTTTTAGTCATCATTTCTATTCATACCTGTAAAGATTAGTACGAGTCTTAATAATTCAAGAACGGCTACTGCTGCTGCAGCTACATACGTAAGGGCAGCTGCGTTTAATACCTTCCTCGCTTCTCTTTCTTCGCGATTACCTATTAGTCCGAGCGATACAACTTGATTCATTGCACGGTTTGAAGCGTTAAATTCAACAGGTAATGTGATAATTTGAAAGAGGACGGCTGCTGCCATAAAAATGATTCCAAGTAATAGCATTCCACTCATATGAGCAAAAATACCAATCATAATCAGAATCCACGAAGCATTTGATCCGAAATTAGCAACAGGAACTAACATATGACGGAACCTTAGGAAAGCATATCCTTCCCCGTCCTGGATGGCATGTCCACATTCATGGGCAGCAACAGCAGCAGATGCGATTGAGTGTCCATGATAATTTTCCGGTGACAAGCGGACTGTTTTGGTTCTTGGATCATAGTGATCGCTTAAGAAACCGCGTCCTTCTTCAATCCCTACATTAAATAAGCCATTCGCATTTAAGATTTCCCTAGCAACCTCCGCCCCACTACGATAGCTTGATGTGGGAACACGAGAATATCTAGCGAAAGTATTTTTTACTTTCATTTGTGCCCATATAGGAATAAATACGATAATTGCAAAATAGATAAGGTAATACATATTGACCTCCAAATCAGCTCGTGGTGTTATTGATATTAAGTACGCCGATTAGACGCATCAATCCTTTAAGTCTCTTGACCGATTTTTTTTCAGAGCTTTATCACCCTGGTACTTTCTCCAGCCTACATAAGATAATGTCATGATAATAATACTTCCTGTAGAAATGATGACCCACCATAGTGAAGGGTCTGCATCATCCTCTTCCATATTAGCAAACAGGTTTTTTAAATCTGTGTCAAGTGCATCAAGCTCCTGCTGACTTTTTGAATTATTGACAATTTGAGAACGAAATTCATTAATAAAATCAATCCGTGTATCTAATCTTTGAATATTTTCTACAGGTACATCTATTTTCATACTAGGATAAATGACATTATATAATGATAAAAAGGTGTTAAAGTTTGTATGAAAATGAGCCGTATCACCATTGAGGGCTGCTTCTTTTGCTTGGTGAAAGGCGGTCATTATTTGTTCTTCCATTTCTGTCCATAAAGGTTGATGGCTTGTTGCTAATGCATCAATAACAAGACGAAATTTTGTTAGTTTATTAATTCTTTCCTCATATTCCATGTTGGCACTTACGGCAGCTTCCATCGCTTCATCATGAGAGGTATTAACAATTCTAACCTCATCCATTGATAAGGGCTTCGTTGTCCCGTTTATGCTAGTAAATTGGTCAGAAAAATAATCCAGCAATTTTTTTGCATCTTCATATCTTTGAAACTTCACCATTTGGAGAGCTTCATCGGAGATATCATCCAGCTTCTCCATTGGCGATTGCTGTTCAGCATAAACAGTTATGGGAGTTAGCATAATGATAATTGCTAAAAAAAATAACCATCTGATTTTCAATCCTTGTCCCCCCTTTCATTACTAATAAAATGTATGTAGGGTTGGACAAGGTTAGACCATTTTAAAACTATTTTATTTTAAATAAAACCCGCCTAATGGCGAGCAACCAGGACAGAAGAAAGCGGCGAATTTCGTAGCAAAGCAAATCTTTTCAACTGCGATTCATAAACTCCGAAGCATTCCTTCGTGCACTTATGCCTTATAGGAAAGTTATTATTTCCTATAAGCCTAGTTTAAACCTTCCAGGACGAATAGTAAAATAAAATGCAATTCCTAATGAAAGAATAGAAAGCCAGAACGTAAAATAGCCAATTTGTGGTATATAACGATCAAGCATATGATAGCTAGGTAACATAAAAAAGACGTAATCAATGACATCATTATGGAGTGTCCATATGGCAGTTATAATTAAATGCCTCCATTTAAACCGGTAAAATGGTGCATACAAAATCCCTTGGACGGCCATTGCAAAATGAGAAAAAATTAACATATATCCTATCAAGTCAAGTTCTCCCTTGACAAAATAAACCAAAATATTCATGACCACGGCCCATATCCCATATTTAAAAAGAGTTACAATAGCTAAAGCTTCCATTAATGGCCAGTTTTTCCGAAATAAAAATGCAATGAGGACAAAAACAAAAAATAAACTGGCTGTCGGGCTGTCTGGAACAAATGGAAGAAAAATAGCCGGTGTCTCTTTAAGCTGCCACCCATACCAATAATACCCATAAATAGTTCCTGCAATATTAACAAGAAGTAAAAGTTTAAGAACCGATCGATTTGCTAGTAGAGGATAAATCCAACCCACAAACACACCTCATTTCATCCTTTATAAGGAAATTAGTATGAATAAAAAAGCTGACGATTCTTTCGTCAGCTTTTCTGCTATTTTATTATTTACCAAGGCCTGAGATAAATTCAGCCATCTTCTTAAGCTGTTCGTCATCACCTTTAAAGATTCCTGGTGGCATTTTGCCGCCCTTACCTTCTTTAGCAATCTTCGCCACTTCATCAGCCGATAAGCCTGTTCCAATCAATGTTGGAGCACCAGCACCACCTTGAAGACTATCACCATGGCAGGTTAGACATGTATTTTCACTAGCAATCTTATATCCATCACTAGTCTTATCAATATCGACCTTTGCAACAATTTTACCTTGGCGCTCCGCAGCTGCCCAGTCATGTGTTGCAACTGATTGCCAGGTTAAAAATACGATAGAAGCCAATGCTAAAAGCATGAATGCAGTAGCAAGCGGACGCTTCCTAGGACGACGTTCTGGTCCACGATCAAGGAACGGTGCTAATAATAAGCCTCCAAACGCTAAACCTGGTATAATCATTGCTCCGACTACTGTATATGGACCAGACGCATATGTGTATTTCAGCAATTGATACAAGAACAAGAAATACCAGTCTGGTAATGGAATATAGCCAGTATCAGTCGGATCCGCTATCCTTTCTAGCGGAGCCGGATGTGCTACAGTTAAACATAAAAAGCCGACAAGAAATACGGCACCTATCATCCATTCTTTCAATAGGAAGTTAGGCCAGAATGCCTCTGTCTTACCAGGATATTCTGAGTAATCCTTTGGAAGCTTCGGTGTGCGTGATTCAAGTGCTGGAACACGTGAGTCACCAACGAACTTCATACCTTTACCGCGATGCATTGAGCAATCCCCCTCCTTTTTCCGTAGAGATTTGAAAAAACTATTTCAATTCCGATATTTATAGCGGTCCAGAAATACCTTGTTTACGAATCATCATGAAATGCGCAGCCATTAACCCAAATAATACTGCCGGTAAGAAGAATACGTGAATGGCAAAGAAACGGGTTAATGTTTGAGCACCAACAATATGTTCATGACCTGCAAGCAGTACCTTAATGTAGCTGCCAATTAATGGCGTGGCCTCAGCTATTTGTAGACCAACTTTTGTTGCAAACAGCGCTTTCATATCCCAAGGTAACAAATAACCTGTAAAACCTAATCCCAACATGACGAAGAAAATAAGTACTCCGACAATCCAGTTCAATTCACGAGGCTTTTTATAAGCACCTTGGAAAAAGACGCGTAATGTATGTAAGAACATCATTACAAGTACTAAACTTGCACCCCAGTGATGCATACCACGTACAATTTGTCCAAATGCAACTTCATTTTGAAGATAATAAACAGATTCCCATGCGTTTTTAATATCTGGTACATAATACATCGTTAAAAACATACCGGAAAGAATTTGAATGACTGTTACGAAGAATGTTAGACCGCCAAAGCAGTATACAAACGCCGAAAAATGATGCGCTGGGTTTACATGCTCTGGTACTTCATGATCTGCGATATCGCGCCACAAAGGCGTAATATCTAAACGTTCATCTACCCAATCGTAAATTTTGTTTAACAATGATTACGCCTCCTTTCGTGGTTTCGCTTTTCCTAAATAAAGATAACCGTCTTTTTCCTTGTATGGATATACATCAAGCGGTGCCAGTGGTGGTGTACCCTTTACATTTGTTCCATCTTTCGTATAACGGCCATAATGGCATGGACAGAAGAATTGTCCCGGGTGTTCTTTGTCAGAATTCCAGTTAACTGTACATCCTAAATGTTTACAAACAGGCGATAAAGCTACAATATTATCTGACCCCTTTTCCCGATAAACCCAGGCAGATTCTGTTACATCCGACTCATACCACGCATCTTTTTGCTTATAGGTAAAGTCAACACGAACCGGTTTCTCTGTTAATTCAGAAACCTTTTGCTTTGTAGCAATAAAATCCCCGCCAGCTTCTGCTTTTAATACAGGATCCACAGCGAAACGTACCATTGGCATTAACATACCTGCAGCCATAAAGCCGCCTACTCCAGTTAATGTGTAGCTTAAAAATTGACGTCTTGAAACGCGTTCTTTACTCATGTTTATCCCCCCCTCTTTTCATGAAGTTAAGTCCAGCGGACAATTATTAAACACATATAAAACTAGGACATAACAATGATATATCAATCTGCAAGTAAGGTCAATATCATACTATTTTAAAAACATATAATCTGGAGATTTTTACTTATTTTTCATGCCATTTTTGGATAAAGAGAGTTAACAGCTGTTTTACTTGATTATCAATAATTTCTATTTTTTGAGAATCATTTATATTCTCAAGCGGAAGGGATGGAAGCCATATTAACGACCCGCTAAGCTTGTCTTCATGTATACGCCAATCAAGCTCAGATGTGATGTAAAATATGTGCTTTAATTCACTCTTCGCAATATTTTCCTCCCATTTCAACAAATCGCTTAATACTATTTCATTTTTTAGATATGTAAACGGAGGAAATAATATTATTCTTCCTGTAAACTGCCTTTCTAAATGTCCTGTTAAAAGTGTGATAAATTCAGCCGTTGCAGCTGATTGTTTCATCTCACCCCCGAATGATACCGAATATAAAGGTACAACAGCTGTATCCACATACTCCTTTGCATTCATGTATGTCTCTATATCTTGAGGAATCCATTTCATTTTATACACCAATCCTTTTAATTTCACTATTTCAATAATATCATTATCTCCTAAAATAATAAAAGATAAAGTCGAATATTTAGAAAAATTCCCAGTGGGTCGTTAATACCTGCTGAATATTGCAAAAGGAAGCCTGCTTATCGCAAACTTCCCTTTTGTTCAGTCACTGTTAGTTTATTTAATTGTTTAGTTAACATCTGAAACGCTTCTTGATTATGTTGATCAAGAGCTTCATCGATTAATTGCAGTAATTTTTCACGTTGAAAACGTTCAATACTATTTTGTAACAATTGCTCTGCAATGATTCCATCCTTTTCATTGACTTGTAAATGTTTCGGAACGAATGGATTTTCTTCGAGAACAGCCGCATACTGGTGTGCCTGATTGGAAGCATGAAAATTTAATTGAATAAAAATTTCCTCGTCTCGATTTAGCCGAATATCATGAAAGGATTTTTCGGCATCTGTTGTCATAACATTTTCTTTATAAAAACGAAATGGTACTTTATCCACACAATGTGTTGACATAATCAAACCGCGCGGACAATACTGCGCTTGCTCAACAAAATGAACTTTTTCCATCAGTTGATCGTGGCTCATTAAATAGTTGAGAATCCAAACACATTCTCTTCTTTTTAATTGATAATGATTTAAAAACCAGCGAATAAAGTCCTTTTTCTCGTTGACAGAAACAGGGGTTGCCATGATAATTTCCCTCCTCTGCATAATCAGCTTTTTTTATTCTTGTTAATCAGTTATACGTTCAAGTAAATCTAAATACTCGACGTTTGTTGGATCTTTAATTAACAGCTGTTTAAAAATTTCGGCGGCTCGGTCGTTTTTTCCTTCTTCTATTAGAAAATATCCGTAATCCTGCAAAAAGGATTCGTTATTCTTAAAAAAAGTATATGCACTTTCATATTTGTCTAATGCGTAAGAAAATTCTTCAAGTTTATCGTACGCTAAGGCTGAATCCCATAGCATCTGCGGCTCTTCATCTTCTGTAAAATCAAGCTGGGAAATTAATTCAATAACATCCTCATATCGTTCTTGCTGAAAAAAGAGCTTATTTAATGTAAGAGCAGCATCTATATAGCCCGGATCTAAGGCAAGCGCCTCACGGAAAAACTGTTCTGCTTCGTCCACTTTTCCGAGCTTTAAAGCCATTTTCCCGCCATAGAAAAATAATTCTTTATTAAATTCATCCTGTTTAATGCCCTCTTTAATAGAGTGTAAACTATTATCAAGCTCTTCTTCCCGTTCATATGCTTTTGCAAGATGTAAATAAAGTGAATGATACTCCGGGTCAAGCCCTTTTAATTCATTGAACTTTTCAATTGCTGTCCGATTATATCCTGCCTGAAGTGCTGTAAAAGCATAGCCGAATAGAGTGTTAATCTCTAATTTTTCATCAAGTGCCCTATCATAATAAGTAAGAGCCTCTTCAAAAGCTCCGGAGGCACTTAAAAGATCTGCGATCCTCCCATGTATATTGACACCAGCAATTTCGTTTTCTTCTTTTACAACTATTTCATAAGCATTCAGTGCCATTATTATTTCGCCTTGTTCACTGTAAAGTTCGCCCAAAGCAAAATCAATAATAACCTCATCCGGCAATAATTCTTTTGCTTTCAAAAGTTTTCTTTCACAAACTTCATAAAGACCTTGAACTTGATAAAGGTCTGCTAACAACAGTAATGACTGTCCGAAATGAACATCCTGTTCCGAAATCTTTTCTAAGACAAGGATGGCTTCCTCTTCTTCTCCTGCTTCCACTAAAATTTCACCAAGTAAAACAAGAAGTTCTCCCTCTTCGGGATAAATTTCTAAAAGCTTTTCGACTAGAGCCTTTGCTTCCTCTAAAAATCCATATTGGTACATTTCTTCTCCAAGGAGAAATATTTCATCGTGGCTGCCGTTTTTTAATACAATATTATATTCATTCAAGGCCTCTTTATGTTGGCCATTTTCTAACATATTGATAATATTATTTACTCGATCCATTGATTATTACCTCTCGTTCCCCTTAATTTACAAAGAAAAATAAGATGGGGTCCTCACCTTAACATGTTCTCCATTTCCAGGTTTAAATAAAACTTTTTTCCCTGAGAGGACAACCTTTCCTTTGTGAACTGTAACTACTAGTCTATCACTATGATAATGAAATAAACTTGCTTCATCAAGATTCTTGATTTCTCTTCCCTTTAGATATAAATTATAACTTAATTCAGTACCGTTCATTAGGCTGCCTTTTTGCGGGTATAAACCGATTTTGTTTAATACTGGAATAGGCAATGGTTTGTTTTCTTCAACTTCCTCGTATAATGCCGGGATTTTTTCTCTTAGCATGATATCCTTCCATTTCGACATAAGGGCCTTCGCTTCCTTCTTTTGTGAAGAAGAAATTAATGGAATTAAAGGACTGTTAAATGGAAACATAGCTTCCCTTATCCATCCCCAAGGAATTTTCTCTAATTCCTCTAGATCCTGAAGCTCAATAAAAATGGCCGGAATTTTTAGCTTTTTACAACTTCTGATAAAGGAAATTGTTATTAAACATACAGGGATTTTAACTCCGATAATATAGTCAATCGGGCTGCTTATTAATACAGTTTTCATTGCTTTTATTTTTTCTGCTAGTTCCTTTTCGTATGTAATATCAGCATATGTAAACAATGTCGTACATCCTTTTAACAAAAAATGTTCAATTATACAGGTTTTTAAATCTTGAAATGAACCTTGATGTGGAATTTTAGAACTGAAAAGGACATAAGAAGGGGTCATAATATACGGCTCAGCGTTCATTTTTATTAATTGATAACGCTTGAACCCTGTTTGAATAGCAGTAATTCGATCATCATTAATTAATAACGAACTTGTATAAAGGTCTTTGTCTTTAAGAATATTGGCATTTTCAATGATATACATTGTCCCACCCACCCATTTCCTTTCTTTAAGACAAGCTATGCGAACAATCCGAAAACTATGACATTCAAACAACTTCTAGATATTTTTTACAATAGAAAAAGCTGCCATAACATGCAGCTTTTTAGTGGATTAGGCTATTTAAATGGGCAAAGAAATTCGGATATGAAACCGATATGGCTTCGGATTGCTCAAGCTCTACATTATTTATACATAAAAGGGCAGCAATCGAGAGCATCATGCCAATTCGATGATCTCCATGACTAGAAACCCTTCCGCCGTTTAGATTAGATTTTCCGTAGATGATCATTCCATCGTTGGTTGCTTCAATCGAAGCTCCTAATTTTCTCAATTCATAAACAACGGTATCTATACGATTGGTTTCCTTAACCTTTAATTCTTCAGCATCTTTAATCACTGTTATTCCCTCTGCCTGTGTTGCCAAAAGGGCAATAATCGGAATTTCATCAATTAGTTTTGGGATTATATCCCCTTCAACAACAGTACCTTTTAGATTAGATGTCTTGATGATGAGATCGCCAGTCGGCTCAAACGAGTTGTCATCCTTTTGAACAATCTCTAAGTCTGCCCCCATCTTCTTCATTACCTCGATGATTCCCGTTCTAGTTGGATTTAGACCAACATTTTTTAAAACAATTTCACTTCTTGGAATCACGGCCCCTGCAACAAGGAAAAAGGCCGCAGACGATATATCTCCAGGGACATGAATTGTCGAAGCTGTCAGTTTTTGCCCTCCTTTTACAGTTATCACCTTATTATTTTTGGTAATTTCACCGCCAAATTGTTGAATCATTCTTTCCGTATGATCACGGGTTTCAGCAGGCTCGATAATGGTACTTTCTCCTGCTGCCTGCAGACCAGCTAAAATTAATGCTGACTTTACCTGTGCACTAGCTACTGGAAGCTCGTAATGGAAAGGATTTAACTGACCTCCACGGATTGAAATAGGAGTGAAGGCTCCGTTTTTTCGGCCATCAAGCCAAGCACCCATTCTTGTTAAAGGACCAGTTACCCTTGTCATTGGCCTTTTTCCGATAGACTCATCACCCACTAGAGTGGAGAAAAATGGTCTTCCTGCCAATATCCCCATTAATAAACGAATTGTTGTCCCGGAATTGCCAACATCTAGCACTCCATCAGGTTCAGTTAATCCCTCAAAACCATTTCCTATTATACGAAGCTGGTTGTCAGATTCCTCGATGGTTACCCCAAGCTTTCGAAAGCACGAAATTGTACTTAAACAATCATCTCCAGGCAAAAAATTGGTAACCTTTGTTTCCCCATAAGCGATAGATCCAAACATGACGGATCTGTGGGAGATGGATTTATCTCCCGGGATTGTTACCTCACCAAATAAACAATTAATGTTAGTTTTAAGTTTTAATGTCGCCATCAAAAATCACCTTTTTAATAATATCAGTATATCTCATTGAACTTCTTGAAATATCCAGGTCCATAAGAATAAGCTTTGGAGGCGATACCCAAAAAAAGGAAAAGGGTAAGCTTTTTGAAAAGCTCCCAACGGCTAATCTGATTTACTCTTCTCTCTATGATAAGTCATAATCAAATCACTGTCGCTCCCAATCGAATCGTTTTGTTTCGATCCATTTACTCCCGCTTATCTATGAACCTATTGATGTGGCATAGCTGGAATAATTGCCAATACATTGTTCTGCCTTTTGCCGATCCTCTTCTGTTTGAAAGCTAATGACTAAAACACCATTTATGTCTTCACGTGTTTCAAGGATGCGAATATTTGTGATGCTGATTTTTTCCTTCGCTAAATAACCGGTTATTTCTGAAATCACACCAGGGTAATCGGGCACATCGACATACAAATCATAAAATGCTGGTATTGCGCCTTTTTCTTTTTGTGGCAACCCATCGCGAAACTGCTTAGCCTGTTTAAAATAATTGAAAATTGCAGCGCTATTTTCCTTTTCCAGTAGAGATTTAACCCCATTCATTTCATCAAGCCACTGATTAAGCAGTTTAATTAATATTTCACGGTTGTGCAGCAAAATATCCTTCCACATTGCTGGGCTGCTCGAGGCTATACGTGTGATATCCCTAAATCCGCCTGCAGCGAGACGGGGGATGAGACCTTCTGCCTCTGCTAATTTTTCAGTTTGCCTGACAATCGATGCGGCAATAATATGTGGAAAATGACTGACTATCCCTGTAAGATAGTCATGATTTCCAGGTGTGACGGTTAGAAATTTGGCATTTGTTCCGATTAACCATTCTTTCAATGTTTCAAGTTTTATATCTTCTATATGTTCTTCTGGCGTTAACAGATAAAAGGCATTTTCAAATAAAATTTCTTTTGCAGCCGTAACACCGCTTTTATGTGAACCAGCCATTGGATGGCCACCGATAAAGGTAATACCTTTCTGCTTTAAGCTAGTGGCACTTTCAACTATTCTGCCTTTTGTACTGCCTGTATCTGTTACGATTACCTCTGGATTAAGCGGAAGTTCAGATAACAAATGGATAATTTCCTTCGTTTCGTTTACAGGTGCTGCAATAATGATTAATTCAGCATCAATGGCACCATCACAAATATTTTCCGCTATATCATCAATGACTCCGAGCATTTTTGCAAGTCTTGCCTGTTCGTTATTTATATCATATCCTACAATCACTGCTTCATTATGTTCCTTCTTGATACATAATGCTAAGGAACCACCAATTAATCCTAAGCCAATAACAAAAACCCGGCCTTTCAATTTAAATCCCCCTAGTTAGAGAGAACTTCTCTCCTCAGTCCGCTTCTAAATATTCGCTCAATGCCTTAAGGACACCTTCATTTTGTTCAGAAGAGCCCACCGTAATTCTAACCGCCGTAGGGAAACCAAGAGGTTTTCCAGAGCGTACGATATATCCTCGCGTTTGTAAATATTGAAAAAGCTCATCCCCATCAACTTTAAAATCAATTAAAATAAAATTAGTCTGGGTAGAGTAAAATTCAAGATGATGCTTCTCGCAGAATTTATAAAACTGTGCCAGACCCTGTCTATTTTTTCCTTTGCAAACTTCGACAAATTCCTGATCCTTGATCGCTTCACACGCTGCTAATTGACCTAAAGTATTCACATTAAATGGTTCCCTTACAGGTTCAAGTGCTTTGATGATGGCACGATTCGCCACCCCATACCCAACCCGTAGTGCAGCAAGTCCATATATTTTAGAAAAAGTTCTAAGCACAATTAGGTTTTCATACTTACGTGTTAAACTGATTGCATTATAGTAATCTTCCGCGACTACATATTCATAATACGCTTCATCAAGCACTACGAGGATATGTGATGGCACCTTTTCTAAAAATGGAATTAATTTATTTTTTGGAATATATGTACCCGTAGGATTATTAGGACTACAGAGCCAAATGATGTTCGTCGTCTCGTCAATTGCCTCAAGCATGGCATCTAAATTATGGTCTCCGTTGACAATAGGGATCTCCTTAATAATTGCCCCTTCAATCATTGCATTGTGCTTATATTGAGAAAAGGTTGGTGTTGCCATAATGGTACTGGCCATTGGGTGCAGTAGCGCCCTTGAAATAATTTGAATTAAGTTATCTGAGCCATTCCCTAATATTAATTCATCCTCATCAACCTGTAAAAACGCTGAAAGTGTCTCTCTTAAATGAGTAGCGTAACCATCAGGATAAAGTGCCAAACTTGTTTGATATGATTGAAGGGCTGAAAGTGCTTTTTCTGAGCATCCAAAAGGATTTTCATTAGATGCAAGCTTAACAATACGATCCAATTTAAATTGTTTTTTGACTGCCTCAATTGATTTTCCTGGTTTATAGGGTGTCAGTGTATATAACTGCTCTTTCCATCTCATTTTCCCCACTCCATTCGTTCTGATTGTCATACTTTTTTTAGCATAAGATATTTTTATTATACCAAATTACTGCCAAGGTCTGGTCTTAATACCTTTGCTTCCTTTAAATATACATGAACAATCTTATCCTGCGCTATGTCTGTATCCACATGCATCATAATTCTAATGCACATTTTCAAAGCATTCGGAACAGGTATTTCTCGCATACACATGACAGGTACATATGTCCATTCAGCAAATTTCCGCAACGCCTTTGCCGGAAATGCAGCATTAATATCTTCGGTGGTTGAAATTAATACGGAGGCGACGGAATCTGGTTGAATATGATTAACCTCAATTAGCTTAGCCAAAAGCTCCACTGTGGCAGAAACAATAGCTTCTTCAGTATTTTCGTTAACCGTCGTTGCTCCCCTCACCCCTCTGATCATGATAATCCCCCTTGTACTAAAAACTTTTAAGCTCTTTTAATAAAACTTCTTCAGATATTTCTTGAAGCCTTGGCTGTCCCACTTTATCTAGTAACACAAATCGAATAGACTCGCCAACCGATTTCTTATCCTGTTTCATTTTGAGAATCAGATTCTCAAAAGAAAGCTGTTCCGGTATGTTTGTTTTATATCCTAATGTCGTAACCCATTCGATAAATTCGGTTAAATGAAACGATAGCCCCAGAAGTACATTGCTTAATTTTAAAGCGAAAATCATCCCGATCATAACTGCTTCACCATGGGTGATATTTCCATACCCCATTTCTGATTCAATTGCATGTCCAAGCGTATGCCCAAAATTCAAATATGCACGTATTCCAGTTTCTCTTTCATCCTGTGAAACAAAATTATTTTTAATTCTTATACCTTTTACCAAAGAATCCGATAATTGCTCAAATGTTAAAGATTTCAAATCATCAACATTCGTTGTTAACCAATGATAAAAATTAGGATCTGCAATAAGTGCATGTTTAATTACCTCAGCAAACCCAGAACGAATTTCTTTAATTGGCAGTGTTTTTAACAGTTCTAGATCATAAAATACAGCTTCCGGTTGATAAAAAGCACCAATCATATTTTTTCCAAGCGGGTGGTTGATTGCAACTTTTCCGCCAACAGCACTATCATGAGCTAGGATGGTAGTGGGAACTTGAATAAAAGGGATCCCTCTCATATAGGAAGCAGCAACGAAACCCGACAAATCCCCAACCGCACCACCGCCAAAAGATATAATGACAGATTTCCGATCAAGATGATTCTCAAGTGCTGTTGATAGAGCCTCATAATAAATTTCAAAGGTTTTTGCCTTTTCACCGCTAGGTGCAGTAAAAATAACGGGATTCCACGGTTTTAGAACAAGCTGCAGCTTTTCGAGATGCAACTTACCAACGGTTTCATCAGTAATTATTAATATTCTTGTTAGATTTGTAAAATGATTGGTTAAAAAAGTACCAAGTTCTGTTCTTATCCCTTCACCAACAAAGACATGATACTTTTTCGACTCGGTTTGGATTTGTACGGTTTCCATTAAAACTCCCTCGCATATTCTCGCTGCCTATTTATTTCATCGGCAAATGTATTAAAACGGTCACTGTAAAATTGTTCAACAAGTGCGTTCGCAAGTTCCCAGGCAACTACATGCTCCGCAACAACTGCTGCAGCAGGTACTGCACAGCTGTCAGAACGTTCGACACTCGCAGAAAACGGCTCTTTCGTTTCGATATCAACACTCATTAATGGTTTATATAGTGTCGGGATTGGTTTCATTACGCCTCTGACCACAATTGGCATCCCCGTAGTCATTCCGCCTTCAAACCCTCCCAGCCGGTTTGTTTTACGGTAATACCCTCTCTCCTGGTCCCAGGCAATCTCATCATGTACTTCACTTCCGGGTTTCCTTGCTGCTTCAAATCCAATTCCGATTTCCACACCTTTAAAAGCGTTTATACTCATTATTGCTGCTGCTAATTTTCCATCTAATTTACGATCGTAATGAACATAGCTTCCCACTCCTGCCGGAATTCCTGTCGCAATAACCTCAACAACCCCGCCAATAGAGTCGCCATTTTTCTTTGCGTCATCAATAGCATTCATCATTTCCTGCTCAACATTTGAGTCTGCCACCCTTACGGGAGAATTTTCAGTCCGTTCCTTTATGGCCTCTACCGTTAGAAAAGGATCTACATTGGCTTTTATTCCGCCAATTTCTACTACATGTGAAACTAGCTCAATGCCAACAAGGGATAAAAGCTTCTTGGCAACAGCACCAGCTGCTACTCTAACGGTTGTCTCTCGTGCTGAAGAACGTTCTAGAACATTTCTCATATCCCGATGCCCATATTTAATAGCACCATTTAAATCGGCATGTCCTGGTCTTGCCCGTGTCACCTTACGTTTTATTTCATCCTCTTGTCCATCTTCTATTGCTTCTATACCCATGATAGTTGTCCAATGCTTCCAGTCATTGTTTTTCACTACTAGTGCAATTGGTGATCCTAATGTTTTTCCATGACGTACACCAGATACAATTTCTGCTGTATCTTTCTCAATTTGCATCCGTCTTCCACGTCCATAGCCCTTTTGACGTCTTGCCAACTCCTCATTTATATCCATAGCCTCAAGCGGCATTCCAGCTGGCAGACCTTCTATAATTGTTGTTAGCTGTGGCCCATGGGATTCACCAGCAGTTAAGTATCTCATTCCCATACTCTTTCCCCCTTCAACTCATTAAAGAATTATGTATCAATATATCATATCACGCTCAATAAACATAGTATAATAATTCAGAAAATAGAGGGAAAATTTTTGTATACGATTACAAAATAAGGCACTTGTATAGTTACATACAAGTGCCTTTTTAATGTCAAATTAATAAATCCATTCGTTAACTAATTTAGAATACTCAACTACTCCAGTATCTTTAAAAAACAAGCCGATTTCTCGCTCTGCGCTTGCTGGTGAATCAGAACCATGAATAACATTTTTACCAACGGTTAATCCAAAATCACCGCGAATCGTACCAGGAGCCGCATCCTTTGGATTAGTAGAGCCCATCATTTGCCTAGCCGTTGCGATGACATTTTCACCTTGCCAAACCATTGCGAAAACCGGGCCGGATGTAATGAAATCAACTAATTCACCAAAGAATGGTCGTTCCTTGTGCTCGCCATAATGTTCTTCAGCAAGTTCAGTTGGGATGCTCATTAATTTAGCTCCAACCAATTGGAAGCCCTTTCTTTCAAATCGTGCAACGATTTCTCCAATTAAATTACGCTGTACGCCGTCCGGCTTTACCATTAAAAAAGTTTTTTCCATGAATTCCACTCCTAAATGATTATGTATATTGATTGTTTCAAGAGAACAATCCATGGAAAATGTTATCACTTTTTTGAATATTTAGCAACATTGAAAAGCTTATTCTACCTTTTCTAAGTTTAAAAAATATGTAAGTTAGAATTTTCTTCTTCCAATATATTTTGCAATATCTCGAAGTGTTTTTTTGGCTTTATTTTCAGGTAATTCTTCTAATACAGCTAAAGCTTTATCTAAATAGAGATCACTCAGAGCAAATGACTTTTCAATTGCACCTGACTGTTTTATAAGGGAAATTATTTTTAAAATATCATCAGGAGCCATATTCTCATGAACCTTTTCAATTTCCCTTCGAATATCGTCATTTTCCATTGCAAAAAGGGCTGGAGCCGTAATATTACCTTGTAAAAGATCACTTCCTGCCGGCTTCCCTAATGCCTTCTCGGTAGAGGTGAAATCCAAAATATCATCGATAATTTGATAGGACATCCCCACGAAATACCCAAAACGGAAAAGTTTCTTATGGTAGGACTCTTCAACTCCTGCAGCAATTGCACCTAATTGGCAGCTGACAGCAATTAACAAGGCGGTCTTTCTCTTGATTCTACGAAGATAATCCCTGAGGTTTTGATTAAAACGGTATTTGTCTTTTATCTGCTGAATTTCCCCTACAGTCACTTCAACGATCGTATTTGCTAAAATTTTATGGGCAGCATGTTTTTCGATATTTGTCATTAATTCTAATGCGAGGGCAAAAACAAAGTCGCCTGTATACATCGCAATTTTATTATCCCATTTTGATTTAACTGTTGGCTGGCCTCTGCGAAGATCAGCATCATCAATTACATCATCATGGACAAGGGATGCCATATGAATAAGTTCAAGGGCAACAGCAACATTTTTCATCACATGTATATCATAATGACCAAATTTACCCGCAAGCAAAACAAAAACAGGACGAATTCTTTTTCCTCCGGCTTGTAATGTATGCATCGATGCTTGTTTCAAAAGAAGAGACTCAGTTTGAATTGTCTCTTCCAACTCTTTTTCGATTATGTTAATATCCGAATTCAAAAATGAATACATCATTTTTAATTTCATTTGTATTCACCCAGCTTTTCATCCTGTCTTCAATATCAATATATTAATTTTTTTTGCCAATATGAACAGCGGCCGCACCCCCGCTATACGATTTGAATTTCACTTCGTTGAAGCCCGCTTGTTCAAACATTTTGGCAAGCTCCCTCATTCCCGGAAAATCACGTGCTGATTCATGAAGCCAAGCATATTCTCTATAGCTCTTTGCTAACAATTTTCCAAACATCGGCATAATAAATCGGAAATAAAAATAATATAGCTGTTTATAGCCAATTAAAGTAGGCTGTGATGTCTCAAGACAGACAGCAATACCACCCGGCTTTACAACCCGATACATTTCTTTTAATACCTGTAAGTAATCAGGGACATTCCTTAATCCAAAGCCAATCGTAACATAATCAAAGCTATTATCAGGAAAGGGCAGTTCCATTGCGTTACCATGGATTAAATTAACCTGACGAAGCCCCAGGCCGTTAACCTTTTCAATTCCGACATTCAACATATTTTGGCTAAAATCTAACCCAGTCACTTCACCAGTCGGACCTACTGCTTCAGCTAAGGCAATTGTCCAATCAGCCGTTCCACAGCAAACATCGAGAGCTTTTGCACCATGCTGAACATTCATTCTTTTCATGGTGTCCTTCCGCCACTTGATGTGCTGCTGAAAACTAATAACTGAGTTCATTTTATCATAGTTATCAGATATCTTTTCAAACACATTGTGAACGCGCTGTTCTTTCGATTGCTGCATTTTTTACCCTTCTTCCACAAAAGTTTTTGCATATGGCTGGTATTGATTCAACAACAACGTAATCCTTTTTTCAAGTAAGTCATTACAGTAAGGAAGCTGTTTTACTCCTTTTTCAATCACTTGTTTTGAAAGTTCTAGATAATGGTCGCAAATCTGTAATAAATGATTTCGCTGCTCACCTGATAATTCTTTCAATTTTGTTTCATTACCAGGGAAGATAATATTCTTCAAGGATTCAAACAATATGGAGCTTTCCGAATGAAAATATTGCTTTTTTTCATTTAGTAACCTTTTAAAAAATAAAAAATTAGCAATAAAATCATTCCATATATCTACTTTAAAATAATCGGAGAACTTTGTAAGTATAGAACTTTCAATCCTCTTAATACTATTCATCAGTTTTTCTATTCCCTCAAGATTACATTGGTAAATAAAAATCTTATTTTCGTTGACTTCTTTTACCCCTTTTGAAAGTGATTTAATCATCATAATATCTTCTGAATCGGCAAGAAGTTTATAATATAAGCCGCTAAAATAATCCCCGGCGAGAACTGTTAACTGACGATTTTTTTCATCTTTTGATTCATTGGAAATATGTTCATGGGTATCAAGGGCAATTTGAATTAACATAGTTGATAAAGCATAGTTCTGGATATCACGAAATGACAATTCAAGCCGATCCATTATTGAGATGAGGACAAGAAGCTTATCATCGTCAATAATAGGGGTTTCAATGTAATCGAGCAAGTATGAATCAAAAACCTTTTTCTCGATTTGCTCCCTAATAATTGTAAATTTTTGTCGAATATCCTGCACTCAAATCACCCTTGCTTCCACGAAGTAATATTCTATGTATTTTTATTTGCCGATAGGAAAGTATAACTTTCCAATCAGGCATAAGTGCAACTACGCCTCTGTCTTCACCTAGCGGCTTGCCAATCGGCGAGTTTTCTTTATCTTTTGGAAAGAAAAATTCATGCCCATGATATAAAGAAAATCATAGTCTAATTTCTTTAACACAAGACAGACAACATTATATCATAAAAGGCATCCTATGGGCAGGAATTCACAAAATAATCATCACTATACGACTTTGACTTATTACATTCTGATTAGAAAAGCCCTGCTTATTTCTTCATTTCACTTTCTATTTCACCAAATTGGGTGAGAATTTTTGCCTCTCCCCTAATTTTGATTGCTGAAGTATGCTCCGTAAATTGAGCTATTAGTACCTCACCCTTATCAAGCTTTTCTGAATGATGGAATCTTGTATCTGTACCTCTAGTTAAACCGATTACACTTACACCATCTTCTATAGCTTTAATGACTACATAATCATTATTTTGCTGATTGCGCTTTTCCAATTTAATCACTCCAAATATGTTAGAAATAATCGACACTACTATTTTATTAAGGAAAGCACCTCAGAACGAGCAATTGCATCATCTGCAAAAACGCCGCGAACTGCAGTTGTAACTGTTTTTGAGCCCGGCTTTTTTACACCGCGCATCGTCATGCACATATGCTCTGCTTCAACCACTATCATAACCCCATGGGGCTCTAGCTTTTCCATCATGCTGTCTGCGATGGTCGAGGTAATCCTTTCTTGAAGCTGCGGTCTTTTGGCAACTGCCTCAACAGCCCGTGCTAATTTACTTAAGCCCGTGACACGGCCGTTTTGCGGAATGTAGGCCACATGTGCTTTTCCAAAGAATGGGACGAGATGATGTTCGCACATCGAGTAAAACGGAATATCCTTCACTAACACTAATTCTTCATGGTCTTCACTAAAAATTGTCTCAAAATGCTGCTTTGGATCCTCATTTAATCCGCTGAACACTTCCTCATACATTTTTGCCACTCTTTTTGGTGTGTCAAGCAGACCTTCACGATTTGGCTCTTCACCGATTGCTTCTAATATTAAACGCACCGCCTCTTCAATTTGGGCACGGTTTACTTCTACCATAACGAATACCTCCTAGAGTATATCTATCAAGTATAGACGACAAGTACATATTAGCACAATCCTTTCTTTACAGGCAAAAAACAAAATTCTTTTTCATCATGTGGATTATAAAAAAGAAAAAAGGCCATGGAATATTCCCATGACCTTTTTGCTTTAGCAATCGCTTAAAGCAATAATTTATGTAATTATTTTACTGCGTCTTTAAGCGCTTTACCTGGTTTGAAAGCTGGAACCTTGCTAGCAGCGATTTCGATTTCTTCACCTGTTTGAGGGTTACGACCTTTACGTGCCGCACGCTCGCGTACTTCAAAGTTACCAAAACCAATTAATTGTACTTTATCACCATTTTTTAAAGCATCTAAAATTGCATCAAAAACAGCATCAACTGCTTTTGTAGCGTCCTTTTTTGAAAGCTCGCTAGCTTCAGCAACTGCATTAATAAGTTCTGTCTTGTTCATGCCATTCACCTCCTCCCAAAGAATTGATCAAGATTCGTAAATAAGATTACTTATCTACATTTCTAAACAATTTTTCTAATTTCTATACGTCATAGCGCGTTTTTATTACCAATTTAGCACATATCGACTTTTTAAGTGACATAATTCTTTTTTTAATAAGGAATATAAGGTTCCAAGCACTATAACGTAATTCTGTTAAAAGATTATCATAATCAATTCAGCATAGCAAGAAGATTTCATGAAATTATGGTAATCTTTTCTTTCGTTCGACAAAATTCTACTATTTTGGACTTTTTTGGTTAAAATATTGTCACAAAGTAGAGTAAGAAACTGATTTCAGAGGGATATCCTTTCGGCCATCTCTTTTACTTTCAGTTCTCCTCATCAAACCGTACGTGAGGTTTTCCCTTATACGATTGCTGGGCACACAATAAAAAAAGACTCCGATCGGGAGTCCGAAAATCTATAGGATAATGGCAATTAAGCCGCCTGACCCTTCGTTTATGATTCTCTCTAAAGTTTCTTTTAATTTATATCTTGCATTCTCCGGCATCAAGGAAAGCTTAGCTTGGATCCCTTCACGGACGATGGAACTTAGGCTGCGCCCAAAGATATCAGAATTCCAAATCGATAATGGATCATCCTCGAAGTCCTGCATTAGGTAGCGGACAAGCTCCTCACTTTGTTTTTCCGTGCCAATTATAGGGGCAAATTCTGATTCTACATCAACCTTAATCATGTGAATCGATGGCGCTACTGCTCTTAACCTAACTCCAAACCTTGCACCTTGACGGATGATTTCCGGTTCCTCAAGGCTCATATCAGAAAGGGTTGGTGAGGCAATCCCGTAACCTGTCTGTTTCACCATTTTTAAGGCATCTGAAATGTGATCATATTCTGCTTTTGCATGGGCAAAATCCTGCATTAGTTCAAGAAGATGATCTTTCCCTCTGATTTCTACCCCAACAATTTCTTTTAAAATATCATCATATAATTCATCTGGGGCAAGCAAATCGATTTCTGCAACACCTGAACCCATCTCTATCCCCGCTAAGCCCGCTCGCTCAATAAAATCAAAGTCACTAAACTGCTGAACTACACGATCAACATCTCGTAATCTCTTGATATCTTTTACTGTATCCTTTACAGCCTCTTGATAGCTTTCACGGAGCCAATGGTTTTCTCTCAGCACCATTACCCAGCTTGGAAGGTTGACATTAACCTCAAGTACTGGGAACTCGTAAAGTGCCTCGCGAAGGACATTGAGGACATCGCTGTCACGCATGCTTTCAACACTCATTGCAATTACAGGAATATCATATTTTTCAGCTAAACTTGATCTAAGTGTTTCGGTGCTAGGATGGTATGGCTGTGCACTGTTAACAACCATGATAAATGGTTTGCCAACTTCCTTCAGCTCATCAATCACTCTTTCTTCCGCTTCAATATAGTTACTTCGAGGAATCTCTCCAATTGTTCCATCCGTTGTGACGACTACCCCTATTGTGGAATGTTCCTGTATTACTTTTCTTGTTCCAATCTCGGCCGCTTCGTGAAACGGTATAGGTTCTTCGTACCAAGGTGTATTAATCATTCTCGGTCCATTTTCATCCTCATAGCCTTTAGCACCCGGTACAGTATACCCAACACAGTCAACCAGTCTGATATTAACATTAAGGCCCTCATCGACATGAACAGTTGCTGCCTGATTTGGCACAAATTTCGGCTCGGTTGTCATGATTGTTTTTCCGGCTGCACTTTGCGGCAGCTCATCTTGTGCCCTTGATCTCTCTGCCTCACTGTTTATATTCGGCAAAACAACAAGCTCCATAAATTTTTTAATAAAAGTTGACTTTCCTGTTCGTACTGCTCCTACTACTCCTAAATAAATATCGCCGCCTGTTCTTTCGGCAATATCTTTAAAAATATCGACCTTTTCCAAGTGATCCCCTCCTGATCATAGAGTAAAGTGGGATAATTTCATCCATATTAGGTATTTTTGGACAGTATATGTTTATGACGTTGTCCTATCTTGTTATGACACTTTTCTAAAAATTTTTACCCCCCTTATTAAAAAATCGTTAGGTGCCCTGATATCTGTAATTCGCTGAACATTTCAATTTATGGAGGGTTTCTAACTATGGACACGTGTATGGAAACACCAAAATATCCATATCACGATATTATTTTTCAACATAAAAAAACCCTTCTCCTACAATATATTTCTAAGGAGAAGGGTTATGACTAAAAATAAAAGCGGAAGCACCCGTATAGCGCACAACAGGCCAGGGGCCCACTCCGACTGAAATAAAGGAAAAACGAAAAGCAGAAGCACCTTGAACAGGCGCTAGAGCTAGACAACACGGAGCTATAGTCGTTTCGATGTTAACTTATCGTAGGGAGGAGCGGATGGCCACTTGTCGCAGTGTGCTGAACTAGAGTGTTAACAAATTTCAAAGTGATAAAAAATATTATTCTTCGAGAAAAACGGGTTCCTTACCATTGGAATCAACCGTGTACGGTAAAGAATATGCCGGAACAAACATCGAGTCATTCACTAAAATGGAGCGAATATCCTCGCCAGGTTTTAGAACTAAGTCTGTTTTCTTAAGTGCTTGATAAAGGTCTGGCCGATAATCCACGTAAACCTCAGCATCCCCTGTTATGACCAAGGAGAGGTTTTGATTCGTAAAGGGACTACTAACATATGGAGGCTCCTTATATCCTAATTGTTTATAATCCAGTGAAAACACATTTTTGGAAATCTGTTTTTTATAGGGTGGAAAACCGTTTGTTTTTATTCTTAATTTAATATCACGAATGGTTTCTGTCATCCGTAAGTCAAGTAATTTAACAGTAGGATTGGTTTCCACATCAACGAGTACATATTGAAAAACCCCTCCGCTTTCAAAGGCATTTCCTGGAGGTTCAGCCATGTACTTAGGAGCAATTTTTTTAAAGTCAATCGGATATTTTTGATATATAGGTGTATCCGCCTCCTTAGTTTTAATCGGCAGAATCCCTCCATTGTCCTTCCTAAAGTCATCCACAGCAGTTTGCACTGCTTGGATTTGATCTTTATAAGGGATTTGATTCTGTTCCAATTCTTCTTTAGGGTACATACATCCTGATAACAGCATTACTGTTAAAACAAGAAAAAAGCCTAGCATGTTTCTTTTCATAAAATCACCTTTTTATCTATGTATTTAATCTTGTTATCCAAGGAATACAATCAGCAGAGTCAATCCTGAAACAATCAAAAATATATAAGCGATAATTGCTGTCAAAACCCGGAAAACCCCTTTTAATTTATACCTGCTTAAATAAATGGTTATGATCGCAAGAAACATAAGAGCCATACCGGCAATTGATATCCACATTTTTAACATACCTGGTGACAAACATCATTCCCCCTTTTTCGACTGCTATTATACCATAGGTTAATGTTGTAAAAAAAATAAAAAACTCTTCCATAGGCAAGCCCCTTAAGGCGAAGACAGAGGCGTAGTTGCTCTTATGCATAAAAAGAAAGTTATCCTTCCTTTGGGCCAAAAAAAACTGAAGTAAAGAGGGGCGAATTCTCTACTTCAGTAAATTGGACTAAATAACCCATTCTCCAGCGTCATACTACCAGGATGCTTCGTTGCATTGTATGCAATTTAGATAAAAAGCGCATCATATGAACGCCTAATTTATTTTTGATAAAGCACAATTTTAGTCTTCAGTATTATTTTTCATCAAGCACATTCACTAAATCTTCCATCTCATGAGTTTTCCCACGAGCCATTAACACATCAACTGCATCTTTTGGGTTCTTACCATTAAATAGTACGTTGTAAAGTGCAGAGGTAATAGGCATAGTGACATCATACTTTTTAGCTAGCTGATAAGCTGCTTTGGTTGTTCTTACACCCTCAACGACCATTCCCATATTATCAAGAACTTCATCTAGTGTTTTCCCCTTACCAAGTAAATTGCCAGCTCTCCAGTTCCTCGAATGGACACTAGTACATGTAACAATTAAATCGCCTATTCCTGTTAATCCTGAAAATGTTAACGGATTTGCACCCATTTTTGTACCAAGACGTGCTATTTCCGCTAATCCACGGGTTATCAAGGCCGCCTTAGCATTATCCCCATAGCCAAGTCCATCTGTTATACCTGCAGCTAATGCAATAATATTTTTTAATGCACCGCCAATTTCAACACCAATTACATCTGAATTCGTGTATACACGAAAATTATGATTGATGAATAAGTCTTGGATCTTTTCAGCAGCTTCCATATTTTCTGAAGCAACCGTTACTGTTGTTGGGTGCCTAAGGCTAACCTCTTCAGCATGACTTGGGCCTGAAAGGACGACAACGTCTTTTAAGAGCTCTTTTGGCATTTCTTCATTAATCATTTCGGTTATTCGTAACAGCGTATCTGGCTCAATTCCTTTACTAACATGTGCAATCGTAATAGGAACTGCTTGTACTGCACGGATTTTCCTAAGAACTTCGCGAATAGCCTTTGTAGGAACAGCTAAAATAACTGTGTCCACTCCTGATAAAGCATCACTTAATGAAGCATAGCCAACAATTAATTCTGGCAAAATAATTTCAGGCAAATATTTTTTATTTGTATGATATTCATTGATTTCCTTTACTTGGTCTTCATTATGGCTCCATAGACGAACCTCATGAGCATTATCTGCTAGAACAATCGCTAATGCTGTTCCCCAGCTTCCAGCGCCTACAACGGCTATAGCCGTTTTTTTATCCTGCATTATCGTACACCCGCCTCATCTTATTTTCTTTCTCTGGCATAAATTTTGATAGGGGTTCCCTCAAATCCAAAAGCGTCTCTAATTCGATTTTCAAGAAACCTCTCATAGGAGAAATGCAATAATTCAGGTTCATTGACAAAAACAACAAATGTAGGGGGTTTAACTGCTACTTGTGTAGCATAATAAATTTTCAAGCGTTTTCCTTTATCAGTTGGTGTCGGATTCATGGCGACCGCATCCATAATAACATCATTTAACACACTTGTTTCAACCCTCATGGAATGGTTTTCACTTGCGGTATCAATCATTGGCAGCAGGGTATGAATCCTCTTTTTCGTTTTTGCAGATAAAAACACAATTGGAGCATAACTTAGAAATAAGAAATGTTCCCTAATCTTTTGTTCCAGCTCTTTCATTGTCTTCTCATCTTTTTCAATCGCATCCCACTTATTAACCACAATGACAACGGCACGGCCTGCCTCATGGGCATATCCGGCAATCTTCTTATCTTGCTCAATGATTCCTTCTTCAGCATTAATAACTACAAGAACGACATCGGAACGTTCAATCGCCCTAAGTGCACGGAGAACACTATATTTTTCGGTACTCTCATACACTTTACCTTTTTTTCTTATTCCTGCTGTATCAATGATGACATATTTTTGCCCATTATACGTATATTGTGAATCGACTGCATCACGTGTTGTGCCTGCAATATTGCTGACGATTACACGGTCCTCACCCAAAATCGCATTTACAAGCGATGACTTTCCGACATTTGGCCGTCCAATTAAGGAAAACTTGATCACATCATCATCATATACTAATGGCTTGTTTTTCGGAAAGTGTTTTGCAGCCTCGTCCAATAAATCACCAAGGCCTAATCCGTGTGAACCTGAAACGGGGATGGGTTCACCAAATCCTAGAGAATAAAAATCATAAATTTGCTCACGCATTTCAGGATTATCGATTTTATTAACCCCTAATACAATGGGTTTTTTAGACTTATATAATATTTTTGCAACTTCTTCATCTGCAGCGGTTACCCCTTCTCGTCCATTTGTTAAGAAGATAATAACATCTGCTTCATCAATCGCCACTTCTGCCTGCTGACGAATTTGCTCAAGAAACGGTTCATCACCAATATCAATTCCACCTGTATCGATTACATTAAAATCATGTGTCAACCATTCACCTGAACTATAAATACGATCTCTTGTTACTCCCGGAATATCCTCAACAATGGAAATACGTTCACCGACAATTCGATTAAAGATCGTTGATTTTCCAACGTTAGGTCGTCCAACAATGGCAATAACTGGTTTTACCATTATGATCGCCATCCTTTCTTATATTGAAAAAACTTATTTTAATGTTAGCATTAAATCCATAAGGTTCTTATTCAGTAAAGAAACCCTTCTGTCATATAGAAGGGCCTAACTTTATTATTTTATCAATGTTAATCCTTTCCCGCAATCAAAAGCTTAACTAGAATCTTTTTTCATGATGTTTTTTGCTTTCCTTTTTCAAAAAAATGAAAGTGGCTTTGTAAGATCGCCCCTGCATTTTCTAATAAACTCCATCCTACAAGTAATGCAGCAATTAAGGCACAAACGTCAAGATATTCGAAAGCTCCGATTTTATATGGAAAAGGAATTTTATTCAAGATATAAGCATGTAAAAATTCACCCTGCATGGTTCCGCAAATCACAATTAACAATCGCCCTTTTAATGTCTTTTGCAAAAGAATGGCTAAATACCCAAAGACAATTCCCATCATCCACTCTTTTTTTATGATAATCCAAATAGGGTCAAAGATCTCGAATAAATGGAAGGTTACATAAGCAATCAACACGATTAATGAACAAATAAAATAATAGATAATTGCTCCTCGTTTTTCCTGGCTAATAAATATAAAAGAAGTGATTAATATAAATAATCCACCAGCTTGTATTTCAAAGATTCCAACCATAAACTGAAAATTGGATAAAAATATCAATATGAGAATGATTACTGACAGTTTTAACCGATATGGATTCTTTTTATTTAGCAAAAAAGTAAGGTACACCCAAAAGAACCAACTTATCCAATAAAACATTGCCCCCTCCATTTCACTCACCTCCTATTATTTTTATTATTGGTAATCTTTATGTACTTTCATACTTCCTTGAATAATATTTCCAATTTGATTCATCTTATTAAGAGGAGGTGTGGATGAATGGGAGAAGACCGCCAAGAAAAAAAAATAAAAGCAAGCAGAAGAGTTGAGTCAGACCGAGATCAGGCATTGCACTACCCAGGTGCAACCAAGCTTTCTAGTCCTGAAGAGGCACGTGGTTTAAATGATGGTAAAAGATAATGGATAATATAAGAAAAGCGTAAGTACCCTGATTAGCTGCCCTTATCAGCGTTTTTTTCTTATTGCAAGATCGGTTGCTTTAGTTGAAATAAGGAGAAACCTTAATTTCATTGTCATTTATTCCAATGAATATTAAAAATGGCGTGCTAAAACTGAAAGCAGTTTTAGTACGCCATTTTCTATGTCATTTAACTGTTTTGAACCTAAACCATGGAACCCTTCAGCAAATGACGATAGCCTTTATTTAATGGAACGACAGCTGTATTGTTTCGTATCAATTCCTCTTTGATTTAACCAATGATAGGTTTCGCCTGAGATGATCAGCGGCACTTTTTTTAAATCAGAAATGTTTTTTGCTCCCAGTGCAGTCATAATCATTATTAATTCATTGTGCAGTGTTTCGATTTCTTTCTGTAATGCTTCTAATCCATTTTCAACTAGAATCCGCAAGAAAAAACCTGCCATACCGATTGCATTTGCACCCAAAGCAATGCCCTTGGCAATGTCATGTCCTGTTAAAAAACCACCTGACCCAATAATGGAAATTTCATCAGAATTTAATGCGGCTTCAATGATAGAAATTGGCGTAGGAATGCCCCATCCATTAAAAAATGGGAAACTTTTTTCTCGACGCTTATTTTCTATTTCTGCGAAATTTGTTCCCCCGGAGCCCCCAATATCAACCCCAGCGACGCCGACTTGTGAAAGAGTTTTTACTGTTTCCTTTGTCATCCCGAAACCTACTTCTTTAACAAAAACAGGAACATCTACCGCTTTAACAATTGTCTCAATTCTTTTTAAGGCACCCGAAAAATCTCGATCCCCTTCAGGCATCGTTAGTTCTTGTATAACATTTAAATGGATTTGCAAGGCATTGGCCTCAATCATATTAATTGCGATTTTGGCATTCTCTGCTGTTGCTTCGCTACCTAAATTAGCTATTATAATCCCTTGTGGATTCTCTTTTCGAACTATTTCATATGTATATCTTTCGCCCTTATCCTTTATAGCAGACATTTGAGACCCTACGGCCATAGCTAAGCCAGTCAATTTTGCAGCCATTGCCAGTTCTTTGTTAATCTGATAGGTCTTTTCACCCCCGCCGCCAGTCATCGCATTGATAAAAATTGGCGAACTTAAAGAAAGTTCGCCAATTGAATGGTCTAATCGAACATCGGTTACACTGATATTCGGTAAGCTTTGGTGAATAAAATTTATATCATCGAAAACTGTTGAACGGTTTTGCTGATTTTGCAGAGCAAAGCGAATGTGATCCCATTTTCGTTCAGATCTAGACACTTAAATCACCATTATTTTCTTAGATTCTTTAATTTATCTCCAATAACTTCACCAAGCTGGAAGCCTTTTGACTCTTCAGGAAGCTCATAATCAATGTTTTCCTCTACCTCTTTCTCAAGCAATTCTTTTATGCTCAATGATAGACGTTGATCTTGTTCATTCACTTCAAGAACTTTTACTTTTACAATTTGCCCTTCTTTTAGAACTTCATGCGGTGTTCCAATGTGCTTATGGGCAATTTGTGAAATATGAACAAGGCCTTCTACACCTGGAAAGACTTCGACAAAAGCACCATAAGAAACTAATCTTTTAACAGTACCATCTAAAATACTCCCCTTAGGTGCTTTTTCAGAAATATTGAACCATGGTCCTGGAAGTGTTTCTTTAATTGATAAAGAAATTCTTTCATTATCGCGATCCACACTTAATACCTTTACTTTAACCTGTTGACCTTCTTGAACAACATCTGATGGCTTATCAACATGCTCATAGGATATTTGTGAAATATGAACAAGACCATCGATTCCTCCAATATCAACAAATGCTCCAAAATCAGTTATTCTTTGAACTGTTCCATCAATTACTTGGCCTACTTTAAGTTCATCAAGAAGATTTTGTTTTTGTTTACCTTTTTCTTCTTCCACAACTACTCGATGTGAAAGGATTAAGCGGTTCTTTTCTTTATCAAGTTCAACAATCTTAAAGGAAAGCGTACGCCCTTTGTAATCGCTGAAATCCTCGACAAAATGTGCTTCTACAAGTGATGCAGGAACAAAGCCGCGAACGCCAAGATCCACAACGAGGCCGCCTTTTACGACATCCTTTACTTCTGTCTCAAAAACCTCACCATTTTGGAATTGTTGTTCTAAGCTCTCCCATGCCTTTTCTGCATCAACTTTTCTTTTTGAAAGAATCAATGCTTCTTCCTCTACTTTTAAAACTTCAAGTTCTAACTCATCACCTTCTGCTGCTGCATCGGATGCTTTTTCAATATGCAGACTTGATAGTTCACTAATGGGAATAATTCCATCTAGTTTACTTCCTTGAACAGCCACAAGCACCTGTTTTTCTTCTACTTTAGTAACTTGTCCAGTTACTCTGTCTCCAATTTCAAAGCTTTTTACTTCTACTTGATTTAATTCTTCCGACATATGTATTCCTCCTTAATCCATTTACTCCTAAAATCTATATATGATCTGATGAATGCCGCGCAGCAGACACCACATATAAAACAAACTTTAAAAGCAAAGAATATTCAAAAAAAATCCCTTTTTATTAACTTCTTACAAATAGACTATTTTGTCAAGCAGAACCTATTGGTGCTCTATTATAAGTTTATGAATTTCTGACATAATTAATTCAGTAACCTGATCCGCAGATGCTCTAGCTTTTCTCATTTCATCCATATCTATTGGTTTTCCATAAACCACTTTTAATCTCTTGAAACTTTTATACGGGCCAATAATTGCGCAAGGTACAACCATTGCCTCAGTCCTCAATGCGAAAAATCCTGCCCCCGACAACCCTTTCCCTAACTCCCCAGTCTTACTTCTAGTTCCTTCTGGAAAAAGTCCAAAAACGTTGCCCTCTTTAAGAATCTTTAAGCCTGTTCTAAGCGCCTCTCGGTCACTAAATCCCCTTTTTACAGGAAAGGCATTACATTTTCTAACGATTCCACCAAGCAATGGGACACGAAAAATCTCTTCCTTCGCCATATAATGAACTGGACGAGGTGCCATGATTCCAACTACTATTGGATCAAAATTATGGATATGATTTGCACAAAGAAGAACTCCACCTTCTTTCGGGAAATTTTCCACTCCGATAGCCTCTATTCTGTACCATGGTTTAAAAATAGTATAAACCACTGACTTTGCAAATGCATAAAACGTCACACTTATCCAATCCTTTCGTGCACCAGAGCCATTATTTTTTCTACAACTTTAGGAATGGTCAAAGAGGTTGTATCGATTTCAATTGCATCATCGGCTTTTTTCAATGGAGCAACTTCTCTCTCTGAGTCTATTTTATCTCTCCGTGAAATTTCTTCTTTTAATTTTTCTAAATCGGAAGGGAATCCTTTTTGTAAGTTTTCAATATGGCGCCTTTCAGCTCTTTCCTCAACACTGGCAAGTAAAAATACCTTTACTTCTGCACCGGGCAATACATGTGTTCCGATATCCCGTCCGTCCATCACTACACCACCTTTTGTGGCAAAATCTTGCTGTCTTCTAACCATTTCTTCACGAACCTTTTGATGGATAGAAACAATAGAAACATTATTAGTTACATCTGAAGTACGAATCTCTTGAGTGACATCTTTATTGTCAAGGTAGACTAATTGACCTTTATCTGAAGGCAGAAGTTTAATATCAGTAGATAATAGCATGTCAAAAAGAAGCGCTTCTTCTTCTAAATTAAGATGGTTTACGATTGCTTTATATGTCAAAGCCCGGTACATCGCACCAGTATCGATATACACATAAGAAAGTTTTTCTGCCACAATTTTTGCCACTGTACTCTTTCCGGCTGCAGCAGGCCCGTCAATAGCGATTGATAATTTCTTTTCCATAAATCCTCCTAAACAATCATGGTTGTCTCATTTGTTGTCTTCTTTTATTTTACCACAAGTTAAAGAAATGCCTCTTTTTTTTAACTTTTTTGATCAATAAAAAATAAAGCAGGAACACCTGCTTTATTTTTGCATTATTTTTCTCCCCCTTGAAAGGTTTGGAGAATTTCAGTAAAGGTATTTTCATTTACCCCTTCGTATCTTGTCAGTTGTTTTATTTGCGGGAAGATATCTATTTGATGAAAAAATAATTGGGATAAGAAAAGAAACACAAACTGTATGATCACGACTTTAATGAGAAGACCTTCTACCCTCTTCATAACCACCACTCCAACATCATATCCATATTCGTTTATTATTTACTCCCTTAGTTGTTTTATTCTGGAAAGGAGATATAGCATGATAAAGCATTGAGAAAAAGGAAAAGCAATTGCTTTTCCTTAAAGAACGTCTTCGTAAATAGCCTCTGCATTTTTTAGTTTATCAACTTGTTCTTCAAAACCATTTTTTGCATTAATAAAAATTCGATAGGTATCCTCACCCATTGTCCCAAGGAACTCATAACATAATACATCTTCATTTAAATCGTTCACAATTATGGCTTGACGGTCTTCCATCACCTTTAAGTTAGGATTTACTTTTGCACGAGCTTGTTCCATTGTAATTGCAGGTTTTTCAATAGTTCTTGTCTGGAAGGATTTTAAATACTCCTCTGCCGATACACCAATAATATCTCCATTGTCCAGTGCTACTTTTACTTTCACCGCTTCAGGATAAATTCTTACTCCATTAATATTGGTAACAAAATTGAAGACTCCAATATTATCATATTGTGTACTCTCAAATACCTCTAAATCCTTAAATCCATTTTCCTTTAAAAATGCAGCAGCCTTGTTGTCCGCTTCATTCAGACTTAAAACTTGTTTCTTTATATCCCGGTTATTAATAAACCAAATTGGGTGTCCGGCCTTTTTAGTAATATCCATGCTTGCTTCTTGTCCGGTTTGTTTATTTTTGATTGACACGCTATAAAACCCATAGTCGGAGCCTTTTCCGTTTTCAGTAACCTTTACCTGTGCATTGCTATCAAACTTCATATATTTTTTGGCTATCTGAATTGCCTCTTGCCGTGAAATGGTTTTTCCTTTTATTTTCTTGAAATTTTCATCCTTTTTTTGCATATTCACAAAAGTTGGTCCAAAGTCGCTTTCCTCATAAGTGGAAACTGTCTTTTCGACTGTTTTAAAGCCATCAATGATGGTGTTGTCGGTTGATTCTTTGCCTGATGCAAGTGCTAATTCAACATCCATCCAGCGCAGATTATTTTTCAATACCATGTGCTGAACATTTCGGAGCTCGTTCTGAATGTCACCAGATTGCTTATAAAGTACCTTTAATGTGTCGTACTCCTTATCAGTCAAAGGTTCTTTTTCCAAATCTCTAACGGCGGTTCGGTAGCTGAAGTTGCCGATATTAGCTAAAAACTCCTCTGTCTTATTAAACGGTAATAATGTTAATGGCAGCTGCCCAACATCACCATGTGCCTGCGAAGTAAGCCTCCACACTTCAATTAATGACGGAGACAAGGTAGCCTTAGAATTCATGGCCAGCGTTGTCCCAATTTTATCGTGTAAAATATCCATCCGGTAGGAAAGGTTATGGAAAGCCCGCTGATAGTTGTTTTCTGCGTTTAAAAGAATTGCATTTTTTTCCTGGTGTTCTTGGTAGCCCCAATAAGCTGTACCCGCAACACCTAAAGCAAGAACACCTATTAATATACCTCTAATCAATTCTATTCACCTCTCTACTTGCAAAAAATATGCTGACCAATTCGTTTGATTTGCGGCCTGCCCCATATCCAGCCACTAGTGGCAGTATTAGGGTTAAAGTAGTAAATTGCCTCACCCGTTGGATCCCATCCATTAATTGCATCTAATACCGCTTTTTTTGAAGTCTCATTCGGTGTCAACCAAATCTGCCCATCAGCAACAGCTGTAAATGCTCCTGGTTCAAAAATAACCCCGGAAACGGTGTTAGGAAATGAAGCACTATTTACCCGATTTAGGATAACCGCTGCGACTGCAACTTGGCCAATATACGGTTCACCCCTTGACTCTCCATGAACAGCATTCGCCATTAGACGGATATCATTTTGTGAAAAACCACTTGGCGTGTTTGCTGCCGTTGGCTTTTTTGGTGCCGCTTTATTCGGTGCAGCAGGTTTTGGTGCTGCTGGCTTTGGTGCTGCTGGCTTTGGCGCAGCTTGATTTGTTGGTGCTTTATTTGCAGGTGCTTTAGGACTTGGAGCACTCTGCTTTCTTTGATCGACACCACCGTAATGAGTAAATTTCTTCCCGGATTTTATTTGCTTTTTTACAAATTGCTCATTGTATTTGCTTGCCTTGACTAGTTTTGCTTTTGTCGCTGCCCCTGCCAACCCGTCAATTGGCAACCCGTATTCATATTGAAAGTTTCTAAGCGCCCAATATGTCCCCCACCCAAAAACGCCATCAATTTTCCCGTTAAAATAGCCGATATACTGAAGCCTTGATTGCAGCTCAAGGACATCATCGCCAACAGCTCCTTTTTGGATTACCTGATTAGAAAAGGCATAGACCTCATGGTTCTCCATAAAAGATAATGGCATAGTGCAGAAAAAGATTAGGATGAAGTATTTGATTAGGATGTTTTTCTTTTTCATGGAATTATTACCCCCATATGAATCTTTTTAGCATTAACCCTATTTTTTGTTTTATTGGTGTTTTTATTCCAATTAAAAAAGATTAATAAAAAAACCCTTCATCAGGAATGAAGAGTCTTTTGTACAGGATATTGTTTTTTAAAATGATTAGCGCTCAAGATTTTCGCTTTTTTCACTTTTCGTAACCCAAACCACCATAGGAATATCATAAAAGGAAAAATAATAAACAGCCAATTTTCTAGTGAAATCAAAATAAAATCATAGAATCCATGTAAAATAAATGGCAAAAGCAATGAGAGTACTATCCACTTCGCTTTATTTCCTTCAGTGAACTTTGCTTTTCCAATATAAAAGCCCATAATAACCCCAAAAAGGGCATGACTTGATACAGGTAATAAAGCACGTGTCATTGCATGTTCAATTCCATTTGCAATTAAATAAAAGATATTTTCAACAGTAGCAAAACCAAGGGAAACGGCTACTCCATATACAATTCCATCAAATGGTTCATCAAACTCAACATGCTGATAAATAGCATAAAAAAGAATGAACCATTTAAAGAATTCTTCCAGAAGGCTTGAGCTTAGAAACGCATCGACAAGATCCGATGTAAGCAAATTCTCTATTTCAAGGACATGCTGGATAAACATGATTGGAAAAACCAAAAGCGCACCGTAAATAAATGTCCGAAGAACAAAGGAAATTGGCTCTGGCTCATATTCATCTTTTAAATAAAAATAACTAAGTAATGCCAAACCGGGGGCAACTCCGGCAGATAAAATTCCCAGCATGATGAACCTCTTTTCCAGTCCTGTTTCTTTAGCCGATAGAAAGTATAACTTTCCTATTAGACATAAGTGCAACTACGCCTCTGTCTTCGCCTAGCGGCTCGCTAATCGACGAGTTTTCTTTAGCCGATAGGAAAGTATAACTTTCCTATTAGGCATAAGTGCAACTACGCCTCTGTCTTCGCCTAACGGCTTGCCAATCGACGAGTTTTCTTTATCGTAACATGGAAACAGCATAAAGAAAATGAAAGATTCATCCCAACTATAGTGGTAACTAAATCAAAAATAGGCAAATCCAACAAGTAAACTTATTGAAATTTAAAAATTGATCGTCTCTATGCCGCTTGCCATTACTACAGCCAATTTAATTCTTGCCTTCTTTGAGTCATTATCACTCCCAAGGATTACACCCTTTTTATAAAGGTCAAAAGCACTACCCTCATAATCATAGGTTGTGTATACAGCCCCTTCTTCAGCACTGGTTGTAATAACTATTTTTATTCCATCTTTAATGGCCTTTTCGATTTCTTCCATCATCTTAGGAGCCACCTGTCCTCTTCCTACTCCTTCTAGGACAATTCCACCTACACCTGCCTCACGAGCAGCCTTGATAAATTTCCCATCTGCACCAATATAGCACTTAATAATTTCTACTTGTGGAATAGTTGAATTAATTTCATAGTTTTCTCTCTTAATAGGTTTTTGAAAGACATGAACCTGGTCATTGTCAATAATACCGAGATAACCAAATCCAAAAGCATTAAATCCTTGAATATTAGAGGCATGTTCTTTTTTTACATACCGGGCAGCAAAAATTCGTTCATTAAAAACGACAACAGTACCGGAATTCTGTAAATCACTTGAACAAGCCGAATAAATAGCGTGCCTTAAGTTAATGTATACATCACTTCCTAAATCTTCAGGAGAACGCTGTGAACCAGTTACTACCACTGGTCTGTAATCACTGACTGTCAAATCCAAGAAATACGCCGTTTCTTCCATCGTATCAGTACCATGAGTGACAACCACTCCGGAAACTGCTTCATCTTTAAAATAATCCTCAATTTTGTTTTTTAGAAAAACTAAATCCTCAAAAGTTATATGAATGCTTGCCTTTTGAAAAACGGAGTCGACAATTACTTCAATGTCATTTGGTAAATTACACATTGCAGCAAGCTCCTCACCCGTTAAGGCACCTGAGGCTAATTTTCCTGAATCCTTATTTGGTTTACTTGCAATTGTACCGCCTGTTGTTAAAAGAACAACCTTTTTCATCTATAATCATCCCTTTGTTTCTTTTTCTAAAATTGAACGTGCAATTTGTCCGCCATGGAACCGGCCATTTTCAATGAATATTTCATTAGCATTATTTCCAGCTGCAATGACACCTGCAATATAGATTCCCTCGATATTAGTCTCCATTGTCTCTGAGTCAAAAAGAGGTCTTCCCGTTTCCTCATCAATTTTCACACCCATTTTTTTTAAAAATTTGTGGTCAGGATGGTAGCCGGTCATAGCGAAAACAAAATCATTTTTTATAGTCTTTTGTTGCCCTTCCTTGCTATATATCACTTGGTTTTCGGTAATTTCTATAACATTTGCACGAAACTCCATAACAATTATGCCGTTTCTCACTAAGGATTCGAATTCAGGAAGAATCCATGGTTTAATACTAGGAGAATATTCCTCACCGCGATACAAAACGGTTACACGAGCCCCTGCATTTACAAGTTCAATAGCGGCATCGACACTGGAATTTTTTCCTCCGATCACACAAACATCTTTATCAAAATAAGGATGGGCCTCTTTAAAATAATGAAAAACTTTTGGTAAACCTTCGCCAGGAACGTCCATGAAGTTAGGATGATCATAGTAACCTGTTGCAATGATTACAAAATTTGCACTATAGGTATTTTTATCCGTTTGAACATGAAATTGATCATTCTGTTTGGACACTTTTATGACTGTTTCAAACGCGTTTATACGGAGCTGCTTGCGCTTTGCTACCTCACGATAATATACAAGTGCCTGGTTTCTTTTAGGTTTATAACTATCTGTTACAAATGGCATTTCACCGATTTCTAATTTTTCGCTTGTGCTGAAAAAGGTTTGATGTGTTGGATAATGGAATATAGAATTAACCACGTTCCCCTTTTCAATAATTAAAGGTTTTTTTCCAATTTCCTGTAAAGAAATAGCGGCTGCTAAACCACAAGGACCTCCGCCGACTATAATAACATCTTCTGATTGCAAAATGGTAACACTCCTTATATACAATTACATCTTCCATCAAAAAACTCCTACCTTGTATATGATAGGAGTTTTTTGATGATAATTCAATTCAAACTACTTAAATCCAGCCTCTGAAGCGGCTTGCTTCTGCCATTTTTCTTACCCCGACCATATAGGCAGCAAGTCGCATATCGACACGTCGTGTTTGGGCAGTATCATAAATATTTTTAAATGATTTCACCATTACTTTTTCAAGCTTTTCTTCAACTTCTTCTTCAGTCCAATAGTAACCTTGGTTATTTTGAACCCACTCAAAGTAAGAAACAGTAACTCCACCTGCTGATGCTAATACATCAGGAACTAGAAGGATTCCACGTTCTGTTAATATTTCTGTAGCCTCTAACGTTGTTGGACCATTAGCTGCCTCAACAACGATGCTAGCACGAATATTATAGGCATTTTCTGCAGTAATTTGATTTTCAATCGCTGCGGGAACGAGAATATCACAGTCAAGTTCAAGCAATTCTTTATTTGTTATTGTATTATTAAATAGTTTTGTAACTGTTCCAAAGCTATCACGTCTGTCTAAAAGATAATCGATATCAAGACCGTTTGGATCGTACAAAGCACCGTAGGCATCGGAAATACCAATTACTTTTGCCCCCGCATCGTGCATGAACTTGGACAAAAAGCTGCCCGCGTTACCAAAACCTTGGACAACAACCCTTGCACCCTCAATTTGAATGCCCTTCTTTTTAGCAGCTTCACGGATACAGATTGTCACACCTTTTGCGGTTGCAGATTCCCGCCCATGTGAACCTCCTAATACAAGCGGCTTGCCTGTAATAAAACCAGGAGAATTGAATTCATCGATTCGGCTATACTCATCCATCATCCAAGCCATTATTTGTGAATTTGTAAATACGTCTGGTGCAGGAATATCTTTCGTTGGTCCAACAATTTGGCTGATTGCCCTTACGTATCCACGGCTTAATCTTTCAAGCTCTCTAAAGGACATATCACGCGGATCACAAACAATACCGCCCTTACCACCGCCGTATGGAAGATCAACAATGCCGCATTTCAAGCTCATCCAAATTGAAAGGGCTTTCACTTCTGTTTCAGTCACTCCGGGATGAAAACGAATTCCGCCCTTTGTAGGCCCTACTGAATCATTATGTTGTGCACGGTATCCCGTAAATATTTTTGTTGATCCGTCATCCATTTTAACTGGAATTTTTACTGTCATCATACGTAACGGCTCTTTCAAGAGCTCGTATACCTCTTCAGGATAACCTAACTTCTCAAGTGCTTTATGAATTACTGTTTGTGTTGATTTCAACACATCATTCTTTTCCACTTGATTAGTCTTTTCTGTACCATTTTCGGCTACCATTTGTAATCCTCCTAAGAAATCACTTTTACGAATGTTGTCCGCTTTCAGTCACAAGTATACACGTTTAAATGATTTATGCAAGAAAAAAAACACATAATTTCTTATTTTTCAGCATTAGAATGTAAACGCTGCCATTAATATTCGTAAAGGAATTTACACGATGGAATGGAAGCAATAAATCTTTAATAAAGGCTCTTTTCGCATAGATTGTTGTTTTTAGACTATAAAGTTTGCCCGTTGATTTCCGCTCCAGGCACTTGCTTTCCGCGGGGAGGGATGGGAGCCTCCTCGGCGTTACCGCCTGCGGGGTCTCCCACTTCCCTCTTTTTCCCGCAGGAGTCAAGTGCCCTCCGCTACAATCAACTCAGATAGATAAAGTTAAATTACACTAAAAAAGCAACAAACTTTACGAAAACAGCATTAATAAAACATAAAAGGGGCTTTGCGCCCCATTTGAATTAAATGATTCATGGATTACTTAAAAAAATGCAGAATGGTTTCCACTGTTGTATGCTCGAGGATTTGTTTCCCATATTCAGTAAGCACAAATGGACTTAAAATAGAGGGGTTACCAAATTCTGATAAAATACAGGCAGCCTTTTCTTTTTTAGCTGCATCTACTTGGTCCATCAAAAGGTAATAGCGGTTATGGAGTGAATAGAGGCTTCCACCGAATATCTCTATATTTGATAGCATTTTTGCTAGGCCAATAAGATCCTCAAATTCTTTAAACTCATATAATAGCTCTTCACAGCCTTCAACCCTTACCTGCATTTCAATGTACCCATCAAAAAGTAACTCTTCATCATCTTTTACTTCGTCAACCGTAATGATCAAGATCATCCCTTGTGCCTGAAGGGAGAAGATTTCAACTGCTACTGAACCATGAATATCAACATCAAATTCCTCACTTGCCTCTTCAAGCATATCATGAAATAGCTGATTCCATTTACTTGAATCCTTCCAAATATCTTCTTTGGAAAGCCCTCTTTCAAACAAATCATCAGAGGTTAAAAAAATTTTTATTTTATTGGCCGTTAAGCGTTCTAAGCGCATGCTTTTGCCCCCTGCCGTGACATAACTCTTGTTTTCAGTCTATGCCTTAGGGTTCTATTGGTGAATTGTCTACATCATCCTAACTTTTCTATTCCTCGTTTCAGAGTAATAAGATGCGATTCAGCAGGCGCCCTCAGCCTTAATGGGAGTGCGGTAGTTCCATAACCATTGCTAATGAAAAGAATTGTGTTTACTAATTTTTTGATTCCTCCTCTTTCATATGGACTATATCCTAAAATATGGATTTGTCCACCATGAGTATGCCCGCTTAGCACTAAGCGAATTTCATGCTCAGGAAGAATCTTTTTTGTAATTGTTGGAAAGTGGCTGGCTAATATTTTGAAACTATTCTGCTCCGCATCAATAAGTGCTAAATCAAGCCGATCTCGTTTCTTACTCAAGTCATCCACACCAAGTAAACATAGTTTTTCCCCTTGCTCAGACTCGAATGTCACCGACGTATTATCTAATACCTTTACACCTAAATCGTGCATAATTGCATCTAGCTTACGAAAATCCACTTCATAATCATTGTTACCCCAAACAAAATAAACAGGACCAATTTGCTTTAATTTCAATAAATTTGTTTTTACTTTTTCAAATGGAACCCCTTTTTCAGTTAAATCCCCTCCGATGACAACGAAATCAGCCTTCCCTTTTACGTCATGAATAACCCTATCTGAAATGATTCGCCTATGAATATCCGAAATAAAAAAAATCTTCACCTCACCAAATGTAGCTGGAAAGTCTGAAAAGACTAATTCATGTACTACCACTTTATTTAAAAATGCTTCACGTATCATATATAAAAGCAGGAGAAGTCCCCCTCCTAAAATAAACAGCCCAGCCCATAACAAACTCATTTTCTCTTTTCCCCTTTTCCCTACTTAAATTTCTACGGAAATCATACCATAAAGAATGCTTAAACTAAAAAAGACAAGCGTGTGCTCCCAGCCCAATTGGAAAAGGAAGATAAAGACTAAAAAAAGTCCGATACACTCCGTAATTAGTTGAATACCCCATTTACCCCATTGAACGTGTTTCATCCATGCATTTCTCAACTTATGTATTAATTCTCGAATAAATTTACCATTACAGAGAACTCCAATAAAACATGCTATTGATGCTGCAAAAAACTTTAATGGATTTACAACAAAGGCAATAAAAAATTCAGAAAGTACAAAAGGATGTGTAATCGATATCCATTCGATTAGTAAATATCCACAAATAAAGATCACAACCAGCATCCCTAATCTTTTAAACATTAAAAATCCCTCCCATACAATGTATGAGAAGGAAATTTAATCTTTCCCTAATTCACTTTATTCGTCCTCTTGAATACTCAAAATTCGGAACCCATGTTCCTCAAGCTTCTTGGTAAACCTGTCTATATTATCTTTCTTTTCAATCTTCATAACTATTCTGCGTACTAGTTTATCTGTTTCATCGAAGGTTACAAGAGATATGATGTGTTCATGGAATTGATGAGCTATTTCCGAAAGACGAGCAATTCGTCCTTCAGTTTCAACTGATGTAAAGGCAATCCTAACACCCGGGCGGTTTACACCAAACGCACTTTCAAATGAACTAATCACATCAGCACGTGTAACAATCCCAAGAAAATTTTTGTTCGCATCAACAACTGCTAATAAAGGGAAATCCTTTAAATCTAGAAGTGTTCTCTCGAATAATTCCCCGCCAAGTAAAAGCTTATCTTGATGTGTAACCACATCTTTAACAAGGGTTGAGGTTAAATATTCCTCTTTTTGTTGATTAGAAAGAAAATAGCTTTCATAAATGTTATATCTAGTAGCAACACCTATATACTTATCTCCTTGTAAAACGGGTAATCCATCAATTTGATGCGTCTCTAATAATTTCAAAGCATCTTTTAGTGTTACATCAGCTTGTACAGTAAAACTTTCATGCTTGGGTATCATAATATTTTTTACGAACAATTCCCATCACCTCATAGTAGTAATCCTTACCTCTCCATTATACTTCGACAAGACTATAAAAAACCCTTTAATATATTAACGATTTATGTCATGTAACAAGAAATATTTCATATGATTAATTGATGCTGAATATAGGGAGGGTAACTATGAATACTCATCATAAATCGTATCAGCCTTATGCGAGTCCATTTGACCCTTGTCAACCAATTACTACAAAAACTTATTCCACCCCACCTCATTTATATTTGAGATTTCAACCACCGAATCTTCCTCAATTTACACCGTTTGAAGCACTAAGAGCCGGTACGCTGTGGAAAGACCTTTATGATCCATATTTTAACCCTTCTGAGATGGCTAAAGGGGGACTTCCAACATGAAACAGGTGCCTGCGGAATATTATCAACTGATGGAACAGCTTCAAGCAGTCGATTTTGTTTTGGTGGAGTTAACCTTATACTTAGATACACATAATAATGACCTTGAGGCCATCCATCAATTTAATCATTATAGCAAAGAAAGAAAACGGTTAAAAAAGGAATTTGAAAGCCATTTTGGCCCCCTAATGCAATTTGGAAATAGCTACTCCGGGTATCCTTGGAATTGGGATGATACACCATGGCCTTGGCAGGTTTAAAAACGAAAATCGCCCGTTTAGCGGTGTATGGACGAGATTGCTTCAACTAAGATAAAGGATTATCGAAAACCGGAAGCACCTTCGGAACAAGCACAGCTTGTTCCTGCGAGGATTATTCTAAGGAGCTTTCCTTAGTATTCAGTGGCGTTATAGAGAGAATTATCAACTGGCAAGAATAGCGAAGCCAGAGATTAGTCTCCCTTAATGCGTACAGAAAGCGGCAGCTTACTGCAGCCAGGCATAAGACGACGAAGTTTAAAAAGGAGGGGTCAAAGAAAATGTGGGTTTATGAAAAAAAATTACAATATCCAGTTCGCGTTAGTACATGTAACCCAACACTGGCAAAATACTTAATCGAGCAATATGGCGGTGCAGATGGAGAACTTGCTGCTGCACTAAGATATTTAAACCAAAGATATACAATTCCTGATAAAGTAATTGGGCTTTTAACAGATATTGGTACAGAGGAATTTGCCCACCTAGAGATGATTGCCACAATGGTGTATAAGTTAACAAAGGATGCCACGCCTGAACAATTGAAAGCAGCAGGACTTGGGGCACATTATGCAGACCATGACAGTGCCTTATACTACCATAATGCCGCAGGGGCTCCTTTCACAGCTACCTATATAACTGCAAAAGGGGATCCTATAGCTGACCTCTATGAGGATATTGCAGCAGAAGAAAAGGCAAGGGCTACTTACCAGTGGTTGATTAACCTGAGTGATGACCCAGATATCAATGATAGTCTGCGATTTTTACGTGAACGCGAAATTATCCATTCCTTGCGTTTCCGAGAAGCTGTAGAGATTTTAAAGGAAGAAAGCGATAAAAAGAAAATTTTTTAACAAGAAAAAGCATAAGTGCACGTATAGCGGCGTAATGACTGAAGATCTTTGACCTATCGAAGGGAAAAGAATCCAAGTGCACTAGCCGCTGAGCGCTTAAGCTAGCAAGTTTTCAAAGGTCAAATAGCCTGCTTCTTATTTTTTTTCGTGATAAAGGTTAATATCGTACTTTTTTTTCATTAATTCAAAAACAATATGGCGGTTCCTCCATTCCTCTTCTTTTTTCCATAAATCCTTGCTTCGATCGACAATTTCACACCTTAATTCCTGGTACTCCTTTTCCTTTTTCTCCTTTTCTTGTTTTAACAGATTCATTGCACCAAACCCGATAATAGATATCCCGATCAAAAACATAGCCACAGCGTCATTTAATGAAGCTGATAACATGGATAAAAAGGAATACGAATAATGTTTGACGATTGTTATATTGAAATAAATAATAAAAATAAAGGCAAAAAAAAGAGTTATATAAATCGATGAATAATGCCACATTTTAACGTCATCAAATTTCTTCTTCCTTTTCCTTACATTTTCTAACATTTGTTTTGTTGCTTGATCTGTATGTTCAAGTAATTGGATTGGAGAATCCATTTATTATCACCCTCCATTTCTCCATATATACTTATGACCTTGTACAACAAATTATGTTTTTAAGATCACAAAAAACCGATCTTAAGATCGGCTAGTTGTTTAAAGGTATTTTCAAGACTTGACCAGAATAAATATTTTCATTCTGAAGCTTATTCGCTTTCTTTATTATGTCGATTCCTTTTTGTGATTGGTAATACTTCATTGCAATCTTAAATAATGTTTCTTTTGGTTTAACAGTATGATAAACTACCTTACTTGTATTTGCCGTTGAATTTGTATTAGTTTCACTTTTTATAGCCGCCGTCTGTTGCTGGCTGTTTTTATCTGGGGCTTGCTTATTTGCTGTGTCTTCATTAGAACCCGATGTTTGACTAGATGGATCGGAAGTATTGCTTGAAACAGGCTGTTCAACAACATCCTTAGACTCCTTACTTTCTTCCGAAGCTTCATTCAAATCAATGTTCTCCTGATCGGTATCTTTTGGTTCATCTGAAATGGTTTCGTCTTCTTTGGGTTCCTTTTCAAGATTGATTGTTTCGTATCCAACTGAACTTCCTGAAGTCTTTTTTGCATCATTGATATTTTTTCCGCTATCCCGGTAAGAAATAACACTAAAAATGATTATGGGAAGGAGGATAAAACTCAAGACTAATAACCGTATAACTGGATATTTTATCTTCAATTTTGTTTTTTTCTTCTTTTGACGGTGCACTTGCTCTCTCGGAGGAAACTTATCTCTACCACCAGCTTCGACCTTATCATTTATTTTTTGAATCCGTTTCTTTAATCTTTCTGCTTGATCTCTGTATGGTTCTTCTTTATTCACGGGTCTTTCCCCCCTGCTCATGGTCATCTGCTGAACGTCTAAATTTTATATATATACCTAATAGAAAATCAATTACAAAATGCATAATGATAGTTACTGCTAAATTTCCAGTCCATTCATAAACAATCCCAATAAAAAAACTAAGTAAAACAATATTTACAAATAAAAACCAATTAAAAAGATAACGATAATGGATAATAGCAAAAATAATACTGGCCAGGATAAGGCCCACTTTTGTTTGAATGATTCCTCTAAAAAGTAATTCCTCACTAAATGCAACTAAAAGAGCAATTACGAAAATATGAATAACATTTCTATTTTTAAAAATTCTTTCATTCAATCCCCCATCGTCATAATAGGAAGATGGCAGCCATTTCATTAACCCAATATCAATAATAACAACAGTAAAACCTGCTGGTATACCGATTGCAATAATGTCAATTTCCCCTAAATGGATTTGATTTAAATATGAGAAATGATCAAATAAAAGAAAACCTAAAATAAATGAGATGGCTAATAGAATGATTTGTGTTAAATATAAATGATAAAGCAACTCTTTATCCGTTAAACTTGCGATTATTTCATTATACTTCTTTTTCATTCACTCAACTCACTATTGATTAATATTTTAGCAAGATAATCTTTCCACTTCTCTTCACTTTTTTTAAAGATTGGTGTTTTTTCGTTACATAGATAATCATTTAGTTCCAGTCCACAAAGATCGCAGCATGAAGGCACCTTTTTTAGCATTACTTCATCAAAATATCGTAAGATAAATTCACGCCTGCACATAATAGACTCCACCCATTTTTTCATTTGAAAAATATTTTGGATCTTTACTCCTAATCTTTCCTTTACAAATTCCTTAATAGTGAGCTTTAACATTTCTGCTGAACGAACGTCTAAAGGCTGATTCATTACAAAGTCCTCGATAATTCTCCACTGAATCTTTGAAAAGCCTCCAAGGTCTCTTAATTGATAACTTAATTCAATCCTGTTATCCCTAAGCAATTGCTCATTCTTTGCTTTTTCAAATAACCAATCAATTTGCTGCTCCGACGGTAATTCTCCTTCTGCCAGCTGGATTGGGAGCTGCTCATCACCAGGTGAATATAATAGGATCGCAACACTCGGCTTGCCATCACGGCCGGCTCTGCCGATCTCCTGAAGATAGGATTCTATTTGCATTGGCATATGATAATGGATAACAAAGCGAATATTTTTTTTGTTTATGCCCATTCCAAAAGCACTGGTTGCACAAATTACATCCAACTGGTCATAAATAAACTGTTGTTGGATTAAAATTCTTGTATTTTGATCCAATCCCCCATGATACGCCATTGCCTGACAGATCCCTTTTTCATCTAATAAGGCAGCCATCTGTTCTGCGGCCTTTTTACTAGAAAAATAAATAATCCCTGGCTTTTGGAGCCTTGAAACAAGATCAGTTATCCGGTTTTGTTTATCGTGGTAATCTGTTAGTTTTTCTACATAAAAAGCAATATTAGGACGATCAGTCGACGATTCTATTTTTACGATTTCTTCAAGTCCGAGTGAAGCTATTATGTCTTCATGTACCTTTCTCGTAGCTGTTGCGGTAAGTGCAAGTGTAAGTGGATTTCCTAACTTTTCACGTATGTTTCCTAACTTGGAATAATCCGGACGAAAATCATAGCCCCATTGTGAAATACAATGAGCTTCATCAACAACAAATAACGAAATGGTTAATTGCTGCAGTATCCTCATTATAAAAGGAACCCGCAGCATTTCAGGAGAAATAAAGATGAATTTATACTCCTTTAAATGACTAAGTACGTTCTTTCTTTCTGTTGGAGAAAGAAATGAATTCAATGCAATGACCCTTTTCTCACCAAACTGTTTAAATTGCTCTACTTGATCCTGCATTAGGGAAAGAAGTGGAGAAATGATCAAAATTTGTCCTTTTAGAATATGCCCCGGAAGTTGATAACACAAAGATTTCCCGGTTCCTGTCGGAAGCATAGCCAATGTGTGCTTTCCGGAAAGAATCGATGAAATGACTTCCTTCTGTCCTGTTTTAAATGAATGATAACCAAAGTGCTTTTGTAATATTGTCTCTAATTCCATTATTTTTCACCATACTTTGCCAACACTAACCTTATTTGAAAATATGTTGCTGCCTTCAATTTGTCCTTTATGAGCTTTAATTGCCTCTTTCCAATTTCCCTTGAAATTTCTACTATTTTTGTTTGTAATTCTTTTTCCACATAAGGATCTATTGAGAAATGATCGACATGTAAAGCAAATTCAACAAGGTGATCTTCAATTGTACTTAATTTCAAACGCCTGAACTTAGCAATCATATCTGGGGAATACCCCTGATTTAATAGGTTCCATGTTTTCCTTGATGAAAGTGTCAATTCATCTTGTTGATGAAAATCTTTGATTAGGATCGTTAACAGAGGAAAACCACTTGGCTCCGATTTAATCGCTTGCATCAAATAATGAAGTGTATGAATAAAATTGATATGGTAATCATGAATGTTCATATTAAATTTTTTAACTATTTGTAGTGGGGTTAGGCCAATTTTCTGAAAACCAGTTAACCGAAACACCAAAATGGAAGGATTGATCTCCTTTGTCTTATTGAAACATTGTATCAACTCAGAGTATACAATATTGCCTAACTCTCTCCTTTGTACTCTGAGTTCCTTTAATTCAGATTTCAGCCATAAATGAACATCATTGTTTTTTTGGATGGGAACATATCTTGCATCCCCATAAACAAGGTTGGAAGTAACCTGAATAAATAACGAAAGTCTTTCCCAAAACAAGGAAGTAAATGGATGATAACTCCAACCATTTAGATAGGTTGGCAATGGATTGTTCTCTAAAATTGAATTACCTGAACATGTTAAAAGGTAATGTTGTTCCCCGCAATGGTCAATCCACTTTTTTTCAATCATTGATTGAATAATTTCATCAAAGGATTCTCTAGTTAAAACTTCATAAATCCCAAAAAACTGCTTCAATGAAAATAAATGAGCATCTTGGATGGTTTGTGATGACTTTTTTCCATTTAAAAGGTGATAGATGGAATAAATCGTTCGTTCACTATTTAATTGTTTTAAACAATATAAAATGATGGCTTCTAATTGCAGCATATATGACCCACCACTTTTTCTCCATTTTATCGACAAAATCTCCATTTTTTCTATTTTTATTTTAACATGAATTGGTGGGACTTGTTGTCTAAAAATGCATAAGTTTATGAAATTGAACTAAACTATCCCATGTTTTAAAAGCATTTTTCTATTGAAATGTTGCCCATACAGTTTTACAATAGGATATGAGTAATACGTTTCCATTTTATTATGGGATACGAGTTAGAATAATTTTTTTTATTTTACTGGGAGGTTTTTTTCATGGCAAAGTATACGATTGTTGACAAGGAAACTTGCATCGCATGTGGTGCATGTGGCGCAGCAGCACCAGATATTTATGATTATGATGATGAAGGGATTGCATTTGTAACTCTTGATGAAAATGAAGGGATCGTTGAAATTCCAGATGTATTAATCGATGATATGATGGATGCTTTTGAAGGCTGCCCAACTGATTCCATTAAAGTTGCTGACGAACCTTTCGATGGTAATCCAACTAAATTCGAATAATATTTTGTCAATAAAATATTCTTAAGCTACTGACCCCCGTCTTTATTATAAACGGGGGTTTTTTCATAAAATAAAAAACAGCAGGAGGCCTTTACGTTGAGCGGCCCCTGCTGCTAGATTTATGCACCTTTTACGGTTGTAAATTTATTAATCCATGCCTGCAACCGTGTAAACAGTGATATAAAGATAAATGACATGATAACGCCTTTAATAATATTGAACGGTAGAATTCCAGGCACCACATAGTTACGCAGGTCAGGATAATGCAAAAGTGCTGTATAGGCAGGGAGTATAAAAAAATAATTTAATACACTCATCATAACCGCCATCGTAATTGTGCCGAGCATTAAAGCAAATGTCATGCCTTTTCTCGTCTTTATTTTATTGTATAAATAATAGGTCGGTAAGATAAACAGAATACCCGCCAGAAAATTAGCAATATGGCCTAATGGAATCCCTGTTTGACTTCCTGTCGCAATATAATTTAGAACATTTTTGAAAAACTCAACTAATATTCCTGCCATCGGTCCAAAGATTAAAGCTGCAATCAATGCTGGAATGTCGCTGAAATCGACTAATAAGAAATTTTGGAATGGCGGTAAAGGAAAATTTAATAGCATTAAAAGGTATGCAATACTGCTTAACATTCCAATTGACACCATAACCTTTACCTTTGTGTTCTTTGTTTTCTTCATTATCCTCTCTCCTTTTTGATCCATCACGTTAAGAAGAGAGATTCAGCAATAATTAATTACCGATGTAATAAAAAATCCCCCAAGAATGGTTACTTGAGGGAGTTTACAAAGGCACACTTAATAAACGTTCATACAACAAAATTTTTGAACGTCTGCAGAACCTCCATCTTCTCCCATCCAGACTATACTGTCGGCTTTGGAATCACACCAAATCCTGCCTAAAAAGGCTCGCGGGCTCAAGAGCCTTGCTCTAATACCGCCGATCGGGAATTTCACCCTGCCCCGAAGATAGATCGATATTAAATTACAATTTTATTATACTAAAAGAAATATCCTTTTGTTAAGTAAAAGATTTGCCATGTGCTTTTTTTGTAACATTTTATTAAATAATATAAACACCCGCTAACACATAAAGTTCAGCGGGCTTCCAGAATGTTATTGAATAATTAAAATTTGGTTTGGCATAATGAGATCAGAAGTTAGATTGTTTATTTCTTTTATTCTAGTTACAGAAATATTTTGTTTCTGTGCAATCGAGTACAAAGTGTCCCCAAGTTTAACGGTGTATTTTACCATTGCTGGTGAACTACTTGTTTGTGATGTGTCTTCATCCATTTGCGATTGAAGATAGGAACTTGCCACTAACACATTATTACTGATACTAGCAATGCCGCCCTGGACGTATTCGCCAATATTAGCCTTACCCAGCAACTTTTCTGGATCCACTGCATATTTCTTATCATATCTCCATTCTAATTGGTGGGATTCAAAATGAAGATGTATCCCAGTAGATTGTCCTGTTCTTCCCATTTTTCCGATTTCATCACCTTGTTTTATCATTTGACCTCCTGTTACTGTCGGCTTGTTTAAATGAGCATAAACGGTTACAAAATTACTAGGGTGTTTTAAAAAAACCACATTTCCATATGTATTAGAATAATAGGACTTAACTACCACTCCATCTTCAACAGACAGCACAGGAGTATCCAATTTTCCCGCTATATCAATTCCTTTATGTTTGCCTTGCCTTGTTCCATATGTATCGGAAATGACACCGTCAGCAGGCCAAATCCAGTGATCATTCACTTCTTTTTGTTCCTGTAAACCCGCCGCTTCCGAATGTTTTCCGCCTAAAAATAATAAACTGACACAAACCCCCATAATTATGGCGATTAAAAACCTTTTTATATAATCACGCATTCTTTCTTATTCCTCCTTCTATAACTTGTCCTCCCCCCACACCTTATGTTCGTTTGCTCTCGTTTAGAACATTTTCCTGCCTTTTGGGGGAATGAACTGAGCATACATGTTATATTTTGGAGTAATTTAGTATTTTATTCATAAAAAAATCAACCGGGATGGGTTGATTTTTTAGTTATTGAATGTTACGCAAATTTGGAGCTACCGGCACCTTGTTCTCTTTTGATAAATCGAATGGTCCGATAAATGGTATGGCTGAATCCTTAACGACAACTTTTTCTAGTCCAAATTCCTTTGCTGTCAAAAGCAATGCCTCAAACGAAGATAAAGTACGTTGATCATCTTTAATTTCAGAAATTCCTTTAAATGATAAAAATAAGGTTTTGTCAATAACGGAAATATTTGTTATCGGCTGTAAAGGTAGAAGTGAACTTTTTAATCCGTATAAAGGTTGATCTTTTTTCATTGCATCAAAGGCAGTATTAACATCCCCATAAGTATCTACTGATGGTGTTAAGAATGGTATGTCACTGCCTGTAGGATAATAAAATAAAATGGCATGTTTTTTCTCTGGAGTCACATCAACTTCTTCAATCTTTCCAAAATTTCCAAACTGTATTCCTGTTTCACCATTTGTTAAAAACTTTATTTTCTTCAAATTGCTATTGGAGGAAATATCCTTTTTTATTACATTCATAAAAATTGTTTCATTGGCTGAACCTTGCCCGTACTGATGGTTGGCTGGAACATTGACTAACACACTACTATTACTTTTATCAAGCTCAATTGTAGCATTTAAGGGATAGTAATCTGATAAACCCCATTCTTCTTCTTTTAAATTCGCCATGGTCTTCGTGTAAAGAGAAAGCAAAGATTGTTCTTGAGTATCATTAACGATCGTTGATATAGGAATTAGTATTTGAGCTTGTGGATCTGGAATCCAATAAGTGAATACAGTACCATTTCCCAGTTCATCCTCGTAAATGGCTGTTTTCATGCTTTCTGCTTTGATTAGGTCTGATTGTTCCGTTCCCGAATATGCCTGTTCCTTCGAAGAAGATTCATCTTTTTTCAAGGCTATTGTTGATTCCTTATCAGAAAGCTCCATTTTTTTATTGGTTATTGAGGATTTTTCCTCTTGAGCCGTATCATAGGAAAAATTTGTCCCATCCATTAATTTAGGTATTAGGATGATAAATATAAAGAATGCAGCTGCAGCAGCCATGCCCGGTAAGAGCCATGATTTCGTTTTGCGCTTTTTTAAAAATATGTTTTGGTAAATGTCATGAGGATCGCGATGATCTCTTACTTTGGGCATTTGCCTTAATAATTCTTCGAGCTCATTATCGCTCCACTCTGACTTTTTCATTACATAATCCCTCCTTTTCAAAAAACATTTCCATATGCTTTTTCAAGACCTTTAAGGAACGGTGCTGTGTCGTTTTTACTTTACTTTCCGTCCATCCTAAAGCCTGGGCGGTTTCAGCAATGGATAAATCCTGTAAATAGCGAAATATAATAACAGACCGCTGATCCAACGTACAAAACTCAAGACATTTGTAAATCCACCTGATCTCTTCTTTTTGTACGGTAATTTCTTCTGGTATCGGATACTCATCCTTTACTTGATTCGTTGACCAATCAAATTTTTCAAATATTCTTTCCTTCCAGCCCTTTTGTTTACGGAAAAAGTCGATAGCAACATTCCTTGCAATCGAAAATAGCCATGTTCTTTCACTACTTTTCCCTTCAAAACGATGATAAGATTTAAATACTCGTATATAGACTTCTTGAGCAAGATCTTCAGCCTGTTCTTTATTTCTAACCATATAAAATAGAAATTGAAAAACGTCATGATGATATTTTTGATATAGCTCATCGAAAACGGAGTCCATCAATTCCCCTCCCCGTTCATTAATATTAGTCGATGTATATGTATAAAAAGTTTCATCCTTTTAAATATAGACTTTTTTAGGACAAAAAGGAAGGTATTAGCTGAAATCCATTTAAATCCAGAAATAACAAATAACCAAAAAGGCTCATCCAGAAACTGGATGAACCTTAAATTGTTCCTCGTGAATCAAGAACAATCGGCAAAATATATGTTTATTTTACTTTTTTCGTGGAAGCAGGAAGGAAAATGTCGTTCCTATATCCATTTTACTCTGAACAGAAATATGGCCGTGATGGGCATCAATAATATTTTTCGCAATGGCCAACCCTAATCCTGTTCCGGCTCTTCCCCGAGTCCTTGCTTTATCTGCTTTATAAAAGCGTTCAAAAACGAATGGTAAGTCTTCCTCAGGTATACCGGATCCGGAATCTTTTACTTCCATGCTGATCCCCTTGTCTTCGAAAGTTACTGTTAATTTAACAGTTCCACCTCTTGGGGTATGCCTTATCGCATTATCAATTAAATTCGTCAGAACTTGTTCAATTCGATCTGGGTCAAATAAAAACGTTGAAACTCCATCTTCGATTTCAGTATTCAATAAGATTTCATTGTCTCTTGCCAATCCTTGAAACTTATTGATAATCCGATTAATGAAAGTAGAAAGGTTCACATCTTCCATGGATAGATGTATATGCCCAGCTTCCATTCGCGCAAGATCGAGCAATTCATTTACGAGCCGACCCATTCGCAATGATTCATCATAGATGACCTTTGCCATTTCTTTTTTCTCTTCCTGCGATTCTGCAATATCATCAACAATCGCTTCACTGTATCCTTGTAACATGGAAATAGGTGTTCTTAGTTCGTGGGAAACATTGGCAATGAAGTCTTTCCTCATTTTATCCAATTGTCTTTCCTCTGTCATATCCCTCAGAACGGCAACTGCTCCTCGAATAAATTGGTTACTATATAAAGGACTGACTAAAATAACCCAATGACGGCCTTGAAGTGATATTTCACCAATTTGTTCTTTTTCTGTATCTACTGCCTGTTGAAAAAGATCCATCACCTGTGAAGGAATAGATTCTGAATCTGAACCGAATCCCCCTTTTTCATAATACCAATATTGGAGAAAGCGATCCGCAGGAGGATTCGTGATAAGAATTGTACCATCCCGATTAAAAGTAATTACCCCATCAGCCATACTGCTTAAGATACTAGATAGTTGTTCTTTTTCCTGGCTTAGGGCATTCATATTGAACTTTAATTGCCTGCCCATTTGGTTAAAGGCAGTCGCCAGCTCCCCAATTTCATCATGAGTAAGGATTGGGACTTTCGTATCGAATTTCCCTCGTGCCACTTCAAAGGCTGCCTCCCTCATCTTTCTTAACGGGGCGGTAATACGGGTAGATAAAAAGAAGGCAAATATAGTTGTTAAAATTATGGCGACTCCGGCAACAAGTAAAATAAATCTTGTTGTAGAATGTGATGTTTCCTGCATTTCTTCTAATGATTGGTAAATAAATACAGCTCCACTTTCTCCATCCGGAAGATGCAACGGAACGCCTATTATGGAATAGTTCGCATCCTTATTATCCTTTTTTGTTGAAAGGTCAGAAATCTTTTCAACCGTTTTGTTATTTTGAAATATCTGTGCTAATTCAGGATCGTTTTTTATATCCTGGATTGATAATTTTATTTTCTTGTTGGTATTTGGAGAATAATAGACTTCATCCTCATTTTTTACAACAACTACATTTGTCACTTCATCGATAAATTCCCAAGATATTTCTAATCCAAGTGAGAATTTATCGGGATGTTCTTCCAAAACATATGCAATTTTTTCAGCCGTATTGGTCAAGTCTTTTTTCGTTTGAATAATGTTGTCGTTTTGGAAAAATTCAAGGAGCATAACTGTTAAGATAAACAGAACAAATGATACTAAAAAAATAATAGTAAACCACAGTTTACCTACAACACTCCGTAAAAAGGTCATTCATTTACTACCTCAAATTTGTAACCTACTCCCCAAACCGTTACAATCATTCTCGCTGCCTGTTCAGACACCTTATTTAATTTTTCACGTAGACGTTTTACGTGTGTATCAACCGTTCGTAAATCACCGAAGAATTCATAATGCCATACCTCTTTCAGTAATTGTTCGCGATCAAATACTTTATCCGGTGCCTTTGCCAAGAAATAAAGCAATTCATATTCTTTAGGTGTTAAACTTACTTCCTTACCATCTGCCATTACTCTGTGTGCATCATTGTCTATTGTTAAGTGTGGGAAGACAATAACATCCTTTGTTGTCGTTTCGGTTTGCAAATAGCTTGTTTGTGATGATCTTCTTAGAAGTGCTTTTACACGTAATACCACTTCCCGCGGGCTGAATGGTTTAACTATATAATCATCCGTCCCGACTTCAAAGCCCTGAACACGATTGATTTCCTCCCCTTTAGCCGTTAGCATAATCACAGGAGTAGCCTTTTTTTCTCTTAATTCACGACAAACTTCAATTCCATCCTTACCAGGCATCATTAGATCAAGCAAAATGACATCATAATCATTTGCAAAAGCTTTTGTTAAAGCTTCATTTCCATCCTCTGCTTCATCAATCATATATTCTTCACGCTCTAAATACATTTTTAATAAACGACGAATTCTTTCTTCATCGTCAACAACTAATATTTTCACGTCTTTTTCCATTATTAATCCCCCCATGAAGTTAATTGTACAAAATGGTATTGCATTTTTCTATCTTTTCTCGGTATTTACTCCTATAAAAAGTGTCAATAATTTGACAAAGTCATTTATAAATATATTTCATCGTTTAATATGTTTTAAAAAAAGCCTTCACTTAATAAAAAAAGTGAAGGCTATATAATTAAGTCCTAAAAACAAATGAATTAACCAGCATAAGAATGAAGACCAGCAATAACCAGATTAACTGCAACAAGGTTAAACATTATGATAACAAAGCCAATTACTGCCAGCCATGCTGATTTTTCACCATGCCATCCCTTTGAAAGGCGAAGATGCATAAACGCAGCATAGAATAACCAGGTAATAAGTGCCCAAACCTCTTTTGGATCCCAGCCCCAGAACCGTGACCAAGCCATTTGCGCCCAAATCATCGCAAATATGAGTGCACCCAGCGTAAATACAGGAAAACCAATTAGCACCGATCGGTAGCTAATCTCATCAACAAAGTCGAGTTTAATATTTTTCACAAGCGGCTGAAGAGCCGCTGCAATCCGCTTTCTTAAAATTAATCTGATAAGGCCGTAAAGTATAAGACCAGCCATGAAAGACCAAACAACCGTATTCATTTTTTTAGCATTGATGAAAGCCGGCATGTCAATCAAAGGCTTGAATCCATCTTTTGTTATCAGTTCGCCTTCATGTGGCCCGGTTATAGCAGGCATTGTATATTCGACAACAGCCTGATTACCATGTTTATCAATCCAATTAAATTTTTCATGATAACCAATACCTGAAAATACAGATGAGACAACTACGAACCCAAGCACCGCAACTAATGAAAACATGACCAGTTCGAGCCAAAAGGTTCGTTTGCTCGATTTTGTTTGATCAATAGCTTTAACAAGATAGATTAATCCGGCAGCAAAGCTAATTGCGAGGATTGCTTCCCCAATTGCAGCAGTGGTCACATGAATATGAAGCCAATAACTTTGCAATGCCGGTATTAACGGAGAAATATCCCTTGGAAACATACTTGCATAGGCAATAACCAAAATGGCAACAGGCATTGTAAATAAGCCAAGCAGTGTTGTTCGGTAAATAAAATAAATAACGATAAATGCACCAACAAGAGCCATTCCAAAAAATGTCGTAAATTCAAACATGTTACTTACTGGAGCATGGCCCGCTGCAATCCATCTAGTGATAAAATAACCAAGCTGCGAAATAAAGCCGATAATTGTTAATAATACGGCAATTTTTCCCCACCTGTTGGTTCCATTCTTTTCATTCTTATCCTTCTTTGATTTTATCGACCCTCCATAAAACAAGGTAGCGACTAAATAAAGAATAAAAGCAATAAATAATAAATTACTACTTAGTGTTGCCAACTAGACACCCTCCTCATCCACATTTTCCATTTGAAGCTGATCCTCTGGGATGGCAAGCTTTGTATCTGCTAAAATCGTTTCAAGTTCCCGTTTTAAACCATACCAGTTTTTATTTGTATGAGCAGCGACCCAAACTTGTCCGTTTTTCTTTTGTATCCATATTCGACGATGGTTCCAATAAGCACCTTGTATGACACCGATCATGAAAATGATGCCTCCCAAAATAAACAGCCATAATGAGGAATCTTTACGAACTGTGAACCCTGAAACATTTTGAGTATCAATTCCTTTAAATGCCATTTTGTAAGTATTGTTGCCAAACGGCTCAATTGTCTGCTTAATAGCTACGAAGCTCGTTTCCGGTTTTTCTTTATCAGGTGATGATATTTCAAAAACAAAGGCAGGATTATTAGGTGTGCGTGATTTCGTAGATGGTTCCCCATTTTTATCAAATTCAAAGTCTGGAAAATAATTAAGAATTCTTACTGAATAGCCGTTCCCAAGATCATATATAGCTTTAGGGTCTTCAAAATTAATTTTCACTTCACCAAAAGTCTGGTTCGTATCCTTATTCGTCAGCAAAAAGGTCATCGCTTTTAGCTCACTTCTATATGATGATTGGAAAATTGAGTAACCATCAAAGGATATTGGATGATTTACTCGAACCTTATATTCCTTTACCTTCTCTAGTTTCCGTTCCTCCCCGGGAAGATTTTCACTAACCCGTTTGTATAAAACAACATTAGATTGATAATTCTTAACAACTTGACCAGCCTGCTCAATCGCTTTTTCAAACGTTTTATCTTTATCTTTATCATAGTGCTGGAGTATAAATTGGTTATTTTTGAGGTAGAACTGTTCACCTGTTTCTGGAACAACAGCCGTTTCCCCCTCTTTCACCCATAAGTTCTCATTTACATAAAAACCCGGGATAAACCGAAGCATTCCGCCCAATAAGAAGATAATTAACCCCACATGGTTTACATAAGGACCCCAGCGTGAAAATCGGCCTTTTTCAGCTAATAAATCGCCATTTTCTACCCGAACATGATAGCGTTTTTCCTTTAAATGCTGCTTGATGGTCATTAAATCATTTTCATCGACGTTTTCATTCACACCAAATACCCTTTGACGCTTTAAAAAACCTTCGTGTCTTGTGACTTTTTGGGCTTTTAATGCCTTATATAAAGGGACGACCCTGTCAATACTACAAATAACAAGGGAAATACCTATCATAGCGATTAACAATAAATACCACCATGATCCGAACAAATCATGAAATCCTAACTGATAATATAATTTGCCAAACCAGCCATATTCCTGCTCATAATACACATCCGCAGGCAAGTTTATATACATTTCTTGCGGAAGAATGGTTCCAAGTATGGAAGCAAGCAAAGTAATGATGATTAGCCAAACACCAACTTTTACCGATGAGAAAAAATTCCAAATTTTATCAATAAAGGTTTTACTATATGTTTGTGAGCGCCGGGCACTTCCCTCATAGCGCATATCAAGAAGTTGTTTACCTTTACTGTCTTGTTCATCCAACACTTTTCCACAGGCTTCACATAACACGGTTCCATGCGGATTCACATGCCCGCATTCACATTTTACATCTTTCATGAAAAAAACTCCCCTACAATCCCCTTATGGTTTTATTTTCTCCATAAACTCCTTAATCTTATATTCCGTCAGTTCGCCGGTATAATATTGCACCACATTACCGTCTTTATCTATTAAAAATGTTGCCGGAAGCGAATCAACACCATAAACATTCATGACCTCTTTATCTTTATCAATCATAATCGGAAAATCTAGTTTCAGACGTTCAGCAAATTGATTTACAGCGAGTTCGGACTCCTGTATATCAACAGACAACACCTGCACTCCATTATCTTTATACTGATGATATTGATTGTTAATATACGGCATTTCTTTCTTACAAGGCGGGCACCAGGTTCCCCAGAAGTTTAAAAACACTCCTTGTCCTCGATAGTCAGACAGACGATGCTTGTTTCCCTGCAAATCAACCAAGGCAAAGTCAGGTGCTTTATCTCCAACCGCGACCTTTTGTTTAGTATCTTTTGTTAGATTAGCATAAAGCGAATAGGCAACGGCAGCACCTAGTACAAGTAAAATAATCGTTCTCAAAACTAATCGCCGTTTCTTCATAAAAAACCTCCAGTAAAGTGAAACTTCAATCCGTGGTTTTTTTCATCCCCCACTGATTGTTAGTCCCGCTCTAAAGTCTCTAATATCAAGGCTATCGCCTTAGTATTAGACTTTATGAACCCGATTAGTTCAACTATGCCGATGAAAAAGCACATCGGCAAGTTTCACTGTATCTCACCAATCGGGCTTTTACGGGCAGTTGATCACCACTTAACCCTATTAGGTCCCTCAAAGTCTTGAAATGTGTGTCTTACTGCCCGTTAATGCGGGATAAATCACATGACATAGTTATCTTAAATTATAACACTTTCCAATATTAGTATAGTGTTTACAAAAGAATGCAATTGTGACGATTTTATGAATTTTTTTTAGACATTTCCATTGCGAGAGCCCGTAGCTGCTTTACTTCATGTGGAGTCAGCTCTCTTGCTTCTCCTGTTTTTAACCCGTTTAATGTCAAAAAACCATATTGTTCTCGCTTTAATTTAAGTACCTCATTCCCAATAGCGTCAAACATCCTTCTCACCTGACGATTTCGTCCTTCATGAATAGTAATCTCAACGATCGCCGTTTGTTTCTTTTTATCTACCGAGAGCAATTTAACTTTTGCTGGTGCTGTCTTACCATCCTCTAGGCGAATCCCTTTTTCCAATTTCCTTAAGTTTTCCCTTAATGGAATCCCTTTTGTTTTCGCAACATACACTTTGTCTATTTCATTTTTTGGGTGCATGAGCAAATTAGCAAATTCACCATCATTTGTTAATAGCAGTAATCCAGAGGTATCATAATCTAGGCGTCCGACAGGGAAAATTCTTTCTTTAAACTGTGAAAAGAAATCAGTGACAACCTTCCTGCCCTTGTCATCGCTAACACTTGAAATTACCCCTCTTGGTTTATATAAAAGAAAATAAACAGGTTCTTCTTTCTCAATTTGAATTTCATTTACCTCTACTTTATCGGAAGGAAAAACCTTCACACCAACCTCAGTAACTACTTTTCCGTTTACTTTTACTCTTCCTTCTTTAATAAGCTCCTCGGATTTTCTCCTTGAAGCAATGCCCGCTCGAGCTATTACCTTTTGTAATCTTTCCATCATTTCACCTCAAAAATTTATCCGGATATATAGAAAACCGAATGTTAAATAGGAATATCTCCTATTTACCTGGAAGCCTATACACTAATCTATCCTAATGAATTATGACACAATTCTTTCACTTTTCAAAGTAACGGGTATTATTTTTAAGGAAAAATAAAAAGGCATGTCCCAAATGGAACATACCATTATTTTTTTTAATTAGTTGGTTCCAAAAATAAAGGCAACAATGATAATAGAAACGATGATTCCTACCACATCTGCAAGGAGTCCTACTTTTAGGGCATCCCCCATTTTTTTAATCCCAACAGCGCCGAAATAAACCGTTAAAACATAAAAGGTGGTATCTGTGCTCCCTTGTAAGACGGATGCCAGACGCCCAATAAAAGAATCAGGCCCATTAACAGCAATTAAATCACTCGTCATCCCAAGAGCTGCAGTCCCTGAAATGGGTCTAATTATAAGCAATGGTACAATTTCTGCGGGTACGCCCATTGTCTTCATCAACGGCCTAATCCAATTCATTAAGGCGTCTAATGCACCGGATGCACGAAAAATAGAAATCGCAACCAGCATTCCAACAAGAAAGGGAATGATCGATACAGCGATTTTGATTCCTTCTTTTCCGCCTTCGACAAAGCTTTCATAGGTTGGCACGCGTTTAAACGTACCATATAAAAGAATAAATCCAATTAACAAAGGTATAAAAGTAAGCGAAATATAGGAAATTAACTCCATCTTTTCATCTTCCTTTACGGCTTCTGCGATAATAAAAATAACGGTCAATCATAACTGCCCCTATTGCCGAGAGGATTGTCGCAATAATAGTTGGTACAACGATTTCAGTTGGTGATGCAGAATGATAATTCATCCTTATCGCAATAACTGTTGTAGGAATAATGGTGATACTAGCAGTATTGATTGCCAAAAAAGTAACCATGGATCGGCTTGCTTCATTTTTCCCGCCATTTAATTTCTTTAGTTCCTCCATCGCCTTTATCCCAAGTGGTGTCGCAGCATTTCCTAACCCAAACATATTAGATATCATATTTGACAAGATATAGCCCAGAGCCGGGTGTTTGTGAGGGACATCTGGAAACAAAATTTTCACAAGTGGTCGAAATAGCTTTGACAGCTTCTCGAGAAGTCCGGACTCTTCGGCAATCCGCATCATTCCAAGCCAGAAAACAAGTACACTAATGAGGCCGATACATAGGGTAACCGCTTCTTTTGCACCATCAAAAACCGCTTTAGTAACTGCCTCCATTGTGCCATTAATCAATCCAAATATTATTCCAACGATTGTCATGAATACCCAAATATAATTAACCATGGGCATTCACACCGATGACTGAAAGAAAAATTTCTTTTACAAAATCAAGCAGACCTTTCTTCTTCTTTTTTTCTTGTAGGTTCTGATAGTAAATCGGTGTTTCCTTAACAACCTTTCCATCCAAATAAACAGCTGCCTTACCGACAATTACTTCATTTTTGGAACTCGTCCATTTTTTCTTAGGCTTATTTAATTTATATTTAACTGAAAACAAATCCAATTCATTTTTAGTAGCAGGGTAAACAATGGATTTTTTTACATACAAATGATTTTTATAATATTTGTTTTTTGTTATTTCGATTTTCCCCTTCGCTAACACTTCTAACATATCAAATCCTTTAAACCCACTTTCATACATGGAGATGTGGTCATTCCAATCATCCGGGCCATTTAAGGTTACAGCAATTAGATCCATATCTCCTTTTGTTGCGGTTGTAACAAGCGTTCGTTTCGCACGTTTTGTATAGCCTGTCTTTCCTCCTGTACAATATTTATATTTTGATAGCAGTCGATTCTTATTTTTCCATTCTCTGTCCCAATTTTCTGTTGGGTTTGGTGCTTTATGCACCTTGGTACCTGAGATTTTTTGAAAGGTTTTGTTTTTCATCGCATAGCGCATTAGGATGGCCATATCAAATGCTGTTGAATAATGATCCTCATGATCGTCAAGTCCATGTGGGTTTTCGAAATGGGTATTATACATTCCAATTTCCTTTGCCTTCTGATTCATTAAATAGACAAAGCCATCCAAACTCCCCCCTACATGTTCGGCAATCGCAACAGCTGTGTCATTTCCAGATCTCAGCATCAATCCATAGACGAGTTCGTTAAGCTTGATTTTTTCACCTGGTTTTAAATATACCGATGACCCTTCGGCATGGGTCGCTTGTTCACTCACTTTAACATATTGATTCATTTTCCCCGATTCAATGGCAAGAATCGCTGTCATGATTTTGGTTATACTTGCGATTCTTCTTTTTGTGTGTGCATCCTTCTCATAGAGAACCCGTCCAGTTTTCTGCTCTATTAGCACAGCGCTCGCGGCACTTACTCCAAAGGAAGCATCAACCTTTTGAGGAATGTTTGCAATGAATAGTGAGACCATGAGGGAAATAATTACTAGCTTCAAAATCATTCTCATTAGTTTTAACCTCGTCTCCTTCTAAACTGACTACTTGTCTAATTTTCTAGCTTTGTACAAGTTTATGCGGGACAAGGTTTGATATGACAATTTGCTTTTAGAAAAACGAAAGCACCCGGCGTTAATCCGAATGCTAAAATCGATTAAAATGCAGGCCATTTTATATCTGCTGCTTTTTCAAACCTCATTTCAACATCATGCCAATTGACTAGATTCCACCATTTATCCACGTATTCTGCCCTATTGTTTTTGTATTGGAGATAATAGGCATGCTCCCAAACATCCAGTACAAGGAGGGGAATAGTATCCCACTGTGTTAAAAGCATATGCCTTTCCGATTGTAGCACCTCCAAATGTCTTGCTCTCGGTGACCAAACCAAAAGGGCCCAGCCTACTCCCTCCACTTGCTTGGCAGCTTCAGAGAACTGTTTTTTAAAAGCCTCAAAGCTTCCAAAGTAATTTTCTATTTCTCCCTTTAGCAAGCCTTGAGGGCTCCCCCCGCCGTTCGGACTCATATTTTTCCAAAAAATTGTATGGAGGTAATGTCCAGAGCCATGAAAAGCTAGCTCTCTTGACCAATGCTTAATAAGTGAAAAATCATTGGTTTCTCTAGCTGTTTTAAGATTGATTTCAGCCCGATTTAACCCATCAACATATGAACGATGATGCTTATCGTGGTGCAATCTCATGATTTCCTCAGATATATAAGGCTCTAAGGCATTATATGGATAGGGAAGATCCGGCAGGGTATGTCCACCGGGAGGGAGTGTTTTTTCTACAATCCAAATATTACCGATTTCTTGTTTCCTTCTAAAATATTGTTCCATTTGCTCATGGATGTTCTCGGCCCTTGCTTGTAAACTTAACAGCTCTTCAGATGATAACTCTCGGTTGGTGCTTTCAATTATTTCGGTAAATTCATCAAGTTTTTCCCATAATTCGGAGTCTTGAGCCACTTTTTCCGATTGGAGAAATTTTTTCATTTGCTCATTCCAATCAAATAATTCATTTACATATCGGCTAAAACGATCCATTTTGCTCCCTCTTTTCATTTATCTAGTTTTTTCTATCAAGTAATCATTCTAAATGGTATGAGGGTCTGCACTTGTTAAGAACGAGAAAAGACTGCCCTTTTACAGGACAGTCTTTTGAATTTCCGCTTTTTATTTTGATTGAATCATTTTTGTTCTGTAATCTGTTTCATAGTACTCAAGTTCTTCCCTAAATTTCTGGAAATCGCCTTCTAGACTCTTGATGAGCTGTACTATACTTTCCGATACATTTCGATAAAATTTAATAGAGTTCCTGCCCGTATAGGCAGATCTGCTATCTTCGAACCAAGCATCATTTTTTGGTGAGAAAAACTCTTCAATACATTGGTGGTAAATTTTATAAAGAGTTTTTTCTGCTGCCGCTTTTTGAAAAGGTTCGTTCTGCAAAATAATAGCACATGTTTCTAAACTTTCCGCACTATAAACAACTAGTTTACGTAAATTTGATAAGATTAATTTATTGTAGCTTCGCTCTTCAACATTTTCTAGGCTCAAATCTGATATCGTTGTTTCATTTAAAAAATCTTCAATAGTTATTATTGACTTCGTTAAAAAATCTTTAACATCCTGTAGCTGTATTTTAACCAACGAATTCCCCATATTGATCCCCCTAATATTATCCCTATTTCAAACTATTGTGGCTGCATGATGAACTCAAGTGGAGAACGAAGTTCAAAACCATTATTTTGTTTAAGAGCGAGTATTATTTCAGGTAATTTATTAAAGTTTATGTCTTGAAAATAGGCAGCAAAATCTTGTTTAGAATTAATATACAAGCGCTTACGACTGCGAAGTCCTGGATTTTTCAAGAGACAAACAAGTGCTACGATATCTTTGAAATTTACTTCAATTCCCTCTTGGACAATAACTGGATCTTGTTGATACGGAGTAAATTCAGAGAAGATTTGATCAAAATACCTCACATATAGAACATGAAGCGTTTTTTCCTCTCCATCTTCAACGAAAGTGACTTCACTTCTGTTAAAAAAGTCCTCTGAGGTATTTGATTTTTCTTTTTCTAATTCAAATCCTTTACATTCTTTAATTAGCAACTTAATCCCGCTCCTTATCGAAATGCTTAAAACTATTTGGACAACCGAATAATCATTTTGAAAACGTATATTTATTTTAGCATAAATTCTTTCTTATGATTGCAGTTTAGGAGTTAATCGTTTCCTGGCTAATCAGAATTTATTTTCATAAATTCTGAACGTATAAGTGCAACTACACCTCTGTCTTCGTCCTAAGAGGCTCGTCAATCGGCGAGTTTTCTAAAAATTTCTCAAAAAACAAGTCTGCTTCCTCCTGAATAAATTCTTCCTCCACTTTTTCCGGAAGCTGTGGAAGTTCTTTTAAACTTTTTAATCCAAAATAGTCAAGAAACTCCTTAGTAGTTCCGTATAAATAAGCCCTTCCTGTCCCTTCTGCCCTGCCTACCTCTTTGATTAATACTTTTGAGACAAGCGTATGCAGTGGTCTTTCCGTTTTTACACCGCGAATTTCCTCTATTTCAGTACGGGTAATCGGCTGTTTATAGGCAATGATGGCTAATGTCTCTAAAGCAGCCTGTGATAAGGCAGATGTATGGGGCGAATCAACCAGCTTCTTTAAATAGGCAGCATTTTCTTTCTTTGTCGCAAGTTGATAGGTTCCTGCAAGCTGGACAATCATGATGCCTCTATTGGTTTGTTCATATTCTTGTCTTAAATCCTCAATGATTTCACTGGCCTTTAACTCATCTACTTCTAAAACCTCTTCAATCTGCTTAAGCGAAAGTCCCTCGTCTCCAGCCGCAAACAAAAGGCTTTCAAGTATGCTGCTCCAATTAATTATTTCCATCTACTTCTGCCCCTTCCTTAACAGCTTCAACAAAGATATCCCCAAAGTTTTCATTCTGCTCAACGTCAATTACATTTCTTTTAATAAGTTCCAAAATAGCCAAAAAGGTCACAACTATATGATCCTTTGCCGGGTATGGAAATAATTCATTAAAGTTTTTTCTTCCTTTAAGCTGTTTTAATTCAACCATAATTTCCTTCATTCTTTTTTCAATCGATATTTCTTGGCGGGCAATTTTTGTCGCAAGTGGCCTCTGTAACTTCTTTCTTCGCAACAACTTTTGGAAGGCAGCCAGCATATCATACAAGGAGACATTTAAATCTGTCTTTTCTGGTTGTTTTTCTTTTGCAAAATCAGAAAGATCACTTGGCGGCTTTGTATACATTAGACCTCGTTCTTCTTCCATTGTTTTTAGGTCATGTGCTGCCTCTTTATATTTTCGATACTCAATCAATCGTTCGACAAGTTCGTCCCTTGGATCCTCCTCAAAGGTCATTTCCGGGTCATCGTCAGGGAAAACCTCTTCATGCTTTGGTAAAAGCATTTTACTCTTAATCACTAGTAATGTAGCAGCCATTACTAAAAATTCACTGGCAACATCCAGTTGGAGCTCATTCATTGTTTTAATGTATATTAAGTATTGCTCGGTAATTTCAGCAACAGGAATATCATATATATCAATTTCGAGCCGATTAATTAAATGAAGAAGAAGATCCAACGGCCCTTCAAAAGCATCAATCTTAACCTGATATGGCATTATATTTCACCAAAATTCTAATAAAATTATATTTGTTTATCATACATTACAACTATTAATAGTATAGAGGATTCAATGTGGTTATCCAATAGAAAATTCATTCTCGCAGTGCTTTATTATGAAACCATGATGTTTGCCCATATCAATGGACAACTATCATACATATGATGACATGGAAAAGTTCAATAATTATTTAGGAGGTTTATTATATGGATGGCGGATTTGGAGCCGGATTTGCGTTAATCGTTGTTCTATTCATTTTGTTAATTATTGTAGGTGCTTCTTGGGTTTACTAATAATAAAACGGAAGCTTACAAATAGCTGCGTTAGAGACCTGTCAATCCTGACGGGTTTTTTTATGGTGATTATTTTTTTCAAAGGGTTTTATCAGATTGTGATAAACTATATATACATAATTCTGTTAGGGGGGATCTTTTGTACCCAAAAGAGTATATCCAATTTTTAGCCCATTTTCATGGTGATCGTGATTATTTTGAGTGCCATGAAGTTCTTGAAGAGTATTGGAAAAAGACAGATTCTAAGAACAAATCGTCCATCTGGGTCGGTCTTATTTTATTAGCCGTTTCTACTTATCATCACCGTAGAAATAATTATAAAGGTGCACAAAGAACATTAAAAAAGGCGTTTAAGGTTTTTGACACTCAGGCTGGTTGGTTAAAAAAACTTGGCTTAGATCAACAACTCCTGTACGATTTATTAAAAGAACGTTTATCCAAAATCGAAAAAGAAGAAACATATAATAGCTTTGATTTACCTATCTGTGATTCAATCCTTTTAGAAATGTGCGGAGAGTATTGTGAACAAGAGGGTTTTCTATGGGGAAAAGCAAGTGATTTTACTAAACGCAGCCTCATTCATCGCCATAAATTACGGGATAGAACAAGTGTTATCGATGAAAGACGCAAGTCCTTAAAAATACGAAAAGGCAGAGAATAATGTTATTCTCTGCCTATTTTATTAGTCCACCTAGCAAACATCGCATTTTTCAATAAATGCCGCAGTGTTTTCATTTGAAATAATATCCTTGTCGGAATACATATCTTTCAATGCCTGAACCATTTTTTTCCCTACACCCTGAAAACGATGGGAAGGGTTAACAGAAATATGCTGAATCATTAAAGCATTTGCATCATTCTGATAAAGAACCCCAAGCAGCCCAATAATATCTTCTTCTTTCCACAAAAAAAGCTGCCAATCCTCTTCAATCTCATATTCCTTTATTGTGTGCTGTAGCTTCTTTAGATCCTTTTCACTTGGCATAAAGGATAATAAACCCATAGCAATTTTTTCAAATGTCTTTTTATAACGAATTAACATTTTTATCCCTCATTATATTAAATAAACCGATGTAACTATCTGGTTTAACAATAGTATATTTTTTCCAAATTAATCATTACTAAACATTTATTCATTATATGTAGTTAATTTAATTATGTATCACTAAACACAATCATACATAAATAATAGACAATCATCAAATATAATTAGTGCTATTGTTTAGGGCCAATAAAAATCCAGTAGATTATTCCCCAAATAACAGAGATGCCAATAAGGATACTAAATAAAACCCAATTTTTTTTCATGAAAAACTTTCCCCCAAAACGTAAATGGTATTTCACGTCACAATCTATTATGGAATTATTACTCATTCGAAAAACCAACCTAACATAATAAAGGTGGTCTGAGTAGAGCTGTAGCTTACTTCATTCATCGTGTAAAATGTAAATTATCCACTTTGACAGGATATACTAAATCGCTTTTTGCTGCGCTCCGCCCCTCTTCCATACAAGAGTTCTGTCCTGACCACCATTCTACACCAAATAACAAAAATAATCTATTTTATCTTATAAATGTTGCATTTCTCCATTAAAATATCAAAACTATGAAACTTCTGGATTAAATAGTACGTTATTAATAAAGGTTTCGGTTATATTATTAAAAGAGCTTTGAAATTTTTTTAACTATGGTTAAACTTCAAGGAGGCAAACAATGAAAAAAATAATGATTCTTCTACTATTATCTTTTGTACTATTCTATCCAATTCGCAGCTTTGCTGACATGGCTGAAGGGGATATGATAGTCACATTAGGCGAAAATTTGACAGAAGAACAAAAAAATAACCTATTAGAAGAAATGGACGCACCGAAAGATGTTCAAATTGTGACCGTATCGAATCAAGAAGAACATCAATATTTAGGGAAATACGTCTCGAAATCACTCATCGGTACAAAGGCAATCTCATCCTCTTCCGTAACAATTGCTCCAAAGGGTTCAGGGATTACGGTGAAAACAAAGAATATCAACTGGGTTACAGATGAAATGTATGTCAATGCCTTAATTACAGCTGGCGTTAAAGATGCCAACATCTACATTACTGCCCCGATGTCTGTATCTGGAACTGCAGCCTTAACTGGTATTATTAAAGCATATGAAATCTCTGCTGATAAGACAATTCCAGAAGAAGTAAAGCAAGCTGCGAATCAAGAGATGGTAGAAACCGCCAAACTGGGAGACTCCATCGGCGATGAGAATGCTGCTGCTCTTATAGCTAAAGTAAAAGAAGATATCGCTAAAAATAAGCCGAAAAATGATGAAGAGTTACAGAAAATTATTGAGCAGGCAGCAAAGGATTTAAATGTCACACTTACTGATGAAGAAATGCAAAGATTAATTGACTTTTTTAATAAACTAAAGGATCTAAACATTGACTGGAACCAAGTAAGTGACCAGCTTAATAAAGCAAAAGATCAAATATCAAAATATCTTCAATCTGAAGAAGGGCAAGGTTTTTTAGAAAAAATCAAGCAATTTTTCATTTGGCTGATTGATGCCATTAAATCCATTTTCTCTTAAGAAAAGCGCAAGCGGCCGTTTAACGGCGAATAGACTGGAGCACTTCGACTGAGATAAAGGAAACACGGAGAGCGATAGCGATCCGATGTTGACTTATCGTAGGAAGAAGAGCGAAGTCTACTAGCCGTTGGGCGCTGGAGCTGGACATTTCTCGAAGTCGAAATTTATACTTTCTATCTCATAAGAAAAGCGCAAGCGGTCGTTTAACGGCGTATAGACTGGAGCACTTTGACTTATCCAAGGAAATAGAGCAAAATACATTAGCCGCTAGGCGCCTGAGATAGACAACTCTCAATATCCAATGTTATAAATTCAATATCATTTAAAGTTAAAAAGCTGCCGCCTCAGCGACAGCTTTCTTCTATTTAAGCGGCAAATCAAGCCTTACTATGTCTTCATACGATTCTCTTTTTACAACAAGTGTGGCTTTACCTTTTTCAACAAATACAACGGCCGGACGGGGAATCCTGTTATAGTTGTTTGACATGGAATAACCGTATGCACCAGTGCAAAAGACAGCAAGAATATCCTCTTCTCCTGCTTCCGGAAGCGGTAAATCCCAAATTAACATATCACCCGATTCACAGCATTTTCCGGCAATTGATACGGTTTCATTTGCTTTTGCTAAAGGTTTATTCGCAAGAACAGCTTCATATTTTGCCTGGTAAAGTGCAGGCCGGATATTATCACTCATCCCGCCATCAACAGCTAAATATTTCCTGACTCCTGGAACTTCTTTGGAAGAACCTACCTGGTAAAGGGTAATACCTGCATCACCTACAAGCGAACGACCCGGCTCAATCCAAATTTCTGGCATTTTTAATGAGTGCTGCTCTGTTAAATTTTTTACTTCTGTAATAATTTCACTTACATATTGCGAGGGGGGAATGGGCTCATCTTCTTTTGTATAGCGGATCCCAAACCCTCCGCCTAAATTTAACACCTTTGCTTCGAAGAAAAGCTCATTTTTCCAGAATTCCATCTTTTCAACAATTTTCTTTGCTGCTAGTAAAAATCCTGTTGTTTCAAAAATTTGGGATCCAATATGGCAATGAAGTCCGAGAACATCAAAATATTCAAACTGAATCGCGGTTTTTAATGCCTCTTCTGCCTGTCCATTTTGAAGGTCAAAACCAAATTTTGAATCCTCCTGCCCGGTTAAAATATAGTCATGGGTATGTGCCTCAATTCCTGGTGTAACCCTTAGTAGGATGCTGATCTTCACATTTTTCTCATTGCAAATGGTTTTTAAAAGTTCCATTTCTGTAAAATTATCAACAACAATACAACCGATTCTTTGGTCTAAGGCCATTTCTAATTCTTCTCGACTTTTATTATTTCCATGAAAATGAATTCTTTCTACCGGAAATCCAGCTATAATTGCCGTATACAATTCACCACCAGATACGACATCTAGTGACAACCCCTCTTCCTCTGCTAACTGAATCATCGCTACTGTTGAAAATGCTTTACTGGCATAAGCGACTTGAGCTTTTACATTTAGGTCATCAAATGTTTGTTTAAAGCCCCGTGCCCTTTCTCTCATTAAGGCTACATCATACACATACAGCGGAGTTCCAAATTGTTGTGATAATTCAATTGCATCAACCCCGCCTATTTCTAAATTTCCGTTTTTATTTACACCTGTTGACCCATAAAAATACATTCCCTTTCCCTCTCTCCGTAAACAACTTACTATAGATTATGTAGACAATTATAATAAATAAATAGACAGAATCTCCATAAGATACTGCCTATTTTTATTCCTTTAACCCTTTATTTAATTAAAATTACTTTAGCATAACTGTAAAAAAACCGCAATTATTTCTCGTTCGCCTTCGGTGGCTGTCTAAAACGATTTCTAGGGTGTACAATACTTGGTCTTAATATAGATCCAGGGATTGCCCTGCGGAAGATAATCTGCATAAATCCTTTTGGTTCGAAAGGAAGAAACGGCCAAAAGTATGGTGCATTAAGTGCACGCAAGTTAACAATAAATAAAAACAAGATGGTAATTCCAATGACGAAGCCGGGCGTATGAAAAATGGCTACCAAAATCGTTAGTGCCATTCTGGCAATTTTATTTGCCACACCTAACTCATAGCTCGGAGTCGTAAATGTGCCGATCCCTGCCAAAGCAACATAAAGGATCACCTCAGGAACAAATAGACCAACGTCAATCGCAATCTGTCCAATCATTACTGCCGCAATTAAGCCCATTGCCGTTGATAATGGTGTCGGGGTATGAATGGCAGCCATCCTCAAAAATTCAATACCAAAATCCGCTAATATTAATTGAATGACAACGGGAATATTGGTTTGTTCATTCGGTCCAATGAATGAAATTTTTTCAGGTAATAGGGACGGTTCCAATACGAACAGCAACCATAATGGAAGTAATACAAGGGATGCTAAGACACCTAAAAACCGAGTCCAACGCACAAAAGTCCCCATTGCAGGTGATTCCCTAAATTCTTCAGCATGCTGTACATGATGAAAGTAGGTTGTCGGGGTAATAATTACGCTTGGAGAAGTATCACAATAAATAATGATATGACCTTCTAATAAATGAGCAGCAGCGACATCCGCTCTTTCCGTATATCTTACTAACGGAAAAGGATTCCACCCCTGTTTAACGATAAACTCTTCAATTGTTTTATCTGCCATCGGAATACCGTCAACATGGATAGCTTTTATTTCTTTTCTAAGAATATTAAGTAAGTCAGCATCTGCCACATCCTCTAAATAGCCTAATGCTACATCTGTTTTCGAACGCTCGCCAACTTTATACATTTCAAAGCGAAGTCGTTCGTCACGGATTCTCCTTCTTGTCAAAGCTGTATTGAGAATAATATTTTCAACAAATCCGTCACGTGATCCTCTAACTACTCTTTCTGTATCAGGCTCTTGAGGGGCCCTCCCGGGATAACTCCTTACATCAATTACAAGGGCTGTATTTTGCCCTTCTATCACAACAGCAATTAATCCAGATAGAACCTGATCAACAATTTTATCAAGCGTTTTAACCTGTTCAACCGATTGGTTAACAAGTCTATTTTCAATAATCTTAAATATGTCCGTTGATAATTTTTCATGATCATTGATTTCAACTAACTCTTCAATTAACTCTATAATAAAACGTGTATCGCATAACCCATTTACATAATAGATATGGACATCTTTTTTTAGAATTTTTAACTTTCTGACCCCAAAATCAAAACTAACCCCGAGCCCCACACGCTGTTTCATATAATTTTCAATTTCATGCACTGATTCCGGGATTGGCCATTTTTGCTCGTTACTTCTTGCCATAAAAGCCACTCCTTTCAAGAATTAATTCCACTGCTTTTTTCGTGATCGGCGAACCAAGTTTGTAAGAATCGAGTCTTGCCATTTTGCCAATATCACCAACACCCACTATAATAGGCACATCCAAATCATCAAGACAATAAACGGTATCTCCATTTATTCTCCCGATTTCAAGTTCTGGAATACCAAATTTATCTACTCCATAGGGCGTTAACTCTCCATCACGATCGATGCTTATATCAACCCTTGTCCATTCCTCATGTCTAGATTTTGCGGCAACTGCAATAACCCCTAGAATTTCGATGTCTTTATGTAAAGCAACATATTTCAATGCGGATTCACCCGCCCCTTCACCTACTATGCCGCTATCATCAAACATTACTAATACCGGATCGTGTTGGGCTTTTTTTATTAAATTGACAATTTCTGGACCTGTTAATGTTGAAGGATTTCCATGAGAACTGGAAATACATCGTCCACCAATCTCTTGAGCAACATGCTCAACAGCTCTTTTTGCATATTCATCACCGTCAGTAACTAAAATAACACGCCTCCGAATACTCATACTTTGATGTCCCTTCATTTAAAAAAAGTAAACGCCATAATAAGCTGGTATCCTTGAAAACCAAAGATTCTTAATTATGGAACGCTTCGCTTCGAAGCTTATCCTGGTGGAGCTGAACTGTTTTCAAGGTATTAATGATGAACAAAATAAAGCCATTGAAAAATGGCACCAAATATTTTCCCAAATACAATTGCCATGATTAAGATAATAATTTGTCCATCTAAGCGAATCCTTTTTACGAGAATCGGCAGGACATTTAGGACCTCAGTTAGGGCTGCAGCTAACATTCCAATAAATATTCCACCGGTAATACCTAATGGAATCAAAAAATAGGATGATATATATAATGTTGGATCCCTAAGACTCGCTAATACCCCAGTCAGCGCCCCTATCACAACTGCCCATTCATACTGGTGAATCATTTTCATTGTTTTACTAAGTTGTGTCAGCCTTGGAATCACTCCAAGTACGGTAAGGAATGCAACAAAACCAGAACCTACGGCCAATCCACTTGATAATCCTACAAATAGGACTGCCAAAATTTTAATCGTCGTCATTAATTCGTTTCATACTTTCTTTGTTTTCATGGATTATGACATAATTATCTAAATCTAGCTGATAATTAAACATTTCTACTTCAAGTGGACTGGGTTCTTCATTGATCCGTTTCTTAAATACATGATTAAAAAATAGAATCATCCCTAGACCCAAACCAATAGAATAGGGAATTTGAAACAATAATGGCTTTGCATCTTTCTTACCCGTTATAATTGTATAAATTTTTTCATGGACACTTTTCATACTGACATCATCATGAAAATTCATAATCGCCATAGCTGAACCGAAAAATAACAGAAACCAAATTAACAGAAAAAAAGGAATGGAAACCCCCTTTTTTTTAAAGGTTACTTCTATAATGGTTTGTGCAGGACCAATGGTTTGAACTTCACAATCCTCAAAAGTATCTGTAATCAAATTGATAACTCTCATCACATCAATGACCACTATATTCCGATCTTTTAGGGTTAATTGATGAACCATCATTGTTTTGATATTTGAGAGAACAGATTCTGGAGCAATGATTTGGGCAACATCCTTTAACAAAACTTTTTCTTCCGGTTCTGCTTGGACACGATTCCGCATGCGGATGTAGATGGTCTTTTCCAAAACATTCACTTCCCACACAATGATTTCCTTGTATATGTAGTATGGATAATAAGCTGTTTTTTCATGTATAAAAGTGCTAAGGTAGACGAAACAAAAAACCGTATGGATTAGAGATCCATACGGTCTTTCATTTGCTGTAATATCTTTTTTTCCAGTCTAGAAACCTGAACTTGAGAAATCCCCAACCTAAGGGCAACTTCTGACTGTGTTTGATCCTTATAATATCTTAAATAAACGATTAATCTTTCCCGTTCATCCAATTCAAGGATAGCTTCTTTTAACGCAATTTTATCAAACCATTTTCCTTCATTACCGTCATCAATTTGATCTAATAATGTAATCGGATCCCCATCGTTTTCATAAACTGTTTCATGAATAGATGAAGGTGTCCTGCTTGCTTCTTGAGCAAGGATCACGTCTTCCGGCGATAGTTCTAGATGTGCAGAAATTTCGGTAACAGTTGGTATTCTTCCTAGTGTCTTCGATAATTCATCCTTTGCTTTTCGGATTCTGTTCCCCATTTCCTTCAGTGATCTGCTCACCTTCACTGTCCCATCATCGCGGATAAATCGTTGGATTTCACCAATGATCATTGGTACAGCATATGTGGAGAACTTAACATCATAGGAAAGGTCAAACTTATCAACTGATTTTAATAATCCTATGCAACCTATTTGGAACAAGTCATCAGGGTCATAGCCCCTATTAAGAAACCGTTGCACAACAGACCAGACGAGACGCATGTTTTTTTCAACGATTAAATCTCTAGCTTCTTGGTCTCCTTCTTGGCTCTTTTTAATGAGCTCTTTCACTTCATGATCCTTTAAATACGTTTGACTTTTATCGTTCTTGACCTCCACATCCATCGGCAAGTCTCCTTAATTGCAAAGCATTTTGCGCAATTTTAAATGCTTCCGTAATCTAACCTCGGTTCCTCGACCTGGCTGTGAATGAACCTCTACCTCATCCATGAAATTTTCCATGATGGTGAATCCCATACCGGATCGTTCTAGATCCGGCTTCGTTGTAAATAATGGCTGACGAGCTTCCTCCACATCTACAATTCCTAAACCAACATCCTTAATGGTCATATCAATCAAACTGTCCTCAATGGAAACATGAATGTATACAATTCCATTTGGATCATTTTCATAACCATGAATAATCGCATTGGTTACAGCTTCTGATACGACTGTTTTAATCTCTGTCAACTCATCCATTGTTGGATCAAGCTGGGCAATAAAGGCTGCAACGGTTACACGTGCAAATGACTCATTTTGACTTAAAGCACTGAATTGAAGGTTCATCTCATTCTTCATTCAGGCCACCCCCAATCTATGCAATGCAAATTCCTCAGTCGGTTCCATTTTGATGATCTTAAATAAACCAGACATATCGAATAATCTTTGTATTGCAGGGGAAATTGCACAAACGACCATTTCTCCGTGCACCTGTTTTATTTGTTTGTATCTTCCTAAGATAACCCCTAATCCAGAGCTATCCATGAAGGATAATTGTTCTAGATTTAAGACAATATGACGTATATCGTTTTTTTCGATCATTGCTATCGCCTGCTCGCGAAGTTCATCCGCTGTATGGTGATCTAATTCACCACTTAAGCGAATACATAAAACTGCGTGTTTTATTTCCATTTCAATGGTAAGACTCACTATCCCCGGCCTCCTTAATCTGGTATAGTGAGTCAATTCGCTTCCCAAACGATAATATCCTTCTATAAATACAAAACTAGTTTAAATTCGCTAAAATTAGTAATGTACTTTGAAGTTTCGACATTAACGCATTTTGGCTGATTACTTGCCAGCCTTCGTAAACATTCCGAATGAACGTTTATAAAGTGTCCACCATCCTGCTTTCTTTACATCTTTACCCGCCACTAAAGGGCTTTCAAGAATGACTTTTCCTGCCTTAATAAGCTTAATAGTTCCTACCTGTTCACCCTTCGTAATGGGGGCATTAAGATTTTTTTTCAGGAACATCTTTTGTTTAACATCCTCTGTCTTTTCACCTTTTTTTGTCAGTAATGAAAGTGGTTCGCTTGTTACAGCCTCGAGAGACTTCTCATTCCCTTTACTTATTTTGACTTGACCTATTGTTTGATTTCTCTTAAACATCGGATGTGTCTGATATTGAGCAAAGGCATAATTAAGCATTTTAGTAACTTGCGCATTTCTTTCCTTAGAGGTTGGGGAACCAAAAACGACCGCAATCACACGCATGCCATTTTTTTGGGCTGTTGCCGTTAAGCAATATTTTGCTTCTGCGGTAAAGCCAGTTTTAAGTCCATCTACGCCTGGGTAAAAACGTACTAATTTATTTGTATTAACAAGCCAGAATTTTTTGTCTGTATTTTCACGAAGGTATGCTTCATACATACCTGTAAATTTTGTAATGTCTTCATATTTTAGGAGCTCTTTTGACATAACAGCCATATCTGATGCTGAGCTATAATGCCCACTCACTGGAAGTCCAGTTGTATTCTTAAAGACCGTATGCTTTAATCCTAGTTTTTGGGCCTTATCGTTCATCATATCAACAAACGCTTCTTCTGAACCTGCAATTCTTTCAGCCATGGCAACAGATGCGTCATTTCCGGAACCAATTGCAATTCCTCTTAACATTTCCTTGGTTGTCATTTCTTCTCCTGGCTCAAGAAAAATTTGTGAACCGCCCATAGAAGCTGCATACTCACTTGTTCGGATTTTTTCATCCCATTTCAACTTTCCTTGATCCAACGCTTCCATAATTAAGAGCATCGTCATGATTTTGGTCATACTTGCAGGCGGCAGCTCTTCATTACTATTTTTCTCATAGAGAACTGTTCCTGTATCGCGTTCAATTAATATAGCAGATTTTACATTGCTGACGATATCCGTATTCTTTTTTTCTTCTGCAGCAAATGCAGATGGACTCCATAAACATGTAAGTAAAAAAGATGTCACTATGAAAGAGACAAATCGTTTCATTCGCATAACCCTCCATTCTTTATAGCCTCCATTTTTTCCAAAAATAATTATCTTATACAATTATTTCCACAACAATAGATAAAAAATAGGGTGTCAGGCACCATGTGAAAAAATCACATGGTGCCTGACACCCTTTTGATTTTATTACTCTGTTATTTCTTGGTGAATAAGGATTGGTGCTTCTACTTTAGAGGCTGAAGTCTTGATATTTTGATAAAGTTTTTCTTTTACTTCTTCGATATTTTCAAAGTTGCTGTAAATCGTTACTAATGATTCGCCTTTTTTCACTTGGTCACCGATTTTCTTTCTTAATACAAGGCCAACAGCAAGGTCAATAACTGATTCTTTCGTTGCTCTTCCAGCTCCTAATAGCATAGCTGCAGTTCCAACCTCATCAGCAACGATTTCAGCTACATAACCATCTTCCTTTGCTTCAAGCTCGAAAGTGTATTTTGCTTGCGGCATTTTAGAAGGTTCATCGACAATGGAAGCATCCCCGCCTTGTGAACTTAAAAATACTTTTAATTTTTCAAGTGCAGAACCATCTTTAATGACGTTTTCAAGCAAGGTACGTGCTTCTGATAATGAGCTCGCCTTTTCAGCTAAATAAACCATGTGGCTTCCAAGCGTTAAACAAAGCTCTGTCAAATCCTCAGGGCCTTCACCTTTTAGCGTATCAATCGCTTCCTTCACTTCAAGAGCATTTCCGATAGCATATCCTAGCGGCTGGCTCATGTCAGAAATGACAGCCATTGTTCTTCTGCCAACATTGTTCCCAATCCGAACCATTGCCTTAGCTAATTCACGTGAGTCATCTAGTGTCTTCATAAAGGCGCCAGCACCTGTTTTAACATCAAGAACAATTGCATCCGCACCTGCAGCAATCTTTTTACTCATAATAGAACTTGCAATAAGCGGAATGCTATCAACGGTAGCCGTTACATCTCTTAGTGCATAAAGCTTTTTATCAGCAGGTGTTAAGTTACCGCTTTGCCCAATTACTGCAATTTTATTTTTATTAACTAGGTCAATAAACTCATTATTTTCAATTTCTACGTGGAAGCCTTTAACAGCCTCTAATTTATCAATTGTTCCACCCGTATGACCTAAACCACGACCGGACATCTTAGCAACCGGGACACCTAATGCAGCAACAAGAGGTCCGAGAACGAGGGTGGTGGTGTCTCCCACTCCACCCGTTGAATGTTTATCAACTTTAATCCCTTCAATTTGCGATAAATCAATTTGATCCCCAGATTCAACCATTGCCATCGTTAAATCTGCTCTTTCCTTTTCGGTCATTCCCTTAAAATAAATGGCCATTGTTAAGGCACTTACCTGATAATCTGGAATGGAACCGTCTGTATAACCATTTATAATAAATTTAATTTCTTCTGTTGATAATTCCTGTCCATCTCTTTTTTTCTCAATTAGGTCAACCATTCTCATTGTTATCACCACTTCCTTTATTAGTTGCCAAATTATTTTGCAATATTTTTTACAATTTCTTTTATATAAGAAAGGAAATCAGCTTTTACTTTTTCAGTCGTTTCGATTACCTCATCATGTGTTAACGGCTGATCAAGAATTCCGGCTGCCATATTAGAGATACATGAAATACCCAGTACCTTCATTCCACTGTGGCTGGCAACAATTACCTCAGGTACAGTGGACATACCAACCGCATCACCGCCCATTACACGTACCATTCGAATTTCTGCCGGGGTCTCATATACTGGTCCTGAATTTCCGAAATAGACACCTTCTTTAACATTGATGTTTAAGCGGTCTGCAATTTCTTTTGCCATGGCCCGCAGTTCTTTAGAATATGCCTCAGACATATCTGGAAAGCGAGCACCTAGCTTGGAATCATTCGGTCCGATTAACGGATTTGTCCCCATATTATTAATATGATCAGTAATAATCATTAAATCTCCGGCTGAGAAACTTTCATTTACACCGCCAGCTGCATTTGTGACGATTAACATTTCAACCCCTAGTTCTTTCATAACACGAACTGGGAATGTCACTTTATCCATGCTGTATCCTTCATAGAAATGAAAACGACCTTGCATAGCGACAACTTCTACGCCATTTAGCAGCCCGAATACGAGTTGTCCGGCATGACCTTCTACTGTAGAAACAGGAAAATCAGGGATTTCATTATAAGGTATTTTGACCGGATTCGTAATTTCATCCGCTAATACTCCTAAGCCAGAACCTAATATTAGACCTATTTTTGGCGTATTTGGATATTTTTCTTTTAAAAAGCTAGCAGCATTTTGAATATTTTCAAAGTTCATTATTATTCCCCTTCCTTATTTCAATTCATTTAAAAAGCTTTTACCATACTGCGGCATTTTCACCTTAAAGTTTTCAGCAACGGTTGCTCCGAGGTCAGCAAATGTTTCCCGTAAAGGTAGTTCCTTTCCTTCGGCCATTCTCTTTGAGTAAACAAGTAATGGTACATATTCACGTGTATGGTCTGTACCTGGAGCAACAGGATCATTTCCGTGGTCTGCTGTTATCATTAACAGATCATCTTCATTCATTTTTGCAAATACTTCCGGCAGGCGGGCATCATATTCCTCAAGTGCCTTTCCGTAGCCTTCAGGGTCCCGGCGGTGTCCATATAATGCATCAAAATCTACCAAATTTACAAAGCTGATTCCTGTGAAATCCATATCAAAAGTTTCGACAAGTTTATCCATGCCATCCATATTCGAAACCGTTCTAAGTGATTGGGTAACGCCTTCTCCATCATAAATATCAGAAATTTTCCCGATTGCAATCACATCATAGCCAGCATCTTTTAATTCACTCATTACTGTGCGGTCAAATGGTTTTAGAGCATAATCGTGACGGTTCGGTGTCCGTTTAAAGTTCCCTGGTTCACCTAAGAATGGACGAGCAATGACGCGTCCCACCATGTACTTTTCATCAAGCGTTAATTCACGAGCAATTTTACAAATGTTATAAAGCTCTTCAAGTGGGACAATTTCTTCATGGGCAGCAATTTGAAGTACTGAATCAGCAGAAGTATAAACGATTAAAGCCCCCGTTTTCATATGTTCTTCCCCTAGTTCATCCAAAACGGCCGTTCCGCTTGCAGGCTTATTTCCAATCACTTTTCGGCCAGTACGTTTTTCTAATTCAGAAACAAGTTCATCTGGAAAACCTTCCGGAAATACTTGAAATGGCGTTTGGATATTCAACCCCATGATTTCCCAGTGTCCTGTCATTGTGTCTTTTCCGTTTGAAGCTTCCTGCATTTTTGTATAAAATGCTAACGGCTTCTCCGCTTTTTCAATCCCTTTAATTTCACGAATATTACTTAATCCTAATTTCCCCATATGCGGCATGTTAAGGCCATTCATTCTTTCGGCAATATGACCATAAGTATCTGCACCCTTGTCACCAAATTTCTCCGCATCAGGCGCTTCTCCAATACCGACTGAATCCATTACGATAATAAAAATACGTTTATATGTAGTTGACTCCATATGACTCTTCCTCCTTTTTACCTAGAAAACGTTTGCAAATAATATGTTACCCTTAGTAAATTAGGATTATGAAATCCAAATTCAAACCCATTCGTCAGAAGTCTGACATCTATATTGTACTAAATGTCTACGAAAATACAAGAAAAAACCGCCAAAATTTTATGGCAGTTCTTTGACATTTTTCTGAAACTATCATTCTATCAAGCACGCGGATGAAATTTACTATATACATCTTTTAGCCTTGTTTTCGTAACGTTTGTATATATTTGTGTAGTTGAAATATCTGCATGCCCTAACATCTCTTGGACCGCCCTTAAGTCCGCACCATTTTCCAATAAATGGGTAGCGAAAGAATGGCGAAGGGTATGGGGGGTAAGCTCTTTATCTATACCAGCTTCTTTAGCTAATTTTTTTAATATTTTCCAAAACCCTTGTCTTGTTAACCGATGACCTTGATGGTTTAAAAACAAGGCGTCATCACGATGTTTCCCTGTAGTAAAATGAGGTCTGCCATAATCTAAATAATGCTTGATTGCTTCCGATGCAGTCTTCCCAATTGGAATAATTCGCTCTTTATTTCCACTTCCATTACAACGAACGAATCCCATAGTTAGATGAATATTTTCAATATCTAGTCCAATTAGCTCACTAACACGGATACCCGTAGCGTAGAGGAGCTCCAGCATTGCCTTGTCCCTTTTACCAAAGTGGTCAGAAAGGTTTGGTGCATCTAACAAAATCTCTACTTCCTGTAAACTTAATACCTTAGGCATCGCTCTTTCCAGCTTAGGTGTTTCAATAAGAACAGATGGATCTTGGTCTGTTGCCTTTTTCCGTAATAAAAATTGATGAAATGCTCTTACTGAAGCAATATGTCTTGCCAATGTTTTTGCTGATTTCCCTTGATCCTTTAAAAAACTTAAAAAATGGATGATATGCACACGCTGAACATCATTTAAAGATTGGATGGATTCTACATTTTTTAAATAATGAAGATAGCTTTTTAAATCACGCTCATATGAAACAATTGTATTCTTTGCCAGCCCTTTTTCAATTATCAAGTAATCCATAAAATCTTTTAATTGATCTTCCATCACATTTACTCCCCACTTAAATAGAACAGCATCAGCCGATCTAACCAGGAAGAACTTTCTTCATTTACTGCGTTCGATACCTTAAGCGCAGCTCCTTCCGGTTCATCATAGCGATGATAATTTTGGTATTCTTCAGATACCCACATGATACCATAATAAAAGAGAATAGTGCACCCTGTGAATATGATAAAAACCTTTAAGGTTTTCAATGCTATTTTAATAATAGAAATCATCTTACTTCCCCCATTTTACGATTATCTAGTAAAAGGTATGCCATAATATACAAGTTTTATACCTAGTAATCGGATATAGAAGGAATATATTAATAATAATCACCCACGTCAATCATTGGATAGAAATGAAAAAAGCCCTTTTGATGAAAAGGACCTTATGTTTTTTATTCAGCTTTTTCTTCTTCTTTTCCTTTATCCTGGCAGCGGTAACAGATTCCATGAAATGTAAGGCGATGGTCTTTTATTTTAAAATTCCATCTGCGCTCTACAACTGCTTCCACATCTTCAAGTAAATCTTCTTGAATTTCATCAACGGCACCACATTCAATACAAACAAGATGATGGTGAAAATGGGCAGCACCTTCTTGGCGAAGATCGTAACGAGAAACACCATCACCAAAATTAATTTTATCAACGATTTTTAATTCCGTTAACAATTCTAACGTTCGATAAACAGTTGCTAATCCAATCTCAGGCGATTTTTCTTTTACGAGGAGGTACACATCTTCTGCACTTAAATGATCCTCTTCATTTTCCAGCAAAACTCGAACGGTTGCTTCACGCTGAGGTGTTAATTTATAGCTTGCTGAATGCAACTGTTTCTTAATTCTTTCAATTCTTGTTTCCATCCTGAAGGCCCTCCCTCGCCACTGTTAATTCTCATTATAACAGATGACAAAAGAGATTCAAAATAAAATTATTATAAACAAGAATTTATATTATTTATTACTTAATAATTATCTTAAACTAGTAGAACTAATGATAGTTTTCATTAACCAAGGTGATAAATAAGCCTCAATACCTGATGCGGCGGAAATAAAAATCACCGCTGCTAGTATGGCAAAAATATATCTTTTGAAAAAAGGCATAATGGGTTGTGCATATTTTTTCATAAACTGCCTTTTTATCATTCGCATTGAGAAGATCACTGATAATGCGGCCATCATAATAAACACAGGAATGATAATCAAGTTTTGCGGCAGTATTGAAACTAAGGCTAACATAAAACCTTTCCAGCCCATTTGACTGACAAGAAAGCCAACTGTAAACCCGACAACCATTCCCTTAATAAATAATAGAATGAGAATGACAGGCAGGCCGATAATCGATATTCCCAGGATCCACATGAGGCCTATAAACTTACTATTGTGGAAAAAACTTTGTAAAAATAAATCGTTGTCTTCTGCCACTTTACCGTCAGAGACTTGGCCAAAAAATTGTGATAAATAGTAGAATAAATCTTCCTTCTGCGTAATGCTCATGCTATTAACCACTATCGCTCCAAAGATTACCCCCATTAAAAATAAAACGATAATAAATAAAAAAATCGAGGAATGCTCACGGAAATAACTAGCGGCATCGGACTGGTACAATCGTTTTTTCATCTGCTTTTTCCTCCTATTTTTCTCCATTCAGTTATTACATTCTATGCCAGACTAGTTTTTCTATGACTAAATTATAGTAGATTTCAGATTAAGAAATAATAAGAGATTTACAAAAAATGGATTAATAAAGTAAAATACCCGACAGCCTGGGCTATCGGGTAAGATTTATAAGTTATTGATCAGCGATTTTTCCGTATTTTCCGCCCCCACCGGCTGCTAGGTTGACTTTACCTTCTCTCGCTTTCATAATAAGGTCAGCAATTTTCTCTGGAACAACTTCCTTTAATGCCTCAAATGGCACTTCGTGGAGAATCGCCATTTCACTGCCAAAATGATTGACAAGTTTTTCTAGTAATTTTGGCCCTAAACCGGGGATGAACTCGAGCGGCACTTGATGAACATAGGGCGGTCTTCCTTCTGGACTTGTCTCTGCAGTCTTCAGTTCAAGAATTCGGTCAGCTACCCCTTTAATGATTTTTTTATTACCGCAAAGAGTACATATTTGGTCATCATCGGTTGCCGGATTTAAACATTCTGCACAAACCGTTTTGTGATATTTACCCAGCAGCGGATCAAGTCCATAGTTGGCAATGATTTTTCGGCCATCTATCCCTTTTAAAGCTTTATGCAATTCTAGAAACGTCGGTTCCTTCATTGCTATCACCTGATATTCACGGGCAATTTTTGCAAGCGAGTGAGCATCCGAATTTGTTACAAACGTATAGTTGTGTAACTCTCCTAATTGATCCGCCATATTTGTATCGGAGCTTAATCCCAATTCAATCCCATCAATCATATCTGGGTCTAACACCTCTGTTAGGGACTTACTAACTCCTTTGCCATATAAACTTTTAAACGGTGTGAACACGTGGGCGGGGATAAAAATACCACCTAAATCCTTTACCTTTTTTTGCAAATCAAGACCAGTACTGTAAATCCTTTGTGAGCTTAATTGAATATTCTTCAAATGACCCGACAGCCACGAGGAGAACTCTCGCATCACGAAAAGATTCGGAAAGTAACAAAGCAGGTGGATCGGGCCGTTACATTGTTCATCGTAAATCTCCAATTCCGACCCAGGGATAACGGTCAAATCACCAAAAACCAACCCTCCTTCTGGATGTTCAACGATTTCTCCACTTTCGATCAGGCTTTCTATTTCGAGAATCACTTCAGGAGAATGGCTGTCAATGATTCCAACCATATTGAGCCCTTTTTCATGCCGGGCATGTTCAATAATATTCGTAAACGTCAGTGATTTGGCCCCAGTGATTTTTACTGGCTTTCCTGTCCATGTTCGTCCAATGTGAATATGTAAATCTACATAGTAGTGATTCATTTATTTTTCAACGCCTCTTGTAATTGTAAGTATTGAACGGCAAAAATGGTTTTCGCGTCATAAATCTTTTGTTCCTTTACATATTGATCAACCTCTTCAAGGGTTAATTCCTCAAGATTAACAAACTCGTCTTCGTCAAGGTCAGCGGCATTTTCTTTTTTCGTCAATCCTTTTGCTAAAAATACATGGATGATTTCATCGGCAAATCCAGGGGAGGTGTAAAACGATGTGAGTAATTCAAGGTGTTCACATTCATAGCCTGTTTCTTCCTCTAGTTCTCTGCGTGCGCAAACAGCTGGCTCTTCCCCTTTTTCCAGCTTACCCGCAGGGATCTCAACTATCGTTCTTTCCAGAGCTTTGCGGTATTGTTCGACCATTACCACTTTGTCGTCATTGGTAATGGCCAAAATAGCGACAGCCCCTGGATGTTTAATAATTTCTCGTTTCGCTTGTTTACCGTTTGGCAGCTCAACATCCTGTAAATGAAGACTGATTACTTTTCCTGAAAAAATTTCTTCGCTTTGGAGCGTTTTTTCCTCAAGTTTGGTCATAACTGTCTCTCCTGTTCTTTCCAATTATATTTCGTCATACATTTTACCATACTTTAATTGGAGGGATATGGGATGAAGGTAGTAGTTCATGAAAAGGGCATCATCCTTGTGGGTAAAGGATGGGAAATACTGCAAAAACTGAAGGAGTATAACAAGGAATATGTTTCTGTGTCTGATTGGGTTCAAAATGTAACACAAAAATAAGACCTACTGTTTGAAAGTCTTCCCCTAACTTTAATAAAATTGTAGAAAAAGGACGGGGTGATTTTTTGAGAAAAAGAAGACTGGGTAATTCAGATTTATACGTAACCGAGTTAGGACTTGGCTGTATGTCTATTGGTACTGAAGAAAATGCTGCACGACGAATCATTGAAGCAGCCCTTGAAGAAGGTATCAATTATTTTGATACGGCCGATTTATATGATTTTGGTGAAAATGAAAAAATAGTCGGGCAAGCTTTAAAGGATGTCCGGGAACAGGTCATTATTGCAACAAAGGTCGGCAACCGTTGGCATTCCGATCATTCCAGCTGGACATGGGACCCATCGAAGGCATACATAAAGGAAGAAGTGAAAAAAAGCTTAAAACGGCTTGAGACTGACTATATTGACCTTTATCAATTACATGGTGGTACGATTGAAGATCCGATTGATGACACAATCGAAGCGTTTGAAGAATTAAAGGCAGAAGGTTTTATTCGTTATTATGGTATTTCGTCGATTCGACCGAATGTGATTAAGAAATATGTGGAGAAATCTAATATCGTGTCAGTGATGATGCAATATAGCATTCTAGACCGACGCCCTGAGGAAGAAGTATTACCACTTTTTCATGAACATGGTATTAGCGTTGTTACCCGTGGTCCGCTTGCCAAGGGTCTATTAAGTGATAAGCTGTTAGAAAAAGTTTCTGAAAAGGGCTACCTGGATTACAATTATGATGAGTTACGTGCGATTTTACCCTTGTTAAAAGGAAAGGTAGCTGCATCCCGTTCGTTTACAGAAGTGGCTCTTCAGTATAATCTTGCAAACCCTGCAGTGGCATCCGTTGTTGCCGGTGCAAGCAGCCCGGAACAGATTAGGAGTAATGCCAATGCTGTCAGAAGCCAGCCGTTATCCAGTGAAGAGGTAGCTGTAATTAAAGAGATAGCGAAGGCAAGTATTTATAAAGAACATCGTTAAAAAAGGAGAGCCTTAGCTCTCCTTTTCTATTTAAACATTATTTAAATTCTTTCCAATTCATCCCGCTCTCGTTTAATAGTTCTTCAAACGATTTGTTTTTTTCCTTTAATCTGCGTTCTTCTCTCTTTCGCGCTTCTTCCGCTTCTTTTCTTCTCTCTTCCTCAGCTTTTAGCTTATCCTGCTGCTCTTTTAATTGTTTCATTAAGTTTGGATCAATCAAATCTTTAAGCGTTACCGCTGTATCTTCCTTTTTTAGTTTAGATTGATTATTTTGTCTCTTTTGTTTTTTCATTCTAAACTCCTCCATTATCAAAATCACATTACTATTATACCATTTCACTTAATCGTCATTACATTAAAAAGGCAGACTGTCCTTGTTCAGTCTGCCTTCACTATTAAAAAGCTTCTAATTTAACGTTCTCATCCACATACAATGCTGCTTCTGTTGAATTTACGACGTCCTCAACTGTATATCCACTGGCCACTTCCACAAGGGTTAATCCAGAATCAGTAACATCCATGACCGCGCGCTCGGTGATAATCCGATTTACTACCCCTTTTCCCGTCAAGGGCAAAGTACATTGTTTTAATATTTTTGATTCACCTTTTTTATTTACATGCTCCATAATGACAATAATTTTCTGAGCTCCATGGACAAGATCCATCGCTCCGCCCATCCCTTTTATCATCTTTCCCGGAATCATCCAATTTGCCAGGTCTCCGGCTTCGGATACCTCCATCCCACCGAGAATAGCCAAATTGACATGTCCTCCACGAATCATCGCAAACGATTCAGCACTGTCGAAATAGGCTGCACCGCTTATCGCTGTCACCGTTTCCTTCCCGGCATTTATTAAATCAGGATCGACCTCATCTTTATAAGGATACGGACCGATACCAAGGAGGCCATTTTCCGATTGCAGGACAACTTGCTTATTTTCAGTTATATAGTTGGCAACGAGGGTTGGCATACCGATCCCTAGATTTACATAAAAGCTGTTCTCTATTTCTTTTTCTGCTCTAATTGCAATTCTTTCTCTAACAGAGGCCTTATCATTTGCCATAGATTTTTCTCCTTCCCCCACTCTAATTTTTTACGGTTAATCTCTCAATTCGTTTTTCCTGCGTTCCTTCGATAATTGCCTGAACATAAATGCTCGGGGTATGAATAAAATTAGCATCCAAGGCACCGATTTCATAAAGTGTTTCCACTTCCGCAATCGTTACTTTTCCTGCGGCAGCAATCATCGGATTGAAGTTTCGCGCTGTTTTGTGATAAACGAGATTTCCCATTTTGTCGCCTTTCCATGCTCTTACCAAACTAAAATCGGCCGTCAGCGCTTCTTCTAAAAGATACTCTCGTCCATTAAAAATTTTTGTTTCTTTTCCTTCGGCAATCGGTGTTCCTACCCCTGCAGGCGTATAAAATGCGGGAATACCCGCTCCCCCTGCCCGAATTTTTTCAGCTAATGTGCCTTGTGGTGTCAATTCTACTTCGAGTTCTCCTGTTAAAACCTGTCTCTCAAACTCTTTATTTTCACCTACATACGAGCCAATCATTTTTTTGATTTGTTTATTATTTAATAGGAGCCCTAATCCCCACTCATCAATTCCACAGTTATTGGAAATAACCGTTAAATCCTTCACTCCTTTTTCTGCTAATGCTAAAATCAAATTTTCTGGAATCCCACACAAACCAAATCCTCCGACCATTAATGTTGCACCATCTTGAATATCAGCAACTGCATCCTGGAAGGATGTACAAATTTTTTTCATTTTTGCTCTCTCCCTCAAATTAAAGGTTTTATGCTAGCTCAACAATCGTGGCGACCCCTTGACCCCCGCCAATACAAAGTGTAGCCAATCCTGTGAGTACATTTCTTCGCTTCATTTCATGAATTAAGGTTACTAGAATTCTTGCGCCGCTAGCCCCGATTGGATGGCCTAGCGCGATGGCTCCGCCATTTACGTTTAGGATTTTTTTATTAAAATGAAGCTCACGGTCTACCGCCAGCGATTGTGCAGCGAAAGCCTCATTAGCTTCAATTAAGTTAATGTCCTCCATTGAAACAGATGCCTTTTCCAGTGCCTTTCTCACCGCCGGAACCGGCCCAATTCCCATGATGCTAGGGTCTACACCAGCACTGGCATTTGCTTTAATTGCTACTAATGGCTTTAGCCCTAACTCATCTGCTTTTTTCTTGCTCATCACCACGACAGCTGCAGCACCATCGTTAATTCCTGACGCATTTCCTGCCGTTACAGTACCATCCTTTTTAAAGGCAGGACGCAATCCAGCTAACTTTTCTACTGTAGTACCTTTTTTCGGATATTCGTCCGTATCAAAGATGATCGGCTCTCCTTTACGCTGCGGAATCACAACTGGAACTATTTCATCTTTAAATTTCCCCGCTTCAATTGCCTTAACCGCCTTCTCCTGACTCCATGCCGAAAATTCATCCTGCTCTTCTCTTGAAATTGAATATTTATTTGCAAGATTTTCAGCGGTAATCCCCATATGATAGTCGTTAAAAACACATGTTAGTCCGTCTGAAGTTAGCGTGTCGACTAATTTTTGGTCACCCATTTTAAAACCGTCCCGGGCATTTTTCAACAAGTATGGTGCCTGGCTCATATTTTCCATCCCGCCAGCCACAACGACCTCGGCATCTCCTACTAAAATGGCTTGTGTTGCGAGATGCACAGCCTTTAAGCCGGAACCACAAACTTTATTAATCGTCATCGAGGAAACGCTTTCATGAATCCCCGCTTTAATAGCTGCCTGTCTTGCAGGGTTTTGTCCAAGCCCTGCTTGTAGAACATTTCCCATAATCACTTCATCGACTTGATCTGGCATTACCCCGGCCTGATCAAGCGCTCCTTTGATCACTGCCCCGCCTAATTCAGGTGCAGATACATTTTTTAAGCTGCCGCTAAAATTTCCAAGTGCAGTTCGAACGGCACTGACAATAACTACCTCTATTTGGCTCATTCGTCTCTCCCCTTCTACCATTTTTAGCCGATAGGAAAGTATAACTTTTCCTATCTGGCATAAGTGCGACTCCCCTTCTGTCTTCGCCCTTCCGGACTCGCCAATCGGCGAGTCTTCTTTACCTCTACTACTTCTAGTTAAAATTAAAAATTCCTCTAATTTTGTCAAAATTTCATTTTTTCTTGATTTTTCGAATTTAACCCCACTACAATGAAACTATGAACATTGGAGGGAGAAAATGATGCTTACTTTACCTAAAAAAGTGACGATTATCGAGGTTGGTCCGCGTGATGGGCTGCAAAATGAGAAGTTATTTGTACCGACTGAGATAAAAAAACAATTTATCGCTGGTTTAAGAACCGCCGGGCTGCAGGAAATGGAGTTGACTTCTTTCGTTTCACCAAAATGGGTTCCGCAAATGGGGGATGCTGCAGAAATTGTGGCTGACTGCCTTGATAAGGATGCAAGAGACATTGTCTTAGCCCCAAACCGTAAAGGGATTGACAGGGTCTATTCCACTAATTGTAAAGCCATAGCCGTGTTTGTTGGAGTTAGTAACAGCTTTAATCTAAAAAATATTAACAAGACAACACAGGACAGTATGGCGGAACTGAAGCCGATTATCCACGAACTTAAAGAAAAAAATTTTTTTGTCCGTGCCTGCATTTCAACTGCGTTTTATTGCCCCTATGAGGGGAGAATCGATGAAAGTGATACATTAGCGCTTTGCCGCGAATTTGTCGAAGCAGGTGTTGATGAATTAAGCGTGGCCGATACGATCGGAATGGCGGCACCAAATGAAGCCTATTCTTTATTTTCCAAATTAAATAAGGAATTTACTGGAACGCTTTTAACGGCCCATTTTCATGACACACGCAAGCTTGCCCTTGCAAATATTTTGGCTTCCCTTCAGGCTGGAATCGACCGGTTTGATACTTCTGCCGGTGGACTTGGCGGCTGTCCATTTGCGCCCGGTGCCAGCGGAAATGCCGCTACCGAGGATGTTGTTTACATGCTTGAACGGATGGGTATTGATACCGGAGTCGATCTTAATTTGCTAATGGAGGCTATCGAAATCGTCCGCCCTCATCTTTCACGGCAGATCGAAACCGGCTATTATCGGCTTCATGTCCAAACAGTTTAAATTAAATTTTTCATGAATAATCAGTCTTTTAGTAATCCATCTTATTAAGTGAGACTATCACCAGGAAGGGAGACTAAAACTATGAGCCAGAAACGTAAAAAAGGAAACAGTCAAAGTGGGAAAAACTATGCCGACACAGCAGGTGGAGGCAAGCGGATGATTGCAGCTGAGGAACTCGAAAAGGCACTCCACCCAACGAAACGACAAAACGCAGAGCAATAATAATCTCAAACACCTAAAGCCGCTTTTTGGTGTCAGCGGCTTTTTTTGTGTTAAAATAAAGTCTGCCAATTTATGGGCTGAGAGAACTTGTTTTACATATGGTATATAAAATACTACTTCGGGAGGTGCCACTTTTGAAGAAGGCATTTCGAGCCCTGTTTGTTTTGTTATTTTTCTGGTTATTGCTTGCTTTGTACTTTACTAACCGTCTCATGTATATGAAAAAGAAGGATGAGGAATTGATTTTAAAGCGGGAAAAGAACGCTGGCAGGTACAATCCCGATGAATTTGAGTCACTGCCACAGCGCGATGTTAATATTCCTTCACCATTTGGTTATATGATAAAAGCCGTTCTTGTGGAGCCGCATAAGACTAACCGCTATATCATTATTTCTCATGGGGTGACGGAAACGAAAATTAATTCGATTAAATATGCGAATCTTTTCTTAGAGCGCGGGTTTAATGCCTTGATTTATGACCATCGCCGCCACGGGGAATCTGGCGGAAAAACGACCAGCTTCGGTCACTATGAAAAATTCGATTTAAAAACAGTCGTTGACTGGCTCAAAAAAGAACAAGGCCCTGAACTGAAACTGGGAATACACGGTGAATCGATGGGGGCAGCTACAATGCTGTTATATGCAGGTCTCCTTGAGGACGGTGCAGATTTTTATATTGCCGATTGTCCATTTTCTGATTTTAAGGAACAGCTTGCTTATCTGATAAAAAAAGACTTCAAGCTCATTCCTGGGCTGTTACTTCCGGTTGGAGATGCCCTTTTACGCCTGCGGGACAAATATTCGATTCGAAATGTCTCACCGATTTCGGTCATTGAAAATATCAAACATCCAGTCCTTTTTATCCATAGTCGGAAAGATGATTTTATTTTGCCTTCGATGTCGAAGGATTTATTTGAACAAAAAAAGGGTCCAAAAATGCTTTATATTGCCGAAAATGGCCGGCATGCCCAGTCATTTAACGAAAATCGTGCCGATTATGAACAGGTTATTGATGAATTTTTACAGAAGTATGTTGATCATGCTTTACTAAGCTAAAGAAAACTCGCCGATTGGCGAAGACAGAGGCGTAGTTGCACTTATGCCTGATAGGAAAGTATACTTTCCTATCGGCTAAAAACAGACTGTCCATTAGGATCAGTCTATTTTTTTTTTGATGATGAGGCTCATGTGTCCATTTAACATTTGCTGAGGACTTATTAATTGAAAACAATTTGTTACTTCGGAAAAATCGATCTTCATTTGCTCATCAAAGAAAATGATTTTTGATTTTTCTAGATAGACTGTTCTGTCATTTGTTTCAATAGAGATATCGTTATCATCCAGCTCAGGAACAAACCACAAGGCCACTATCCCGTTTACGGCGCAGCCACAGCCATCGGTATCGTATTTTAGTTTTAGATAGCCTTCTCGGCCATCGGTTCTCGCATTTATTTTTTTAGTTGCCGCTTCTGTAATGATTATTTCCATGTTTAAAGCCCCCCTCAATCGGCATATGATGATTCTATCACATTTTTTTGGGGCCGCTTATTTTTTATGCTTATAGCCTTTTGTTTGCATTTTCCTCTTATACCAGTTAATCTCAAAGTTAATACCAACATTTTAAAAGGGGTGCTTTTTATGTCAAAGGTTCAAATTAAAGTAAATGATAATGGTTCACTTCGAATTACCGGTGATGTTGAACTGCTCGATGGTGAAGGCAATGTATACACAACTAAACCATCCTTTTCTCTTTGCCGTTGCGGTTTGTCAAAAAATAAACCGTTTTGTGATGGCTCACATAAAGGGAATTTTGAATCCCAAGTTCGCGTTCTAAAAGAGGATTAAATACAGTAGAGCGGCTTTTCGATTGGGAGCCGCTCTTTTTTAAAAGATAAGACAGTATAAATTTCGACTTTGAGAAATGGCCAGCTCCAGCGCCTAGGGGCTCGGGGTCATAAGCCAATCCGTCAAGAAGGCTAAAAAGCAGCCTTCTCGCCGGCTCTTCTTATGCCTGTCGCCCCTGAGCACTAAGGAAAGCTCCTTAGAATAATCCTCGCAGGAACAAGCTATGCTTGTTCCGAAGGCGCTTGCGCTTTTCTTATAAATTGGTCATCCTAATGTCAGTAATTGCATCAATTTGAATCCGATGTACCTCATCAAAGCGGTCTACAACATGAAGCTTTTGTGCTAGTTCATCCCAGTAATGAATTTTACCAATCACGATTTCATAGTTTCGATTCCGATAATGGGTAATCGTGACGAACTGATCGAACTCAATTGCCTCAGATAAGGTCTCGTTCATGAGTTCCAGCTGCTGCTCATCCATTTCTTTTTTCTGTTCGTATCCATCTTCTTTTACCCAATCCCTGAGCAGTTTTACATGCTCAGGAAGCATCATTGACGTCCATTTGATTCTCCCGCGATCACGAATCATATGTTCTTACCTCCCTACCTTTTGTGCCCGCCAACAAGTGTTGCCCGGTGCTTAGCGGTTCCTGCAGCTGTATAAGAAACAGCTCGCAGCAGGGAATCTGAGCCGAAGCGCTTACGGACAGAGTCCACTACATAACCAAGCTCCCGCCTCTTATAAGCACCCATATCAAAAAGATCGAGCTGAAGCTCGCGGTCGTCGACAATATTACTGATTGCAATCGAAATCTGCCGCACCGTCTTTCCAGTGTAATGCTCATGAAATAATTCAAGGCAGACGCGGTAAAGTTCCATCGTCACATTGGTTGGATGCTGGATCGTTCTGGAACGGTGAAAGCCGCCGCCAAATTCATCTTGACTATAGCCGACTCCAAGACTAATCGTTCTTCCCGCCTTACGATGCGTCCGTGCTCTTCGGGTGACTTCTTCACACATTTCTAAAATAACAGCCTTAATTTCTGTTTCCTCTTTATAGTCCCTTAAAAGAATTTGGCTTTTTCCAAAGCTAATCTGCCCTTGAATGATTGGTGCCCCTAAATCGGAAAGGTCAACTCCCCAAGCATGATAATAAAGCTGGTTTCCCATAATGCCGAATTTCTTTTCCAGCTTTTCTAAATCATAACGAGCCAACTGACCGACCGTGAAAATGCCCATGCTATTTAATGTTTTTTCGACACGTCTGCCAATTCCCCACATTTCCCGGAGTGGTGACACATTCCAAAGCTTTGTTTGAACATCTCCATACGTCCACTCGGCCACTCCTTTTTTCTTAGCATCAAGATCGAGGCAAAGCTTCGAAAGTAACATATTGGGGCCAATTCCAACTGAACATGGCAGCTGAAACTCCCGTTCAATGTCATCCCTTATTTTTTGGGCAATGGTATGGGCATCGCCCCACAAATGAAAGGCCCCATCCACTTTAATAAAGCTCTCATCGACACTGTATGTGTGAATCGCTTCCTTCGGCACATAGCGGTTAAAAACACGGGAAATCTCTGTAGAAATACGCAAATACGTCGCCATTTTCGGCTCCTCTATTCGAATACGCGGATCTTCGGGAATCTCAAACAATCGGGAGCCCGTTTTAATGCCAAATTCTTTTTTTAGCCGCGGTGAAGCGGCAAGAACAACACTTCCCTGCCGCTCCTTGTTACCAGCCACTGCTAAATAGCAATTCAAAGGGTCAATTCCGAGTATGACAGCGGCACAGCTTGCATAGAAGCTCTTCATATCCACGCATAAAATTTTATTTTTCGGTAACGCGCTGTAATCGACCATGACTTTTCCCCCATAGTTAAATTATCGAACGTTAGTTCTTTATTATTATATTCACATTTTATGCGAATATACGTTCGTATTCAATAGGAATTTTTTTACAGGATTATAATCTGGTGATTGGCTAAAAAAACGGTATAATAGTTTTTGAGGTGCATCCCTATGGAGAAAAAGCTGGTTAACAAAATGATCATAAACTGTTTTAAACAGTATTATGAGGCTGATTCAACGCCTCTTGGCGATAAGGATTTGGAGGAGCTGACAAATCGAATTTTTCGAATAAAAGAAGAAGAACCAACTGCAGATTTATTTGAGGTAGTAAATGATGCAGTCTATGAGTTTTTAACAAATTGAATCATTAAAACCCAGAAAAGTGCCCCTATGAAGGGTTCATGATAACAGTTTTCTAGAGGTTCCCGAGAATCCCATTATAAAAAACTCATGAGGACAAAATGGTAATAAAACCAAAATTCTGTCCTCATGAGTAATTTTATTTTTAAGATAATATTTCTCGAATATCCTCTTCAGTTAAAGCAGAGGTCCCCCTCTCCTCAGAATAAATGATCTCTTCAATCAAATGTCTCTTTTTATCCTGCAATTCGCTGATTTTCTCTTCAATGGTACCGCGGGAAATAAGCTTGATAACTTGGACGACGTTTTTCTGGCCGATACGGTGCGCCCGGTCAGCGGCCTGCTCCTCAACCGCAGGATTCCACCAGATGTCGTACAAGATAACCGTATCCGCTCCCGTCAAATTAAGACCTGTTCCTCCAGCCTTCAACGAGATTAAGAAGAAATCACGTTCCCCCTCATTAAAACGCTGGCAGAGTTCCAATCGTTTTTCAGACGGGGTCCCGCCATTCAGGTAGAAAAAAGGAAGTCCCTTCAACGCTAAATTTCTCCCAATCAGCTCAAGCATTTTCGTAAACTGCGAGAAAATTAGCACTTTTCGTCCAGAAAGCCTTGATTCCTCTATAATTCTCAGCAACATTTCAAATTTTGCGGAACTGCCTTGATATCCTTCCACAAATAATGACGGATGACAACAAATCTGCCGCAATCGCGTTAAACCAGCAAGGATTTTTATCCGGTTCTTCCGAATCGTCTCCTTATCAAGACGCTTCAGCGTATCTTCCCGGAGCTTCGCTAAATATGCAGCATACAGTTTCTTTTGCTCCGGAAGCATCTCTGTTGATTCGATGAACTCCAATTTTTCCGGAAGCTCGGAAGCCACATCCTCCTTCATTCTGCGGAGCAAAAAAGGCCGGACTCTTCGCGCGATTTTCTTTCTTGTTAGATTGCTGTATTCTTTTAATCCCTTAAATAATTCAGGAAACACTATGTGAAAAATAGACCACAGTTCTTCCGGCGAATTCTCCACCGGTGTACCCGTAAGCGCAAAACGATAATCGGCCAAAAGTCTCTTTACCGCCCGTGCAGTTTGGGTCACTGGGTTTTTAAAGGCTTGGGCCTCATCAAAAAATATCGAATGAAAAGTTTGTTTCTCATACCATTTGATATCCCGCCGCAACAATGGATAGGAGGTAATAATCACATCCATTTCCAGGACCTCCTTGTGGACACGATACCGTTCTACCCGATTACCATCCACAACAACAGCCTGAATTTCCGGGGAAAATTTCATCAGTTCGCTTAGCCAGTTATACGATAAAGAGGAAGGACAGACAATCAGAGCCGGCTGCTTCTTTTCGCGAATATCGGATAGCTCAGATAGAATAAAGGTAATACTTTGCAATGTTTTACCAAGTCCCATATCATCGGCAAGAATGCCTCCAAACCCGTAGTGGGCCAGTGACTTCATCCATTGGTAACCGCGTTTTTGATAGTCACGCAATACTGGATCCAGACTTACTGGCACCTTGAACATCAAATTCTCGGGATTACGAAGAGTTTCAAGGAATTGACGGAATGAGTCCTCCACTATGAAAACTTCGCTGTCATCAACAGAATCTAGCAGTGGAAGCCCCTGCATGATTGATACGGCGAACCCGTTTTCTAGATTTTTATTCTCTACCGAAATCCCATTTAGGAAACGTTGAATTTCTTCAAACTCCCTTGTCTCCAATGAGAGGAACGATCCGTTCCGCAGACGATAATATTTTCGTTTTTCCTCAAGAGCCATTAAAACCTCTTTGATTTGCTGTTCCGGGATTCCAGTCAATTCAAACTTAAATTCCAGCCAATTCGTCCGTTCCTTTTTCAGCCTCACCCTCAATGCCGGAGGGGTATTTCCTCGAAAAATCCGATTACGTACCGCAGTCGTTGCATATATTTGCACCAGCTTTTGAAGCTTAGGAACAACATGGTAAAGAAATTCATATTCTAATTCCTCATTATGCAAAAAATAACCGCCATCCGTTTTGGTAAACGAACTTTCTTCGATCAACTGCAGAATTTCGTTCTCCTTCTCTTCATCCCTGATCAACCTAGAGTCAGCTATATAACTCCGGTCCTCTAAAGGATTGATAAAAATATTTTCATAATGAAACTCCAGACCGGCAAGCAGACGGTTTTTCACCCGATCCAAGTAAAGTTTAGCAATCAGCGGTGTTTTCATAAATTCTCTTGCAAGAGCACTAGATAATTGGACATGACCCAATTTTTTTAAACCCGGAATTACTTTGTCGAAAAAGTGCTGGATTTGCCCTTGAGAAATAAAAATTTGGTTCGTTCCTGAGGTATCCAGCATTTGTTTAAGATCAGCCAAGCGCTGGCAGTCCTCGGTTTTCATTTTGATTATTTTTCCTGCTGATAAAACAGACCCATATAATTCTAAAATAACCATACGAGATAACCCTTTTACCTTTAAACAATAGCTTTTGCCCTCAGCTTCAGTAAAATCAAACTGTAAAGGGGGCAGCTCATCCGTTATGGTTAAACCGTCAAATATATGACCATCAAACTCTAGTTTCACCAATGGAGCCTTGGTTAGCAAAGCTTGCAGCTGTTTCCAAGAAGATGGAGGAATCAGCAGCTGTTCCATACTGGTATAATCAAATGTGTCCGGCAGCGTGCTCTGATCATCTTGAACTACCTGAATGAGATGTTGAATCACAGTATCAGCCTCTTTTTGGAAGCAGTGAAGGCTTGGATTGTACAGCAATGAACTTGAATGACCATGTTTCACGGCCTCTAGAAAACGCCTGATATTTTCTACTTTCATTTGTCCTATGAACAGCTCAATTCCGATCATACAGGATCCTGTTCCAATCATGACAGGTTTACAGATAAACTCCACGTCAATTACTTTCCTGTTTTCAAAATAAAGCTGATGCCCGCTTGACCGTTTTGCCTGATTATTAAAGATGTTCAGCAAACCTACGGCCAGGTTCGACTCGTCGGTTATAGTGTCTGTGTAGAAACCCAGCGGCGTGGTCCCCTTGCGTTGATAGTCATCAATTGCTAACAAAACCGCAGCTATATGCTGACAATCTTTTTGAAATGAAGCAAGCTGAGGACAACTGCACTTGGATCGAAAGCCATCATGACCTTTCCTTTCAATGACCACATGGAAATCCTCTGTACCCGATACTGTTGCTTCACATAGGTCGGAATCATAATGCTCGAATGTTACTTTATTTGCACGGTAAAAAGCCTCCCCTCTTTTGAAGGAGACAGTCCCGCACAATTCTTTAATCATTTTTTGATTTAATCTGATATTCAAATAACTGACTCCTTTCCGAGGTCACAATCTACCGTGAAGAATAAATTTTACCCAGGGCGGACGTTATAAATCTTCCACCCATTCATACCACTTTTTTTGGATTAACCCATTATACCATTTTTAATAGAATAATCTGGCATTCCCATACAAAAAGCTGCCTTGACCAGGCAGCTTTTCCATCTACTTAGAATTAAGTGCTCGTTTACCAATCAGTTCAAATAGCCGTGGAAAAAGAACGTAAACAACACTCCCCATGCTCATCCAGCGCGGCAGATTAATCTCCCTGGTTTTAGTCAGCATGCAATCTACGACCTTACGGGCGACAAATTCAGGCTGAAGCATGAACCGCTGTACATTTTTTACATAAGTGCCTTGTTCATCAGCAATGGTAAAAAAGTTGGTAGCAATTGGACCAGGGTTCACTGATGTCACTTGCACATTATAATCAGCAAGTTCCATTCTTAATGAATTCGTGTAACCAAGAACGGCATGCTTCGTAGCAGAATAAACACTTGATTTTGGCGTCGCAATTTTCCCCGCCTGTGAAGCAATATTAATAATATGACCAAAACGCCGGGTACGCATCTTTGGCAAGACCATGCTAGTACAAGCCATCAGTCCTACCACATTCACTTCAAACATCCCTTTAATTTCATCGATCGAAGCTTCATGAGCCTCACGAAAAACCCCAAAACCGGCATTATTCACCAGGATATCAATATCCCCGATTGTTTCAAATATTTGCCGAAATACTGCCTGCACCTGATCTGTGTTTGACACATCGAGCTGGAAAACATCTACTTTCACCTGATGCTTTTGCTGCAGTTCGGTTTGCAGCTGTTCGAGCTTATCGAGACTTCGGGCCAACAGAACAAGATTTGCACCACTTGCCGCACAAAGCTTGGCGATTTCTGCGCCGATTCCACTGGATGCACCAGTAATTACAATATTTTTAGCTATTAGTTGTTCCCTAACCATTTTAACACCTCATCAGAATTGATCCCATTCAACTAAAGCTTAGCTTGATAGAAAACGGGCTGACTATTACTACTTCTAATTTCACCGATTGAGGCTAAATAGTCAAGCTGGCCAACTGTTTCTGAGATTGTTAACATCGGCTCTCGCTTATAGACCGATGGAAAAAGACGTTGGCAAATTTCAAATACAGTAAGCTGCTCATCTTTAAGCCAGTTATAGACCGTCATCGCCCGTTCATGCTGGCGCAAAAGTCTTCTTTCAATTAGTTCCTCCAATTGATAAACCTCCTCGCCATGCCCCGTGTAAACACATTGAATCGGATAAGCCAACAGCTTCCTCATCGAGTTGTTATGCTGCACCTGAGGCTTTGGTCTTTCTTTTTCACCAGGTACAGGGGGCTCAAGCAATGGATTCGGTGATATATGAGAGAGAATGAGGTCGCCGCCAATTAAGATTCCATCCTTTTCCCGGAAAAGCACGATATGACTTTGGGCATGACCAGGTGTTTCAATTACTTGCCAGTCACTCAACCCAGGAGGTCTCATCCCTTCAACAAGTTGTCCAGTCAAAGAGCGCTTACACGAGGACTTCAGTGTTTTTATTAACTTAGAAAGTAATGGGATATATTCCGCAGGGAGTCCGAACTCCCGAAAATTCACTTTGAAAAATTCTCCTTGTTCTTGGATAAATTCTTCTGTTGGATGAATCCATCGTTCATTTAGTAGATGACCATATACCTCTACCGAGTCTGGAAAAAAGTCGAGCATCCCCACGTGGTCGGGATGATGATGAGTAAGTACCACCTGTTCAATATCGTCAGGAGTTAAATTTAATTCGGCCAGCTGCTCAGTGAGTGAATTCCAGCATTCTTCCGTTTTCACTCCTGCATCAACAAGAGTTAACCGCTCCCCTTTAATCAAATAGGTGTTTACATTACCAACTTCAAAAGGCGTTGGCAAAGTAATCTTGGCAATTCCATCTTTCCATTCTGTCATATCAAAAACTCCTTATTATAGCGATATATATAATCCAAGTAAACATTGACTTATAAATTAAAGTGTAGCGATTTTCCCCTTAATTGTCATTATTTTCGCATAATTTTTTAGAAATATAAAAAATTATAATATTTACCACTTGACAGGCAGGCTGTCTTTCAAGGATAATCACTATTAAAATTTAATTCGTTGAAAGCAATGAGTAAGGCTAGTAAATGAGAAATGGCGAAAGAGAGTGAAGTTCGACGGCTGAAAGATTTCACCGCCCTCTTGATCATTGAACCTACCTTATGAGCACTTAGGTAAACCTAACGTAATCCCACGTTATCGGGAGTCGAGTGAACCCTTGTTACAAACATTCAACAAGGGTAAATGAAGGTGGTACCGCGGAAGCTAGACCTTTCGTCCTTTATGGATGAAGGGTCTTTTTGTATTTTTTCGAAAAAAGGAGGAATATCAATGAGAAAAATCGCAATTATTGGTGCTGGTTCGATGGCTGAAGCCTTCATTTCAGGTATTCTTGAAAATGGTTTAATTGATAGACAAAATGTTTGGGTGACAAATAATTCAAATGAAAAAAGGCTAGAGTGTCTTAAAGAGCGTTATGGCATTCGCAGTACCTATGATTTAAATACACTTTTTGAAGGTACAGATATTGTCATGTTAGCGATGAAACCCAAAGATGCGGACTCAGCAATCGATACTATTCGCGAACACCTGAGTGAGCAGATGCTAGTGGTTTCCGTTTTAGCAGGTGTTTCGATGAATACCATCGAAACATTAGCAAGAAAATCACTTTCGATTGCAAGGGCAATGCCAAATACCTCTGCAGCGGTCGGAAAATCGGCGACTGCCATTGCAGTAAATGACCGTGTCTCCGATGATCAACTGGAAACAACAAAGAAACTCTTTAGAACCGTGGGTTTAGCCAGGTTTGTCGAGGAAGAACAGCTTGACGCCGTAACAGGACTGTCTGGAAGTGGACCCGCCTATATTTATTATCTTATCGAAGCAATGGAAAATAGTGCAGTCAAGATTGGTCTCGAAAAGGAAATGGCTAAGGAACTCATAGTGCAAACCCTTATCGGCGCTGCAGAAATGGTGAGAAACTCCTCCAAATCATCTGAACAATTACGTCGGGATGTAACAAGCCCTGGCGGGACAACTGAGGCTGGGATTCGTATTCTGGAGGAAAATGGGGTCCAGCAAGCATTCATTTCTTGTATTCAAGCAGCAACAGCCCAATCGAAAAAGATGGGAAACGCCTTATGCTCGCAGTTTAAGGTTGGGAAACCCTCTTAAAGTGAAACTTTCATCAGCTAGGATTTTGACGCTCCCCCGCTGATGTTGGTTCTACTAATTGGGCTTTTACGGGCGGTTGCTCCCCTACTTTTCCTATTTGTCCTCAAAGTCTTGAAGTTGGGAATCTACTACCCGTTAAGGCAGTATAATAGTGGTATGTTTGTCCCCCTTTACCTTAAACTAAACATAAGTTGTTTAATTTAAGGTAAAGGGCTGGAGAAATGGAAAGCATTCTATTCGTTTTATTCACATTGGGTATTCTTGTTTGGCTTGTTTTTCTTTTAGATGCACTGATTGGTTTACGGAATTTAGCCTCTCTTGAAAAAGAACCAGAACTAAATACTGGGCCATTACTATCTGTAATCGTGGCAGCGCGTAATGAAGAAAAACAAATCAAAGCAAGTATCCTTAGTCAGTTAAAGCAAACGTATAAAGAAGTCGAATGGATTCTTGTCAATGACCGTTCCACAGATAACACCGGCATAATCATGAACGAACTACTGAAGGAAGACCCAAGAATACAGGTTATTCACATAAATGAATTACCTAAAGGCTGGCTTGGTAAAAATCACGCCCTGTATAAGGGAGCACTTCAAGCTTCAGGGAAATGGATATTATTTACAGATGCCGATGTAAAATATAAGAAAGAGGCATTCGCTAAAGCTCTGTATTACTTTGAAAAACATCAACTCGACCATTTAACGGCAGCACCCAATTTACACGCAAACCGTTTTTGGCTGAAGTCCTTTGTTGCCTTTTTTCTTTTTGGATTTTCCTATTTTAAACGTCCATGGATGGCAAACAATCCAAAATCCAAGATTGGAACAGGAATTGGGGCATTCAATCTTGTTTCCCAGAAGGCTTATGAAGCGTTTGGCACGCATGAAAAAATTAAAATGAGACCCGATGACGACTTACAGCTGGGGATGAAAATGAAAAGGGCTGGCTACCGTCAAAGAATTGTCACTGCACTTCACCTAATCGAGGTTGAATGGTATGGAAGCCTGAAAGAGGCGTTTATCGGGCTTGAAAAAAATACATTTGCGGGGTTAAATTATCGTATCAGTATGGTATTCTTTTCAATTTTCGGTGTGTTTGTCACGAATGTCCTTCCATTCCTGACCATTTTCTCTGCGAACAAAACGATTGCCCTTCTAAGCCTAGGGAATATTGTGACCAGCGGAATTCTTTACGTCGTCATCATTAAGAGAATGACAGTTTTCTCGCCGGCCATGTTTGTTGTTTTACCGATTACTGCTTTACTATTTATCTATTCCATTATACGGGCAAGCTTTCTGACCTTTAAACGCGGAGGAATTGTCTGGCGAGGAACAACCTATCGGTTAAGTGAGCTCCGAGAGAAAGACTAAAAAGCAGAATTTTACATTTTTTTTGGTCATTTGCTATACTAAAAGTGGTTTATTAACGTACAGGAGGGATAGCAGAATGACAGCAAAATTATTTTCTCCCCTAACAATTAAGGGGGTTACGCTAAAAAACAGAATTGTGATGTCACCAATGTGCATGTACTCAAGCCACAACAAAGATGGGCACGTACAGAACTGGCATCGCACTCATTACACAGCAAGAGCAGTTGGTCAGGTCGGTCTTATTATTGTGGAAGCAACTGCGGTAACACCACAAGGGCGGATCTCACCACAGGATTTAGGAATCTGGAGTGATGAGCATGTTGAGGGCTTTCAAGAGCTTGTTAGTCTAATGAAAGAGCATGGAGCAAAAACGGGAATTCAACTAGCCCATGCCGGCAGGAAAGCCGTTTTAGATGGCGAAATTGTCGCTCCATCTGCAATCGCCTTTAATGAAAAATCAAAAGCACCTAAGGAAATGACAAAATCAGATATTGAAGAAACAGTCCAGGCCTTTAAAAAGGGGGCAGAACGAGCAGCAAAAGCTGGTTTCGATGTCATTGAGCTTCATGGTGCACACGGATATCTGCTTAACGAATTCCTCTCACCTCTTTCTAATAAAAGAAGCGATGAATACGGAGGTTCTGTTAAAAACCGTTATCGGATCCTGCGTGAGGTAATTGATGCCGTTAAGACTGTTTGGAACGGTCCGTTATTTGTCAGAGTATCTGCTCATGATTACCATAAAGAAGGCTTAACCGCAGAAGATTACATAACATTCGCCGAGTGGATGAAAGAGCAAGGCGTCGATTTAATCGATGTAAGCTCAGGAGCAGTTGTCCCTGCAAATATTAACGTCTATCCGGGCTATCAGGTAAAATATTCGGAAACGATAAAGAATGGCGTTGATATCTTAACAGGTGCTGTAGGTTTAATCACTTCTCCGATACAAGCTGAGGAAATTTTACAAAATGATCGAGCGGACTTAGTCTTATTAGCCCGTGAATTACTGCGCGATCCCTATTGGCCAAGAACAGCTGCAAAAGAACTCGGTGTAAGCATTGAAGCACCAAAACAATACGAGCGCGGCTGGATATAAAATGACAAAAACGAAAGCACTCGCCATAATAATGGAAAGTGCTTTTTTATATTACTTGAGTGGGATATTTATTTCTTTAAAATCCTCCGCGATCTCCGTATTCAGAAAAACTTCCTTCGCCTCTTCTACTAATTCGCTCCAAGTATTTCGGTCATAACGAGAACTAATATGGGTTAGGCACAACTGCTTACACTCAGACTGTAAAGCAATATCTGCAGCCTGATGGGTTGTTGAATGGAAATAATCAAACGCAAGCTTTTCTTCCCCTTTTGAGAAGGTTGCTTCATGGATCAAAAGATCGGCATTTTTTGCTAACAACAGCGCATTTTCACAATATCTGGTATCGCCAAGAATTGTGACAATACGACCTTTTTGGGAAGGCCCGAGAAACTCACCAGGTTCAATAACCCTGCCATCTTCAAGTGTGACGGTTTCACCATTTTTGATTTTTCGAAAAATGGGCCCTGGCTGTACTCCTGTCTCCTTCAGCTTATCAGCAAGCAATGTACCTGGCCGATCCTTTTCTATAATTCGGTAGCCGTAAGAAGGAATACCGTGTTCAAGTATGAGTGCTTCGACTGTAAACTGTTCATCTTCAAAAATAATGCCCTCAGTGATTTCGATCACCGTTAACGGATATTTTAAATAAGTCTGGCTTAAAGATAAACTTACTTGAATGTATTCTTTAATCCCTTTGGGCCCGTAGACTGTTACCTCTGATTCCCCGCCTTGAAAAGAACGGCTCGATAACAAACCAGGCAGACCATAAATATGATCACCATGAAGGTGGGTTATGAAAATTTTTTCAATTCTACGCGGTTTGATTGATGTATGTAAAATTTGATGCTGGGTAGCCTCACCGGCATCAAATAACCAAACAGCCCCCCGCTCTTCCAGTAATTTAAGTGCAATCGATGTCACATTACGAAGCTTGGCCGGCATTCCTGCTCCTGTACCTAAGAAAAAAACATCCATAATCAAAGCTCCTCTCTTCTCCGTACCATTATTCAATAGTGATAATATATCACAAACTCCCTTTAAATGCTCTTCGATCTAAATCTAGAAAAAAGAATCACCTATAAATGTTTACATGCAAAACAATATATTTGCGAAACCTAAACGAAACAGCTAAATTTAATAATTGATAAAACTATTACATAAGCATCAGGCTTTTAGAAGAGAGGGTTCAAAACGTGGAGCAAAACATGACTTCATTAATTATGATTTTTGGAGCAACAGGTGATTTAGCAAAACGGAAGTTATTTCCTTCCCTTTACCGATTATTTTCACGCAATAAATTAGATAAGTTTGCGGTAATTGGTGTTGCTAGAAGGACTTTAACGAATGAAGAGTTCCAACAATCAGTAAAAGAATCGGTCGAATCTGCTTTAGGGAATAAGGATAATCTTGATGAATTTATCTCCCATTTTTACTATCAATCACATGATGTGGCGGATTCAAACTCATATGTACAATTAAGAACATTTGCCGATCAGATTGATGAAAATTATCACCTTGAGGGGAACCGTATCTTTTATCTCGCAATGGCACCGGAATTTTTCGGCACGATTGCCTTACATCTAAAATCTGATGGGTTAACAGATGTGAAAGGCTATAAAAGGCTTGTGATTGAAAAACCATTCGGACACGACCTAGAATCTGCCAAAGAATTAAACAAGCAAATTAGAAGTGCTTTTTCCGAAAAAGAGATCTACAGGATTGATCACTATTTAGGAAAAGAAATGGTTCGAAACATTGAAGTCATCCGTTTTGCCAATGCTATTTTTGAACCGCTTTGGAATAACCGGTATATCTCTAATATTCAAATTACCTCGAGTGAAACCCTAGGTGTTGAAGAACGTGGACGATATTACGAAACAAGCGGGGCACTAAGGGATATGCTGCAAAACCATATGCTGCAAATGGTAGCATTGCTGGCAATGGAGCCGCCAATTAACCTAACAACGGATGAAATTCGTTCCGAGAAGGTAAGAGTATTTAGAGCGCTTCGAACTATCGAAGGTGATAAAGTGAATGACTATTTTGTCCGTGGACAGTATGCTGAGGGCACAATTGAGGATAAGCAGGTTCCAAAATACCGTGATGAAGCAATGGTGGACAACGAGTCGAATACCGAAACCTTTGTTGCCGGCAAAATCATGATTGATAATTTTCGCTGGGCCGGTGTTCCTTTTTATATTCGCACTGGCAAAAGAATGTCCGCGAAATCAACGAAAATTGTTATTCAGTTTAAGGATATTCCAATGAATTTATATTATCAACCTGAAAAAATGCTGAATCCTAACCTACTCGTGATCCATATCCAACCCGAGGAAGGGATTACCCTACATCTTAATGCCAAGAAAGCAGGCGGGCACTTGGATGCTCAAGAGGTGAAACTTAGCTTCGCTAATACGGGGGTTCATGCCATGAATACTCCCGAAGGCTATGAGAAACTTCTTTACGATTGCATGCGCGGTGATGCCACCAATTTTACTCATTGGGATGAAGTGGCCTATTCCTGGGCTTTTGTTGATAAAATCTCGGCTGTTTGGGAAAAAACAAAAGCAGCATTTCCTAATTACGAGTCCGGATCAATGGGTCCTAAGGAAGCGGATGAGCTCTTAGAAAAAGACGGCCGCTTCTGGTGGCCTGTATCAGATTTAGAAGTAGATATTTGTAAATAAGCAACAAAAGCTCCACTTTGTTAAGTTGGCAAAGTGGAGCTTTTTAGTCCTTATCTTTCTTTTTATCAGGGTAAGAGCGCAGAAAATCTTTATTAAAGCTCGTTCCAGTTCCTATTTTATGAGCGGGATCTACATTATGTGACCCTGCATTTTCAATAATATTTTTTCCATACTTATCACGAAGACTGGAAAGGGTTTTAAGCAGCGGTTCTTTTTTGGCATCCTTTTCATAAGAAAACAAATCTAACTGTTTAAAAGCATGATCATGGTCAACTAATTCATTCCCGGTAATCCCCAACAACCGAACGGAATCCCCATTCCAGGATTTTAGAAAAAGCTGTTTAGCAAACGCTGAAATGTCCTCTTTTTGATGAATAGGATTCGAAAGTTTCTTGCTTCTAGTAATTGTCCTCCGATCTTTATATCGAATTGTTATGGCCAATGCAGATGCCAGGACATTTTTTCGCTTCAATCTAACAGAAACGGTTTCCGCCAAGGACTCCAGTACATGAAAAAGCTCTTGTTGATTGCTAATGTCTCTAGGCAGGGTTGTGGAATTGCCAATACTTTTAAACTCTTCAATTGATTCTGGGTCAACCGGCCGGTGATCAATGCCATTTGCCCTCTCTTTTATCCGAAGCCCATTAATACCAAGAAGTGATTTAAGTTGAATTTCATTACCTTTTGCTAAATCGCCTATCGTGTGAATGCCAATCGTTGTCAGCTTTTCCGCCGTCTTTTTTCCAACCCCATGCATTTCATTCGTATTCAACGGCCAAAGAACCTTAGGTATATCACGTTTACGAAGGATAGTAATCCCCATTGGTTTCTTCATATCAGAAGCCATTTTTGCTAAAAATTTATTTGGGGCAATGCCAATGCTACAAGGTAAGTCGAGCTGTTCAAATACTCGTTTTTGAATACTTTCGGCGATTTCGATGGGGCTGCCAAATTCAAAACTTTCCGTAATATCCATATAACCCTCATCAATCGAAACAGGTTCAACGAGAGTAGAATATTGCCTTAGAATATCGAACATTCCCATCGATGCGGCCCGGTAACGGTCAAAATTTGGTGTCCTAATAATTAGTTGTGGACAAAGCCTTTTCGCTTCCCACAGCGGCATTGTTGTTTTGACGCCAAACTTCCTTGCTTCATAGCTACAAGTAACAATTATCCCTCTCCGCTCCTCAACGTTCCCGGCAATCGCCAGCGGTTTGCCCTTAAGTGTCGGATCATAGGCCATTTCAACTGAAGCATAAAAGCTATTCATATCCACATGTAAAATGACCCGTCCGTTCTTAGGATACATTTCCTTCACACCGAACACACCCTTAAAACATTTATTCCCCTTAAGTATAAAGAAAACTTGCCGATTGGCAAGCCGTAAAGGCGGAGATTAGGCATAGTTCGTCGAAAAGCACAGCTTTTCGACTGTGATGCTTATGCTCACGAAGCATTCCTTAGTGCACTTATGCCTGAAAGGAAAGTTATACTTTCCTTTCGACTAGCAAAAAGGAGAACCAATGGCTCTCCTTCGTTTGATGCAATTATTGATTTGTCACTTCGTCGATAATCGCTATCGTCATTTCTGCGAGTTTATATAACTCTTCAAGCGGCATACGCTCGTTAGTGGTATGGATTTCTTCATAGCCAACTGCAAGGTTTACAGTTGGTATGTTAAAACCATTAAATACGTTGGCGTCACTGCCGCCGCCGCTATGCTGCAGTTCGCAGCTGCGTCCAATTTTGGCAGCTGCTTTACGGGCAATTTCAACTACCTGATCGCCCTCACCAAATTTAAAGCCTGGATACATAATTTCTATATCAACTTCTGCACTGCCGCCCATTTCTGAAGCAACTGTTTCAAATGCTTCTTTCATTTTGCTTACCTGTGCTTCCATTTTTTCAGGAATAAGCGAACGCGCTTCTGCTAAAATATCAACGCGGTCGCAAACGATATTCGTTGCTTGCCCACCTTCAAAACGACCAATATTTGCAGTCGTTTCATGGTCAATTCTTCCGAGCGGCATCTTTGCAATCGATTTTGCTGCAATTGTAATTGCAGACACTCCTTTTTCTGGAGCGACACCAGCATGAGCAGTTTTGCCGTAAATAACAGCTTTTACTTTTGCTTGCGTTGGGGCTGCGACAACCACGTTCCCAACTAATCCATCACTGTCAAGGGCATAACCATATTTCGCTTTCAGCAATGATGGATCTATCGCTTTTGCACCATGAAGGCCGGATTCTTCGCCAACAGAAATCACAAATTGAATCATGCCATGAGGAAGATTGTTTTCTTTTAATAAACGGATTGTTTCAAGCATAACCGCAATACCAGTTTTATCATCGGCACCTAAGATGGTGGTGCCATCAGTAACGACGTAACCATCTTTAATTGATGGCTTTACGCCTTTCGCCGGTGTCACGGTATCCATGTGGCAGGAAAAATAAATTGGGTCGACGCCCTCTTTTGTTGCTGCAAGCGTGCAAAATAGGTTTCCTGCACCATGTCCTGTTACAGCGGTTGTATCATCTTCAAAGACATCAAGACCTAAATCAGTAAATTTTTGCTTTAATACCTTGGCAATCTCAGTCTCATATTTCGTTTCTGAGTCAATTTGCACAAGTTCTAAAAATTCATTCAAAAGACGTTCTTGATTCACCATTTTTATTGATCCTCCAATTATGTACTCACTTTTGTCCAGCTCCAGCACCCAGCGGCGTGAGATCCTCTCCTCATTCCGATAAGTCAACAACGACTAGCTTACTTTCATCGTGTTTACTTTATCTCATATGGAGCGTCCAATCCATATGCCGCTAAACAGGTGCTGACACTTTTCTTATATCAGTATACCTCTTTCATATTCATATCATCAAATGAAAGAAATGGTGAATCAAATTAAAGTGGAATATTACCATGTTTTTTGTATGGTCTCGATTCTTTTTTATTCCGCAGCATTTCCAACGCTTGAATAATTTTTATTCTTGTTTCCCGAGGATCGATGACATCATCGACCATCCCTCTGCTTGCTGCTACATACGGATTAGCAAACTTTTCCCGGTATTCATCAATTTTTTGCTGTCTTATCATTTCAGGATTTTCGCTATTAGTAATCTCTTTGGCAAAAATTATATTTGCAGCACCTTGCGGCCCCATGACGGCAATTTCCGCATTTGGCCAGGCAAATACCAGGTCAGCACCAATGGACTTACTATTTAACGCCACATAGGCACCTCCATAAGCCTTTCTTAAAATCACCGTCAGCTTCGGCACTGTTGCTTCTGAATAAGCAAATAAAATCTTCGCCCCATGGCGGATGATACCCCCATGCTCCTGCTTAACCCCCGGGAAGAAACCGGTTACATCTTCAAACGTAATGATTGGGATATTAAAAGAATCGCAGGTGCGGATAAATCGAGCCGCTTTATCGGATGAATCAATATCCAGGCCTCCAGCCATCACCTTCGGCTGATTGCAGACTAATCCAACTGTTTCACCTTTAATTCTCGCAAATCCGACAACAATATTTTTAGCAAAATTCTTTTGAATTTCCATAAAGGAGTCGGCATCTGTAACATGTTCAATCACTTTACGGACATCATAAGGCCTTACAGCATCAAAAGGGATCACATCCGTTAATTCAGGACGATAATCGTAATCGTCCTCCACCTCAACTGTAGGTGGCTTTTCTTCATTATTTTGCGGAAGATAGCTTAAAAGCCTGCGGACATTTTCTAGAACCTCTGCTTCAGATTCAGCTTGAAAATGGGCATTTCCACTGATGGAGTTATGAACATTCGCACCGCCAAGATCTTCTGCAGAAATTTTTTCCCCGGTTACCGTTTCAATAACTTTCGGTCCGGTAATAAACATTTGGCTTGTTTTTTCAACCATAAATACAAAATCGGTAATTGCCGGTGAATAGACGGCGCCGCCGGCACAGGGACCCATAATGACAGAGATTTGTGGGATTACACCAGAATATATGGCGTTTCGATAAAAAATATGCCCATAGCCATCAAGCGAAACAACCCCTTCTTGAATCCGTGCTCCGCCGGAGTCATTTAGACCAACAAATGGCGTACCATTTTTAGCTGCTAAATCCATGACATTCGCTATTTTTTTCGCATGCATTTCCCCTAGTGCACCGCCAAAAACAGTAAAGTCTTGTGAGAATAAATAAATGGGCCTTCCATTTACTTTTCCGAATCCTGTCACAACCCCGTCGCCAGGTCCTTTTTGTCCATCAAGACCAAAATCATTCGTGCGGTGTTCAATGAACGGATTCAATTCGACAAACGTTCCCCTATCTACTAACATTTCAATTCTTTCTCTTGCTGTCAATTTTCCTTTATCATGCTGTTTCTCGATTCGCTCGTCACCGCCACCAAGCTCGACTTCTCTGCGCTTATCATATAATTCATTTATTTTTTCATAGATATCTAGCATGTTACCCCTTCATCCCCTTCTTTTCACAAAGCTCATATAATACCCCTGATGCCGATTTTGGATGCATGAAGGCAATATTTGCTCCTCCTGCACCGGGTCTAGGCGCCTCATCAATCATGCGAATCCCTTTTTCTTTCATTTCGGAAATCCTTTCTTTAATTGATGTAACACCAAGTGCCACATGGTGGATCCCCTCACCACGCTTTTCGATAAAAGTAGCAATTGAACTTTCCACCGATGTCGGCTCAAGCAGTTCGAGCTTCGTTTCACCTGCTTGCAAAAATGCGACCTTGACCTTTTGACTTTCAACCTCTTCAACGCCTAACAAAGACAGCTTTAACACCTCAGTATAAAAAGGTAGTGTTTCATCAAGAGACTTCACAGCAATTCCGATATGGTCGACTTTTTTAATCATGTTTACCCCTCTGTTTCATTATTAAAATTAATTCGACAATTATTGTATTCGGTAAAAAATTCATAAATCCTTCCCAAATTGCTAAGTAGTTCCGTTGTCCATTTGGACTTTTCCCTGTACAATATAAATAAAACCTAAATGTTTGGGAGGTTCTATTTTTGAAAAATAAGAAAACAAGAAAATTTATCGTTTATTTAATGCTTTTCGCTATGCTTGCCTCAACTCTCCTAATTGGAATTGGTTCATTTCTTTCCTAAACATATATGAAGGGGCTGTTCGAATCGAACAGCCCCTTTCCTTTTTTATCAGAATTTATTTTACTGGACTTTGAGAATTTTGCATCAAACAAATAAAGACTATTCCTCGAGTTAAAGAAAAAAGATGATCATCAAGACCATCTTTTAGTAATATTATAGCACTTTTTGTAAGAAATCCTGGGCTCGCTGGCTCTTTGGATTAGCAAAGAATTCTTTTGGTGATGCATCTTCAACGAGTACCCCTCCATCAAGGAACAGAACCCTGTCAGCTACTTCTCTTGCAAAACCCATTTCATGTGTCACAATTGCCATCGTCATCCCAGTATGGGCCAGTGATTTCATTACCTCTAAAACCTCTTTAACCATTTCCGGATCAAGAGCGGACGTTGGTTCATCGAAAAGCATAACCTCCGGCTCCATCGCTAGTGCTCGGGCAATCGCCACCCGCTGTTTTTGTCCGCCAGACAATCTTGCTGGGTATTCATTCGCTTTTTCAGATAACCCTACTTTTTCTAATAATCCGTAGGCAATCTTTTCAGCTTGATCCTTCGACATCCCTTTTACCTTCATAGGTGCATAAGTAAGGTTTTGTAAAACGGTTTTATGTGGAAACAATTGAAAGTGTTGAAAAACCATGCCTACATTTTGCCGTACCTTCATAATATTTGTTGTTTTATCGGTTACATCTTGATCACCAATCCAAATATTCCCATTCGATGGTTCTTCAAGTAGGTTCAAACAGCGTAGGAATGTAGATTTTCCTGAGCCTGAAGGGCCAATTATTGCAACGACTTCACCCGAATTGATAGTGGTTGATATTCCCTTTAAAACTTCCAGTTTTCCATAGCTTTTGTACAAGTTCTCGATCTTAATCACTGCGTCTCATTCTCCCCTCAAGCGCTTTTCCTAAGAAGGTCAAGGTAATCACCATTAAATAATAGATCAAGCCGGCAATTAATAATGGTTCAAAAAACGAGTAATTTTCTGCTCCCACTTGATAAGACCGGCGCATAATGTCCATAACCCCAATCGTTGTAACAATTGCTGATTCTTTTGTTAAGGAAATGAATTCATTCATCAACGCCGGGAGAATATTTTTAAGTGCCTGTGGCAGGATGATATCCCACATCATTTTTCCATAAGGCACCCCTAACGCCATTGCTGCTTCTTGCTGACCTTTATCAACGGCAAGAATTCCTGCACGAATAATTTCAGAGATATAGGCACCAGAATTAAGTGCAAACGATAAAATGGCCGCTGTATATGGTTCAATTTGATAACCAATCACCTGTGGCGATCCATAATAAATTAACATTAATTGCAACACTAACGGTGTCCCGCGAAAAATCGAGGTATACACATTTGCAACCCAGCTAAGAATTTTTATTGAGCTAATTTTAAATAATGATAAAATAATTCCAAGTACAAACCCCAATACCCCGGCTAAAAGCACAATCTGAAGGGTCACTAAAATCCCTTTTAAAATATATGGCATGGAGGGAATGAATGGAGTAAAATCTAAGTTCATTCATCATCCGTCCTCTCTTAATAAAAATGGTAAAGACGTTCAGGTATCGAACGTCTCTAGTGAAATAAATTACACCTTATTGTTCCCCGCCGAACCACTTTACAACCAATTTTTGCAGTTCGCCGTTTTCTTTCATTTTCTTTAATTCTTTGTTAAACTTCGCTGTTAAATCACTATTTTTCGGAAACGCAATCGCAGAACCAGCTTCATCTGGATCATCACTAATAGTAAAGCCCGCAAAATCTTTTTCTTTTTCAAGATAGCCCTTTGCAACAGTGTCCTCAATGATAGCTGCATCCAAACGACCTGATTTAATTTCTTGGATTAGATCCGGAATACGGTTACGGTTTTCAATTTTAATTGGAACTTGTTTATTGATTTCCTCTGCTTTTCCTTCTTGAATTGAACCAAGCTGTACTCCAACTGATTTACCTTTTAAATCTTCAATTGTTTCAATACCACTGTCTTTTTTAGAAATAACCAAGTGCTGGGCTGTATAATAAATATCACTGAAATCAACGTTTTTCTTTCTTTTTTCTGTTGGTGTCATTCCCGCTAAGACAAAATCTGCTTGTCCTGATTTAAGTGATTGAACTAAACCGCCAAAGTCCATATCTTTGACTTTTACTTCATAACCAAGATTTTTCGCAATTGCTTTTGCCAGGTCAACATCAAAACCAACGATTTCATCACTTTTTCCAGTTTCAACATATTCAAATGGAGGATAGTCGGCAGACGTTGCCATCACTAATTCCTTCTTATCTCCACTTTTCTTACTTTCTTTCTCACTTGTTCCACAAGCTGCAAGTAAACCTACTGACATCATCATGGTTAATAATAAAATAACTGCCTTTTTCATATGTTTTCCCCCTATAATTTATCTGAAAATTAAAACATTTATTATATACCTGAGATATTATAATTTTCAAGATTAATTGTTTGTTTTATTAATAATTATTCAATGTAATGTATTTTAACACAAAGTAATAATTATGCAAATATATTTTTAAAAATTCGTTTATGCTTTTTACAGTTACTTTTTTCCATTAAAAAAAGACCAATCTCCATTTAGGAAATTGGTCCTTCCGATGTCATTTTAAAATTCTTCACAGTATTCATCAAATTCTTTTTGTAATCTTGAAACGACTGTTGCAGGATCGAAGCCTTCGATTTGATGTCTTTCGACCATTGAGCAGATCTTTCCATCCTTCAATAGTGCAAAAGACGGAGAGGATGGCGGATAGCCGGTGAAATAGCTCCGTGCTGTTTCAGTTGCTTCTTTATCCTGCCCGGCAAAAACGGTGACCAAGTGATCAGGACGTTTATCATAATGAACGGCATGTGCTGCTGCAGGTCTTGCCACACCACCAGCGCATCCACAAACGGAATTGATCATGACTAAGGTTGTTCCCTTTTGTGATAACGCCTCTTCAACATCCTTAGTTGTTTTAAGTTCTTTATACCCAGCTGCCACGATTTCTTGACGTGCCTGGTTAACCACATCATTCATGAAAAGGTTAAAATCCATGCTCATAAAAAAATCACTCCTTTACGTTATGTCCATAACTACATCATAACAGTTAAAATGTGTTTTTTCCAAATGAAAATAATTATTTACGAAGGGAATAAGAAAACAGCCCTAAACGTCAGCTCATTCTTTTATTGCTAAAAAGGTATTGAATAAAGTTTCAACAGCAGAAGCGACAGTTGTTTCCCCTGCAATCACTTTATTTTCTAATTTTGGCAGCTCGCTTTTTACTCCCTTATGATGATAAAAAGAAAAAAGGAGCTGGTCGGTTATCATCGAAAAGAGCCATTCCCGTGCTTGGTTTTTTCTTCTATTATCAAATACTCCGGACGTTTTCCCTATTTGTTCAAATGATTGGATGACGTTCCAGATTTCACTGATCCCCTCATGGGTCAAAGATGAACATGTATAAGCCTTTGTTGTCCAGCCTTTTGTTGCAGGCTGCAGGAAGTGGAGGATTCGATTATACTCATTTCTTGTTTGCTCTGCTTTCGGTTTATTCGCACCGTCTGCTTTATGAACGAGAATCGCATCAGCCAGTTCCATAATCCCTTTTTTCATCCCCTGAAGCTCGTCGCCTGCACCCGTCAGCACAAGCAGCATGAAAAAATCGACCATATCCCGAATAATGACCTCACTTTGGCCCACACCAACCGTTTCGATTAAGATGACATCAAAACCGGCAGCCTCACATAGTACCATCGCTTCCCTCGTTTTTCGATGAACCCCGCCAAGCTTTCCCGCCGTTGGTGAAGGGCGAATAAAGGCTCTTGGGTTTCTTGCCAATTGTTCCATTCTTGTTTTATCCCCAAGAATACTGCCGCCGCTAATACTTGAGCTTGGATCAATGGCTAACACGGCTACTTGATGTCCTAAGCTGCAAAGGTAGGTACCAAATGCCTCGATAAAGGTGCTTTTACCTGCACCAGGAACTCCAGTGATGCCAATCCGAATCGATTTCCCGCTATATTGCAGCAGTTTTTGCAGCAGCTGCTGTGCCTTTTGAAAATGCTGCTCGGCATTGCTCTCCACAAGCGTGATCGCCCTTGCCAGAATACTTCTATCACCTTTAATGACCCCTTCATAGAGCTCCTCAACCGCAGGCTCAGAAGAAATGCGTTTTTGAAAGCGGATATTTTTTTTGACGGAAGCAGCTTGACCCTCAAGCTCCTCTCCCTTTCTGACAATGCTTGAACAGCTTTCCGGGTTATTTGGGTCGCTCCATTCCGGTTTATGATCCGTACCCATTTATTGTGCCACTTCCTCATAACCGAGTTGTCTATATATCTCCTTAATTACCTTTTGCGCTGCAACAGGGATAATAGTTCCCGGACCAAAGATGGCCGATGCACCATGCTCAAATAAAAATTGATAATCCTGCGCTGGGATGACACCGCCGATGACAATTAAAATATCTTCCCGTTTTACTTTTATTAATTCTTCGACAAGCTGGGGTAATAATGTTTTATGTCCTGCAGCAAGCGAACTAATCCCAATTACATGGACATCGTTTTCAACAGCCTGCATCGCTGTTTCTTCTGGTGTCTGGAACAATGGGCCAATATCTACATCAAACCCAAGGTCAGCGAAGGCAGTGGCAATCACCTTTGCCCCGCGGTCATGTCCGTCCTGTCCCATTTTTGCAATAAGAATCCTCGGCCTTCTTCCTTCATTCTCAAGAAATTCATCTGTCATTTTTTTCACTTCAAAAATTTCTTCTTCATTACTAAATGCGGTACTATAAACCCCACTAATCGAACGGATTACCGCTTTATGTCTACTGGCAACACGCTCAATCGCATCGGAAATTTCTCCTAGTGTTGCTCTCACTCTTGCCGCTTGAACCGCAAGCTCTAATAAATTTTGCTCTCCTGTTTCCGCTGCTTTTGTTAATGCGCTAAGTGCCTCTTCAACCTTTTGGTCATCACGGCCGGCCTTTAACGCATGTAATTTTTCGATTTGCTTTAACCGGACAGCAGTATTATCAATATCTAAAATATCAATTGCTTCTTCTTTTTCAAGGCGATAACGATTAACACCGATAATTGTTTCATTCCCCGAATCGATTTGAGCTTGTCTTCTCGCCGCTGCCTCTTCGATTCTCATCTTCGGAAGGCCTGTTTCAATCGCTTTCGCCATCCCCCCAAGACCTTCTATTTCTTCAATATGTGTCCAAGCTCTATTAACCAATTCATCGGTCAGCTTTTCTACATAATAAGATCCTGCCCAAGGGTCGATTACGTTTGTTATTCCAGTTTCTTCTTGTAAAAACAACTGAGTGTTACGAGCAATGCGGGCTGAGAAATCTGTTGGTAAAGCTATTGCTTCATCCAAGGCATTCGTATGCAGCGATTGTGTATGACCCATTGCTGCCGCATGTGCCTCGATTAATGTTCTTGTAACATTGTTAAAAGGATCCTGCTCAGTCAAGCTCCAGCCAGATGTTTGCGAATGGGTACGAAGTGCTAACGACTTCTCATTATTAGGATGGAAGGATTTCATCATTTTTGCCCAAATCAATCGGGCCGCCCTCATTTTGGCGACTTCCATGAAGTAATTCATTCCGATTGCCCAGAAAAACGACAGCCTTGGTGCAAATAAATCGATTTCAATCCCCGCTTTTAGACCAGTCCTAACATATTCCAGTCCATCAGCTAATGTATAAGCCAATTCCAAGTCCGCTGGTGCCCCTGCTTCTTGCATGTGGTAGCCTGAAATACTGATACTATTAAACTTCGGCATGTATTTGGACGTATATTCAAAGATATCCGCAATGATTTTCATTGACATTTCTGGCGGATAAATATACGTGTTCCGAACCATATATTCTTTTAAAATGTCATTTTGGATCGTTCCCGAAAGTTTTTCTTGACTTACACCTTGTTCTTCAGCTGTCACGATGAAGAAAGCTAGGATTGGCAAAACTGCTCCGTTCATGGTCATCGAAACGGACATTCGGTCTAGGGGTATCCCATCAAAAAGTGTCTTCATATCAAGTATAGAATCAATCGCAACACCCGCTTTACCAACATCTCCCACCACACGCGGATGATCAGAGTCATAGCCCCGGTGAGTAGCTAAATCAAAGGCAACCGATAATCCCTTTTGTCCCATTGCCAGATTTCGACGGTAAAAGGCATTGCTTTCCTCAGCAGTTGAAAACCCTGCATACTGCCTGACCGTCCATGGACGGTTCACATACATCGTGGGATAAGGCCCTCTAGTATATGGAGGAAGTCCTGGAAGATCATCAATATGCTCTAACCCTTCCCGATCCTCTTTTGTATAAAGCGGTTTTATGACAATTTGCTCATTTGTTTCAAATAGTAAATCGTCAATGGAAGTTTCAATTTCCTGTTTGATTTTTTCATGCCATTCTTCTTTAGTTATGAGTTTCTGCTTATTAAACAAAGATATATTTTGAAAATTAGGCTTTTGTTTCTTCAATTGTCCTCACCTCCAAATCATTAAGGATTACCGAAAGGGTTTCGTAACAGTTGCTTTTTGTGTGAATAAATTGGGTTATTCCATCATCCATCCACCGGGAGTGGTTTTCTCTTTCAGGAAGTCCCGCTAAATAAAATTTTCGCTCAGGGAATTTAGAGATTAATAAGGTTATAATTTCGTGCCCTATCATTTCATACTGATCATTTGTGCCACAAAGGCAAAAGTAGTTAACAGAATGTTCTGTAACAAACTGTCTAGCATTCTCAAATGATAAAATAGGTTTACTCTCTACTGCTCTTATACCGCCAGCTGCAAGAAATCCCTTCATGAAATCAAGCCTTGCTTTATGCTGTTTTAATTCACCAAGACAAAGCATGCCAACAGATGGGGCAGAACCTATTTTTTCTTTAAGACTCTTTGCCTTACTTCGTAATTCTTCAAATGGTTCGGCTAATCTCCTTCCGTAAATAGCTTCAATTTTTATTAACGAATGATCTCCGCCTGCAAAATGGAAATTTTCCTTTAAAAGTGGTTTTTTAGCTACATTTTCATCTAAATTAGCATAGACATTTGTTCCGATAATACTTTGCTTTCTTGTTTGAGTATCCATATTCATTTTTTCATACACAGCTGCAATTTCCTGCTGCAGCCAATTGGATTTTAAAACTTCAAGGATACCCCCGTTGGCTTCGATTTTCTGAAAAAATTGCCACGCCTTTTCAGCCAGCTGATTTGTTAATTCTTCCACATACCATGAACCCCCAGCAGGATCAATCACTTTTTTCAGATGTGCTTCTTCTTTTAAGAGAAGTTGGATATTTCTAGCTATTCTCTCGGAAAACGGTGTTGTGCCATTGTATTCATCGTAAGGCCTTACATGTAAAAACTGTACCCCCCCAATTACCGCCGCAAAGGCTTCATTTCCAGCTCGAAGTAAGTTTACATGCTGGTCATGAACGGTTTTAGTAAAAGAAGAAGTTTCAGCAGCAATGATCAATCCACGGACGTCATCTTTCGCACCATAAAGTTCGGTAATTCGATTCCACAGTACTCTTGCTGCCCGTAGTTTAGCAATCTCCATGAAATAGTTACTGCTTATCGAGAATTGGAAAATCATTTTTGTTAAAATTTTTTCCAGATCCATTCCGGATTCCTGCAGCTTTTCAAGATAATATACCCCTTCTGCTATGGCAATCCCAAGTTCTTGAACGGCATTCCCCCCTCCATTATGATAGGGAACAGTATCAATTAAGATCGTGCGTAAGTTAGGGAATTTTCTCATTGAGAGCTGAATGTTCTTTACCCATTCAGTGAAAAATTCTTCAGAAATAAGACCTTCTTCAACAAATAACGCAATTGGATCGGAACCAATATATCCGTTAATTTGATCTAGTTTATCCAATCTAGCTGCCTCAGCAAGAAATGAAGTTTGTAAATCTTTAGCATTAATAGCAAATGGGTAGTGATGATAAGATTCCGCTATAATGTTTACCAGGCTTTCTTCCGCCTCAAACAATACCTTCTTCACTTCAAAAGAAATAGCAGATTGCCCTTTTTCAAATGATTTATGAAGTTTCTCCTGCAATTCTCCCGGTGTTTGATAGAAAATACGCTGTGATGTCTTCCATTCATTTGTCATATATCCAAGTGGGTAAACTCCTCTTCTGAAATCTGAACCACCTGGAAATTCTCCAACGGACTGCTCATTCTGTTTGGTATAAAGCGGTTTCAAAACTATTTTTTCATATGTAATGGTTTGTAATGATTCAACTGTTTTTCCTTTTAAGGATGCCTCAGCTTTTTCTTTCCATTCATTCTTTGACTTTAGAGCAAAAGACTGACTTTTTATTTTCTTCAAACTTTTCATCCTCCTTCCACTTTGCTAATTAAATTAAAATTCAATTAATTCTACTAAATACTATTTTATGGTACAAACACAATTCAGGCAATGAAAACCGTCATTAGTTAAGAGTTACAAACATTTAAAAGTAGTGACTAGGTTCAGTGATTGTTCTCTATTTTAGTAGACAATTACTCCAATTGGGTACATTTCACCCGCTATTTCCTCCGATTTGGCCTCCAAATTACCCGATTGGATACAGCACTTCTTTAATTTTCACCATTACGGGCGACTATAAAAAAATCACCGCTGCATCAGTTGCAGCGGTGATTTCTTTAGTATATTGAAGTTGTTGATTTTGAAGTATTTTCTAATATTTCCTTCACACGTTGTAAGAATCGGCCGCAAACAAGTCCGTCTAATACTCTGTGATCAAGGGACATACATAGATTCACTATGTCACGAGCTGCAATCATGCCATTATTCATAATCACCGGACGCTTTACAATGGACTCCACCTGCAGAATTGCAGCTTGTGGGTAATTAATGATCCCCATTGACTGAACAGAGCCAAAAGAACCTGTATTGTTCACTGTGAATGTTCCACCCTGCATATCGTCAGACTTCAATTTCCCCGTTCTAACCTTTACAGCAAGCTCTGAAATTTCACGGGCAATTCCTTTAATTGTTTTCTCATCTGCATTCTTAATAACAGGTACAAATAAAGCATCATCTGTAGCAACCGCAATTGAAATATTGATATCCTTCTTTTGGATGATTTTTTCTCCGGCCCACATCGAATTAATCTGCGGGAATTCTTTTAAGGCTTGCGCAACTGCCTTCACAAAGAAAGCGAAGAAAGTTAAATTAAAGCCTTCTTTTTTCTTGAACTCGTCCTTGATAGAGTCTCGATATTCAACCAAATTCGTTGCATCGACTTCAACCATTGTCCAAGCATGCGGTGCTTCATGCTTGCTGCGCAGCATATTTGCAGCAATTGCTTTTCTGACACCTGTAACCGGAATCTCAATATCTCCAGCGGTAACTGGAATATTCACTGCAGGTGCAGCTGGCGTTGAAGCAGGCTGACTGGAAACAGACTTCGTTACCTCTTGTTTGGAAGCCGAGATGGCTGCTGGCTCTTTCTGTGGTTCTACCTTTTGTCCAGCTACTGGTATATTACCTGACTCAATTAATTTTAGGAGGTCTTTTCTTGTAATCCGTCCACCTGCACCGGTGCCTGATACTTGTGTTAAATCAATGCCATGCTCTTGAGAAATTTTCAGAACAGCTGGTGAATAACGGGCTTTGTTTCCATGGTCTGCTTTTGAATCTGCCGTAGCATTTTCTGCTGAAGCCTCTTGCTTCGTAACTGCAGCAGGTGCCGACTCAGGATTGCCGCCTTCAACCTCAATCGTACAAATAATTTCTCCCACCGCTAAGGTATCACCTTCATCAGCAATTAATTCTTTAATCACACCTGTAAAGGAGGATGGGACTTCTGCGTTCACTTTATCTGTCATTACCTCTGCAAGGGGGTCGTATTTATTGACTTTGTCGCCGACAGATACTAACCACTTACTGATTGTACCTTCGGTTACACTTTCCCCTAATTGAGGCATTTTAATTTGTTCTATTGCCACTTTTTCCAAACCTCCTTAGTACTCAGCAAGCTCGCGCATTGCTTTTTCCACTTTATCAGGATTTACCATAAAGAATTTTTCCATTGTTGGTGCATATGGCATTGCCGGTACTTCCGGTCCAGCAAGACGCATAATTGGAGCATCTAACTCAAATAAGCAATTTTCAGCAATAATCGCAGACACTTCACTCATAATGCTGCCTTCTTTTGTATCCTCGGTAACAAGGAGAACTTTACCTGTTTTCGAAGCTGCTTCAATAATCGCTTCCTTATCAAGGGGATAAACGGTTCGCAAATCTAGAATATGTGCAGAGATTCCATCCTTTGCTAGTTTTTCTGCAGCTTGGAGAGCAAAATGAACACAAAGTCCATACGTAATAACGGTGATGTCTTCTCCCTTACGCTTGACGTCGGCTTTTCCGATTGGCAGCGTATAATCTTCTGTCGGTACCTCACCTTTAATTAAACGATAGGCACGTTTATGCTCGAAAAATAACACTGGATCATTATCACGAATTGCTGCTTTCAATAGCCCTTTTACATCATAAGGAGTAGAAGGCATAACAATTTTCAATCCAGGCTGGTTGGCAAATACTGCTTCAACTGATTGTGAATGATAAAGTGCTCCATGAACTCCGCCACCGTATGGTGCCCGTATAACCATTGGACAATTCCAGTCATTATTCGAGCGGTAACGGATTTTTGCTGCTTCCGAAATAATTTGATTGACTGCTGGCATGATAAAATCAGCAAATTGCATTTCAGCAATCGGACGCATGCCATACATAGCCGCACCAATTCCTACCCCCGCAATTGCGGATTCGGCGAGTGGTGTATCAATCACTCTTTCTTCGCCAAATTGCTCATACAAGCCTTGAGTAGCTTTAAAAACGCCACCTTTTACTCCAACATCTTCACCAAGGACAAAAACCTTTGGATCTCTTTCCATTTCTTCACGAATAGCCATTGTTACTGCATCAATATAAGAAATTACTGCCATGTTCCGTCCCCCTTACATATCCCCATAAACATATTTCAATGCATCCTCAGGTGCAGCATACGGAGCATTTTCAGCATAATCAGTGGCCTCATTTACCAATATCATGACGCGATCATTGATTACTTTTTCTGATTCATCATTCATGACACCAGCTTCTTTTAAATATGCACCAAATGTGATGATTGGATCTTGTGTTTTTGCTTTGGCAACTTCATCAGGAGCCCGGTATGAACGGTCATCATCATCAGAAGAGTGCGGTGTCAAACGATAGGAAACTGTTTCAATTAAAGTAGGTCCTTCGCCGCGGCGTCCACGGTCTGCAGCCTCTTTCACAGCTTTATATACCTCAAGTGGATCATTCCCATCAACTGTAAACCCTGGCATTCCATAACCAATTGCCCGATCAGATACCTTTTCACAACCTAATTGTTTTTCAATTGGAACGGAAATCGCATATTTATTATTTTCACACATGAAAATGACCGGAAGTTTATGCACACCGGCAAAGTTCGCACCCTCATGGAAATCGCCTTGGTTAGAAGAACCTTCACCAAAGGTAACAAAGGTAACAAGGTCTTTTCTTTCCATTTTTCCGGCAAGGGCAACCCCTACTGCATGCGGAACTTGGGTGGTAACCGGAGATGAACCTGTGACAATCCGATTTTTCTTTTGACCAAAGTGTCCTGGCATTTGCCGCCCGCCTGAATTTGGATCTTCAGCCTTGGCAAATCCTGAAAGCATCAGTTCCTTCGGAGTCATCCCAAAAGTTAACACAACACCCATATCACGATAATATGGAAGGACAAAATCTTTTTCCTTATCTAACGCAAAAGCTGCTCCTACTTGAGCTGCTTCCTGACCTTGACATGAAATAACGAATGGTATTTTCCCGGCACGGTTCAATAACCACATCCGCTCATCAATGCGGCGTGCCAAAAGCATCGTTTCATATATTTCCAACACTTTTTCGTCGCTTAAACCTAAAGCTTCATGACGCTTTTCTATCATATAATTCTTACCTCCCATTTGTTCAGAAAACATTATTTAGGAATGAATCGCTTTCCCATCGACGGCCAGTGCAGCTTCACCAATTGCTTCTGACAAGGTTGGGTGTGGATGGATCGTGTGAGCGATTTCCCATGGTGTCGCATCTAATACCATAGCAAGACCAGCTTCAGTGATCATATCAGTAACATGTGGACCAATCATATGCACCCCTAGAATATCATTGGTTTCCTCATCTGCAACAATTTTAACAAATCCATCTGATTCTCCAAAAACTAGTGCCTTTCCAATAGCCCTGAAAGAGAACTTACCAACCTTTACCTTATGGCCTTTTTCTTTTGCCTGATCCTCTGTTATTCCTACGCTTGACACCTCTGGATTACTATAAATACATCTAGAAACTAAATTATAATCAAATGGTGAAGGGTCTTTTCCAGCAATATGCTCGACAGCAACAATCCCCTCATGTGAGGCAACATGGGCCAACTGCAATCCACCTATTACATCGCCAATCGCATATATATGTGATTCTTTTGTTTGGAAAAATTCATTTGCGGAAATAAAGCCTTGTTCTACTTGAATATCTGTATTTTCAAGTCCAATTCCTTCCGTATTTGCCTGGCGGCCAACAGAAACTAGGAGTTTTTCAGCTTTAAATTCTTTTACTCCACCTTTTACCTCTGCAGAAATGGCAACCCCGTTATCCTTAACAAGCGTTTCAGGGAGAACCTTAGCACTTGTTACGAGTTTAATTCCTTTTTTCTTCATCAATCGCTGCATTTCCTTTGAAATTTCCTTATCTTCTGTAGGAATAATACGATCGGCATACTCTATAACCGTGACCTCCACTCCAAAATCAGACAGCATGGATGCCCATTCGATGCCAATTACCCCACCTCCAACAATAATAATTGAACTTGGAAGTGCTTCTAGCTGCAATGCTTCGTCAGAAGACATCACATAATCTCCGTCGATTTCAAGTCCTGGAAGCGTCCTTGGCCTTGAACCAGTTGCAACAATTACATTTTTAGGTATCAGCATTTCGTTTTCATCGCCATTGTTCATTTCAACCGAGATTGTTCCTGGCATTGGTGAAAAAATCGATGGGCCAAGAATCCGGCCAAGTCCTTCATACACATCAATCTTCCCTTGCTTCATTAAATGCTGAACACCTTTATGTAGTTGGTCGATAATTTTATTTTTTCTTTCTTGTACTTTACCAAAATCTAAAGATACTTCGCTAGTAATAACCCCAAAGTCGTTACTATGTTTCGCGGTAGCAAAAACCTCTGCACTTCGTAGAAGTGCCTTACTTGGGATACAGCCTTTATGAAGACATGTGCCTCCTAGTTTTCCTTTTTCAACAATAGCAGTTTTTAAGCCAAGTTGTGAGGCGCGAATGGCAGCTACATAACCGCCTGTTCCACCGCCAAGAATGACCAAATCGTATTCTTGTGCCACTTATGTTACCTCCTCTATTTCCTCAAATTTTTGCAGTTTTAAAATTTCTTGGATATACTTTTACTTCTTCTTCACCACGCAAGACACGAAGTGCTCCTTCAGCTAATGCTTGGAGTTCATTTTCACCCGGATGAACTATAACATCCGCAATCCAATTAATTCGATCGGTGATCGATTTCACAAAGCCTTTTCCATATGCAAGACCGCCTGTTAAGACAATAGCATCCACTTTGCCTGAAAGGACAGCACTTGCCGCCCCAATTTCCTTGGCAACCTGATATGCCATGGCATCATAAACAAGCTTTGCTTCTTGATCTCCATCTGCAATTCTCTGTTCCACTTTCACTGCATCATTTGTGCCTAGGTAGCCAACAAGACCCCCTTGGCCAACTAGTCTTTTCATGATTTCTTCCCGATAATGTTCACCTGAAAAACAGAGTGCTACTAAATCACCTGCAGGAACAGTTCCAGCCCGCTCAGGGCTAAAAGGCCCGTCACCATGTAAACCATTGTTGACATCCACAACTTTACCCTTTTTATGAACACCAACGGTAATTCCGCCACCCATATGGGTCATTATCAAATTTAATTCGTTGTATTTTTTTCCCAATTCCTTTGCGACTCTCCTCGCGACAGCTTTTTGGTTTAACGCATGGAAGATACTTTTCCTCTCAATTAAGGAGAAGCCCGATATCCTTGCAATCGGGTCAAGTTCATCTACAACAACCGGATCGACAATAAAGGACGGAATATTAAGGGCTGAGGCAATTTCGTAGGCTATTATACCTCCGAGATTCGATGCATGCTGACCAGAAAAACCAGAACGTAAATCATTTAACATCGAATCATTAACTGCATATGTTCCTCCTTCAATCGGACGCAGCAATCCACCGCGTCCACAAACAGCCGATAATTTAGAAATATTAATACCTTCATTATCCAGTGTTTCCAAAATGGTGTTTTTTCTAAATTCATATTGATCAATTATATTTGCATAGGAATTTATTTTTTCAGACTCATGGCGGATGGTTTTTTCAAAAATGGAAATTTCATTATCGAAGACTCCGATCTTGGTAGATGTTGAGCCTGGGTTGATGATGAGAATCCGATACTCTTTATCTGGCAACGTAGTGACCTCCATTTAACAAAAACATCTAATTTAAAGGCAAACGCGCTGAATCTCTATTCAGCGCTCTGCCATTCTTTTGAAAAAAATTTGCTTATCTTGAAATTCTATGACTTAGAATGTGATGGCCATTTTGCAGGAATTGACTTCTGGAATTGCGGATTCTTTCAATCCGTTCTTCCGCCATCCGGTCAGCGGCAACGTATGTTGGAATGCCATCACGTTTTGAAATTTCGATAACTTTTTCAATCGTTGCATAGAGCTGTTCCACTTTTTTCATTGCCCGTTCTTGGTTGTAGCCATAAAGCTCATCTGCAACATTAATGACCCCACCGGCATTAATAACGTAATCCGGAGCATACACAATACCCATTTCATGGATAATATCACCGTGGCGGGCATCTTTTAATTGATTGTTAGCCGAACCTGCAATTACTTTTGCTCTTAATTGAGGGATTGTTTCATCATTTATTGTTGCTCCTAAAGCACATGGAGCGTAGATATCACATTCGACACCATAAATTTCATCCGGATCTACAGCACGCGCACCAAACGCTTCTACAGCTCGATTAACAGCCTCTTTATTAATGTCCGTTACAATCAACTGTGCGCCTTCTTCATGTAAATATTGGCAAAGAGTATAAGCTACATTCCCAACACCTTGAACTGCAACTATTTTTCCTTCAAGTGAATCAGATCCAAAGGCTTCTTTCGCTGCTGCTTTCATTCCACGGTAAACACCGAATGCTGTTACTGGAGAAGGATTGCCTGATGATCCAAATGCAGGAGATATTCCCGTAACATAATCTGTTTCTTCGTGTATTAAATCCATATCAGCAACAGTTGTACCCACATCTTCAGCTGTAATGTATCTACCATTTAGCCCTTGGATGTAACGGCCAAATGCGCGAAACATCTCTTCATTTTTATCTTTGCGAGGGTCGCCAATGATAACTGTTTTACCACCGCCAAGATTTAAACCTGCTGCTGCATTTTTATACGTCATTCCTTTCGCAAGGCGAAGGGCATCTTCAATGGCTGCTTCTTCTGATGCATATGTCCACATACGGGTACCGCCTAATGCAGGACCGAGTGTTGTATCATGAATAGCAATAATCGCTTTTAATCCTGACTGCTTATCTTGACAGAAAACCACTTGTTCATAATCATATTTTTCTAAGTACTTGAAGATTTCCATGAATATTTCCTCCTCGAATGTTAAATATCTATTTTTTTATACAGCATAACGCTAACGCAAGAGAATAAAGCTTACTTTCAGCAGAATCAGCTCTAGATGTTAACACAATAGGTGCTTTAGCTCCAGCAATTACGGCACCCACCTTTGCCTTGGCAAAATAAATTAATGATTTATATAATACATTGCCAACCTCAATCGTAGGTACCAATAAAATATCAGCCTTTCCGGCGACTTCACTCGATATCCCTTTGTGTTCAGCTGCCAGTGCTGAAACTGCGTTGTCAAGGCCAAGAGGGCCATCCACTATGCAGCCTGGTATTTGCCCTCGTTTATTCATCATTGTTAATGCAGCCGCATCCACAGTTGCCTGCATTGCAGGATTTACTACCTCAACAGCAGCGATAGGCGCCACTTTTGGAGTATCGATTCCAACGGACTTGGCTAATGAAACAGCATTTTTAATTATTTGTGCTTTTTGTTCTAAATCAGGGGCAATATTCATAGCAGCGTCCGTTACAATGGTAAAATGATTGTAACCAGGAATTTCAAAAAAAGCAGCATGCGATAAAACATTTCCTGTTCTAAGGCCATATTCCTTATTCAGGACAGCTTTTAAAAGTAAATTAGTTGGAATATTGCCTTTCATTAAAACATTTGCCTCTTTGTTAGAAACAGCCTTAACAGCTAATTCAGCGGCAGCGGCAATAGACCCGGCTTCAACAATTTTTATAGTATTACTGTTAATTGGTTTGTGCTTTTTCATTTCGATGAGGGTAATAATTTTTTCTTTATCACCGAACAGGATAAAATGAGCAAGATTTCGGTCTAATGCATCGAGCACAGCTTCGATGACTTCAGCATCTTCAGCCGCGGCCACTGCAACCGTATTTATGCCCTCCTGGGTTGCTTTCTCTATAAGTGAATCCAACAACAAGTTGTCATCAACCCTTTCTCCTCTTACTACAACTCCGATATATTTATATGCAAGAACTGTGCCAAAACTTTTTTATGAAAACGTTTTATTTCTCTTGATGATATATTGAAAAATATTTCATACCATGAAATTTATTGCGTGCTATTTTTTTCAAGATTATATTTTTCGAGTTTATAATACAAATTTCTCACAGACAAGCCAAGTGTTTTGGCTGTTAAGGTTTTATTACCGTTTAAACGTAAAAGTGTTTGCTGAATAATTTTTGCTTCGTATTCCTCCAGCATTTCTGATAATGATTGGTCTAATCCGAAGGAATCACTTGAATTTGTTATGGAAGGTTCACTACCAATTTTTTTATTTTTTATCTCTGGTAAATGTTGGACATCG